>CAMTUW010000010.1:0-208691 GCA_947085035.1 uncultured Actinomycetes bacterium
ATGGTGCCCCCAAGGGAATTCGAATCCCTGTTGCCGCCTTGAAAGGGCGGAGTCCTTGGCCACTAGACGATGGGGGCATATGTGGTGGGCCGTGTAGGTTTCGAACCTACGACCTTGGGATTAAAAGTCCCCTGCTCTACCAACTGAGCTAACGGCCCGGTCCGAACCTGCGGGCGTCGGCCCGGCTCCCCGCGGGGCGCGGAGCAGACGATAGTCTAGCCGCCGACGCCCACGCGGTCAACGAGCGTGTTGCTTCCGCTTTGCGTACGATGTCACCATGAATGATTCCGTCACCCTCCGCGGCCATCACTGGATCTGCCTTCACTTCTTCCGAGGTGAAGGCTACACAGGCGAATTCGTCGAGAACCTCGAGTCGGTCATTGCACGTCTCGCCGGTGAGGACGCGCTCGTCGTCGAGGGTCCTGATGCGGTCTGCGCCGCGTGCTGCCATCTGGTCGACGGACTCTGCACAAGCGAAAGCTCCGGCGAGCAGGTCATTCGCCGGATCGACGACCTCGCCGTGGAGCTGCTGGGGCTCACGCCCGGCGAGACGCGCCCGTTTCGCCCGTCGCGCGCACTCACCGCAGCCCTCCCGGTGTGGCGCGAGAAAGCCTGTCGCGGGTGCACGTGGGAAGAACTCTGCGTCCCGCAGTTCCAGATCGGCCTCACATCATCGCCAAGGAGACCATCATGATCGCACCGTTCCTGACCACGTACGGCGACGCATTGCTCGCGTTGGCAAGCGCGACGCTTGTCGGCGTGATTGTTGACCTGCTGCTCCATCGCGGCCTGCACTCGCGGTTCGTGCGTGCCGAATGGGCACCGGGAATCGCCTTGGCGAGCGCCCTGTACGGTCTCCCCTCCTTGTCGGGGGCGCTGATCGGAGCGTTTCTTGCCGAGAAGCACCTGGTGATGCCCTTGGCATGGTCAACGATCGCGACCGATGCGTGGCAGGTCATCTTCGTCGCTACCGGAACCGCGTTCGCGGCCCGCGTGCTCGGGCGTCTCGTGGGCGTCTACACCGCACGCGAGGACTCACGCCTGCCCGCGAGCACCATCTTCGTGAACCTGACGCGTGGCACCGTCTGGGTGCTGGGTGGCCTGTCGATACTGGCCGCGCTCGGTGTCTCCATCACACCTCTCATCACGGCGCTGGGCATCGGTGGCCTGGCCGTGGGCCTGGCCTTGCAGCCGACTCTCGAGAACGTCATCAGCGGTGTGCAGGTGCTCGCATCTCGCCAGATCGAGCCAGGTGACTTCATCAGGCTCGAGACCGGCGAGGAGGGCACGGTGCTCGATGTCACGTGGCGAAACACGGCGATACAGAAGCCCAGCAACGAGATCGTCATCGTTCCGAACTCGGTGATGGGTCGCTCGCTCGTCACGAACTTCTCGTCGATTGACAGCGAATACATCCTGACCGTGCCGCTCACGATCGACTATGGCAGCGATCTCGAACTCGTTGAGCGCATCGCTCTACTGACCGCGCGCGAAGTGGTCGCCGAAGTCGAAGGTTGCGTCACCGGCGCCGAACCGTCCGTGCGTTTCGCCGAGATCGCTTTGCCAACCGTCGTGGTCAACACCATGATTCGGGTCACGTCGTACCCCAACCGCATCGGGGTGCGGCACGAATACGTCAAGCGACTGCAGCGCAGACTCGCCGAGCAGGGCGTTCAGGCCCCGCCGGTCACGCTCGGGCGAAGAGACCCCGCGCGGTCGTAGCGCGCGATGCGCTCGCCCACCGGTCCGCCTCGTCCGCGCGAGGGCACGAACCCGCCAACCGCGTTGCTGAGCCACACCTCGTCGGCGGCCTCCAGGTCGGCGAGCGTCAGACGGCATTCCCGTGCGCTGATGCCCGCGGCGCGCGCGACATCGAAGACCAGCTCGCGAGCGACGCCTGCTACCGCTGGCGGCGAGAGCGGCGTCAGCAGCCCACCATCGCGCACAAGCCACAGCGTCGCGGTCGAACCGTCGATGAGCACACCATCCGGCGTGTGCAGCACGGCCTGATCGGCGCCCGCGAGTCCGGCACGCGTATGTGCGCGATCCCAGAAACGCCGACTGGCGGGCTTGGCCGCGGCGGGCGGCAACGCCGACGCTGCCGCGACCTCGATCGCAGCGATGCGCGGACCATGCGCCACACAAAGCGATGAGGGCTCTGAGCTCAGGCCGACGCTCACAGAGCCATCCGCCGTGACGCTCACTCCCAGGCGCGCATACGGTGCAGCGGCCTCGGGCGACAACAGCAGCTCAGCGATCGCCTCACGAACGCGCGCGAGCACGCTGGGGCCAACGCCCCCGCTCGCTAGGCGCGCCAAGTGGCGATCGAGCAGCGAAACGCGTCCGGCAGCCACGCGCATCGTCTCGCGAAGAGCCACCGGCGCTGTCCCATCGCCCGTCACGGGTGAGGCCTTCAGCAGCACCTCGAGATACTCGGCCGCAGAATCCGAGTCATAGGTGAGCCCGGCCCCCGTCCCCCAAAACGCTGAGCCGGATTCGCCCTGCTCGCCCTCGAGCGTGCGGATGAGCACCGAGGAGTCCATCTCGCCAGGCATCGCCACCAGCAGCGCGCCGCAGTACACCCCGCGCGCGGTCGCCTCGAGTCCGGCGATGATGCTCATCGCCGCCCGCTTCGGCGCACCCGTCACCGAGCCGCACGGGAACGTGGCCTCGAGCAGGTCAGCGAAGGTCGTCTCGGGGCGAAGCGTGCTTCGCACGGTCGATACGAGCTGGTGGCAGTACGGGGTGGCCACGACCTCGTAGAGCGGCTCCACGTGGACGCTGCCGGGCACGCTGTTCACGCCCAGGTCGTTTCGCTCCATGTCGACCACCATCACGTGTTCGGCGCGCTCTTTGTGGCTCGCAAGCAGTTCGGCGGCGAGACGCTCATCCGCCTCAGGAGTCGACCCCCGGGGGCGCGTGCCCTTGATCGGCTCGATCTGCGCGAGCAGTGGTGCGTCGCTTCCCCGTCCGTCACGTCGCACCCGCAAGAACCGCTCGGGCGAGACGCTCGCGATCCACGGCGTCGCTCCCGGCAGCCCCGTGAACAGCGCCGCCATATCAGCGGCAGCGCGCGCTTCGAGCACCGCGAAGGCGGCGTCAGGACCGTCGACGGCAAGGGTTCCTCGCAAGCGGGTCGTCAGGTTCAACACGTAGACGTCTCCGGCCGCGATCCGCTCGCGGACTTCTTCGACGCCCGCCCGAAAAGCGCGTGGTGCGAGATCCCATGCGACCTCTGTCAGCAACGGGTCTGCAGGCGAAAGAGGCGCCGGGGGCAGCGCGGCGTCGGGCACGCCGACGCTCACCGCCGAGAAGCGCACGACCGTGCAGACGCCGTCGTAGGCCGCGAGCACTGCGGTCAGGCCGCTGCCGGAGCCCTCGAACTCGGCCTGCAGGGCGTGGCCTGCCTCGGACAGCGAGACGTCCGCGTCGATGCGAACGACGTCGTGCGCGACGAGGGCCCGGCCCCCGAACCACCCGCGCTCAGAGGCTGGCGACAGTACGAGACGACACGCGCTCATGCCAGACTCAGTGCCGGAAGTGACGGTGACCGGTGAAGACCATCGCGATGCCACGTTCGTCGGCCATGGCGATGACCTCTTCGTCGCGCACCGAGCCGCCTGGCTGGATGACTGCGGTCACTCCTGCGTCGGCGACGACCTCGAGCGAGTCCGCGAACGGCATGAACGCGTCGCTTGCCGCCACCGCGCCGCGGGCCTTCTCGCCGGCCTGCGCCACAGCGATGCGCGCCGAGTTCACGCGATTCATCTGCCCGGCTCCCACGCCAACGCTCACGAAGTCGCGAGCGAGAAGGATCGCGTTGCTCTTCACGCTCTTGGCCACGCGCCACGCGAACAACAGCTGCTCGAGTTCTTCGGCGGTCGGCTGACGCTTCGTGGGCACCGTGAACGTCGAGGGCTCCTCGACGATCGCGTCGCTCTCCTGGATCAGCATGCCGCCTTCGACCGCGCGGCTCTCGTAGTGACCGCCCACGGCGCGCACCCCACCCGTCTTCAGCACCCGGATATTCGGCTTGCTCGCGAGGAGCTCGAGCGCGGCCTGCTCATAATCCGGCGCGATGATGGCCTCCACGAACTGACCGTTCGCGTAGATGGCCTCGATGAGCGCGGCTGGGACGGTGCGGTTGAACGCCATGACGCCGCCGAACGCGCTGATCGGGTCGGCGTCGTGTGCGCGCCGATACGCGGCGACGATGTCATCGCCGATCGCGGTGCCGCACGGGTTGGTGTGCTTGACGATCACGACCGCCGACTGCTCGGTGAACTCACGCACCGCCGTCCAGCAGGCGTCGGTATCGAGGATGTTGTTGTAGCTGAGCTCCTTGCCCTGGAGCTGTTCGGCACGTGCGAGCGTGTTCTCCTTCGCGTCGACGAAGCGGTAGAACGCCGCGCCTTGGTGGGGGTTCTCGCCGTAGCGCAGGTTCTGGACTTTCTCGAGACGAAAACGAGCCTCGTTCGGGAAGGCGGTCGCGCGGTAGTCGGACAGGTACATCCAGATCGCGCTGTCATACGCGCTCGTGGTGCGAAAGACCTCGGTCGCGAAGGCGCGGCGGGTCTCAAGCGTGGTCGCCCCGCCGTTCGCGCGCATCTCGGCGAGCACGGAGTCGTAACACGCCGGGTCGGTCACCACGGTCACGCTCGCGAAGTTCTTCGCGGCGCTGCGCAACATCGAGGGCCCGCCGATGTCGATGTTCTCGATGGCGTCTTCCTCGGTCACGCCGGGCTTGGCGATGGTCGCCTCGAAGGCGTAGAGGTTCACGCACACGAGATCGATCATCCCGATGCCGTGCTCATCAGCGGCCGCCATGTGCGCGGGCACGTCGCGCCTTGCGAGAAGCCCTCCGTGCACGCGCGGGTGCAGCGTCTTGACGCGACCGTCCATCATCTCGGGAAAGCCGGTCAGGTCATCGATCGGGCGCACGGGGACACCGGCGTCGGCAAGCGTCTTGGCAGTACCTCCGGTCGAGACGATCTCGACGCCGAACTCGGTCGACAGCGCGCGGCAGAACTCGACGACTCCGGACTTGTCGGTGACCGAAACGAGTGCCCGACGGATAGGCGTGTCGTTCATGGGCGTGATCCCCCTCTTGAGACGAGATGTGCCGAACTGCGGAAGTGCGCACATTGTAGCCTGTGCGGCCGAAGAGGAAACAGGCCGACCCCGCGATACGCGGGACCGGCCTGTCAGAAACATCCGATGTCGCTTCTGCGTTACTCGGTGATCTGCTTCCACGCGCCCGCTTCGACCTTGTAGGCCGAGATGATCTGCTGTTTGTTGTCGCCGTTCTCGTCGAACGACACCACTCCGGTGACACCTTCGATCGAGCCCGCGCGAATCGCCATCATGACTGCCGTCCGGTCGTTACCCGCACCGATGACCGCGTTGATGATCGTCCATGCGGCGTCGTAGGCGTAGCTGTCGTAGGCCTCGGGGGCCGCGCCGTACTTCTCCTGGTACTTGGCCGCGAACTCAACGCCCTTGGGCTGCTGCTCGAGCGGCAGACCGAGCGACGTGGCGATGTCACCTTCTGCGTTCGTGCCCCCGGCGATCTTCATGTACTCGGGGGTGTAGAGCATGTCGCCACCCATGACCGGCACCTTCAGGCCGGACTCCTTCATCTGCTTGGTGAGCAAGGCGCCCTCGGTGTGTGCGCCCGCGTAGTAGACCGCGGATGACTTGGCCCTCTTGAGTTTGGTCACGAGTGCCGAGAAGTCGACCTCTTTGGCCTGGATGCGATCCTCGGCGACCACGGTTCCGCCTGCGGCGGTAAACGCCTTCTTGAACTCGGCTGCCAGGCCCTGGCCGTAGGGAGTGCCGTCGTCGACGACTGCGACCTTGTCAAAGCCCAGCCTCATCGCCAGCGCTCCGGCGTAGCCGCCCTGTGCGTCATCCTTCGCGACGATGCGGTTGACGTTCTGAAGTCCGGTGGCCGTCAACGCCGGATTCGACGAGACGGTCACCATGGCCAGAGACGCATCCTCGTAGACCGGAGCCGCCGGGATCGAACAGCCCGAGTTGAAGTGACCAACGACTCCCACCACGCCGGAGTCACCTGCGAGCACGGTGGCCACGTTGACCGCCTGCTTTGGATCACCGGCATCGTCTTGCGCGTTCAAGACGAACGTGTACCCGGCGTCCTTGACTTCCTGAGAGGCGTTCGCCTCATCGATGGCGATCTGGACGGCACGCTTCATGCCCTCGCCGTACAGCGCGTTGTCACCGGTCAACGGCGCGGCGAATCCGATCTTGACCTCTGTCGACGTCGGAGTCGACGTCTTGTCCTCGGTCGGCTCCGAGCAACCCACGAGCCCAGCCGAGAGCGCCGTGACGAGCGCGAACGCGAGTGCCGTGCGTACGTGACGCTTCATACCCGCTCCTTCCCTTACCAAGAGTCCCCGCCACCAGCAGGTGGCGCACAATGAGTGAATATAGCAGGGGGTGACGTGCGACGGGAACAACCGACGAGTGATGCGCGATCGCGCCTGACCGCATCAGACGCCGACACGCACGCTGGTGCGGCGACGATAGAACCGCCACCACGCCCAGACGAACAGCACCAACACGGTCACGGTGAGCACCGGCATGAATATCGCCACAGCGGTCGTCGCGATCACAACGACGTCCTCGAGAACGCTCACGACCGGGGCGCCCACACCGCCGCTCGCAGCGTTGACGACCGGCCGCGCCGTCGCCTTGGCGGCATGCACCCCTCCGGCGAGCACCACGCCGAGTACGACCATCACGACCGGGTAGTTCTCGCCAACCTGACCACTCGCGGCCACCGCCAGCACCGCGCCCGCTGCCGGACGCACCACCGTCTGCATCGCATCGTTGATGTGATCGACCAGTGGGATCTTGTCGACGAACAGCTCGACCAGCAGCAGCACACTCACGAGCGCGATGACCCACCACTGACCGATACCGCTCCACGGAGCCCCGAGCTGAAGCACGCCGAAACGCTGTGCCAGAGCGAGGCCGAGAAGCGGGATGTAGGCGTTGAGCCCTGCGGGAAACGCGAGCCCAAGAGCGGTCAGAACGTCCACGTCGCCCCCTTCGAACGCCTCACAGTGGCGGCGCGATTCGGACTCGACGGCCCTCGACGCTCACGCGGCCCTCGGCGATCAGCTGCAGTGCGGCCGGGTAGAGCCGGTGCTCGACCTCGTGCATCTTCGCCTCCAGCGACGCGAGCGTGTCATCTTCTGCAACCCGAACGGACTCTTGGGCGATGATCGGGCCCTCGTCGAAGACCTCGTTCGCGAAATGTACGGTCACCCCCGTGACTTTCACGCCGTATTCGAAGGCGTCACGGATTCCGTTCGCGCCAACGAAGCCCGGCAGAAGGGCCGGATGGATGTTCACCACCGCGTTCGGGTAAGCGTCGAGCACCTCTTTGCCAAGCAGGCGCATGTAGCCGGCCATGACCACGAGGTCGACGCCGCGCGACTGGAACTCGTCGAGCAGCCGAGCATTGTAGGCTGAGCCTGAGTCGAACGCTCCTCGATCGACGTGCATCGCGTCGATACCGTGGCGGCGAGCCCGCTCAAGCCCGGCTGCTGCCTCGTGACTCGAGATCACCACCGCGATTCTCGCATCAAGCGCGCCTGATTCGCTCGCGTCGATGATCGCCTGCAGATTGGTGCCGGAGCCTGATATGAGCACGCCCAAGCGAAGTTGGTCTTGAGTCGTCACCGTGTCGTCACCCCTCCGGCCGCCCTTCTGTTCTGTTCCCGGTGCAGCTTGACTACCCCGTGTAGAGCACCCTGCCCTGGCCAACCACGATCTCCCCGATCTCAGATACCGTCTCACCGGCGGCGCGCAACGCCACAGCGGCGGTCGGCGCGTCGGACGGATCCATCACGAGCGCCATGCCGATACCCATGTTGAATGTCCGGTGAGCCTCGTCCGCTGACAGCGCCGCGGCCTCGACGACCGTCTCGATGATGCGAGGCACCCGCCACGAACCTCGATGGATCACCGCATCGCAATCCTTGGGGAGCACGCGATCGAGGTTCTCAGTGATACCCCCGCCGGTGATGTGGGCCATCGCCTTGATGGGTGCGCCCGAACGCACCACTCCCAACACCGTCTTGACGTAGATGCGAGTCGGGGTGAGTAGCGCCTCGCCCAAGCTCACGCCTCCCAAGTCGACGCGCGCCAGCGCGAGCTCGCCCTCCCGCCCCTCGACAAGCGCTTTGCGCACAAGTGAGAATCCGTTGCTGTGCAGCCCGCTCGAGGCCAGTCCGAGCACCACGTCGCCCGGCTTCACCGTCGAGCCGTCGATCACGTCGGGCCGATCCACGACGCCGACGCAAAAACCCGACAGGTCGTAGTCATCAACCGGCATCACGTCGGGGTGCTCGGCCATCTCGCCACCGATCAAGGCGCAGCCGGCTTGCCGGCATCCCTCGGCGATTCCCTCAACGATGCTCCCGACCAACTCGCCATCGAGCTTCCCCGTGGCGATGTAGTCGAGGAAGAACAGTGGCTCCGCACCGGTCACGAGGATGTCGTTCACGCACATCGCGACCAGATCGATCCCAACGGTGTCATGCTTTCCGAGAAGCTGCGCGACCCTGAGCTTCGTGCCAACGCCGTCGGTGGCCGAGACGAGGATCGGCTCGCGCATACCTTTGAAAGCCGCCGCCGAGAACATGCCTCCGAACCCGCCGATGTCGCCTATGACCTCGGGGCGGTAGGTGCTTCGCACACTCTCGCGGATTCTCTCAACGGCGTGCGCGCCCGCAGCGGTATCGACCCCTGCGTCGCGATACGTGATGGGACGGCGCTTCTCGTCAGTCACGAGTCTCGACCGCCCCGCACGACTCGAGCGCCATCTTGCCGTTTCGGCTGGACTGGGGGATCTCGATGGGATACTCGCCGTTGAAACAGGCGAGACAGAAGTCTTCGGCAGCGGTTCCCGTCGCCCCCACCATGCCGGGCAGGGACAGATACGCCAAAGAATCCGCGCCGATGTGCTCGCGGATCTCTTCTACCGTATGCGACGCGGCGATGAGCTGCTCTTGCGTATCCGTGTCGATGCCGTAGAAACATGGCCACACGACGGGCGGAGAGGTGATTCTCATGTGCACTTCAGCCGCCCCTGCGTCCCGCAGCAGCTGTACGAGTTTCCTTGTGGTGTTGCCGCGCACGATGGAGTCGTCCACCACCACGAGGCGCTTGCCTTTGATCGCGTGCTTGAACGGGTTGAGTTTCAGCCGGATGCCCTGCTGTCGCAGCGTCTGCGACGGTGAGATGAACGTCCGCCCGACGTAGCGGTTCTTGGCGAGCCCCTCACCGAAGGGGATGCCGCTGCCTTGAGCGTAGCCGACCGCCGCCGGTACCCCTGAGTCCGGGACACCGATGACGAGATCGGCTTCGATCGGCGCTTCGCCGGCCAGTGCCACGCCCATGAGACGCCGCGCCTCATACAGCGAGCAGCCGTAGATCTCTGAGTCCGGACGCGCGAAGTAGACGAACTCGAACATGCACATGGAGCGCTTCTGACCCGGAACTGCCTGAAGCGTCTCGAGTCCATCAGTCGATATCTTGAGCGCCTCGCCCGGCTCGACGTCACGAACGAATCGCGCGCCCACGATGTCGAGCGCGCACGTCTCGCTGGCCACGACCCATCCGTCGCCCTCGAGTCGACCCAACACGAGCGGCCTGACCCCGTGCGGATCGCGAAAGGCGTAAAGCGCGTGCTCGGTCATCAGCACAACGGCGTAGGCGCCGTCGATGAGTTGCATCGTCTCTCGGATCCCGTCCCGCAGACGATTGTGCTGCTGCGTGAACGCCGCGATGAGCGTCGCAATCACTTCCGAGTCCGTGGTGGAACGGAAGCGGATGCCTCGCCCTTGAAGCGCGTCTCGCAGCTCACTCGTGTTGACGAGGTTGCCGTTGTGCGCCAAAGCGATGCCCTGGCGCCCGATCGTCGAGAGGTGCGGCTGGGCGTTCTCCCATGCCGATGAAGTGCCGGTCGTCGAGTAGCGGGTGTGACCGATCGCCACGTCGCCGGTGAGCGAGTCCAGGTCGCTTTCCTTGAACACCCGGCTCACCAGCCCGAGGTTCTTGGTCACCGTGACCGTCTCGCCGTCGCCCACGGCGATTCCCGCACTCTCTTGACCGCGATGTTGAAGAGCGTGCAGGCCGAAGTACGTCAAGCGCGCCACGTCTTCACCCGGCGCGTACACGCCGAAGACGCCGCACGCCTCCTCGGGGTGCTCGGGACGGTCGGCGAGGAGGGGCTCCTCGGGGTTGTGAGAAATCATACGGTGCGGTCCTCGCGATACGTGGTCGGGCGTGGACGCGGCAAGAATAGCACGGCCGTCTGCGTTGCGGTCCCCGGAGATTACGGAGCGGGCTGCCAGAAACAGCGCCTCGGTGACTCGATGTCGCCGGACTTCTTGAGGTCGGCCATCGCCTTGTCGACCACCTTGCGGTCGAGGCCTGTCATCTCCACGACCTTACCGGCGTTGAGCGGCTCTCCGGCTGCCTTCATGGCGTCGAGTACCTGCTGCGTCGCTTCCACGTCATCCTCCTGATGGTCGAATAGGGTTCCAAGAGAACCTTACCCCACTTCACCCGAAATGACGTGCGTTGTGTGTAGCGCCGCTCGATTGGCCTGAACCCTGCTAAGATGTCGCCTTGATCGACCGTCCATACTCGCTCCGGAGGTCTCGATGCGCCGCGCACTGTCCACACTCATCCTGCTCGCCCTTGCCATCCCTCTGGTTCTTGTGGGACCGACAGCGGGATTTGCCGCAGCGAACTTCCCCGTGTGGGAGACCGTTGAAGTCACCCTCCACAGCGAGGACGGCTCAAGCGTGCTCCTCATCTCCGGAAAACTGCCCGACGCGACGAAGTTGCCCGTCACGGTCCAACTCGCTGCTCCAGCCGGAGCCAAGCTTCAGTGGGCCGGCGAGATCTTGAACGGCCCGGCATCCGAGGATCCGACCGTGAAGTACGAAATCGCCACCGTGGGTGATTCGGACGTCTACACCTTCACACTGACACAGTCGCGCACAGGTCAGATCGAAGTCACCAGTCCTGGAGTGCTCCGATTCGACGGCACCGGCTACGTTGCCGCTGTGAAGTGGGCGCCTTCGTCTCCGGTGAAGCAGGTGAACCTGAATGTGCTCATCCCGCCGAATGGTCAGGTATCCACTGCCGACGAGGGTCTGCAGACGGTGCCCGCCGGGAGTGGCTACTCCTACCTTCGCAAGGTCGCGAAAGATCCCAAGTTGGGTGAGCCGATCACCATCAACGTGAACTACACGCTGAGTGCCGTCGCTCCGGGCGCCGGGGCGCCCCAGACCAACAGCAGTTTCCCTGTAGTCCTTCTGGCGCTCCTGTTCGGCTTCGGAGGGCTGATCGCTGTTCTCGCGATCCGCAACAAGACCCGCGCGCGCGCCGCCGCATCACCAGTCGATGATGACGAGGATGTACTGCTGTCCGTGGACGACGAACTTGTTGAGGACGCACCGACCGTGCGTCACGCCCCGGCACCGGCCCCCCCGCACGCGCCGGTGCAGCCTGGAAAACCACGCAACACGAAGCTCGTCCCGCTCGTGGTCATGGCGGTGATCGTCTTCGCGGGCGCCTTCGCCGTGAGCATCGGCAATCGCAGCGTGGCCACCGGCGACATCGTATCGATGCAGTTCGCGACCGTCGACGAGTGCGCGAGCTCGGAGTTCCTTCTCCAGCCGAAAGGTAACGCAAGCCTTCGAGATGACGCCCAGAAGGTCTTGACCGCGCTGCGCGCTGTTGCGGGAATTGGAAGCGCTACCGTCGACTTGAAGGCATCCACGGTGACTGTCAGCTACTGCGGCTCGGTCGCGAACTCCGACCAGATTCTCGCGGCACTGCAAGCGACCGGCTACACCGTCACTCCCGCCGGCTTCGCGCCGGTCGTCGAGTAGCAGATCCTCAGGAACTACAGCCCGAGCGCCTTCTTGAGCGATGGAACACGCCTGCGCGAGACCGGGATCTGGGTTGATGCGGCGTCGGTGAGCGTGAGCAGGAGCGTGCCACCGTACATAGGCACCACTTCTTTGACACAAGACAGGTTCACGAGGTACCGGCGATGAATCCGGAAGAACCCTGTCGCGTCCAGCTTGGCTTCGAGAGCCGCGAGAGACATGGTCGACAGATAGCGCTCGCTTGACGTGTGCAGGTAACTGTAATCGTCCTTCGCCATGATGTAGAGGATCTCCTCAACGGCGATGAGCAGCTTCTTGCCCGCTTTCTCGACGAGTACCCGATCGACCTTCGAGGGGGGCTGCTCGGCTACCGGCGTGAGTCGCGCCACGGTCTCTCGCAGGCGCTCCATCTCGACAGGCTTGACCAGGTAGTCCGCCGCACGGACCTCGAAGGCCTTGATGGCATGCTCGGAATGCGCGGTGATGAACACGATCGCCGGGGGCCTGGGATGCGCGGCCAACGCTTCGGCGAGTTGCACGCCGGTCAACCCCGGCATCTGGATATCGAGCAGGATCACGTCGTAAGGGATGGCCTTGATGAGCTGCATCGCCTCCATGGCGTTACCAGCCTCACCAACGACCTCGACGCCCCCGACCTCGCCGAGGAGGAAGCGCAACTCGGAGCGAGCCGGAGCTTCGTCATCGACTACCAGTGCCTTGAGCATTCACGCCTCCTTGGTAGAAGTGAGGCCTTTCGCCGTCAAGTGCCGCGCGGGAATCCGCAACGGCTCACCTCACAGTGTAGCCGCTATCGCGCACTGTGCGCATCCACCGTCAGAAGCACGTATCGCTCAACCATCTCGACGAAGCCCATCATGACGTAGAGCCCGCGCGAAGCCAGGTTCTCTTCCTGTGTGCACAACGACACGCCCAGCGCTCGCACCTCTCGACTCCACGAGACGCACTCGGCAAGCAGTGCTGTCGCGATCCCGCAGCGGCGAGTCTCAGGAAGCACCGCCAGTCGACTGATGGTCACACTGGCCCCGGACAGCGCACACGCGGCGTATCCGACGATACCACCATCCGGGTGTTCGTACACCGTCAGGCGCTCAGACGCGAACGACCTCGCGAACTCCTCGGGCCCCATGAGCCAGAACGCATCGAAGCACCGCCCGTCCACGTCGACGAGAGCGGGGAGGTCATCGGCGGTCGCGAGCCTCACCCCGCGTGACCGAAGAGACCGCGGCTCTGTAGCGGCGCCGACCGCACGCGTGAAGGCGACCAGTCTCACCTGGTCAACCATGCCAACCTCACGATAGGGCCCCGCCAGCGATTCGGCGACGAGCGGCGACACGATGCCGCCTCGCCCCCACGATTCCGCGAGCAGGCGAACCTGGTCCAGAAGAGGTCCCATGCGCTCGATGGGGGCCCACAGACCTCGAATCGCGAGCAGGTCGAGGTGTGCACGCCAGCGACCCAACACGAGAACGTCTCCGGCGCGTGAGACCCGCACCCATTCCGGATGCCCCTCGTGATACCGCATGAACTCGTCACGGTTGGCGATGATGTGGGCCGCCCGCACCGCAGGCCAGAGCTTCTTGGCTTCGGTGGTGCTCGCCGGGTGCGTCAGGCCTCTCACATCATGCTCGCGATCTCGCTCGCGAACAGCCACACGGCCGCGCCCGCGAGTATGAGCGCGAACCCGACACGCACGGTCACCTCACGTGCCGATGCGGTGAATCGAGCGCCGAGAACGGCCCCCGGAACCACTCCGAGGGCCATGAGGGCCCCGATGTTCCAATCGACATGACCGAGCGCGGCGTGCGTGATCGCTCCCGGCACCGCCAGCACCGCCACCGCAACGAGAGACGTGCCCATGGCGTTCTTGATGGGGTAGCGCATCCAGCGCACAAGCAGCGGCACCAGCACGAACCCCCCACCCAGTCCGAAGAAGCCGGCGTACCCACCGGCGAGCAGTCCAATCACGGCGAGCCGCCAAGAGCCGATGCGCCCATGCCCGCGTGACGCATCGGTGGGACGCGCGGGCGGTGGCCTGAACGCCTGAAACGTCATGTCCGTGGCCACTGCCGCCATCAACACCGCTGTGCCGACAAGCACGACCGAGCCGCCCACGAGTTCGGTGGCCAGCGCGCCCAGGACGGCGGCGACCGTACCTGTGATGCCCAGCCAGAACCCGGCACTGAGCTCGACGAGTCCTCGCCGCTGATACGAGAGCGCTCCCGCGATCGCGCCGGGGATGATGACCAGCAGCGGCGTTCCCACGGCGACCAGCGCAGGGGCACCGAGAACCAATCGGATCGCCGGCGTGGTCAGCATGCCGCCACCGATTCCGAAAGCGCCCGACAAGACTCCGGATAGAAAGCCTATCGCCCCGGCGAGAAGCCCCTCAGGCATCCAGAGCGCCATGGTGACCTACTGCGAGGGCGGCACCACCGGGAAGCGCCCGGTGATCGCCGTGCGATCGATTCGCCGCTCGCCGGTGAACAGACTCGCGAGCGCGACATCCTCGCAGATACGCTCCATCAGCATCGGCCACCTGCGCTGGAACTCGAAGTAGTTCTGGCAGTTCTCGCGAGCATAGACGCCCGCTTCGCGCACCGAATACAGCGCCGCCTGGAAGTAGCGGCTCTTCTCCGGGCGCGAGATGGCGCGAAGCATCCCGGTGATGAACGCCCGCCAGCCAACGGAGGAGTCGATGAACTCGCCCGGAAACGGCATCATCGACTGCGGCGTCACCTGGCGCAAGTCGACCTGGGACTTGGCGAACTCGATCTTGCGATGCTCATAGACGAATCGGTAGACGTCCTGGCGGAAACGCAGCGCCTCGCTGACGGGCTCCGGCGGCCGGTGGACCGCCTTCCAGCCGTCATCGATGAAGACATCCCCGCCGTGCATGCGCACGTTGATGACGTAGTCCATGTCCTCGCCGCGCGTGACCCACGGGTCGAAGCTGACCGCCGAGAACATGTCGCGGTGCAACGCCATGATGCCACCGAACGCGATCTTCGCACGCTGGATGCGCGGCGGCTTCATCACCGCGTCGATCGCCTTGTTGAACGCGTCTCGCTGCCGCCAGAACATGTCGGACCAGTGAGCCGCGTCGTGCCTCTTCCAGTTGCCGGAGTGGTCCACGTAAAATCCGGTCTTGGCGAGAAGGGGGGTGCCGTCTTGCAGGCGCTCACCAAGCCCGTAGAGCGCGTTTTCGAGGAACTCGGGGCCCAAGACCACCTCGTCGTCATCGAAGAAGACGACCACGTCGTGGCCCAGCACAGCGGCGGCGATCAGTCCGACGTTTCGGACCGCGCCGTACCCTATGAGCGTCACGCCATCGATGAGGTCGGCGAACTCGAGTTGCTCGAGTCGGCGGTGGAGCGAGCCCATCTCGGCAGGACCGAACACGAGCGCGTCGATTTCGGGGAACTCGTCGACGATCTCGCGAACCCGGTCCTCAGCCTGGTGGGCGATCGACGGATCGGTCACCGCCACGATGACGACGACGCGACCGAGGCCGCGCACCTCGCGAAGTGACGCGAGGCAGTCGACCAGCGGTGGGTCGATCTCGTCGAGCGGAGTCGGATGATCGTAGGTGGCCGCGATCTCATCGAGGGTTATGCGGTTGCGACCACCGCTGCGACGGGTCCAGAACGTGGGTATGACTACGACGGGATCCACTATTGGCGAGACTCCTGTGACGGTTTCATGGCGAGGCGCCTGCGCGCCCGCTACATGATACCGCTACCGGCTTCGGATGTATCTGCCGCCAACAGGTCGCCCTCAGTGACGAGGCAGCGCTCCAAGGCCTCCGAGAGCACCTGATACGGTCGGGTGCCGATGAACAGCTCGTTACAGATGAGGGCTGCGGGCGTCCCGCTGATCCCCATTCCCGTTGCGAGGTGGAGGAACTGATGGAGGCGTTCGTCGAAGCGTCCCTCGGCAACTGCGGTCATGGCCTCTGCCGCGTCCAGTCCGGCTGCGGAGGCGATCCGCTCGAGCGCACTCTCATCACCGATGTTCTCCGAGAATCCGTTGTATGCGGCAAAGATCGCCTCGTGAACCGCCTCGTGGACCTCGGGCCCGAGGTCGCGAGCGTACTCGCCCAGCGAGAGCGCGCGGTGCGTGTTCGGCACGAAGTCGGGAAACGTCAGCGTCAGTCCGCCCTCGCGCGCCATACGCGACATGTGCTCCCGGACCCGCTCGGAATGTCCCTCGCCAAGCGTCTCGATTCCTGCTCCCTCGACCGGGAAGTCAGGCCTGAGCTCGAACGGCACCACAAAGAGTTCGACGTCGTGCTCGGTACGCAGGCGCTTGAGCCGGGGCCAATCGAGATAGCAGAACTGACAGGCGTAGTCGAAGAAGACGAGGATCCGTGGTCGCTCGACGCCCGCGCTCTCGGTCATCTGCGGTCCTTCCTGGTTTGCGCGACTGTGATGCCCAGATGACGACCGCACTGGGAGCACTCACCTGAATCGCCGAGCCCCACTGCGCGTGCCGAGAAACCCCGTCGCTCGACCGCCAGTGCGTCACATGCGGGGCACCTGGTGTCCTCGCCGCCCACCACATCCACGTTTCCCAGATAGACGAAGCGCAACCCCTCCTCGATACCGATCGACCGCGCGCGCACGAGTGTCTCGAGCGGTGTCGGCGACAGGTGGGAGAACTCGAGACAGGGCGTGAACCTCGTCACGTGCCAAGGGGTCTCGGGGGAAAGCGATCGGGCGATCCACGAGGCGACGGCCCGGAGCTCCTCGTCGGAATCGTTCACGGTCGGAACAATGTTGGTCACGCACTCGACGTGCAGGCCGTGGGTGCGCAACGCGAGTTCTGCAGCGACGCGAACGGCCTCGGGATCGGACACGTGACACAGACGCTGGTAGGTCTCGTCGAAGAATCCTTTGATGTCCGTGCGCCACACGTCGATCGCTTCCGCGAAGAGTTCGAGTCCGGCCGGGGTCACGTACCCGTTGGTCACCATGACGGTGTAGAGCCCTGCGGCCTTCGCCAGCCGAGCGCAGTCGAGCACGTACTCGAGCCAGATCACCGGTTCGTTGTACGTCCACGCAACGCCCTCGCACCCCTGATGAAGGGCCAGCGAGACGACCTCGGATGGCTCCACGCGACGTAGAGCCGCGATCTGGGCTGCATCAGGATGAGAGATGCGCCAGTTCTGGCAGTGGCCGCACCTCATGGAGCAGCCGACTCCGCCGACCGACAGAGCGCGTGAGCCCGGGCGGAAGTGGAAGACGGGCTTCTTCTCGATCGGGTCGGCCGCAATCGAGCTCACCAAGCCATAGGTGAGCGCTCTGAGGCTACCGCCGATGACGCCCCGCGCACCGCAGATTCCGCGGCCGCCTTCGGCTATCAAGCACGCGTTCGGACACAGACCGCAGCGAACACGCTCGTCTTCAAGCTTCCACAGCAGCGCGTCATGCACTGTACCCACCCTATCCCGAAGCCAGTTCCACGCGGTCACGCCCATGTCGCTTCGCACGGTACAGAGCCGCATCCGCGGCTTCGAGCAGCTTCTCGGCGGTGTGGTTCTCCTGCCCGTAGGCCGCCACACCAACCGAGGCCGCTGTGCGCAGACGTCGCCCGTCGCCCGAATCGACCCGCAACCCCCGAAGCGCCGCACGAATCTTCTCAGCGACCGCCCATGCGTCGGTCTTGGTCGTGCTGGGCAAGATGAGAGCGAACTCATCTCCACCGTAGCGCACGGCGTGGTCCATCACCCGGATCTCCGAGTTCAGCAGGACCCCGACGCTGCGCAGCAACGCATCTCCGGCTGCATGACCGTAAGAATCATTGACGTCTTTGAAGGAATCCAAGTCAAGCATTATGAGCGAGAACGGGGTCCCGTGACGCTCGGCGCGCGCAACCTCTTCGGCGAGTCTCGCATTGAACGCTCGGCGATTGAGCAGGCCCGTGAGCTCGTCGGTCACGGCTTCCATCGCGAAGCGCTCGCGCTCGCGAGTGAGACGTTTCCTCGCCAAGGGGAAACACAGGTCCCATGACGAGTTGCCCAGCCAGATCGCGGCCGCGTGCTCCACGCACGTATCGTAGCCGCAAGCGCCGCAGTCGATGACGGCGCTTCGGCTCGCGAACTCCCCCGCAACCAACACGCGATCGACCTCATCGTCATCGGGCACGATGACTGGCGCCGGACATGGCTCGAACCTGCGAATCATGTCGATGGGTGGGAGCGCCGAAAGGAAAGTGCGTGAGTCGACTTCAGGCGCCGGCAACCGCTCGCGATGGACCGCGTCGACATTGCGCTTCGCAAAGACCGACATCTTCTGGTTCACAGTGGGGCCGTCAACGCAGCCCTCGCAGCACAGCATGTCGACCACCGACGGGGCGGTCTCGCCGCGCACGATCGCGGTGAGTAGCCGATCGATATCGGCGAGCCCTCTGACCGAGACCATGTCGCGGTCGGTGCGGTCGCTCGCACGAAGAGTACGTCGCGGGAAGCCGTCAATCGCCGAGAGCTGCTTGGCGGCCTCGATGCGATGGGTCCGGCCGACCGCCATGGGCACCGCGAGCCCCTGCTCGATCAGCAAACGTAGTTCATCGAAGCCGATCGCGACGTCCACCGCGCCGGCCACCGAGGGGTGATGGATCTCGTCCTTGCGCGCCCAGCAGGGCGAGACATAGACGATAAGGACCTCATCCACGCGAAGTGCCCGCAGGAGTCGCGCTTGGACGACGTAGGGCGACATGAGGGGCACGAGCGCGGTGGTCAGTTCGGGGTAGAAGCGCCGGACCCAATCGACGGCCACGGGACACGTTGAACGCAGTCGAGGCAACGTCGCATCGACTCGAACATGTACCTGCTCGTAGGCCGCGGCGATGAGTTCCTCGCCCAAGACGGTCGATTCGACGTCGGCGAAACCGAGCGCGAAAAGAGCCTCGTCGACCTCTGTGCGAGACATCGGATGCATCGCGGCGATGTGCTCGCTGGCGAGAAGGGCGATGACCGGCACCGCGGATGCAAGCGCCGCACGGACGCGCCCCAGATCATCTCGCACGACATTCGAGGTGGTCTTGCATCCGGTGACGCAGGCGCCACACTTCACGCACCGTTCGTGGATGACCTCGGTTCTGTCATCGACGACGCGCAGCGCGCGGGCGGGACACTGCCTGACACATCCCCAGCACGTCACACATTCATCGCGCGTATGGCTGATGAGCGCCTCGCCCGAAAACGGGATGACCACCCTGCGGATCGGTGGATCCGATACGCTCACGAACCTCTCCCCCCGGCTCACTCGTCACGCGAGATAATCTTCCCTAATCCTAGCCGTTCCAACGCGATCAGGAGAGGCATCCCCAGTCCGTAGAGGACCGTCGCCTGCCCGAGGCCGACGAAGACCACACCCACAAGGTACATCATCGCCCACTGGCCCTCAAAATCGATACCGAGAATGGGGATGCGGTACAGGCCCAACCCTTTGACCAGAAGCGGCAGGTACGCGGGCACGATCAGCGCGTTCGCAAGCACCGGCCCCAGCAGCGCGAGCCACTTCGAGCTGCGAAAACGCCACGTCCACAGAGCACCGAGGGCGGTAGCGAGCGAGCCGAACACGACGTCGAGCAAGGCGAGAGGTCCAAGTGTCGCGAGATTGAACGCGTTGGCGATGGCAGACCCCAGCGCAAGCCCTGGAATCGCCGCGGGCGTGAACATGGCAAGTACGGTGACAGCCTCGCTCACGCGGAACTGGATGGGGCCCCATGCGAGAGCCGACATCGTCTGCAGCGCGAGCAGCGTGACGCCCGCGTACACGCCGGCGATCAGGGCGGCCCGAGCGATGAGGCGCGTTCGGTTCACGGGTCAGGTCCTTTCCAGCGGAGTTGGCGCAGTGCGCCGAGGCAGCGGGATTCTAGCAACTGCCCGCCAGCCGCGCTAGGAGGGAAGGACCGGCCCGGCCTCATCCCGGGCAACGAACAGACCGGTGCCGCCGGCCACAGCCATGCGTTCGAGCGCGTCGAGGAAGGCCGCGACCACCCGCGGGTCGAACTGGGTGCCCACGGCTGTCTCCAGCTCTGCGCGGGCCTCCGGTGAAGTGAGCTTCTTCGCATAGGTGCGCTCACTTGTCATGGCGTCGTAGGCATCGGCCACACACAGGATGCGGGCGAGCAGCGGGATCTTCTCGCCTTTGAGACCATGCGGGTAACCCTTGCCGTCCCAGCGTTCATGGTGGTGGAGGATGATCGGTGTCAGCGACTTCAGGAATTCGATCTGATCAACGATCGAGGCTCCCAGCTCGACATGCTTTCGCACCAACGCCAACTCCTCGTCGCTGAGTTGACTCGGCTTGAGCAGGATCTCGCCAGGGATACCCGCCTTGCCCACGTCGTGAAGAATACCAGCGAACTTGAGTTGATCGACCGCCTCGTGGCCCAACCCGAGCTCCTCGCCGATCCTCACTGCGTAATCCATCACGCGGCCCGCGTGTCCGCTCGTCGCCCGCTCGCCCAAGTCGAGCGTGGCCGACAACGCCGCGATGGTCTTGGCGTAGTCGTTTCGAATGCGTGTGAACAGCGCAGCCCGACCGAAAGCCGCACCGCCGTGGGCGGCGATCCCCTCCAGGAGCGCATGGTCCTGAGCACCGAACGGGCACGCCTCCTCACGCGCGACGAACACCTGTCCGACATCGAGGTCGCCGTGGCGCAGATCCGCGATAGCAAGGGCCCAATCGTCGGAGTCCTCGCCTTCGACGAGACTTCCGCTGTGCGAGACGAACCGCACGTCTCGAATCGGATCCGCCTTCACGTCACGTCCCGAGACCTGCGAGAGGAACTCGTCGACGGTCGCTCGCGAAACCTGGCCGCACAGCGCGACGTCGGCACGATCGCTGCCCCACCCGGTGAAGACGAGCCCGGCGACTCGATACGAGAACGCCTTCCCAAGCACACTGGACAGTAGATTCGCAACGCCGTCGATATCGGTCTGCGCACCCAGCGCGGTGGCGAGCTCATTGAGCTGCGCATAACCCATCATCGCACGCTCCACCGCTTGGCGCTCGTCCTCACGATCGACGGCGATGGCGATGAACTGGCCGAATCGACCCAAGCGCGCCACGCGGTCCTGGGCCAGCGGTAGGACTGACTGGGACAGGCGTACTTCCAGCACGCCGAGTACGCGCTCGCCTTGGGTCAGGGGCATCGCCAACGTGGCGTAGCCCTCCTTCCCGGGTGCGATGACGGTCCGTCTCGTTTCAGCGGCGCGACCAGCGGCCGTGGAGCGACTCGGAACGCGGGCGCCAAGCTGTCCTCGCCAGCCGTCTGTTCGTGCGACAACCTCAAGCGATGCGCCGATTGGACGGAGAATCGCTCCGGCTTGGCCGCCCACAAGGTTGACTGCCTCCTCGGTGATTCCGCCCAGAGCCCCTGCGTCAAGACGCTGGGTCGCTGCGACGTGTCTTCCCGCCGAGGCGAACAGTTTCAGCTCGTCTATTCGTTCACTCGCAGTGATGCGCTCCACGAACGCGTCGAGAACCGTGATCGCGCTCGAAGTGGCCATCGTCAGGTATGACTCAACCTGTCGTCTCGGGATGACCGGGAGCGCCTTGACCGTCCTGCGCGCCATCTCTTCGCTCACGCCCCTCGCCAGCAGGTGTTCGTAGAGTCCCCGACGTTCGCGCGTCGACGTGACGAAGCCAGTCAGCACCACGTGAGCGAGTACCCGACCTCTATGCACCACCGGCGAGTACAATGCCGCGAGTCCGGCTCGACAGATGATCCGACCGGTGTCCGCATCTGGCGCGGGACACGTGTCAAAGCAGGTCAACGGGCCCATGGTCCCAACATCGGTGGCAAGATGACAGTAGCCGCACCGATGACCGCCCGCCAACAACTCACACGCTCCGAAGTCCATGACAGAGACCGAGACCCCGGTCCCCTGGAACAGCGCGTCGGCGGCCGTACGCCACTCGGGAAGCGAGAAGGCACGAGCAGCGATTTCACGATCTGTTGCGGGCACGCGAAAACCTTCCGAACGGAAAGCGCACGATCTGAAGCAGATATCGGCTTCGCTGACACGGAACTTGAATCGACGTCAGACGCGACCACGGTTCAAAACGATCGCAAAGGTCGTGCCTACTCCGGGCTGACTGTCGACCGCGATCGTGCCCCCCATGCTGTGAACGATACTTCTCGCGATCGCGAGTCCCAAGCCGAAGCCCGATTCGCCCTCCGCACGCGCCTGATCGCTTCGGAAGAAGCGATCGAACAGGCGGGGGATGTCTTCGGGGGGGATACCCCGTCCCGTGTCGCTCACGGTGATGGTGATCTCGTCACGCCGCCTCATGGTGTCAAGCGTGACACTTCCACCCGCTGGCGTGTACTTCCCAGCGTTGTCCAGGAGAATCGATAAGACGTCTTCGAGTCGATCCGAATCGCCGATCATGATGAGCGACTCATCTCTCGGTCCGACGAATTCGATGTCTCGGTCGAGGTACCTGCTCGCGGTCGCGGCGAGGCGCTCCCTCGCGAGGGCGTTGAGGTCGAGCCGTTCTGACTTGAGCCGGAGCCCCTGATCCGCGTGCAGCAGATTGAGCAGGTCACTCGTCAGTCGCGCCATGCGGGCGGATTCTCGATCGATCGCGTCGACGGCCTCCTCGCGCACCGCCGCATCCGCACCACCCCATGCCCTCAGGATGCTCGTGTACCCGCGGATGCCCGCGACAGGAGTTGCGAGTTCGTGAGACGCGTCGGCCACGAAGCGACCCTGTGCCTCCGAGCGCCTCTGCAGCCGGTCGATGAGCCGGTTCAGCGACCGCGCCAACTGGGCGATCTCGTTGCTGCCCTCCTCCGGCAAACGATCATCCAAACGGCCCGCATCGATCGAGTCGGCGGCCCTGCGCAGATTCGCGATCAGATTCAGCACCCATGCCATCGAGGTCTGCATCAACACGACCATGACGAACATCGCGAGAATCGCAAGCGCGCTCATGGGCGTTCGAATCGTGTCGATCATGCGCTCTTCGGTGACCGGGTGGTAGATGACATCCAAGACACCGAGCCGCCCTCCAGGCAAGCGAACCGGCACGTGGGCGGCGTTCAGTCCCAGATCAGCTTGGGTGATCAGCCCCGTGACGAGCGGGCCTTTGCGCACGACGCTGTAGGTCGTCTTGCCCTGCGTGATAGCAGCGACATGATCGCCCGAAGTCGCGCCGGACGTGGCGGCACCCTCCGATGACCAGATGTCCGTACCGTCAGATGCGCGCAAGACGAACTCCGCACCGGCGAGACCCGCCCCCTGCAGAAGCGCCGGAATTCGCTCGAGCAAGACCGCCTCGGCCACACGCGCCGCCTCTGCGCCGTGAAGCCCCTCCCTCTCAAGCGTCTGTTCGGACTCCGTTACGGCTTCGCCGAGCAGAACGGCTGCAGACGACGCGACACGAGCGCCCGTCTCACTGACGACGACCCGCATCCCCTCGGACACAACAACGTACGTCGTGAGCGCGAACCCTCCGACTACGAGTACGGCGAAGAGAACCGAGGCGAGGAAGAGCCACACCCTGAGTGAGCGGTCGCGCATCTATCCCCTCGCGAAGAAATAGCCCACGCCCCTGATGGTACGGATGATCTGGTTGTCCTTGTCACCGATCTTGTTGCGCAGGTGACATACGAACACCTCGATGACGTTGCTGTCCGATGTGTGCTGGCCAGCCCAGACCTTGTCCAAGATCTCGTCGCGACTGATCACCCGGCCGGCGTTGATGACGAAGAACTCGAGCAGATCGTACTCCTTGGCGGTGAACTTCTCGACCTCACCGGCTACCGTGATGGTGCGGGACTGCGGATCGATTTCGATGTTGCCCGCCCTGTACTGCGAGGATTCCTTGTCAGGCTCAGCCCGCTTCAGCAGCGCGCGAACTCGAGACAAGAGCTCCGGCACCTCGAACGGCTTGCGCAGATAGTCGTCAGCGCCAGCATCAAACCCCCTGACCACGTCTTGGGTCTCAGAGCGCGCGGTCAACATGAGGATCGGCATGACGGCACCCTTCTCGCGCAGCGCGGTCGCGATCTCAAGACCGTCCATCCCCGGTAGCATCAGGTCCAGGATCATGAGGTCCGGGACGAACTGCTCGACCGCTGACAGGGCGTTGGAGCCGTCGGTGATCCTGAGGACATCGAAGCCGACGTGCCCCAGCTCGAGCTCGACGAAACGTCCGATGCTGGCGTCGTCTTCAACGATCAGGATCCGTGTCTGCCTGCCTTCCATCTGATCACTCCTTCACTGATACGGCGAACAACGCGACGATGAAGCTCGACTCACCAACAGCTCCGCGATCTGGACCGCGTTGAGCGCGGCACCCTTGCGAATCTGATCGGCAACCACCCACATCGACAACCCGTGCGGGACGGTCGAATCCACCCTCAGGCGACCGACATAGATGTCATCGGTCCCCTCGAGCATCGCGGGCATCGGATACGTGTTCGAGGCGGGCTCGTCGAGCAACGTGATCCCTCTGGCCCGCATGAGCGCGGCTCGGGCGTCGTCGAGGGTGATCGGTACAGAGAACTCGACGTTGATCGCCTCTGAATGACACCTGAGCACGGGTACTCGCACGCATGTCGCTGACACCTCGATGTCGGGTGCGTCCATGATCTTCTTCGTCTCGACAGCCATCTTCCATTCTTCTTTGGTCGAGCCGTCTTCGAGGAAGACATCGATGTGCGGGATGCAGTTGAACGCTATCCGATGCACGAACTGCTCGACATGGATCTCTTGCCCGCGAAGAAGATCGCCTGTCTGGCTGTACAGCTCGTGCATGGCCGCCTGTCCTGCCCCGGACGCCGCTTGGTACGTCGAGACAACGATGCGGCGTATCGGCGCGATGCGGTGCAGCGGGTTCAGGGCGACGACCATCTGGATGGTCGAGCAGTTCGGATTCGCGATGACGCCACGGTGCGTCTTCGCGACATTCGGGTTGACCTCCGGGACCACCAGCGGGACGTCTGCGTCCATGCGAAACGCCGATGAGTTGTCGATCATCACCGCACCGGCACTCGTCACCGCGTCTCGATACTGCTTGCTCACGCTGGCCCCGGCACTGAACAAGGCGATGTCGACACCCTCAAAGCTGCCAGCGGTCAGCTCTTCGACGACGAGTTCGTCGTCACCGAAGGGAACGCTCTTACCCGCCGACCTTGCCGACGCGAGCGCGATCACCTGTTCGGCGGGAAACGCTCTTTGCGCGAGAACTCTCAGCATCTCGACGCCCACCGCCCCGGTGGCGCCCACCACCGCCACGACCGGCTGTTCGGGCATCGCCTTGCTCCAAGCCATCCCTAACCCTCCTCGCCGCACGCAGGAGACGCCACGGACACCACGTCGCTTCTGTCCAGACCGAACTCCGTATGAAGGGCACGTACGGCATCGGCGACCTGATCGGCCGCGATCACGCAGCTGATCCGGATCGGTGAGGTGGATATGAGGTCGATGTTGACGCCCGCATCAGCGAGCGACTTGAACATCGAGGCCGCAACCCCGGGATGAGTGCGCATTCCCGCGCCGACCAGAGACACTTTCGCGACCGACTCCTCGACCGACCATTCACGTGCGCCCAGACCGTGCACGATCTCATCGAGCACCTTCTTCGCGCGGGCGAGGTCGGCTTTGGGCGTGGTGAATGAGATGTCAGTCGCGCCATCCTCGGACACGTTCTGGATGATCATGTCGACGTTGACATGGCTCTCGGCAAGACTCCCGAAGACCGTCGCAGCCACACCTGGATTGTCAGGGACGTCTCTGATCGTGACCTTCGCCTCTGAGATGTCGTGCGTGACACCGGAGATGATCGCCTGCTCCATACTCTCGTCAGCCTCCTTGACGATGGTTCCCGGCTCGTCGTGAAAAGACGACCGGCAATGAATGACCACACCGTGATTTCGCGCGAACTCGACCGCTCGCATCTGCAGAACGTCAGCCCCACTCGCCGCCATCTCGAGCATCTCCTCGTACGAGATGACGTCGATCTTGCGTGCGCCAGGCGCGACGCGGGGATCTGCGGTGAAGACGCCATCGACGTCTGTGTATATCTCGCACACGTCCGCTCCCACACCGGCGGCGATGGCAACGGCGGTCGTGTCCGATCCGCCTCGACCGAGCGTCGTGATCTGTCCGTCGGCGGTCATGCCTTGGAACCCGGCGACGATGACGATACGCCCCTCATCAAGCGCGGCACGAACCCGCTCGGCGCGCACGGCGGTGATCTTCGCTTTGCTGTGCACCGCATCCGTCACGATGCCGACCTGCTGACCCGTGAAGGAGACCGCGTCTTCGCCACGTGCCTGGATCGCCATCGCGAGAAGCGCGATCGAAACCTGTTCGCCTGTGGAGAGCAGCATGTCCATCTCGCGCTCCGGCGGATGCGGGGAGACCTGTGTGGCGAGTTCGACGAGCTCGTCGGTGACGTGACCCATCGCCGAGACGACCGCGACGACCCGGTCGCCCGAGCGCTTGCGCGCGATCAGACGCTCGGCGACAGCACAGATCCTCTCGGGTGTCCCGACAGATGTTCCTCCGAACTTGGTGACGACCAGAGCCATGAACACCCTCCGCTGCACGGCGACGGCGCAAACCTTGCCGCACGCTTCGCACGTTAAGGTTTCTGCCAGTGTAGTGACTCCGGCGCACCAGCGCCACAGGTACGAAGCACACCGGGGATGCGTTATCCGGGCTCGCAGTAGTCGAGCATGAGTGCGAGATGTTTCATCCTGCCGGAGAACGTCTGGAGAGCGTCCGCGTAGAAATGACTCACGAGCGTAGTTCCGGACACGCGGCTCATGATCACGTCGATGCGCCTCAATGCGGTCCGCATGCGCACGATCTCGGTCTCAGGATTCGTCTCACCGTCGCGGATGTGGCTGACTCTGCCTCTTACCACCCTGAACGGCATCTCATCGGACACGAAGTACTCGTCTATCTCGCGTTCGACGTTCGAAGACAGACGCGGGCCTCCCAGTTTCCTGAAGCTGATGAGTACGCCATCGATCAGAGCGACGAATATCGCTCTGGCCTCCTCCGGCGCGATGTCGTCGACGCCCGAGACAGACACCGTCTCGCCTGACTCTTCAAGCTCGAGGAGCAGTTCCGCGAAGATCTCGACTACGGCGAAATCGAACTGCTTGCCGGCACAAGCGCGCAACTCCTCGATCGCTTCGCGCTGATCCCGGCCAACGCGATAGGGCCGGTCGGAGGTCATCGCCTCGTAGCTGTCCGCAACCGTGAGAATGCGTGCGAGCAGCGGGATCTCCTCGCCTCTGAGTCCTGCGGGATAGCCGGATCCATCGTAGGACTCGTGATGGTGCCGGACCACCGGAGTGATGGCCCACGGGAAGGCGACGGGTTTGAGGATGTTGGCCCCGATGAGCGGGTGGTGACGCATCTCCGCCATCTCGTCGTCATCGAGGCGGCCGGGCTTGAGGAGGATCTCTTCGGGTACACCGATCTTGCCGATGTCGTGAAGATACGCGGCCATCTCGAGCGCGATGCGCTGGTCGTGCGAAAGGCCCATGCGTTCGCCGATCATCATCGCGTACGTCGCCACCCGATCAGAGTGCCCCCGGGTGAACGTGTCCTTGGCGTCAACCGCCGCCGCGAGCGAGCGGACGGTCGCGAGATACGCCTCCTGCAAGCTGCTGAACAGTTCGATGTTGCCGATCGCGATCGTGACGTGGTTCGCGATCGTCGAAAGCAGCCTGACGTCATCGCTTGAGAAGCGGTAGTCGGAACGACTCGAGCCGATGGTGATCGAACCGATGGTGCCCTCAGCCGAGACCAGCGGCACGCACAGTGCGGCCTTCGCCCCGGTGACGGTGTCGATCCGGTCGTGGCGGGAAGCGGTGTCCGGGTTGAAGATCAGCGGGCGCCCCTCTCGGACGACCCATTCGGACATGGACGAACGCACGGCGCCGTCGGTCGATGACTCCTGGGCACCACGGATCGCACGAAGTGCGAGCGCACCGCTCTCCCTGTCGCGAAGCGCGACGTACCCGAGATCGAGATCGAAGATGCGCAGAGCGGATTCGAGCACGGTCCCGAGAAGCTCTTCCATGTCGAGGGAGGAACCGAGCGAGCGGCTCATCTCATACAACGTCGCGAGTTCGAGCACCTTCTTCGTCAGAGACTCTGAGTGTTCGCGCAGCGAGTCGGTCATCACGTTGAACGTCCCGGCCAGCTCGGCGATCTCGTTGGAGCCGCGAACCTCGACCTTGGTCGAGAAGTCCCCGTCCGCGATGCGCCCGGCACCGGCCGCGAGGTCGGTCAGTGGGTCAGACACGGTTCGAGCGATCCACCCCCCCATGCCCACGAGGGCAAGGACTGCGATGAGCGACCACATGGCGATGAGATTGCGAGTCGTCGTCACCGTCTCCTGAGAGATCCCCTTGCTCGCTATTCCAACCAGGTAGCCTTGGGGAGCACCGGACTGGTCGAACGGAAGAACGACCGGCTCGACCCACAGCTGATAGGTGTCGTCACCGACCCGCATCGAACCGCCCGTGAAGTCCCCGACGGCCGCTCTCTGCAGCGCATCCTCAATCTCGAGGGCTGTTCGTTTCATGGCGCTTTGAAGCGCACTCTCTCGTTGTGGGTCAAAGCCCTCCCCGACGACGCAGGCGAGGTTCGCGAAGTCAGCGCCGAAGAAGCAGACGGCGCGCTCAGCGCCAACGCCGAGACGACGGAGCAGGTGGTCGTCGATCGCATGAGACACGGCCAGGACCCGCCCCTGTCCGCCCAACGGGATCGGTTGCAACACGGTCATTGACGCGCGCCCGGTCAGGGTGGTCATGAGACTGCTCGGGGTCTGGCCGACAAGTGAGGCGATCCGCGGGAGAACGACTGTCCCGACCTCAACGCCGCCGGTGCCGACCGAAGCCAATGCCCGCCCCTGGGCGTCGAGAACGACCATGTTGTCGAAAGCGAGTGCGCGTTCCTGGACGAGGATTCGATGACGCAGCGCCTGGAGGTCACCGACCCGTAGTGCTTCCAAGAGACGATCATCGTTCACGCACAGCTGCGCCTCGCGTTGCATCTGACCGACATGTTCACCGTAGCGCGCAGCGATGTTCTCGGTGGAGCTCTGAGCGACCTGGGAGACCCATTTCGCGGTCAGGTCCTCGAGGAAGTATGAGGCGACGACCGTCGCGACGATCCCCACGATCACCGACGCGACAAGCAACGGGAAGACGATCTGGTTGTACAGATGCGCTTTGACCCTGGACTTGCGTTTCATAGGCTTCCAGCGATCATGATTGCCGCTCACCTCTTGTCGTCCATGGTGACGACCGCGCCACACGAGAACCCGTGCAAGCACAGACCCTGCCGAACCGATGGCGCCGAGTCGCGCTCCGGCGATGATAACGCAATGATCGCCGGGTGAGGTATCGGACCGCTCACATCTCGCGTCGGCACTCCATCGCCCGCCCGAGCGTGACCTCATCCGCGTACTCGAGATCGCCGCCGACCGGAAGCCCGCTCGCGATACGAGAAACCCGGACGCCGAGAGGCTTGATGAGTCGCGCGAGATACAGCGCGGTCGTCTCGCCCTCGACATTCGGGTTCGTGGCCGCGACGACTTCCCTGATCAGACCGGAGCCGACGCGCTCGATGAGCTCCCGTATCCGCAGTTGATCGGGGCCGATTCCGTCAATCGGCGAGATCGCGCCGTGAAGGACATGGTAGACGCCCGCGAACCCATTCGTCCGCTCGATCGCCGCGACGTCGCGCGGCTCCTCGACCACGCACACGATGGTCGTGTCGCGTCCGGGCTCAGCACACACACCGCACAGCTCGCCCTCGGCGAAGTTGAAGCAGCGGGGGCAGAAGTGAATCCGCCTTTTGACGTCGACGATCGCTGAGGCGAGCCGCTCGGCATCGGAGGACTCGGCGGTCAACAGCCAGTACGCGATGCGCTGCGCGCTCTTCGGTCCGATGCCGGGTAGCCGCTCGAGCTCCTCGAGGAGTCCTTGGATCGGGGCGGGATAGCGCACGTTACGTGAGTCCTGGAATGCTCATACCGCCGGTGATCTCGGCCATCTTGCCACCCGCGAGCTCTTGCGCTGCACGGAGCGCCTCGTTGACCGCCGCAGTGATCATGTCTTCGAGCAGTTCGATGTCGTCGGGGTCGACTGCTGCGGGGTCGATATGGATGGAGCGCAGCGAGAGGTCACACGACATCACCACTCGAACCATTCCGCCGCCCGTGGAGGCCTCGACGGTCTCGTTCTTGAGCTCTTCTTGTACCTGAGCCATCTTCTCCTGGGCCTGCTGGACCTGTTTCATCATCTTGCCGATGTTCACTGTCCGTCCTCTCCGTCCGGTCTGGCTGGGTTCTCGGTCACGATACTCGCACCCAGCTCGTTTCGTAGCATGTCTTCCAAGGCGCTCGCTGCGCTGGAAGTGTCGGCGTTCTTCTTCACTTCGACCGCGGCTGCTTTCGGGCCCGGTCGCACAGCCCCGCGCCCGCTCTGAAAGCGGAAGGGCGGCGCGCTTCCGAACACTGCGGCCAGCGCCTCTCGGAGAAGCTCCCGATTCTCCGGAGTCGACGCCATTTCCAGTGCGAACGCGGACTCGGCGGGCAGCTCGACCACCAGCGTCTCACCGTCGGGGTCGACATCCACCTCGGCCTGCGCGAAGGTGGCTTCGCGGGCTGGCTTGCGCTTCCGCACCTCCAAGAGAACCGCGTGCCAGTGGCGCTTCGCGGTGCCACGATCGAGTACCACAGGCCCGGAAGAGACCTCTGCTGCGGGCTCAAGACACGGCTGTGGGTCTTCCGAAGACTGCTCGCTGAGAGCTCCATCGTCGGCTTCGACTGCAGGGACGCTCGGGGTGCGGCGCTCGGACACGGCCTGCACGGGAGCGCTTCTCGCCGGAATACCTCGCTCCAAAGCCTCGACGCGCTCGGCGAGCGCTGAAAGCGTCATCTCCCCCTTCGGGTGCGCCATGCGTGTCAGCGCGACCTCGATCGAAAGCCGCGGATCACTTGACCAGCGCAACTCGCCCGCCAGCTCGCCTAAAAGATCGAGCACGCGTGCGAGGCGGTCGGGACCGTCGAACTCGGCAGCCTGGGCCTCCAGCAAGGCGACATCGGCCGTCCTGCGGTCCACGAACCCTCCTGTCGCACCGGCGGCGGCGATCAGATAGAGGTCACGCACGTGCGCAGTCAACTCCCGGACCAGTTCCGCCAAGTCGGTTCCGGTCTCGACCGCGTCTGCGATCCAGCGGAAACACCCCGCGATGTCGCGACGCACGACGAGCCCCACGATCTCGAAGAGCTGCGCTACGTCCACCTCTCCGAGCATCCCCTCGACATCATCGACGGTTATCTCGCCGCCCGTGTAGGCCGCGAGTTGCTCAAGCGAGGTTATCGCGTTGCGCATGCCACCGTCGGCATGCCGCGCCATGAGGGTGAAGGCGCCACGGTCGACGGTGAACCCCTCGGATTCGGCGATGAACCGGAGGTGGTCTGCGATGTCCTCCACGCTGATGCGCCGGAAGTCGAAGCGCTGACAGCGCGAATGGATGGTCTCGGGAACCTTGTGCGGATGGGTCGTGCACAGCACGAAAACGACGTGGGACGGCGGTTCTTCAAGCGTCTTGAGCAGCGCGTTGAATGACGAGGTGGAAAGCATATGGACCTCGTCGATGATGTAGATCTTGTAGTGCCCGCGCGATGCTGCGAACTGCACGCGACCGATGATCTGCTCGCGCACGACCTCGACTTGCGTGTGCGAAGCCGCGTCGAGTTCGAAGACATCGGGATGATTGCCCGACGCGACGTCGAGACACTGCGGACACGAGCCGTCCGGCTCGGCGGTGGGGCCCCGGTCGCACAGGAGCGCCTTGGCGAGCAGCCGCGCCGTGGTCGTCTTCCCCGTGCCGCGGGGACCGGTGAACAGGTAGGCGTGCGCGACCTTGCCCTCGGCCACCGCGTTTCTGAGCGTTCGCTCGACATGCGACTGACCCACGACATCGTCGAAGGTCAATGGGCGGTACTTGCGATACAGAGACTGATGCGCCATGCGGTGGATACGCCCCCTACGAGGATCACGGATGCCGCGTCGAGTATAGCGCTGGCCACTGACACGGACGCGAACATGCGAGAAGCGCGTCGAGCGGGCCCGGACGCTCGGCAGAGGCCCCTTATGGCTGCTGCCTTCCGACCCTGACCAGGTTCGTGACATGCCGCCGTCCGAACCCGCTCGACGCGCTCCAGTACAAGGGCATTATAGCGAACGCATCCTCGTGTGATCGCGGAGAAGTGTGTCGAGGGCGCGATACACCATGCGGGCGGGTCATCGATCCACCCTTATACGCCGCCCTTGAGTGCCCACAGACCATGAGGAGTTGCACGCCGTCAGGGACCGCGTGACTCGCATTGAGCTTCGTGTCGGCGGAGGCTACGTCCTGTTCAGCGGATCTGACTGGTACGATCAATGGCATGGGAACGTGACTGACTTTGCCGTACAGGGTGCCGCTGCATTCTTCGCGGACCTGCCGCGGCTGGCGATGTGACCGCCTCCTGCTCAGCAAGCGTTTCGACCTGATATCCTCGACCCCGGAATGCGGGACCGAGCCCGAGGCCGGGCCTCGGATACAGACACGTCTGACACGGGTCATGTCCCGGACGCTGGGCAAGACCCTAGACGCGATCCGGAGGTTCAGGTGTCCGCACACTCGCCCGCCACCCGTAAGGCGATATTCGATCGGTTCGAACCGCTCCCGCAGCGGGCGGAGCGCAACCGAAGGCGTCTCAGGATCTACATGGCGCTCTATGTGACCCTGTCGAGCGCGCTGGTGGCGATCGCCCTCGTGGGCGGCGTGTACCTGGCGGTAGCGCTCGTGGCCTTGAGACTGGGCGATCCCGATTTGATGCGTCTGCTCGCAGCATTCACCGTGCGACTGCCTGTCTACATCGGTCTGACGTGGGCCGTGTGTCTGCCGATGTTCGGCGTCTGGTGCGCGCGTGCGGCCAAGCGTCCGCTATCAGCGCTCCTGAGACGTCTGTCGGCCACTCCGGTCGCGCCCGGTGAGCACAGCCACGCGAAGGCCGCGCTCCATCAAGCGGTGATCGCAAGTGGGATGCGCATGCCGCGACTGGCGCTGATCCCGGATCAATCGGTCAACGCGTTCGTGATCGCCCAAGACACCGATACCGCGTGGATCGGTGTGACGGGTGGGCTTCTCGACATCCTTTCGCAAGATGAGCTCCGTGCGGTCTTCGCTCACCTCGTGTCGCGCGTCCGTGACGGATCCGCGCTGACCACGACGGTCCTCGCTGAGCTGTTCGACGCGGCATCCCGCGCCGGAGGTTCGGGCGATGCCTTGGTGGACTCTTACGCACCGGACGCCTACGACAGTGTTGGCGCGCAGTTTCTCAAGACGCTCGTGTCCCCGATGGCTCTCCTCTACCTCATGGTGAGAATGTGTCTCGGCATCTCCTCGGCCTTCATCCTGCCCGGGTACAGGCGCGCCCAGGAAGTCACCGCCGAAGCCGCAGACTCGGAAGGCATGCTGCTCACGAGAGACCCTGCGGGGATGCTGGGCGCCCTTGAGAAGGTGCTCCCCGCAGACAACCGACCGGGGACCGTCTGGGATCAGCGGTTTCGCGAGGATGTGTTCGGTGCGCTGTTCTTTGCGTGGCCCACGTTCAGTTTCATCGACGATCGGGAACTGATTCGTATTCAGAGGATGCGAGAGGTGCTGGGCGCGGCAGGGGCGTAGCGTGCTCGTACCGGCTGGGAGACTGAGATGGCCGTCTTGATTGCCGCATACATCGTGGCCGGTCTTGCTTGGGGATTCGCCTACTGGTTCGGTCTCAGAAACGGGCGTGCCGGAGTCAGTCGGCGTGTAGCGTGGGTCCGCGCCTTGAGCATGTTGTTGCTCTTGATGGTTGTGTCCGGCTTCCAGGGCTCCTCATCAGTTCTCGCGTCATCGTTCGTACTCCCGTGCTGCTACTTACTCGGCTGGCACCGCACGAGGCGTACCGAAATCGCCGCGAGGGCCAAGATCATCTGACCTGCGACAACTGAGTGAATGGACTCGCACCCCACGTGCGTGCACTTCACTACGCGAGGTGATGGCCGCTGGTAGGTGGAGACATACGTGTGAGGAGGTGTCCCCCATGGAACGACACAACGCACCCGCCAAGTCACTCGCGTCGTCGACGCACTCATCGGCGGCCCAGTGACCAAAGAGGATTCCACTTTCAGCATCTCATCAGGAATCGCGTACGTGATGCCCGTGAATCCGCGTCCGTCCTCGCTGGAGCCCTCGAGAAGGTAGAACGGCAGGACGTAGAGCTGGTCGTAGCCGAGAGGGTCATTCATGTAGCTCATCGAGATGCTCTCGACAGTTCCTGCCGACTGCCCATCGAGGCCGAAGAACTGGGCCCGCCCGTTCCGAGCCGCGTCCAGCGCCTGCTCGGGAGTCTTGAGAGCGTATTCTGCGAAGGGCTCGATGTTTCGCCATACCGACATGGCGCCGAGAATCCTTCCATCCTCTCCGAACTGAACGATGACCTTGGGGCCCACGCCTTTGTCGAATGCGAATCCGGCGAGCGGCTTGTGGCTGAAGCGGGCTTCGACCATGTAGGGCCTCGCGACCCAGGCACCATTCTCGTATGTGCTGACGACGTTGCCCCTGTTCACGTCCCGGAACTCGGCTGCCTCCGGCATCAGATCCATGTCGTTGAGAAAGGTCTCGGCGCGCTCACGGTATTGCTCGTCGGATAGGAACCGCTTCAGCGGCTGAGCCTGTTTCTCGAACCCCTTCGTGGTGTAGTCGAAAGACCCCGTTGCTCTATCCACCTCGAAAGAGGCGTTCGAGTCCGCGATGACGAACGAGGCGGGCAACTCCTGAGCCTTACCCGCGAAGCCGAGCCTGCGGGCCTGGGACTCGAATGAGGCCCGCGAGACATCCGCCGGCTTCACCCTGTACACCATCATCCGCGTCGGCAGGGATTCCGTCGCCGCCCGGGATTCAAGCGCACGAGGGCCACCACCGGGGCCCATGCCGTCCTGAGGCGAGATGGTGAGTACGACGTTGCGCTCCGCAGGTCTGGTTTGTGACTGCGGTCGCGTCGCGCTTGACGTAATCTCGCAGCCGACCACCAGCGCCCCCAAGGCGAGGACCAAGACGACTCTGAGCGCAGAAACCAAGCTTCTCACGTACTGCACCTCCCGCAGACATCGTACCGAAAAAAGTGGAAGGGACCGCTTTCGCAGTCCCTTCCGGCTTCGCGGAGCGACTCAACGCGAGTCGCTGGGGAACCGTCACGAAACAAACGAGCGACCCAAGCGACGCAGGGCGACACCAAGTGCGCCCGCCGCAAGCGCTGCCAGAGCGAGAAGCGTCCACTCCCCACCCGTGAAGGGCAGGAAGGGTTCCCCGGTCTGGACTCGCCAGTCGTCACGATCATTCGTGCTGTTGTCATCGCCGGGAGTCGTAACGACGACGACGTTGTCGATCCTGGTCACGCTGTCTGGAAGATCACTGTCGATGCGGACGCTGTAGGTGAACTCCTGAGGGCCGGCCTCAGGACTCAAGGGACCAGCGACCTCCCACGTGATCCGACCGCCCGCGACCGAGCCTCCACCGGCATTCGTCACCGTGACATACCGCTCGTCGAAGTCATCGACGATCGTGATGCCGGATGCGTCCCCATCGCCTACATTCTCGTAGGTGACGGTGTAGATGACGGTGTCCCCCGCAATGGCGCGGGTCTTGTTGGCGGACTTTTCGATGCTCATGTCTGGCTTGGGAGTGAAAGGCAGCGCAACGTCGACGAATGCATCGTCTTCGCCTCTCACCTCATGGCCTGCGGCGTCAACCGCGGTGGCCACCACGACGTTCGTGGTGGGTTCTGCAGGCGATGCGGTCATGGTGAACGTGACCGGCTCACCTTCGATCGGCAGAGATGCGAGCGTACCCACGACACCGAGCTTATCGTCGGTCAGAGCCACGTTGAACAGATCGACGTCCCCGAGGTTCGACACCACGTAGGTGTAGACCACGGATTCTCCGAGCACGATCTCTGTCGGTGAAACCGTCTTCACGACGCCGATCGCAGGAGCGACCACGTCGACGAATTCGGGCTCACTGCTATCAACAGACCCGTAGAACTCCGTCTCGGGAGTGCCGTACCAGCCAGTGGCCGTGCCGATGTTGGTGACGTCAGCAGCTATGGCCTGGATGATGCTCACCGTGTCAGACGCCCCCGGAGCGAGTGCCGGTATCGTCCCGACCGGACCGAGTATGTCGTCGGTCACCGCTATGTTGAACAAGGCGATGTCGCCCTCGTTCTTCACCAGGAAGGTGTAGGTGACCGGAGTACCGCTGAGTACGACGTTACTCGAGGCGGACTTGAGGATGCTGATGCCGGGATTGAAGACCTGCACCGTCACGGTGTCGGTCTCACTGTACTCGTTCTCGAACTCGTCGTAGCCCGTGACCGTGACGACGTTGGTCGTGGTCTCGTCGAGCACCGCGCTCTTGGTGAGCGTGACCGGCTCGCCCCCGACAGGGAGTTCGTCGATCGTGCCGATGTGACCAAGCTTGTCGTCGTGGACCATGAGCGAGTAAAGCGGTGCGTCACCCGTGTTGGTGACGGTGAACGTGTATTCCACCGTCGACCCTGAGACCACCGGGCTGGGTGAAGCGGACTTCTCGACCGTGAACGACGGAGAGAGCGCGTCGACACTGGCCGGATCGGTAGCGAGCACCGAGCCTGCGAAGTCCGTCTCCTCCGTGCCGTAGGAGGCCTCAACAGTGCCGATGTTGGTGACGTCGCCACTGATGACGGCGCTCTTGGTGAGCTGTGTCGGAGCACCGGGCATCAGGTGCTCGATGGTTCCGATCTCACCGAGGATGTCGTCGGTGACGACGACGTCATGGAGCATGATGTCGCCGGTGTTCTCGATCGTGTAGGTGTAGACGACGGTGTCGCCCACGACCACGCGCTCGCGATCGACGGTCTTTTCGATCCGGATGCGCGGGTCGAACACCTCGACCGTGGCGCTGTCTGAATCGGAGACCCGGTGCTGGTACTGGTCGCGTCCGGTGACCTCACCGAGGTTCTCGGTGGTGTCGAAGAGCGCGACACCCGCGGTGAGCGTGGAGGACTGTCCCACGCCGAGCATCGGGATCGTGCCGATACCTCCCAGCTTGTCGTCGGTCACAACCAGGTCGTAGAGCACGACATCACCGACGTTTTCGACGACGTAGGTGTAGGTCACCATGCCGCCCTTGATGGTCGGGTTCGGCGAACCCTGCTTGTCGATCTCGACCTTCGGCGAGACCACGCGAACGCTGGCCTCGCTCGAATCTGTCACCGACCCGTAGAACTCCGTCTCGGGAGTGCCGTACCAGCCGGTGGCCGCGCCGACGTTGGTCGTGTCTTCGGCCAGGTTCGTCGTGATGCTCACCGTGTCAGAGGCCCCCGGAGCGAGCGCCGGGATCACCCCGACCGGACCGAGCTTGTCGTCGGTCACCTCTATGCCGAACAGGGCGATGTCGCCCTCGTTCTTCACGAGGTAGGTGTAGATGACCTCGCCGCCCGGCAGCACCACGCCGCTCGAGGCGGACTTGACGATGCTGAGAGCGGGGTTGAAGACCTGCACCATAGCCTCGTCGCGATCCGTCACTCGCAGAGCGAGTGCGTCATCACCGCGCACGGTGGCCACGTTGGTGGTCGTCGTGGTGAGAACCGCTTCTGCGGTCAGGGTCACCGTCTGGCCAGGGGCCATCGTTCCGATGGCGGCACCGGGAACAGCGAGCTTGTCGTCGCTAAGGGTCACGTCATACAGCGTGTCCTGACCGGAGTTGGTCACGACGTAGGTGTACTCGACATCAGCCGGGTTCACCGCTCTTGTCGGCGCCGCGGTCTTCTTGACCGAGATCGCCGGCTTGAGGATATCTACGCTGTGTCCGTCCTGCGCGAAGATCGGCGCCCCGATGATCGGTGTGCCGTCCACCCGTGCGGTGTTCGGCAACGGGTCGGGGTCGCCCGCGAGCACTGTGCGCGTCGCGTTGATCGTCTGGCTCGCGCCTGAGGCAAGCGTGCCGAGATTCCGGTTCAGCCCGAGGAGCGGGTCTGTCACGACCACATTCGTCAAGGCGTAGTTGCCCGAGTTCGTGACTTCGATTCTGTAGGTGATCACGTCTCCGACATGGGCAAGAGCAGGTCCGCTCTTGTCAATCGTCAGTGCCGACGTGATGAAGAGGTTCCCGAAGTCCTTACCGGTGATATTCGAACCATTGGCGACCGAGAAGCTGCCTGTCGGCTCGACCAAGGCCAACCAGCCGGACTTCTGGACCTCGTAGACCTTGTACGAACCAGGAATCACGCCGGCGAAGCTGTAGGCGCCACCGGCCCCTGTGACAACCTGCGCGTATGTGGTCTCCACCGAACCGACGACCCGCTTCAGCACGATGTCCCAGCCGGGCAGGCCCGCGCTTGAAGCCGAGTCGAACTTGCGGCCGCTGACCGATGAGTCATACGTGAAGGAGTTCGTCCGGTTGGCGTTCAAGGTCTCATTCGGCGATGTGCCAAGGAGGACATCGGCGCCACCGTAACTCACGAACCAACTGATGTTGGTGATGCTCGCCCCCATGGGTACCGATACGGAAGCCGTGTAGGGACCTGAGCCTATTAAGTTCGTGGTGACTGCAGGAGCGCCGTTGACCGAGTAGCGCACGAACGGCACTCCGCCCACAGGCACAGCATCGATCGACAGCGACCACGTCTTGATGACGTCAGGCACGTAGTTGCCGACTACGATGTTCCTGACCTCATCGCGAGCAAGCGACAGGCTCATGGGGAGTGGTGTGGAGTTCGTCCACGGTGTCTGCAGCGTCTCGTTCAGACTGTAGTCACCTGCAAGAAGCCCCGTGAACGTGAACGCCCCGCCAGCGCCGGAAGTAGCGGTCGCTGTGAACGGGAACTCGCCCAGGTAGTTCAATGTGAACTGCCAACCGCTCAGGCCCGGCTCGTTCGTCTGCTTCACACCGTCACGATTGATGTCATGGAACTTGACGCCCCGGATCTCACCCTTGGGCGCGGCCTGCTTGCCAACGGGAACAGAGATCGTGTTCTGACCGACGCCATCACCGTTCCACGTGATGAAGCGGCCCTGCGCGCTCGAGCCTGGGTACTCCATGGCGCCGAAGCGCGGGGTGGGCCTTGACTGCCAGTACGGAGTGAGAGCGAGATGCACTTGGAAGTAGACGACCCCGTAAGACCCTTTGGGGATCACGAGGTCGCTTGAGGGAGTGCTCATCTCCACGTTGTAGTACTGGGTCCCCGGACCGACGTACTCGGAGAAGTACGAAGATATGTCCTGCGATCCCGCGGGATACGGGACCGCGTTCGTCAGAGTCGAGCCCGGAGTGGCGAAGAACCGGAAGTCGCGTGCGCCGTCAACGGCGATGGCGTTCTTGCCGGTGTCCAGATAGTCCCACGCCGTCTTGAAGCCCGGGAAGCGCAGGTCTCCAGCGCCGCCCGTGTTGTCGACGACTATTCGAACGGGAATCCAATCCCCCTCCTTATACTCGCCGAGATTCGATTTCTGCCAGCCCACTTGTGACGCAGGCGAAACGCGCCACGCCTCCCAGTCGGCGCTCGTGAAACCAGCGTACGGGGCTGTCGAAAGAACCGAGAGGGCGCTCATCGGCGCCATCCTCAGTACTGCTGCCGGGGCTTGGGGCTCATCGCCCGAGCCTGTTGACGTGTCTGCCGACCCCTCCTGTGCGTCACCGGACTCGGGCTCTGTCGTCGTCGGGGCAGCTTCGACCGAAGGGTCGGGCGCTGGATCCGATGACGTCTTGCCCTCGTCCGGCGTGCCGACGTCAGGTACGGGAACCTCTGCTACCGGAACCGACTCGTTTGAGTTCGACTCTGATACCGGAGGGGCCGCGAAGCCTGAGCCGGCGAGTGACAGGGTGAAGGTCATGGCGACGAATGCTGACATGACTCGCATGAACATGCTGTCGCGCCTGTACAGTGAGTGTGTCATCGCCGCTCACCTCCTGCCATGATCTGGCCGGAGACACGTCTCGCCTGCAGGGGGTACGGTCGAGACGTCTGAAGAACGACGAAAACCGACCTGCTCTCCTTGGAGAGTCCTGGGTCGGTTTCACTATTAGCTCCCCGCTGACGAGATGAGTGACCAGTGTGCGGTCAGCGGATCAATGCTTCCCATGGATTGAAGAAGATCCTGTATGGAAACGTGTCAACCGGCGCTCCGCCGTGTGAGATACGTCACAATTCGCACCTCACCCCATATTTACCCAATGAGCCGGTCTTAAACATCGCTCTTTCAGTGCTATTTCTTCACATCCTCACTTCACCCCTCACGAAGCGTCAGTTTCGCGCGCATAACGACGAACCGCCATGGCGATGCGTTAGCCATCCTCGTCAGCGAGGCGAGGGGGATCTGCGAGAGCGCCGCAGCACGCGTTGCACCTGCGTGTCCGCGAGGTTGAGCGCCTCGACGGCGATCCACAGCGTGACGAAGTACGCGAGCAGATACTGCGTGCTCTCGAGCCCCGCTAGCATCGGGGAGCGCTGCACCGCGTAGTGGATGAGGTACGCCGGGAACGACAGCAGGCTCAGGTGGGCCATCACACGTAGCACGCCCTCTGGCCACGAGGCCATCCGGCGCTGTAGCCAACCCACGACCCAGGCCGATCGCATGAGTGCGATGCCAAGCCCGAACTCGAAGACCCTCGCGAACGTGAACCAGTCTGCGGCGCGCGACGTTGGCCAATAGCGGTACAAAAGCACACGCGACAGGAGCGACACCGCCAGCAGGACCGCCAGCGTGATGCCCGGCCGACTCCGCATGGCGGCCGACAGCCACGGGAACAGCAGGTAGAGCGTGAATATGACGCCGATGAACCAGCCGGTTGGAAGTACCATATCGGTCCACGGACGGCCGGTGAACGCGAAAAGGCCAGCGGCGTCCAGTATCCACGAGACGACGTCGGCGCCGTGGCCGCGAGCCGCCTCGAAGCCCATGATCAGCGGAGTGACGGCCATCGACATCCAGTAGACCGGGTAGATGCGGGCAAAGCGCCTTCGCAAGAAGGTGAACGCGTAAGCGCGCGGATCGGGGTGGTTGTACTCGAGGACGGCTCCGCTCAGCACTATGAGGAACGTGACACCCAGCCCGCCCAACGTGACGTAGTAGATCCCGGGCAGGCCGAAGGCATTGCCGAAAGGGTGGTCGAACCGCTGGAGGAGGTGCACTCCGATGACGAGCGCCACGCCAAGAATCCGCCACAGGTCGAAAAGCGGAATCCTCGCCTTGACCGTCATGTCACCTCTACTATCGGATTCCCTCACCGGTTCTAAACGTCATTCTTCGGCACAGACTTCTTGCCTGGGTTCTTAGGGTCCGCTGCTCCGTTACGACGCTTCGCCGGGGCGCAGTTCTTCACCAAGGCAAGCGAGAGGACCTCGTCCATCCCGGACACCGGAACGATAGCCATGTCCTCACGCACATGCGGAGGCAACAGGTCGAGATCGCGGACGTTGTCCTTCGGGACGATCACCGTGGTGATGCCGGCCCGGTGAGCGGCAAGTAGCTTCTCCTTCAATCCGCCGATGGGCAGCACTCGACCACGCAAGGTGATCTCGCCCGTCATCGCTATGTCTTTGCGCACAGGGCACCCCATGACGACCGAGGCAATGGCGACGGCCATCGTGATTCCCGCGCTGGGGCCGTCCTTCGGAATCGCCGCAGCAGGCACGTGGATATGCAGATCGACCTCGTCCGGGAACCCGGGGGCGATACCCAGGTCCTTCGCGCGCGTACGGATGTAGGACAGCGCGGCGGTGGCGGATTCGCGCATCACCTCGCCCAGCTGACCGGTGAGGATCACCTTGCCCTTCCCGGGCATGACCGTGGCCTCGATGAAGATCACATCTCCGCCGACCTCGGTCCACACGAGTCCGGTCGAGACACCGATCTCGTCTTTCTCCTCGGCCAGTCCGAATGAGAACCTGGGCGGACCCAGGTACTTGTGGAGCGTACGGGCACTCGCGACGGTCTTTCCCTTGCGGCCCTCGACCACTTTGCGGGCTATCTGGCGACATACGGCCGCGATCGTGCGCTCGAGATTTCGCACGCCGGCCTCACGCGTGTGACGGCGGATGATCTCGCTCAAACCGTCTCCGCGAATCTCCAACTTCCCGGGCGTGAGCCCGTGTTCCCGGAGCTGCTTGGGAACCAGATACTTCTGCGCGATGTGGAGCTTCTCGTCTTCCGTGTAGCCTGGGAAATGAATGACCTCCATGCGGTCGCGCAGTGGTGCGGGGATGGGGTCCAACAGGTTCGCGGTCGTGATGAACATGACGTCTGAGAGGTCGAACGGCACCTCGAGGTAGTGGTCCTGGAAGGCGTTGTTCTGCTCGGGGTCGAGCACCTCCAGAAGAGCCGACGTGGGGTCGCCTCGGAAGTCCATCCCCACCTTGTCGATCTCATCCATCATGAAAACGGGGTTTCGCGTCTTGGCCTGACTGATCTGCTGGACGATGCGCCCCGGCAGCGCGCCCACGTAGGTGCGACGATGACCACGGATCTCCGCCTCGTCACGAACACCGCCGAGCGAGATGCGGATGAACTCACGGTTCAACGAGCGGGCGATCGATTTGCCGATGGATGTCTTGCCAACACCCGGAGGCCCGACGAAACACAGGATCGGCCCGCGCATCTTGTCAGTGAGCTTGTGGACAGCCAGGTACTCGAGTACCCGCTCCTTCACCTTCTCCAGACCGTAGTGATCATGGTCCAGGATCGCTTGAGCGGCCACCAGGTCGAGCTTCTCTTCGGATTCGGCGTTCCAAGGCATGCCGATCAGCCAGTCCAGATAGGTGCGGATGACGCCGGTCTCGGCGCTTGCCGGCGGCATCTTCTCGAGACGGCCCAGCTCCTTGAGCGCCTTTTCCTCGACAGGCTCCGGCATCACCGCGGCGCGGATCTTCTCGGTGTACTCGTCGATCTCGGCTTGGGCCTCGTCGAACGTGCCGAGCTCCTGCTGGATGGCCTTGAGCTGCTCGCGCAAGAAGTACTCGCGCTGTGACTTGCTCATCTGCTCCTTGACGCGACTCTGGATCTTCGAGCCCAACTCGAGGATCTCGAGTTCCTTTCGCAGGAAACGCGACGCACGCTCGAGACGGTCTCGCGGTACGACAGCCTCGAGAATCTCTTGCTTCTCCTCGGTCTTCAGGTTCAAGTGGAAGGAGACGAAGTCGCCCAACCGGCCCGGCTCTTCGATGGCGGATGACGCGACGAGAACCTCTTGTGGGATCGGTTTGCCCAACTCCGAGGCCTTCTCGAAGTCATTGATGAGCGCGCGCATGAGCGCCTCGGTCTCGACGTCGATCTCGTTGCTCTCGGGAATCGGTTCGACACGAACGATGAAGTACGGCTCCGTCTGAACGTACTCGAGGATGCGAAAGCGCTGCTTGCCCTCGACAAGCGCTTTGGCGGTGCCGTCGGGGAGCTTGAGCTCCTGCATCACCGTGGCGATGCAGCCGATCTCGTAGATGTCTGCGGAGTCGGGATCCTGGGTCTCCGCCGACTTCTGGGTGGCCAGCGCCACGTAGTGATCCGCGCGCATGGCCTCCTCGAGCGCGCGGATCGAGCGCTCGCGGCCCACGAACAGCGGCACGACGAGATTCGGGAACAAGATGAGATCGCGCAGCGGAATGAGCGGCAGCAGCTCGGGTATCTCATTGACGTGGTGGCTCTGTGACATGCGGCTGGGGGTCCTTTCACGAGGGCATGCGATAATCATTGCCCATACACGCCCAATGGTACACGTCCCCGGCCCGGCTCGTCGGTGGCCGATGACGATGGAGACGCCTTGACCGGTCGAGAGCATCACAGCATCGCGCGCCGTGGTTCGAGATGTACGTGGCTCGCAGCGCTCGTCCTCGCCGTCATGGTCTTCTCGGCGTCCCCGACGCCTGCCGAGCCTCGTCCGGGCGACAGTGTCGCCGGTGTCCCGACGGCGAGAGGGATGGCTGGCCCGGCGACGTTCGCGTTGCGCTCGGACTCTGTGTCGATCGCATCGGGCGAGGAGTTCGCCTTCACCGCCATCGCGCAAGTCCCCGAGGGGACCGACAGTGTGACGATGCGTTTCCAGCTCAAACACCCCACAGGCAAGCTGATCTTCCAGCGCACTCGAATCGTGAACGAGCCAACGTCTCGCCGGGTCGAGGAACCCTTCTCACGCGAGACCGGCGACCTTTCGCTTCGACCGGGCCTCTACCCCGTGACCCTCGCTGCCAGCGCGCGTATCGACGGAACGGTGCACGAGACCGTCGTCGAGTCCTTCCTGCTGGTGTTCGATCCGGACGCGACCGCGGTTCCCGTCGTGTTCGTCGCCAGGATCAGCGGAGCCCCTCTCTCGGATTCCCAGGGCCGCTTCGTCTCCGATCCGGGCCGGTTCACCCGGACGCTCGACGAGGCCGGGAGCCTCGCTTCTTGGGTGATCGCGAATCCGTGGGCGAGGATCACCGTCGCGATCCCTCCGCTGCTTCTCGAGGAGTGGGTCCGCATCGCCGGCGGATTCGAGCTTGTCGGCCCCGAGGGCGTGGAAGACGTCTCGGCCGACTCTGCGGTCGCTCGTGAGTACGCCGCGACGCTCGGGCTGCTCACGGCGGCCATCGAGACCGGCAGGCTGGAACTCGCCGCGATCGGCTTCGCTGACCCCGACATCCGCGGCCTCGAGTCGGCGGGACTGACCGACGACCTCGTCGCGCACTACGAAAGCGGCCTGTCCTCCACGTTCGCCTCGCTCAAGACCTCTCCGTCGACCGGAACGGTCCCGGCTGGCGGGTGTCTGCCGGAGAAAGCGGCTCACGCGCTTGAAACGGCGGGAATCGGGTACGCGGTGGTCGACGCCGACTGCGTGCGCTCGAAGGAGACGTCCGTGGCGCCGTCATCGTACAGAGTGGTCGGCAGCGGAGTCGTGGCGCTCGTTTCCGATGCGGGCGTCTCGCAGGCGGTTGCCTCGGGGGATGCGGCTCTTCTCGTCGACAGCGCCTTTCGGCGTCTGCTGTCGGGAAGCACGGGGCCGCTCACGATCTCGGTCGTATTGGGGCCCGGATCCTCGGATGCCGCGAAGCTGATCGCGTGCGCCACATCCCTCGCGCCGCATCGTTGGGTATCGATGCGCACCGGTCGCGAAGCCGCCTCTCGACCGAAACGCACGGTCAAGCTCGTGGAGAGAGGACCCAAGGGCTCGGCGCCCGATGGCTACTGGGCCGACGTCGCCGACGCGCGTCGATGGGCGGGCGCTTTGCGAGCGGCGATCGGGGACGCGGCCGCCGAGACGGTGATAGCTGAGCGCAGTTCGCTCATCGCGGCCTCGTCGACGTGGGCGGGCGCCGACGATGGCTGGGTTCTCGCCGACAGAGGGCGCACGTTCGCCGACACCGCCACGAGATTGGGCCGCGAGGTACTCTCGAAGGTGACGGCCTCGGTCGAGCCGATCACACTTGCGGGTACCGCCGGGGACCTGCCGGTCACCATCAGCAACGATTCCGGGCGTGCGCTTGATGTTCGGATGGTGGCCCGAACGAGCAAGGGTGTGACCGTCCAGGGCTCCGACTCGGTCACGATGACCCTCGACCCGCAGGACAACTTCGTGAAGATCCCCATCGCTTTGAGCAACGTGGTCGAAGGCGAGGTCCGTGTCGCCGTCCTCGCGGGCGCCGTCGAGCTGAGCTCGAAGACGGTCACCGTGCGTGCCTCGTACTTGGACAGAATCGCGCTTGTAGGGGGAATCGTCTTGATGATGATTGGAGTTCTCGTGTTCATCATCAGGAGAGTGCGTGCGCAAGAGGCCGCCATGGATGCCACGAGTTCCGGCGAGCGATACACTGACCGGGACCGGCGCTCTTCAACCGTGACTGAGAAAGGCTTCCGATGAGCAAGGTCGTGATCCTCGACACAAACGTCTTACTCGCCGACCCCAACGCGCTGTTGGGCTTCCCTCACGCCGACGTGGTGATTCCGGAGCCCGTGTTGGGAGAGCTCGACAAGCTCAAGACCGCGCGCGTGGACCCGGACCTTCGTTTTCGCGGGCGCGAGGTCAGCCGGATTCTCTTCGAGCTCTCGGAGGACGGATCCCTCATCGACGGCGTGGCCCTTCCCGACGGAGGAACCCTGCGCGTGGCGCCAATGCCCGAGAGCGCCGGGCTGCCGGATGGACTCTCGCTCAGGCAGACCGACGACAGGATCCTCGCTACCGCCTATCAGGTCTGCGCATCAAAGCCGGACTGCGAGGTCGTACTCGTGACGAACGACCTCAACATGCTTTTGAAAGCGCAGACGCTGGGAATCTCGGTGCACCGTCACGGCGAGGGCGTGGAAGGCGGCTTCGCGCGGCGCTACATCATCCGGCCCTTCCAGCGCTACAAGATACCGCTCGGGATCCTCGCCATCGCTGTCGCCGTGTTCGCCGCGATCGTGGTCATCGTGATCACCACGCGCCCGCAGGCGGCCGACGTCGCCACCCTTCCTCCTGAGTTCAAGCAGCTGCTCTCCCCCGCCCAGCAGACGGCTTTCGACTCTCTCCTGATTCTGCGCAGCGCCCCCAACGACCCTGAAGCGCTGCTGTCGATGGGCAACTTCTACTACGGTCTGACCGAGCAGGCGCGCATCACCAACGACCCGGCCGGCCAGCTGCGGTGGGCACAGCCGGGGATTCGCTACTACCAGCGATACCTCACCGTCTCCCCCACCGACAACGACGCCCGCGCGGACTTCGCCACCGTCTTGTTCTACTCGGGACAGACCGACCGCGCGATCCAAGAGATCGGCAAAGTGCTCGAGAGCGATCCGAACCACGTGAACGCCAATTTCAACCTGGGCGTCATCACGCTGAACGGGCGAAAGGATCCGCAGGCCGCTCGCGAGCAGTTCGTGCAGGTGGTCAGACTCACTGCGAACAAGCCGGACCAGCACCTCATCAAAGAGCAGGCCCAGCACCTGATCGAACAGATCGACAAGGACCTCGCGGGGAGCCGCTCGTCAACCGAAGGAGTGGTGCAGTGACTCCCGAGGCCATTGACGTCGCGATCGTCGGAGGCGGCCCAGGAGGCCTCGCGGCAGCTCTCTACGCCGCGCGCGGTCGCGCCAAGACGGTCGTGTTCGAGCGGGGCATCCCCGGCGGGCAGATCATCACCACCGACCACGTCGAGAACTATCCGGGCTTCCCGGGCGGCCTTTCAGGAGCTGAGCTTGGCGACCTGATGACCAGGCAGGCCGAGGAGCACGGCGCTGTCATCCGCACCTTCTCGCCCGTCGAGAAGGTGGTCCAGCAAGACAACGGCCGCTTCTTGCTCGAGTGCGAAGGCGAGCAGTTCGACGCTGCGACGGTGATCCTCGCCCCCGGCGCCATCCCCCGAAAGCTGGGAGTGCCCGGTGAGGCCCAGTTCACGGGCCGCGGCGTCTCCTGGTGCGCGACATGCGACGGAGCCCTCTTCAGAGACAAGATCGTAGCAGTCGTTGGAGGAGGCGACGCGGCGGTCGAGGAGGCGATGTTCCTGACCAAGTTCGCGGCGCGCGTTCACCTCATCCACCGCCGAGACGAGTTGCGCGCGACCAAGTGTCTGCGGGAGCGATGTTTCGCCAACGAGAAGGTCGAGGTGCACTGGAATCGCACCGTGGCAGAGATCGTCGGCACCGACAGCAAGGTGACCGGCGTGCTGCTCGAATCGACCGTGGGTGAGTCCGTGAAGAGTCTCGCCCTCGACGGCGTCTTCATCTTCGTGGGAATCCATCCGGTCAACGAACTCGCCGAGGGACTGTGCGAACTCACCGAAACCGGGTACATCAAGGTGGACCACGACGGGCGCACGAACATTCCGGGCCTCTTCGCAGCCGGTGACGTCACCGATTCTGAGTTGAAGCAGGTAATAACCGCTGCGGCCAAAGGTGCCTCGGCGGCGTTTGAGGCAGTACGCTACATTGACAGCGGCGAAGTATGTTCCATCTGACGGCAGGAAACGAAAGGGGAATCTCATGTCCGACCTGGTAACGGTCACCGACGCGAACTTCACAGATACCGTGGAGAAGAGCGGCAAGGCGTTCCTGCTCGATTTCTGGGCCCCATGGTGCGGCCCATGCCGCATGATGGAACCGGTCCTCAAAGAGATCGCAGCGGAAAACGACACGCTCACGGTCGGCAAGCTCAACGTCGATGAGAGCCCGATGGTCGCTCAGAAGTTCGAGATACTGTCGATTCCCACGCTACTCATCTTCAAGGACGGCAAGGTCGTCAAGAAGCTCGTGGGCGCGATGCCCAAGAAGCGACTTCTCGACGAGCTCGCCCCGTGGATGGGCTGACGCCATGTGTCAGAAGGGCGTCAACACCGAGCAGATGCGGCTCATGATCTCTCAAGCCGGTGACGCGATCTCGATGGCTCAGCAGTGGCTCGAGCGCATCCACCACATGGCCGACCACGCGGACCTCACCGAATCGAGCAAGCACGTCGCGCAGGCATCGGTGATGCTTGGCGAGGCGCGCGCGAGACTCGAGACCGCATCCAACGACCTCGAGAACCGCGACGAGAACCCGAACGCGAGCGTCGAGCTCGTCTGAAGTCGTCTCGGCACCGATCCTGAGCACCCAGGGCCTCTCTCACGCAGTGTGAGGGGGGCCTTGTCCGTTGCGTCTCGACCGGTTACGCAGGAGGAGCCCGATCCCGGCGGCTACGAGCAGCGTGACCAACCCGCCCACGAGACCGGCAACCGTCGTGTCACCGCCCTTCTCGGGATCGGCGAACTCATAGTCCGGCATGAAGGCGAACCGCTCCTGCCAAGCACTCGCCGCCCGATGCGCGCTCCCGGTCGCACCCGCGAACTCGCCGCTCCCGGTCACGCGCTCGATCGACCACTCCAGCCCGTCGGGGCTGCTGGACGCGAGCCACGCCACGCCGCCGCCGATGATGACTGCGGCCGCGAGCAGGGCGGCCGCGACTCCTCGCAACGCCACACCTCGCAGGTCTCTCCCACCGGTCACCCGCGCGAGGATCTCGGGTTGGGCCTTGCCCACGAAGACGACCACGGCCGCCGTCACCAGTCCCTCGACGAGTCCGATGGGCATGTGGATCGACAGCATGATGCCGGCGAACGCCGCGAAGGGCAGCGAGCTGATCCCCGACAGCGTGGTCTGCGTGACCACGCCAAGCGCTCCGAGCGACAGTCCGAGAAGTGCCGCCACTACCGAACCGACCGTGACGCGCGTGACGTTGGCGTGCGAACCGGCCACGGCGCGATAGATGAGCGGGTAGGCGACGAACGCGGGAAACACTCCCAGGTTCACTATGTTGGCCCCCAGCGCGAGAAGCCCGCCGTCCGCGAAGAACAGCGCCTGCACGGTGAGCACGGAGGCGATGACCAGAAACGCCGCATGGGGCCCCAGCAAAACGGCCAGGAGCAGCCCGCCGCCCAAGTGGCCGCTCGACCCGGTTCCGGGGATCTGGAAGTTCACCATCTGTGCGGCGAAGACGAAGGCCCCCAACACTCCCATCAGCGGGACCTTCGCGGGATCGTTGTCCTCACGCACCTTCTTGGCACAGTAGGCCGTCGTGCCAGCGGCCACGACCCACATGGCCGCACCGACCGCAGGTGAGACAAGCGCGTCTGCCATGTGCATGGTCGTTCTCCTCGCCGGTAGCAGGTGTATCGTGCCGGGCGCATTCTCGATGCGAATCCTTAAGTGCTATGACTTTCATATTCGTGCTACGATACCGAAAGCCTAGAATGGCGCTCGTCGCCCGTCAACGTGCAATCGGAGCGACGTTCGTGTTACCGGGCGTGCGGCACGCCAACGCCACGCCGTCTCGACGAAGGAGGCGCCATGCCAGAAGTGGTCCGCTTCAGCGTCTCGACCGAGGAACGCCTGCTCAGGCGCTTCGACGCACTCATCGACGCGCAGGGCTACGCCAACCGCTCGGAGGCTATCCGCGACCTGATCCGCGGCGCTCTCGTCGAAGACGCGCTCGCCGACGAGGACTCCGACGCGGTGGGAACGGTCACCCTCGTCTACGACCACCACTTCTCCGACCTCTCGGACAAGCTCACCGAGCACCAGCACACCCATCACGAGTCGATCGTGTCGACTCTGCACATCCATCTCGATCACCACCACTGTCTCGAGGTCATCGTCTTGCGCGGCCGCATCGGCGAGATCAAGCGGCTGGCTGATTCCCTGATCGGCACGAAGGGCGTCAAGCACGGCCGCTTCGTTGCCACGACCGCCTCGGACGCGGTCATCTAGCGAGGTCTGAGCATGCCAAGTTTCCACGAGGGCCTCTACGAGATCGGGCGACTGGACAGCTTCGCGATGACCGACACCCCGGTGCATCGTGTGGACCCGCGCGCCAAGGTGATCGCGACGTTCGTCTTCCTCGTTTGCGTGGTCTCGTTCGATAAGTACTCGGTCCTTGCGCTGCTGCCGTTCGTGCTCTTCCCCGTCGTGATGGGCAGTGAGGGCCGGGTGCCGCTCGCGTGGTTGGCCGGGCGATTGCTCACCGCCGCTCCCTTCGCGCTCATCGTGGGCGTTTTCAACCCGCTCATCGACCGAGAGATCATGGTCACGCTCGGCTCGCTGGGCATCTCGGGCGGCTGGATCTCCTACACCTCGATCGTGCTGCGCTTCCTGCTCACGACCGCGGCGGCTCTCACGCTTATCGCCACGACGAGCTTCAACGGGGTGTGCGCTGCGCTCTCGCGTCTGGGCGTCCCGGACGTGTTCTCGACGCAGTTGCTCTTCTTGTACCGCTACATCTTCGTTCTCGCCGAAGAAGCGCTCACCACGGCGCGTGCACGCGACCTGCGCTCTTTCGGCCGCCGTGGCCGCGGGATGCGCGTTTACGGCCAGCTGCTGGGCCACCTCCTGCTGCGCACCTATGCGCGGGCCGGACGCATCCACTCGGCCATGCTGTGTCGCGGGTTCGACGGACACGTTCGCGTGCGGCGCGCCTCGCGGTTCGGCGCGAGCGACGCCGCGTTCGTCTTGGGATGGAGCGCCGTCTTCGTCTTGTTCCGACTGGTGAACGTGCCCCTCGCGGTGGGCACGCTTGTGACGGGAGTACTCTCATGACCCACCACCGCATCGACATCCAAGACCTCGAGTTCGCCTACCCTGACGGTACGCAGGCGCTCCGTGGAGTCTCGCTCGAGGTCACTCACGGCGAATCGATCGCCCTCGTCGGAGCCAACGGCGCCGGCAAGTCCACGCTCCTCTTGCACCTCGTGGGGCTGCACCATCCCCAGACCGGCTGCGTCTCAATCGGCGAAGTGCCGGTCACCCACGACACGCTCGCGGATGTTCGAAAAAGCGTCGGGATGGTGTTCCAGGATCCCGACGACCAGCTCTTCATGCCCACCGTGGAAGAAGACGTGGCGTTCGGCCCCGTCAACTTGGGGCTGCCCCCCGAGGTGATCGAGGAGCGCGTGACCGAGGCGCTCACCACCGTAGGCGCTCTGAAGCTCAGGGACCGGCCGCCGTACCGGCTCTCGGGTGGCGAGAAGCGAGCGGTGGCCATCGCGACGATCCTTGCGATGAGGCCCAACGTGCTTGTCATGGACGAGCCGTCCTCGAACCTCGACCCACGGGCGCGCCGCAGGCTGATAGAGCTGCTCTGCACCTTCGAGCACACGAAACTGATCGCGACGCACGACCTCGACCTGGCGCTGGAGCTGTGCGATCGCACAGTGGTGATGAAAGAGGGGCTCGTTCGTGCCGACGGTCCGACGGCCGAGATCTTCTCCGATGCGGCGCTTCTCGAAGAATGCGGGCTGGAACAGCCGCTCTCGATGCGTCCGTGCGGCGCATGTGGCTCGCGCGCTGGTATCATCCAGCCATGAGCTCGAAACGCCGCATCGTACATGACTCGCACCGACGCTGTTCTGCGGACGGCGAGCACGCGACCACGGCTCCCTTCCTCTACGAATGCTCGGTGTGTCGCCACCTCTCAACCGACCAGAGGTTCGCGGCCGGCGACGAAGCCTGCCCTGCGTGCGGTGTGAAGGGCGTCGCTCGCAAGGCCGTGCCCGCCGATCACCTGCGCCGCTTCGATGAGCGAATCCGCCACTACCACACCCAAGACGAGCACGAGATCGTGGTCATCCTCGTCTCGACGTTCCTCGAGACGCTCTTCGAAGACATCCTCGCGAGGATGATGGAGGCTGGCGGCGCCGAGACGAGAGTGATCGCGCTGGTTCTCGACACCGAACGCTCGGTGGGGATGCGACTGGGCAAGCTCTTCCCGACGCTGTCGGGTGTGTCTTTCGAGGGCCTGGCCGTCGAGCTCGGCTACAACGACTTCCCACGTCGCTGGCGCGACATGCGCTCAGCCCGAAACGCGTTCATCCACGGTGAATCCTTCACCGATCCGCGCACGACACTCGACGAACGCGCCGCGTGCGAGGCGATGAAGCTACTCGACCAGGCATACGCTCTGTTCGTGCTCATCAACAACCGCTTCGTGGCGACCGCAACCGCTCCCAAGAAGCGCAAGTAGGCGAACCGATGCCGGTCAAAGCGTTGTCACTCCACATCACCGGCATCGTGCAGGGCGTGGGGTTTCGCCCGTTCGTCTACAACCTCGCCGTGGCCTGTGGCCTCACCGGTTGGGTGCTCAACGCGAGCGACGGCGTGCACTGCGTGGTGGAGGGACCACCCTCCACCGTCGACGCCTTCCCGGATGCGCTGTGCGGCAACGCTCCCCCGATGGCGGTGATAGAGCGCGTCGTCACCGAGGAAGTCGAGCCCGAGGGCTTCAGCGACTTCGGGATCCGCGCGAGCCAAGCGGAGGCGGGCGCGATGACGCTCGTGAGCCCGGATATCGCCACGTGCGCCCAGTGCGTGAGCGAGATGAGCGACTCCGACGACCGGCGGCACGACTACCCGTTCACGAACTGCACCAACTGCGGTCCTCGCTTCACGATCATCGCCGACGTTCCCTACGACCGACCAACCACGACGATGCGGGACTTCCCACTGTGCGCCGAGTGTCTCGCCGAGTACGAGGACCCCTCGAACCGCCGTTTCCACGCCCAGCCGAACGCCTGCTTCCGCTGTGGGCCTCGGCTGTACCTCAACATCGCCGACCACGCCTCCGTCACCAGCGAGGACTCTTGGCGATGGACGCCCGAATGCGAGGTGGCCCCCCGTCCGCACCGTGACCCCGAAGCCGAGCGCGCCCGGACCAACGCGATCCTCGATACGGTGGTCGAAGCGCTTGGCGAGGGTGCCATCGTGGCGATCAAGGGGCTCGGCGGATTCCATCTGGCCTGCGCCGCCGGAGACGTCGATGCGGTCGAGCGACTGCGCGCCCGCAAGCACCGCTGGGGCAAACCTCTCGCAGTGATGGTTCCCGACATCGAATCGGCCGCCGCGTACTGCGTGGTGGGCGAGGCCGAGGAGAAGCTGCTCACCGGGACCGTGCGGCCGATCGTCTTGCTGCGACGACGTGCTGACGCCAACCCCGCGCCTGCCGTGCCGCTCGCGTCCGGCGTCGCGGGCGGTCTGGCCGAGATCGGCGTCGTCTTGCCCTACACCCCGCTCCACCACCTGCTGCTTCAACGTTTCGGCGGCCCGCTCGTGATGACCAGCGGAAACCTCTCCGACGAGCCCATCGCGACCAACAACGCCGAGGCACTCACACGGCTCGGCGACATCGCCGACCTCTTCGTGTTGCACGACCGCACCATCCGCAGCCGTTACGACGACAGCGTCGTGCGCGTGGTCGACGACCTCGTCGAGCCGGTCCGCCGAGCACGCGGCTTTGCTCCGCACCCCCTGACCCTGCCGTTTCACACCGACACCCACATCCTCGCGGTTGGACCGGAGCAGAAGAACACGTTCACGCTGCTGAAGGGCGGCCACGCCTTCGTCTCACAGCACATCGGTGACCTCGAGAACGCCGAGACGCTCACGAGCTTCGAGGAGACGATCGCGTTGTACCAGCAGTTGTTCCGGGTCGAGCCGCACATCATCGCCCACGACCTGCACCCCGAGTACCTGTCCACGAAGTGGGCGCTCGAATCCGACCTGCCGAGAATCGGCGTCCAGCACCACCACGCGCACGTCGCGAGTGTGACCGCCGAGCACGGCATCAGCGAGCGGGTGGTGGGCGTCGCCTTCGACGGAACCGGCTACGGAGAGGACGGACGGATCTGGGGCGGAGAGGTGTTGCTCGCCGACTGGGTCGGCTACGAGCGTGCCGCGCACCTGCGCTACGTGCCGATGCCGGGCGGCTCCGCTGCGGTGAAACGCCCCGCGCGCATGGCGATCGGCACGCTCGCGTCGCTCGGGCTGCTCGAGCACCCGGGCGCGGCGCCGTTGCGCTCCCGTCTCGTGGCGGGTGAGGAGCGGACACTTCTCGCGATGCTCGAACACGGGCTGAACTGCCCGCTCACGAGTTCGATGGGGCGCCTGTTCGACACCGTATCGGCGATCGTCGGCGTGGCTGACGACGCGCGCTACGAGGGCGAGGCCGCGATCCTGCTCGAGGCGTGCGTGGAGCCGGGTGAGACCGGCTCGTACGAATTCGGTTGGCTCGATGCGGCCGGGCCCGGCGAGCCCGCGATCATCGACTCGGCGCCGGTGCTCGTCTCCACGCTCGACGACGTGGCAGCCGGGCTGCCCCCCGGCGTGATCGCGGCCCGGTTCCACGAGGCCGTGGTACGGTGTATCATCCGCATTGGCGAGCGGTTCGCTTACGAGACCGGCACACGCTATGTCGCGCTGAGCGGCGGCGTGCTCATGAATCGCATCGTCTTGGGTAAGGCGCTCCGCGGACTTCGCGACGCCGGGCTCGAGCCATTGACGCACAAACACCTGCCTGTGAACGATGCTGCGGTGTCATTTGGTCAAGCGGTCGTCGCATGGGCGCGACGACACGACGCTTGAAGGACCGGCGCGGACATGCTGCGCCGATGAGGCGAAGGAGCACGTATATGTGTCTCGCAATCCCCGCTCGTGTGATTGAACTCCAGGACAACCACATGGCACAGGTCGACATCGTCGGAGTCTCGCGGGTCATCTCGCTTGACTTGGTGGAAAGCGCGAATCCCGGTGACTGGGTGCTCGTCCACGCCGGCTTCGCGATCCAGCTCATCGATGAGGAGTACGCCAAAGAGACGCTTGAGCTGCTGAAGACCCTGCCGTTCTTCGATGAGGAGCCCCTACTGGCCGAAGGGGCGTAACACGTGGACCTCTCAGCGTTTCGCGATCCCGGGATCGCACGCGGCCTCATCGAGGCCATCAACGCGACGAAGACCGGTCCCGTCAAGATCATGGAGGTCTGCGGCACGCATACCGTCGCTATCGCCAAGAACGGCCTGCGAGCCGTCATGCCTGAACGCGTCACTCTGCTCTCCGGCCCCGGTTGCCCCGTCTGCGTCACCGCGAACCGCGACATCGACACCGCGATCGAGCTCGCGCGGCGCCCCGAAGTCATCATCACCACCTTCGGCGACATGATGAAGGTCCCGGGGAGCCACTCCTCGCTTTCGGCCGAGAAGGCCGACGGTCGCGACGTCCGGATCGTCTACTCGCCGCTCGATGCGCTTGCGCTCGCCGCGAAAGAGCCCACACGCGAGGTCGTCTTCGTCGCCGTGGGATTCGAGACGACAGCCCCGCTCATCGCCGCCGCCATCTTGCGCGCCGAGGAGCAGGGACTCAAGAACTTCAGCGTGTTCTGTGCCCACAAGACAGTGCCGATCGCGCTTGAGGCGCTGGTCAACGACCCCGAGGTCGAGATCGACGCGTTCATCCTGCCCGGTCACGTCTCGACGATCATCGGCACGGAACCCTACAAGATGCTCGCCGAGAAGTACGGCGTGCCGGGCGCGATCACCGGCTTCGAGCCGGTCGACGTGCTCCAGGGTGTGCTGATGCTACTGCGACAGATCGAACAGGGCCGCGCCGAGATCGAGATCGCCTACCATCGCGGAGTGTTGCCGGAGGGAAACCCCACGGCCCGCGAGATGGTCGAGCGCGTCTTCGAGCCGATCGACGCCGACTGGCGCGGCATCGGCGTCATTCCCGGAACAGGGCTTGGTATCCGCGAGAAGTACGCCGCCTTCGACGCGGTCAAGCGGTTGCCGATCACCGTACCGGAGCCCACAGAGATCAAGGGATGTCAGTGCGGCGAAGTGCTGCGCGGCATCATCCTTCCGTTCCAGTGCAAGATCTTCGCGAAGGGCTGCACGCCCGAGCACCCCATAGGGCCTTGCATGGTCTCATCCGAAGGCAGCTGCGCGGCCTACTACCGATTCACCGACTACGGAAGGGCGTGAGCGCCTCTATGCACTCTGACCGAATCCTGCTCGCACACGGCTCCGGTGGCACGATGATGCGCAATCTGATCGACGAGGTGTTCGTCGTCGGTTTCGACGATGACGCCCTCTCGCGCCTCGACGACGCGGCCGCGCTCCCCTTCCCCGGCTCACGCCTCGCGTTTTCCACCGACACCTACGTCGTGCACCCGCTGTTCTTCCCGGGTGGCGACATCGGACGACTCGCCGTCTGCGGCACCGTCAACGACGTCGCGACCAGCGGAGCGACCCCGCTCTACCTCTCGGTGGGCTTCATCCTCGAGGAGGGTTTTCCCCTTGATGACCTGCGCCGCATCCTCGTCTCGATGCGCGATGCGGCCCGCGAAGCCGGAGTCCACATCGTCACCGGTGACACGAAGGTCGTCGAGAAGGGCAAGGGCGACGGCTGCTTCATCAACACCGCTGGCGTGGGCATCTTGCCCGAGGGCCTCGACCTGTCGGGCGCACATTGCCGTGCCGGCGATGTCGTGATCGTCTCCGGTACGCTGGGCGACCACGGCATCGCGATCGTGTCGACCCGCGAGGGGCTCGAGTTCTCGACCGATATCGAAAGCGATGCCGCACCGCTGAACGCGCTCGTCGCCGCGACGCTCGTCGCCGCACCGGACGCACGCTGCTTCCGCGATCCCACGCGTGGCGGGCTGGCCTCGACGCTCAACGAACTCGCCGCCTCATCAGGCGTCGGCATCACGGTCGACGAGACGCTCGTACCGGTGAAGCCGCAGGTCAGAGGCGCAAGCGAGATGCTCGGCTACGATGTCTTCCAGGTCGCCAACGAAGGCAAGATGGTCGCCGTCGTGCCCGCCGAGCAGGCCGAAGCCGCGCTTCTCGCGATGAAGGCCGCGCCTTATGGCGCAGACGCCGCGATCATCGGCGAGGTGACCGAGGGTCCGGCTGGTCGCGTGCACGTCAAGACCGCGTTCGGCGCCACCCGGGTGATGGACATGCTCGTGGGAGAGCAACTGCCGCGCATCTGCTGAGTCACCCTCTTGGGGAGAGACCGAAAGCGCTCCTGAAGTGGTAGATTCCTTGTGGCCACGGCTCAAGGAGGCACCATGACTCAGTTCGATGCGACGCCCGCCGCCGCTATCGAGGTTGACGGCCTTTGCTACAGCTACGGCGACCTCGAGGCCGTCAAAGACGTGAGCTTCGGGGTGCGTCCGGGTGAGATCCTCGGGTTTCTCGGGCCCAACGGTGCCGGGAAGTCGACCACCATCAAGATGCTGACCGGGCAGCTCACCCCGAAAGGCGGCACGGCTCGAATCCTGGGCCGCGAGATCGGTCACGACGATCCCGAGATCCAGGCCCGCATCGGGGTGTGCTTCGAGGAGAAGAACCTCTACCTGAACATGACGGCGCTTGAGAATCTGGATTTCCATGCGTCGTTGTTCGGCATCAAGCGCCCGGACTCGATGGAGATCCTGCGCCGCGTCGGTCTCGCCGATCGAGCGAAGGACCGGGTGTCCACCTTCTCGAAGGGCATGCGCCAGCGCATGATGATCTCGCGTGCCTTCATCAACCAGCCAAGCATCCTGTTCCTCGACGAGCCGACCGACGGGCTGGACCCGGTGACCTCGGCGGCCATCCGCACGACCATCAAGCAGGAAGCCGAGCGCGGAGCGGCGGTGCTCCTCACCACACACGACATGTTCGAGGCCGATGCGCTCTCTGACAGGGTCGCGTTCATCAACGAGGGCCGGATCGTCGCGATCGACACCTCCGAGAACCTCAAGCTCAAGTACGGCAAGCGCTCAGTGAAGATCCGTCTGCGTGACGGTGAGGGCGTACGCGAGGAGCACATTCCGCTTGACAGCGACGACACCTCCGGCCGCCTGGCCGAACTGGCAGCCTCGCCCGATCTCCTGACGATTCACACCGAGGAGGCCACCCTCGAGGCGATCTTCATCGAGCTCACGGGCAGGGGGCTGGCGGGATGAGCCGCCCGGTCTCGCGCAGGGCCATCATCGGTGCGCTGCTCAAAAAGGAGCTCATCGCCTACTCGCGCGACACGCTCTACCTGGTGCTGACGGCGATGACTCTGATCCTGGTCTTCGTGCTGTTCTGGGTCCTGCCCGACTCGGTCGACGAGACGATCACGTTGGCCGTTTCACCTCCCGTGAAGACCCTCGTGAGCGAGGGCGAGAGTTCGCTCAGGGCGCTGGGGGCGACCGAGGAGCAGCTCGCCCGGCTCGACCAGGCCGACCTCACACGAAAGCAGCCGGGGCTGGACCTCGTCGAGTTCGACCGGGAAGCGGACATGGCGGCCGTCATCGAAGGCAGACTCGAGGCCTGGCGCACAGACGACGGCGAACTCATCTTGCGCGACCCCGCCACCGGCGAGAAGAAGCCCGAGGGCGCCACGCGGCTTGTCATCGACATCGGCATCGCGTTTCCCGCGCGCTTCATCGGCGAAGTGGCCGCGGGTGCGCGCGACGTCCGGGTGACGGTCTATTCAGACGCGACTGTCCCCGAGGAGATACAAAGCGCGATGAAGAGCTTCATACGCGAGGCGGCCTACCAACTGGCCGGCGCGAAAGTACCGGTCACGATGTTGGATGAGACTTCACTCGTGCTGGGAACCGATCGCGCAGGAGACCAGATCTCCATGCGAGACAAGATCGTTCCGCTGCTCGCGTTCATCATCTTGCTGATGGAGACGTTCTCGATGTCGTCTCTCATCAGCGTCGAGGTGCTCCAGCGTACCGTCTCGGCCGTGCTCGTGACGCCCGCGCGGGTCTCAGACCTTCTGGCCGCCAAGACGATCTTCGGCACGGGCCTCGCCTTCGGCCAAGGCATTATCGTGCTCGCGCTTCTCGGTGCCTTCACGGCCTCGAACTGGCCGGTTCTCGTGCTGACCATGCTGATCGGCGCAACGATGTTCACCGGCGTGGCCATGATCGTGGGTGCCGCCGGAAAGGACTTCATCGGTCAGCTGTTCTACGCGATGCTCTTCACGATGCCGCTTCTCATCCCGGCGGTGTCGATACTGCTTCCGGGCTCGACCGCCGCCTGGGTCCAGGTCCTCCCCACGTACCCGATCATCGAGGCCCTGGTAGGCGCCACCGTCTACGACCAGACGCTCGCCCAGCTGTGGCAACCGCTCGCCTACGGTGCGGCATGGCTCGTCGTCTTATACGGGACAGGGCTCGTCACACTGAAGCGGAAGGTGGAATCCTTATGAGCTTCGCGCATGTGTGGACGGTGCTTCGCAAGGACTTCGCGATAGGCCCGCGCTCGCCATTCTTCCTCTACACCATCATCTTGCCGGTCGCGCTGACGCTCATTCTGCAGGTGACGTTCGGCTCCCTGTTCGCCCCTCATCCCCGCATGGGAATCGTCGACGAGGGGAGCTCGGCGATCACGGCGGCCATCAGGGCCACAGAGGGCATCGACGTCACGATGCTCGGCGATGCCGAGGAGCTCAAGCGGCTGGTCGAGGGCAACGACCTCGACGCGGGGCTCATCCTCCCCGTCGGCTTCGACAAAGCGCTGAGAGGCGGCGAGCAGCCCTTGCTGCAGTTCTTCGTCGGCGGTCAGAGCCATGCCGCCAACCGGATCGTGCTGAGTGTCACCGCACTGGATGCGGTTCGCGGGGTCGAAGGTGGGCCGACGCCCGTCGACGTCAGAATCGTGACCTTCGGGGACAAGGGGTTGCCGATGTCGATTCGCCTCGTACCGGTCATCGTCTTTTACGCGCTCGTGATGGCGGGAGTCTTCTTGCCCGGTTCGAGTCTGGTCGAGGAGAAGGAGACCGGCACGCTCGCGGCGATGCTCGTCACGCCTCTGCGCATGCGCGAGATCCTGCTCGCCAAGTGGACGTTCGGGGTCGTGCTCGCCACCGTGATGAGCGTGGCGACCCTGCTGCTGAACGGCGCGCTCGGCTCAAGGCCGATCGAGGTCTTTCTCGTGGTGCTGATGGCGGCTGGGCTCTCTGCGATGATCGGGCTTCTCGTTGGCGTGGTCTCCAAGGACTCGACGATGCTTTTCGGCCTGATCAAGGGGGCCGGGATCGTGCTCTTCGCGCCGGTGCTCTTCTACCTGTTCCCCGCTTGGCCGCAGTGGATCGCGAAGCTATTCCCGCTGTACTGGGTCATCGAGCCGATCTGGCGGGTCTCGATCATGGGCGAGTCGATCACGACGGTGTGGTTCGAGATGGGTGTGGCGCTGGCGATCACCGTCGCCCTCGTGCCGGTGACCCTTACGCTCGCACGCCGCATGCAGACACACGCGGCCAACCGATGAGGGAGACGCCGCGGGGTGGGTGATAGACTCGCCCGATGACTGTCGACGTCGCCATCGATTCCCGCGCACGCCTCATCGGCTTGGGCCGCATCGCACTCGCGGGCCTGATCTGGGGCTCGATTCCCCTCGTGTTGCGCTCGGCCGACGGCGCATCGGTCGTCAAGGTGTTCTTCCGAGTCTTCTTCGCGTGGCTCGTCATCGGCGGATGGATGCTCGCCCAGGGTGGATGGCGAGAAGTACTCGGGCTGACGCGCGCCAAGTTCTTGCAGGTCGTCGGGCAGGGCCTCATCCTCACGCTCAACTGGTTCCTCTTCCTGACCGCCCTCGACATGACCACGGTGGCCACAGCCGCGTTGCTCGCCTACACGGGCCCCGTCTTCGTAGCGGCCCTCGCCTTCTACGTGACCGGTGAGCGGTTCGACCGCCGCATCGTGCCACCTCTGGCGCTCGCCGTTCTGGGAATCGTCGTCGTCTTGGCGCCGCACGGACTCGATGTTGGGAGCCGTCGCGAGCTCATCGGCGCGGTACTCGCGTTTTGCTCCGCACTGACGTACGCGGTACTGCTTCTGCGCTCCAAGAAGATATTGCGCGGCATCTCGAGCGGTGCGCTCATGTTCGTCGAGTACGCGACCGCATCGATCGTGCTCACCCCGTTCGTCGTCGCGGCGTATCTGCGTGGCGACGTGCCCAGCTCGCCCGGGGCGTATGCGGCGCTCGTCTCGCTCGGCGTGATCCACACCGCGTTCGCTGGCTTCCTCTTCCTGGGCGGCCTGCGACGGGTGCGCACCGATCACGCCGCGATTCTGACCTACGTCGAGCCGATCGCCGCGATCCTCATGGCGGCGGCCTTCCTCTCGGAGGCGCTCTCGTGGACGACGATGGTCGGCGGCGCGCTGGTCATCGGCGGCGGGGTGCTCGTCGCCCGCATGGATTCGCGAGATGGTGTCGAGACCGTGCCGCTCGAAGCCGCCGGAAGCGAGGAGCAGCGGTGATGTCATCGTTCGGGAATACACTTCGGGTACGACGACACAGGAAGCTCGCCTGACGAGAGGTGCGAGGATGACGCATCCCCGATTCGCTTTCGCCGATGACGCCGTCACGCGCATCGCAGCGCGTGACGGTTCGCTGTTCGCCGACGACCCCCTGGTGGCTGCCGACGTCGCCGCGTTCATGGGCTGGACCGACCTCGCCGAACAGGCCGCCAGCGTGCTGCCCGCCATCGAGCAACTCGTCGGCGAGGTGCGTGCCGAAGGGCTCACCGACGTGGTGTTGCTCGGCATGGGCGGCTCCTCGCTTGCAACGCTCGTCATGGGAGCGATTCTTCCCGGCGATGGCCCGCGACTGCACGTGCTCGACACGACCTCGCCTGTCACGGTCGCGCGAGCGCTCGCAGCGACGGATCCCGCGACCACGATTCACCTCGTGTCCAGCAAGTCCGGTGGCACGATCGAGCCCAACGCGTTGTACGCGATCTTTCGCGCGCGGGCCGACGAGTCGCTGGGCCGCGAAGCCGCCGGACAGCGCTTCATCGCGATCACGGATCCCGGATCGGCGCTCGAGCGGCTGGCCGCCCACGAGGGGATGCGCGCCTGCGTGCTCGCGCCGCCCGCTGTCGGAGGCCGCTACTCAGCCCTCACCGTGTTCGGACTGGTGCCGACGGGGCTTCTCGGCGTCGATGTGCGGCGGCTCGTGGAGAGCGCACTCGAGGTCGAACGCAGGTTCACGCAAGGACCGGGAGACACCGATCTCGCCGACTTCATCGCGACAGCTCACGCGCGCGGCATCGACAAGCTCTCCATCGTCGCGCCACCCGAGCTGCACGTGTTCGGCCTGTGGATCGAACAGTTGGTCGCCGAATCGCTGGGCAAGATGGGTCGCGGAATCGTGCCTGTCATCGAGACCCGCACGCTCGATACCGTGCGAGGAGACCAGGCGATCGTGGTGCTCGAGCGCGCTGGCGATGCGCCCGCGGTGCTTGGCTGTGCACCCGAGACGCCACTGCTGACGATGACGCTGACGGATCCACACGATATCGGTGGCTGGTTCGTGCTGTGGGAGTACTCGGTCGCGCTGGTCGGCCTCGCGCTGGGAGTGAATCCTTTCGACCAGCCCAACGTCGCCGAGGCCAAGGCCGCGACGAACGCGGTGCTGGAAGGTTCGATCGACGCCGAGGCGCCCCATGCTGTGACCGACGGGGTCCGCCTGATGTTCGGCGGAGGACTCGAACCGCCCCCACAGCCTCAGCTCGACCTCCGAGTCGCTGTGAGACACGCGCTTCAAGCGCTGAGACCCGGCGATTACCTGGTGCTTCTCGCCTACCTGCCCGACGATGAGGCGATCCTCGCGCCGTTGCGTGACGCCATGGCTCTCGCGGGACGTGACGCAGGGGTGTCAGCCTGTTTCGAGCTGGGGCCGCGCTACCTGCACTCGACCGGACAGCTGCACAAGGGCGGTCCGAACACCGGCGTCTTCGTGATGGTGACCACGCGAGACGCGACAGACATAGAGATCCCGGGGTGGCCCTTCGGTCTGCGCGCGCTTCACGCGGCACAGGCCGAAGGAGACCTCACCGCACTCATGGCACACGGGCGACGGGTGTTGCGGCTCGATCTCCCGGACGCAAGCCCCGTATCGATCGCCGCCGTGGTTGCCGCGCTGCACGACTGAACTTCGTGAGCGGACTTGCATACATAAGGACATTCAGATATGCTCATATATATTCCTTCATGTGAGCCAGCGTGGCCGGAGGCGCACCATGAACGATGAGTTCTTCTGCATGCACTCTGAGCTCTGCAAGACACTCGCTAACGACAAGCGTCAGATGATCATGAGTGCCCTGCGCGAAGGCGAGCGGACCGTCTCTGATCTCGTCGAGATGACCGGACTCACGCAGTCGAACCTCTCGCAACACCTTGCACGCATGCGCGCGAACCATGTCGTGTGTGCGCGCCGCTCTGGGGTCAACATCCACTACTCGATCGCGAATCCGAAACTCATACAGGCATTCGACCTCATCACCGAGGTCATGCAAGAAGCCATGGACGAACGCGCGAATGCGGTCGAACCGCGTAAGGAGGAGGATGCGTCATGACAGACGTCTCTGCACAGATGAACCAGGTGGCGGCGGTCGCCGAAGCCACAGGCTCCGCACCGAAGAAACTCACGCTGGTGGTGATGAGCGGCGACATGGACAAGCTCTTCGGCGCCTTCATCATCGCCACAGGTGCCGCTGCGATGGGCTTTGACGTGGTCATGTTCTTCACCTTCTGGGGATTGCGCGCCCTGAAGCGCGCGGATGCCAGAACAGGCAAGACGTTCTTCGGTCGCATGCTCGGCATGATGTACGGCGGGGGCATCGAGAAGGCCAACCCTTCCAAGTTCAGCTTCGGGGGTATGGGCCGCTGGATGTTCGGCAAGATGATGGGCTCTCACAACGTGGCCACGCTGGTGGAACTGCGCGATCTCGCGGTGGCGCTCAACGTGCGCATGTACGGCTGCCAGATGTCGATGGATGTCATGGAGATACCACAGGACACGTTCGTGAAGGGTGTGCGGGAGCCCGTGGGCGTCGGCTTCATGCTCGCCGAGGCGGAGACGTCCAAGGTCCAGCTCTTCATCTAGACACGATCAAGCCGAGAAGAAGGAGAATCACCATGAGCGATCTCACCCCCGATCTGGAGCTGGACCTACGCGGGTTGCTGTGCCCGATGCCGATGGTCAAGGTGTCCCAGAACATCAACAACGTGCCCGTAGGTGGAGTCATACGCGCCATCGCGACCGACGCAGGCGCCATGGCCGACATCCCGGCCTGGGCGAAGTCGACAGGTAACGATGTCCTCCAGGCAGAGAAGGTCGAGGGCGAGTACGTCTTCTTAGTCAAGCGCGTGAAGTAGGCTGGAGATGGACACCTTCTCCTTCATCGCGTCCGCGCTTCTGGTATACGTCGCGCTCACCGTCTTCACGCTGGGCATGGCGTGGCGTGTGTGGCAGTGGACACGCACGCCAAAGTCGCCCGTTCGTCTGGCGATGTATCCGAAGCCGAAGAGTGGCGCCGGGCGCCTGGCGAAGCTGCTCAAAGACACCTTCGTCGCCCCGCAGAGTTTCGCGATCGCGCCCGGCGTCATGATCGCCGCGATGGCGTTTCATCTGGCCGCACTGGCCGCGTTCGTTGGTCACTTGCGGCTCGTGCGCGAGTTCACGCCTCTTGTCGCGCTCTGGGGCGACGCGGGCATGGCCCGGTTCGCCGCATGGTCCGGCGGCACCGCTGGTCTCGTGATGATGCTCGCCACGTTCTACTGGATCGGACGGCGCACCTTCGGCCCGTATCGCAAGCTCTCGACTCCCGAGGACTACCTACTACTCTTCTTGCTCCTCGGCGTCATCCTCATGGGCAACCACATGCGCTTCGTCGGTCACATACCGGGGCCGGTCTACATCGAGTGGTTCCAAAGCGTGCTCGCCTTCCGGCCAGCGTTTCCACCGGAACTCGCAAACTCGAACACCAGATGGGTGCTTGACGCACACATGCTCTTCGTCAACGCGCTCTTGATCTACTTTCCGTTCAGCAAGCTCACGCACGCGATCGGCGCGTTCGCGACGAACCTCGTCAGGACGGGTGAATAGGCCATGGAGCAGACGACCATCGACACGATCGTCGGCGTGCTTGACAAGCGCATGAACCGCCAGCTCAAGCAGTACATGGATATCTGCGTGCGCTGCGCGATCTGCAAAGACGCGTGCCACCAGTACGTAGCCACACAGGACATGCGCTACCTGCCCGCCCACAGAGCAGAGCTCGTGAGGGGAATCTACCGCAAGTACTTCACGAAGGCCGGCCGGTTTCTCCCGGCGCTCTATGAAGCACGCGAGCCGGGCGAGAACCTCTTGGACGAGCTCTACGATTCGACCTACGCGTGCACAGGCTGTCGACGCTGCATGTACTACTGCCCGTTCTCGATCGACACGCAGTGGGTCGTCTCCGCGGCCAAAGGCATCCTGCTGGCGGCAGGACGCGGTAATGAGATGCTGGGGCAGCTGGCTGATGCCGCGCTTTTCAAGGGCGACAACGCCGAGATGTTCAAAGAACCGCTCACCGCTGGCTTTCGTGACATCGAAGCCGAGGTGCGCGATCTCACGGGTAACCCGAACGCAGAGATCCCGCTTGATCGAGAAGGCGCGGACATACTCTATGTCGCGCTGGCCGGCTCGCACTCGATTCTGCCCGCAGCGGTCATCTTCAACGAGGCCGGAGCCAGCTGGACCCTCTCATTCTTCGAATCGGCCAACTACGGCTACTTCCTCGGGGACCCGGAAAAGGCTCGGCTCATCGCCAAGCGCTTCATGGATGAGGCGCTGCGTCTGGGCGTCAAGGAGGTCGTGATCACCGAGTGCGGACATGCCTACCGCGTCGCCGAGATGTTCTACGAGGCCTGGGCGAAGGAGAAGATGCCGTTCAAGGTGCGCCACATCCTCGACGTGATAGATGAGTACATCAAAGACGGCCGCATCACGGTCGATCAGGCGGCGATCAGGGAGCGCGTCACGTACCACGACCCTTGCCAGATCGGTCGCAACGGAGGCATCTACGAGCAACCGCGCGCCATCGTCTCGGCGATCTCTGAGAACTTCGTCGACATGACACCGAACCGCGAGAAGCAATGGTGCTGCGGCGGCGGTGGCGGCATCGTCGCGATGGAGGAGTTCAACAAGATGCGCTTGGCGAGCGGGGCCGAGAAGGTGCGGCAGATCAAAGAGACCGGCGCAAGCGTGCTCGCTTGCCCGTGCGAGAACTGCCGCCTCCAGATCACTGAGCTCAACGAGGTGCACGACCTCGGCCTGCGCGTTGTACCGGTGATGGACCTCGTTGTCGAAGCGATGCCCCTGAAGGGACGCGGCGCCGCTCGCATAGACTCACTTTGAGCCCGAGGCGACATCTGGGCGATGTACCCGTTGCCTCGTTCGTTACACATTGTTGCTTGACCCTCTGTGCGGGTGAACCTACTATATCTAGTACCCCGATCGTCTTGACCACTACATCTGGGGCCAAGAGCAACGTCGGGGAGGAGACCCGTGATGACCACAGAGACCCCGACACCCACATCTGGACCCCTGATGCCCTCGCCCGCCATGGTCATCAAGCGCGAGGGCGAACGTGTTCCTTTCGACGCCGAGAAGATCCGCTCGGCCGTCGAGCGTGCAGGCATCGCGAGCGGCGAGTATGACGCCACCGAGGCGTTGCTGCTCACCGCGCAGGCAATCAAAGTCCTCAAGCACCGTTTCGACGACGGTGAGCCCGACATCGAGCGTATCCAAGACGTCGTCGAGCAGGTGCTCATCTCCGCGAACCACTTTGCGACCGCACGCGCCTACATCGTCTATCGCGAACAGCGCGCCCGTTTTCGCGAGGACAAGAAGACCGTCATCGAGGTCGAGACCAGCGTCAACGAGTACCTCGACCGCGCTGACTGGCGGGTCAACGCCAACGCGAACCAGGGCTACTCGCTTGGCGGGCTGATCTTGAACGTGTCCGGAAAGGTCATCGCGAACTACTGGCTCAGCCACGTGTACCCGGCCGAAGTCGGCCGCTCGCACCGCGAAGGCGACATCCACATCCACGACCTCGACATGCTGGCCGGCTACTGCGCCGGCTGGTCACTGCGCACGCTGCTGAACGAAGGCCTCAACGGCGTGCCCGGCAAGATCGAATCGGCGCCGCCGAAGCACCTCTCCAGCGCGGTGGGGCAGATCGTGAACTTCCTCGGTACGCTGCAGAACGAGTGGGCCGGCGCGCAGGCGTTCAGCTCGTTCGACACGTACATGGCGCCGTTCATCCGCCTTGACGGCCTTGGCTACAACCAAGTGCGGCAGTCCATCCAGGAGCTCGTCTACAACCTCAACGTGCCGTCTCGCTGGGGCACGCAGACGCCGTTCACGAACCTCACCTTCGACTGGACGTGCCCGGACGACCTCAAAGACGAGTACCCGGTCATCGGCGGGAAGACCTGTGACTTCACGTACGGTGAACTGCAGACCGAGATGGACATGATCAACCGCGCCTACATCGAGGTCATGACCGCAGGGGATGCCAAGGGGCGCGTGTTCACCTTCCCGATCCCGACCTACAACATCACCCCGGACTTCCCGTGGGACAGCGACAACGCGAACCTCCTCTTCGAGATGACCGCGAAGTACGGACTGCCCTACTTCCAGAACTTCGTGAACTCCGAGCTCAGCCCCAACATGGTGCGCTCGATGTGCTGCCGCCTGCAGCTCGACCTCTCGGAGCTCCTCAAGCGCGGAAACGGCCTGTTCGGCAGCGCCGAGCAGACCGGGTCGCTGGGCGTCGTCACCATCAACTGCGCGCGTTTGGGGCACCTCAACGTGGGCGACGAGGATGCGCTGCTCTCGGCGCTCGACACGCTTCTCGAGCACAGTCGCACCTCGCTCGAGCTCAAGCGCAAGGTCATCCAACGCCACATCGACAACGGGCTCTTCCCGTACACGAAGCGCTACCTGGGCACCCTGCGAAACCACTTCTCGACGATCGGCGTCAACGGCATCAACGAGATGATCCGCAACTTCACCGGCGACACCGACGACATCACGACCGAGCGTGGCGAGCAGCTCGCCTTGCGATTCCTCGACCACCTCCGGGCACGCATCACGGCCTTCCAGGAGGAGACCGGCCACCTCTACAACCTCGAGGCCACGCCCGCGGAGGGCACCACGTACCGCTTCGCGCGCGAGGACCGCAAGCGCTTCGGCGATGCGATCCTTCAGGCAGGAACCGCCGAGAGCCCCTACTACACCAACTCCAGCCAGCTGCCGGTCGGCTTCACAAGCGACCCGTTCGAAGCGCTCACCCGCCAAGAGCCCCTGCAGCGCAAGTACACCGGCGGCACGGTGCTACACCTCTACCTGAACGAGCGCGTCAGCTCGATCGAGGCGTGCAAGAAGCTCGTGCGCCGGTCGCTCGAGGGGTTCCGTATCCCCTACATCACGGTCTCGCCCACGTTCTCGATCTGCCCGGTCCACGGGTATCTCGACGGCGAGCACCGGTTCTGCCCGAAGTGCGACGCTCAGGCGATCGCCGCGAAACGCGCTGCCGCGTGTTGCAGCTGAAAGGACCGCTCATGTCCGCAGAGGAAACGACCTTGACCGAAGCCGAACTGCGCGCGATGGCACTGTCTGACGAGGAGCGCCAGCCCTGCGAGGTCTGGACCCGTGTCATGGGCTATCACCGGCCGGTCGTCTCGTTCAACAGGGGCAAGCAAAGCGAGTTCACCGAGCGAGTCTGCTTCATCGAGCCTGTTGAGCTCCCGAACTGACCTGTCGGTAGGCGGCTTCGCGCCGCTCTCGACGGTCGACTGGCCGGGCCAGCTCGTCGCGACCGTCTTCACGCGCGGCTGCCCGTGGAACTGCCACTACTGCCACAACCCGCACCTCCTGAGAGCAGATGAGGCCTGCACCGCGGCCGACGACGGCGTGCCCACGTGGTCACAGGTGCTGGCGTTCCTCGCCACGCGAGTCGGGCTTCTCGACGGTGTCGTCTTCACGGGCGGCGAGCCCCTCGCACAGCCTGCGCTGCCTGCGGCCATGCGCTCCGTATCCGAGATGGGATTCGAGGTCGCACTGCACACCGGCGGATCGCTTCCCGAAAGACTGCGCGAGGTGCTGGGGCTCACTGACTGGGTCGGTTTCGACGTCAAGGCTCCGTTTCCAGACTACGAGCGTGTCACCCGCGTCCCGAATTCCGGCGAGAGCGCCCTCGCGTCACTGCGTGCGCTGGTGACGAGCGGGGTCGCATTCGAGGCGCGCACGACGGTGCATCCGGATCTCACTGACGAGGCCGACCTCGCGCGACTGGCCACGATACTGCGCCGCGAAGGTGTCACCCGCTGGGCGCTGCAGGCTTATCGCGCAGACGGGGTGCGCCCGGGTCTCGACGAGCCGCTTCCCGCGCAGGATCTTGCTGCGCTGGCCGCTCGCCTGAGCGCCGGTTTCGAGAGCCTCGGCGTGCGCTGAGCGCTCGAACTGCCCGGAATGCCGCGGCGAGTGGTACCTTCTACGCTGAAAGCTCGACCGCTGATACCGCCATCACCCGCAGCCGGAGGGCCGCTATCAACTCCCTCGTGCAACAAGTGACCGTGGCAACGCTCGCTCTCGTCCTCGCGAGCGTGATGACGCCCGTCTCGGTCACGGAGGCGACTCCCGCCCAGGATGTGGCCGCGCGCCGCGCGGCTCTCGTCGAAGCGCGCGCTGAGCATGCGGCGGCCCTGAAGCGACTCGCGTCGATCGAAGCCCGCATGGGCGAGTCATCCGCAGACCTGGACCGTCTCGTCGACGATCAGGTCCGCGCGCAACAGCGACTGTCCCGCCGAGCCGCAAGCCTCTACCGCTCGGGGAGAGTCGATCTCGTGGTGGCGCTGCTGGGCGCCGAGGACTTCGAGAGCTTCACGGCGCGATGGGAGTTGCTTGAGCGCATCACCCAGCAAGACGCGGCAGCCGTCGTCGAGGCGAAAGCCGCCCGCGAACGCGCAACGCGCTCAGGTCGCGACCTCGTGCGGCTCCAGGAGCGCGCGTCTCGCGAGATGCGCACGCTTGAGCGCGCCATGACCGCGGCGAGAATCGATCTGGCAACGAGCCGCGCAGCGTACGCAGCCCAGCGCGCGCGCATCGCTGGCGCCGACACGCGGCCCGCGAGGCCAGCGCCGAAGCGACAGACCAAACGTACCGGCGAGGGAGCGTGGCAGACGGCCAAGGCATCGCACTACGGACGCGGAAGCTGGGGACGGCTCACCGCCGATGGCACGCGCATACACGCCGATTCGATGATCGTCGCCCACAAGACACTCCCCTTCGACACGCTGGTGGAGTTCTCGTTCCGAGGCAAGACCGCTGTGGCTCGAGTCGCGGACAGAGGCCCCTACACCAAGGGGCGGACGTGGGACCTCGGGCCCGGCGTCATCCGAATCCTCGATTTCAACGGCGTGCATATGGTCAAGTACCGGATCATCGGCCGCTGAGCGTGCGCGACTTCGACAGAGTCCTCAACTGCCCCCGCGACCCGAACACCATTCTTCGCTACGATGGCAACGAGAAGCGCGACGAAGACGAGGAGACCCGATGAAGTACTCACGGTTCGAGGCTCTGCTACTGGGAGCTGGGGCGATCACGGTGCTTGGCAACATCCTGTTCATCCTCCCCGAGGCACGCGAGATACGAGAGGTCGCCGGGCAGATCATGTTGTTGGCGGTCCTCGCCGGGGCCGTCCATTGGGGCAGGAAAGGCGGCCTGATCGCCGCGATCGCCGCATCGGTGTTGTATGCGGTGACGCTCGTCCCGCTCGCCAACTCCGTTGGCGGTGTCGACACGGGCCTGATCAGTCTCCTCGCCGTGCGCGTGCTGTCGTACGGCGTCGTCGGGGTGCTCGGCGGCGAACTGTGCGGGCGTCTGAAGTACGTGTTCACTCGTTTGGAGCACTCGGAGAGCATCGATGAGTGGAGCGGCGTCTACAATCAACGGTGGCTCGCCCGCTTGCTGGATGACGCCCTTGGTCAGCACACCCGCTACGCGACGCCGTTTTCCGTGGTGACGCTGAGAATCGACACATCGATGCTCCAGGGACTGCGCCCCGCGAGGCTGAAGAAGATCATCCACTCGGTCGCCAACCACATCCGCAACGACCTCCGTCTCGTCGACGAAGTCGGGCGCCTCGAAGACGGGACCTTCCTCATCCTGCTCCCGCACACGCCGGGCGCAGGTGGCGCGATCGTGGCCGACCGACTCGCTCGCGGGGTCTCTGACACGCTGGGAGCGACAGAGTCCGCCATCTCGACCGACGTCGTCGCGGCTCCGGAGAGCCTCGAGGCCGTCGTCGCCCTGCGCGCGACGCTGGGCGAGGCGACGCCGAAGCTGATGAGGTGAGCGTACTCAGGAGGAGGTCAGATCCCTCAGGACCGTGTCGAATGAGCAGGTGTCGGCCGCGACCGTGAGAGATGTGATCGTCGGCGATTCCCCGCAGACAGCGCAGTCCGTGTTGCGCTCGAACTCCATCGAATTGCTCTCAAGCGAGTGGAAATCGATGGCTAGGTATCGGCCGACGAGTGAGTCCTCGGAACCCAGAAGCACTTTGATGGCCTCAAGCGCCTGGAGGCTGCCCATGACTCCGGCCACGGGGCCGACAATACCCGCCTGCGAGCAGGACGGAACCTCCCCCGGCGCGGGCGGCTCTGGGAAGAAGCAGCGGTAACACGGGCCCATGGTGGGCCTGATGACAGCAAGCTGGCCGAAATAGCGCAGTATCGCGGCTGTCACGAGCGGTTTGCCGAGGATCACACACGCGTCGTTGATCAGGTAGCGGGTCGGGAAGTTGTCCGTCCCGTCCAACACGACATCGTAGCCCTCGAAGATGCCGAAAGCGTTTTCCGGGGTCAGCCGAACGGGGTGGATCACCACCTCTATGAGCGGGTTGATCGCACGCATCGTCTCGGCGGCCGATTCAGCCTTGTTGCGACCGATGTCCGTGGTGGCGTGCGCCACCTGACGCTGGAGGTTCGTCACGTCAACGTCATCGGCGTCGACAACGCCGATCCGTCCGACACCCGCTGCGGCCAGATACAGAAGCGAGGGCGAGCCCAGTCCGCCGGCCCCGACGACGAGGACCGAGCCGCTCTTGAGTCGTTCCTGGCCCGTGCCGCCGAAGCCGGGGACGATGATCTGTCGTCCGTACCTGGCGATCTCTTCATCGGTCAGCGTGTGCATGGTTCTCCTCAGAACGTGATTTCGGTCAGGTGGCGTACTCGAAGTACGGTGCGAGGCTCAAGGAGCGCTCACCCGTATCGGGCAGAATCGTGACGACGGTGGCCTCCGGCCCCAGCCGGAGCGCCACCGCTCGAGCCACCACGACTGCGGCACCGCTCGAGATGCCACACAGCATGCCATCCTCACGAGCGATTCGTCGCGACATCTCCCAGGCATCCTTGTCGCCACATGTAGCGATCTCGTCGATGACACTCCGATCAAGAACATCGGGCACGAACCCGGGGCCGATGCCCTGGATCATGTGTGTTCCGGGCTTGCCTCCGGAGAGTACCGCCGAGCCGGCGGGCTCCACCGCCACCACGAGAACGCCGGGGTCCAGACGTTTGAGATGGCGCCCGACGCCTGTCACGGTGCCCCCGGTCCCAGCGACGGCGACGAACGCGTCGACGTGCCGAGCGATCTCATCGGTGATCTCAGGTCCGGTGGTGCGCTCATGCACGGCGGGGTTCGCGGGATTCTCGAACTGGCGAGGACAATACGCCCCCGTGTCCCGAGCAATCGAATACGCGGCTTCGATGGAGCCGATCATCCCAGCCCCCACCGATGTGGTGACGACTTTCGCGCCAAGCGCTTCAGCCACAGCGAGACGCTCCGAGCTCATGGACTCCGGCAGCACGAGGGTGAGCGGATACCCGAGCGCGGCGCAGACCACGGCGAGCCCGATACCGGTGTTGCCCGACGTGGCTTCGACGACAGGCGCGCCCGGTGCCAGGACACCACGCTCTCGCGCATCCTCGATCATCGACAGCGCTATCCGGTCCTTGACGCTACCGCCGGGGTTCGCAGCTTCGAACTTCGCCCACACCTGTCCCGCGCCTTCTTCGACTCGCAGTCGGACGAGCGGGGTCTTGCCGATGCTGTCAAGGATGCTAGACATCTCCCCCGCCAGCCAGCTGGATCATGATTTCGACCAAGTCGCCATCATTGGCCACCGTGTCTGGCAGTGCCTCTCGCGAGATCCGCTCCCTGTTGACCGCTATCACCGCGACCTGCGGGCGAATTCGCTTGCTCTCGAGCAGCTCAGCCACAGACACCGGGCCCTCGACTTCCTCACGCTTTCCGTTGATCGATACTGTCACTGCCATGGTCTCGCTCCTTCTCTCTCATTGTGTGGCCCCGGCTACGCGGGAGCCTCAGACTGGATGGTCACCTCGGTGACCGAGCCGTCTCGGATCGTGAACGCCCGCACCGACGGTGACTGAACGGCGAACGACACGATCACGTAGAGCACATCAGGGTCGTAGGCCTGAGCGATGTCGGTGGTCGATGGCCGCGCGGGCGTCGCTGGGTGCGAGTGGTAGACCGCCACGCACTCCAGCCCCTCGTCGGCCATGGTCCGGTACGCCTCGAGCTGCTCCTCGGCATCGGCGGTGTAGTACTCAGGGCTGGCCGAGACGTTCGTGAGCGGATACAGACGCACGATCTCGCCGGGCCGACCGGCCGCCACGCCGCACGCCTCGTCAGGCAGCCGCGCGGCGCACACAGAAATGAGCTCGGCGAGGAGGTCCGCGGCTACGAGCACCGTACCCGCGAACGGGTAGTCCCCGATCCTGCCTGCGGGCTCGAGGTCACTCTCCACGGGCGCTCGCCCCCTTCCGAACACGCATCCGGTAGTGACCGTCTTCGGGCGTCAGCTCGAGAACCTGTTCGCCGTCATCGCGAAGCGAGCGAGGCACGTTCGTGACCGGCTCGCCGACATCGAGCAACACTTCGATCTCGTCTCCTGTGGCGAGCGGCTCCAGCGCGAGCCGAACGCGGACGTAGTTCAGCGGGCAGAGCACTCCGCGCAGATCGATCGTCTCCATCTACAAGACCTCCTTCAAGAACTCGTCGAGCCCCACACGGTCGATGACCGTGCGAACGCGCTCGCGGCCATCGGCGTGATGCACGAACGCCTCCAGCGCGCGCTCGGCGATTCTTGCCGCCTCCTGGGTGTCCACGATTCCGCCCACCTCGTAGGCGAGCGCCGGCCTGCGCCCGAAGTTGCCTCCGACCAGCACCCGCCAACCCCGCGTGCGCGCTCGTATCGCTCCTGTCGGGCACGCCGAGACGCACGCACCGTCGCGATCACACTTCGCGAGGTCGATTTCCGGGCGACCCTCGCTGTCGCGCGTTATCGCACCCGTGATGCACACGCTCGCGCAGAGGCCGCACGCGATGCACTCACCTTCGACCTCGTCGAAGATCGGCTCAACGGCCCCGATGAAGCCCACGTCGTTGGCCTGCGGTTTCGCGCATGACGAAGGGCATCCCGACACCGCCATCTTGAACTTGTGAGGCAGACCCTCGCGAGCGTAGAGCCGTTCGTCGAGCAAGGTGGCGAGTTCGTAGGTGTCGTGCAGTCCGCGCCCACAGACCGCTCGACCGGGACATGCGACGGTCGCGCGCACCCGTGCCCCGCACACGCCGGGTACGAAACCCGCCTCAGCGAGTGCCGCCCTGACCTCGTCGAATCGATCGATGCTCACTCCTCGGAACTCAAGCGACTGGCGCACGGTGAGGTGTATCTCACCATCGCCGAAGCGCTCTGCGATGCGGGCGATCGCGATGAGCGACGTCGCGTCGGTCTCCCCGAAGGGCACTTTGACGCGCACCGCCCACCGGTCCTTCTGACGAAGCTTCACGAAGCCGCCACCCTTGAGTGTGTTCTCGTCCATCGGTTCCTCCTCAGATCTCGTATTCCGGAAGCACACCAGCAGCGGTCAGTGCGCGTAGGACAGCTTGTACCGCTTCGTCTGGATCGGTCACCGATGCGATCTCCAGGTCCGCATCCAGGTCCGGCGCACCCCGACCGATGCCAACGACGAGCAGCTGATGAGGGGCGGCCAAGGAGCGCATCTGCCCGATCTCGAAGCGATCGAGATCACCGACCGGCGTCACCAACACGACACCCGCGTCAGCCATTCCCCATGCGATCTCACCCAGGTTGCTCAGACGGGCGTCTCTGTCGAGGACCTGTCTTTCCTCTCCCACATCAGTCGCGCCCAGGAAGTACGAGTGCGCGCCCAGGTCGAAGAGGCGTCGTTCGAGGCGGGCGGCGATCTGCGTCACATCTTCCACAGGCTCGCCAACGACCACGACCGCGCGACCGGCATGGCCGTAACGACGGGAGCGCTCGGCGGAGTCGACAGACCCCGTTGCGTAGCGCCGCTGCCGAGTCAGGTTGGCGCCACGCGCCTCAAGCGCCTCGAGCGCGATCCCGCACCCGGCGATGTCGTAGCCGTTGACGATGACGAACCGCGCCGTCGGCTCGAGTGCGTCGGCGGTGTCGAAGGCCACCGGGCGCGTCGTCACGAAGACAGCCTCCGCGACGTCATGGCGCTCCACCTGCGATGCGCCCTCGACCGAGCGCAGATCGGACGCATCGAGCACGCTGAGTACCTCGTCCAGTTCGACAGGCACCTTGGACGAACCGATGCGCAGGAGATATCGACGCCCGCTGACCAGCGGCGCTGTGCCCATCCAGAATACGTTGGCGCGAAACCGCGTCGCGACATGCGGGCGATCCTGATCGGCGCGCACGATGAACTCGCCGGGCTTGACGTAGACCTGCGTATCGAGCGTGAAGCCGCTCGCCTGCCCGGCGTACGCCTCACTGGGCGAGGGGCCGGACAGCACCTCTATCGATTTCACCGTCGATGTCTTGCCGGAGGGCAGGAACACCACGTCGTCTCCGGGGGAGACGCGCCCCGTCTCGATCGTGCCAACGTAGATGCGGCGATCGTCGCTAGAAGCGGTGAACTTGTAGACGTCTTGCAGCGGCATGCGAAAAGGCCGGTCGAGGTCGTCTTCGAGGCGCTCGAACTCCTCGACCTGCCCGAGGACGGTCGGGCCGTCGTACCACGGTGCCTGATCGGTGCGATCCACGATGTTGGCGCCCTCACGCGCGCTCACCGGAATGAAACGTGTGGGTCGCACGCCGAGTCTTCCGAGGAACTCCCCGTACTCGTCAGCAACCGCGCGAAACGCGCGCTCGTCCCATTCGAGCAGATCCATCTTGTTCACGAGCACGGCGATCTGGCGGATACCGAGCATCGAGAGGATGTAGCCATGCCGCTTCGAGTTCTCGGCCACACCTTCTTGAGCGTCGATAACGAGCAGCGCCGCCTGAGCGCGCGAAGCTCCGGTGATCATGTTCTTGAGAAACTCCACGTGACCGGGCGCATCATGCAGGATGTAGTGACGTCGAGACGTCTTGAAGAAACAACGTGCGGTGTCGATAGTGATCCCTTGCTCCTGCTCGTTTTTGAGCGCGTCGAGCAGGAACGCGTACTCGAACGGTCGCGCATTCGCCGCGCACATCGCCCTGACCTGGTCGAGTTTGCCGTCCGGCAGTGAGCCGGTGTCGGCCATCAACCGCCCGATCACCGTGCTCTTGCCGTGGTCGACGTGGCCGACGACCACGATATCCAGTCGCTCAGCGTCTTCCGCGGTCGTGTTCAGGATCGTTTCCATCACATGTATCCGTCTCTGCGCAAGGTTTCCAGTCCGCCGCCGTCCTCGGCATCCTGAGCCCGCCCGGAACGCTCGGCGATCCTCGAGAGAGATCCTGAACGCAGCTCTTCGATGATCTCGGCCACCGTACCGGCGTCAGAGTCGATGGCCTCGGTGCAGGGCTCGCAGCCCAGCGAGCGGCATCTCCGGCCGTCTGTCGCGAAGTACTGGGACACCACAGGGATGCTCTCCCGTTCGATGTACTCCCAGATGTTGAGCTCGGTCCAGTCCAGCAACGGGTGGACGCGCACATGCGTCCCCGGTTCGAAATCAGTCTTGAAGTAGCGCCACAACTCCGGCGGCTGATCGTCGACGTCCCAGTCGTTGTCGACATCGCGGGGCGAGAAGTAGCGCTCTTTCGAGCGGCTTCCTTCCTCGTCGGCACGCACTCCCACGATCACGCCGGTGAACGGCTCCGAGTCCGTGTCCTCGACGAGTTCGCCTCGAACGTGATCCATGCGCAGACGTGGCCACTCGCCCGACAGGGTGTGTCGAAGCGCCTCTGTCCTGAGCTTACGGCAGCACGTCAGACGGTCGACACGTCCTTCCGGGAACGTCTCGCAAGCCTCCAGCGCGGCTCGATTCTGCCCCACGATGAGGTTGAACCCCAACTCCAAGGAGAGCCGGTCGCGGTCTTTCATCAGCTCAGGGATCTCATAAGCGGTGTCGACGTGCACGAGCGGAAACGGCACGTGGCCGAAGAACGCCTTGCGCGCGAGATGGAGCAGCACCGTCGAGTCCTTGCCGATCGACCAGAGCATGCACACGTTGCCCAGCGAACGATAGGCCTCGCGCACTATGTGGATGCTCTTGGCTTCGAGGGCGTCCAATTGGTTCACGAGGATACCTCCCCGTCGGTATCTGCGATTCGAGTGTGCAGGCCGCACTCGCGCTGGCTGTCGCTCTCCCACCACCAGCGCCCGTTGCGCTCGTCCTCGCCGGGCTCAACCGCTCTGGTGCAGGGCGTGCACCCGATGCTCGGGAAGCCCCGCTCGTGCAGCGGGTTGCGAACCACACGGTGTTCGTTCGCGTATTCTTGGACCTGCTCGCTACTCCATCCGGCAAGGGGGTTGATCTTCACGAGCCCATGCGCCGCGTCCCACTCGACGACCTCTGTCTCGGCGCGGTTAGCCGACTGGCCCTGCCGCAGACCGCACACCCATGCGTCAAGCCCCTCGAGCGCGCGGGCCAGCGGGCGCAGTTTGCGCACCTCGCAGCAGCGTTTGCGCAAAGCCACGTCGTCGAGGAACAGGTTCACGCCATGATCCGCAACCATCTCCTCAACCTCCAAGGCGTCCGGGAAGAACACGCGCAGTGGCAGCCCGTAGTGGCTGGAGGTCTCCTCTATCAGGTCGTAGGTCTCGGGGAACAGGCGACCCGTGTCCAGGGTGAAGATCGGTATCGGAATCCGAGCGGTCGCGATCATCTGGGTGATGACCTGGTCTTCAACGCCCATCGAGGACGCGAAGGCGATGCGGCCCGCGAAGCGACCGGCCGCTGCCGCCAGCACCTCTTCGGGCGCGAGGGTGCGAACGCCTTCACCCCACACGCGCAGCTCGTCTCTTTTCTGATCTTTCATGTCTCGCCCTTCGTCACTGGGAATGCGTTTGCCAGTCAGATCGAATAGTCGTCGAAGATGTTGAAGACCCGAGGCCGCAGTCCGACCGCCATGTCGCGCTCAAGCCCCAGCTCCAGATAACTGCCCCGCGTGATCTCGACGAACACGACGTCGCCCGCATCAGTCAGAAGCTCGACCTTCACGTTCGCGCCCACGGGGTTGACGAAAGCCACGGTCGCCGGGATGTCGTCGGCGTGTTGCCCAGCGCGGTGGATGTCCATCTCGTGAGGACGGATGTAGGCTCTTGCCGAGTCACTTGTGGAGCCTGGAGCCTCGATCGCCAGTCCACCGACGCTCGCCTTGCCATGCTCGACCCGTGCGTGGAAGACGTTCACGTTGCCGAGAAACTTCATGACGAACACGTTGGCCGGGTTACTGAAGACCTCCTCGGGCGTGCCTATCTGCTCGATGCGACCCTCGTTCATGACCACGACACGGTCCGCGACCTCGAGCGCCTCCTCTTGGTCGTGGGTCACGAAGACCGTCGTCACGCCGATATCGTCGTGCAGACGGCGAAGCCAGCGCCTCAGCTCCTGGCGGACGCGCGCGTCCAGAGCCCCGAAGGGCTCATCGAGCAGCAGTATCCTCGGCTCGAACGCCAGCGCGCGGGCAAGCGCGACGCGCTGACGCTGGCCGCCGGAGAGCTCGTCGGGATAGCGTGCGGTGAGGCCATCGAGCCGGAAGAGCGAGATGAGCTCGTCAACCCGGGCATCGATGCGGGCCTTCGGAGTCTTGCGCATCTTGAGCGCGAAGCCGATGTTCTGCCGAACCGACATATGCTTGAACAGCGCGTAGTGCTGGAACACGAATCCGATGTCGCGAGAACGAGAGGCGAGCCCTGTGGACTCCTGACCGGCGATCATCACGGAGCCCGCGTCTTGCTTCTCGAGTCCGGCGATGATGCGCAACAACGTGGTCTTACCCGAGCCCGAAGGTCCGAGCAACGCCACGAGCTCGCCGGACGCGACCTCGAGATCGACGTCGCGCAGCGCTTTGAACTCACCGAAAGCCCGCGACACCCCGCGGATCGCGATGTCAGTGACGCCGACAGCGGTCGTGCTCATAGTGTCGCCTCCTCGGCGAGGTTCAACGTGCGGCGGCGGGCGCTCAACCAAACGATCAGCTTGTGGGCGGCGATGGTGAACAGCGCGAACATCGTGAGCGGGACCGCCGCCGCGAAGGCGAGGGTCGTCTCATAGTTCACGTACGCGCGCTCGATGAACAAGGGCAGTGTCTGCGTCTTGCCGATGAGGTTTCCCGAGAGTACCGAGACGGCGCCGAACTCCCCGATCGCGCGCGCCGCGGTCAGGACGATGCCGTAAAAGACCGCCCACCGGATGTTCGGAACGACGATTCGCGTGAAGACCTGCCACGAGCTCGCCCCGAGCGTCGCGGCGGCCTCCTCCTGAGCGACGCCCGTCTCCTGGAGCACAGCGAGCACCTCTTTCGCGACGAAGGGCATCGTCACGAAGATCGTCGCGATCACGATGCCCGGCAACGCGAAGACGATCTGGACATCGATACGCTCCAACACGCTGACGAACCAGCCCTGTCGCCCGAACAGCAGCAGGAACATGAGGCCCGCCACGACCGGAGACACCGCCACAGGCAGGTCGAGCAGCATGGAGATCAAGCGTCGACCCGGCAGACGCGTGCGGGCCACGGTCCACGCGGCCAATACTCCGAACACGGTGTTGAACGCCACGGCGCACAGCGCGGCGATCATCGTGAGCAACGCTGCGTGCAGAAACTCCGAATCGGACAACGCCGAGAAGAACGCCCCGGCCCCTTCGCCGAATGCGGTCACGAACACGAGTGTGAGCGGAGCCCCCAACACGAGCAGGATCCATGACACGGCAATCGCGATCGTCGCTCTTCGTGCGTGGCGGGAACCATTCCTCGGGTGGGTTCGCGGGATCGCTTCGGTCATGTCACGCATGGCTTCTCCCCGCTCCCTGCAAGAGACTGATCGCCACGAGGATGACAAGCGAGACCGAGAGCATGACGACAGCCACGCTGGTCGCACCCACGGTGTCGTACTGCTCCAGCCGCTGGTAGATGAGCACCGGGCCCGTCAACGTCGACATCGGGATGTTTCCCGAGATGATCACCACCGAGCCGAACTCCCCGACAGCTCGGGCGAAGCCGAGTGCGAGACCGGTGAGCATCGCGGGCCGAAGCGTGGGCACGATCACATGTGCGAATACCTGAAAGGGGCTGGCACCCAGAACCGCAGCGGCCTCCTCGACGTCAGCCTCGAGGTCGGCAAGCACCGGCTGGACAGCGCGGACCGCAAACGGCAAGGAGACGAAGACCATCGCCACGAGCACCCCGGCCGGCGCGTATGCGACCGCCAACGCGGGTGACAGCTTCCCGATCCACCCCGTTGGCCCGAGGAGTTCTGAGAGCGTGATGCCCGCCACCGCCGTGGGGAGCGCGAACGGGACGTCGACAAGCGAGTTCACAATCGACTTGCCGAAGAACTCATAGCGCACGAGTACCCAGGCGATCAGCGTCCCCATCACCGTGTTGAGCGATGCGGCGATCAGGGCCGCCGTGAATGAGAGTGTGAGCGCCGAGAGCGCGATCGGACTCATTATGGACGCGATGATGCCACCCGGGCCCGCCTGGGCCGCCTTGGCGGTCACAGCCGCAAGCGGCAGCAAGACGAGGGCGCCGAGAACCGCCCATGTGACGCCCCACGCGAGCGTACCGCTGTACCGTGACCCCGTCATCGGCGCTTCGCCACGTTCGCCTCTATCGTCGAGTAGAAACCAGCCTCGCCGAAGAACTCCGGCGTCGCGCGCTTCCAGCCACCGAACTCGGCGATCGTGAAGACGTCGCCTGCAGGCATCGGGAACTTGCTCGCATACCTCTGCAGCACATCCTCGTTCACGGGTCGAAGCCCCTCCTCGGCGAAGATCTCCTGGGCTTCACGCGAGAACAGGAACTCCACGAACGCCTTCGCGAGATCCTCGTTCCCGCGACGCCTCGCATTCGAGTCGACCACCGCGACCGCAGTCTCAGCAAGAATCGTCTCGGGAGGTATCACCACGTCGAACTGGGCACCGGAGGCCTGAGCGATATTGGCGTCGCTTTCCCAGAAAAGAGCCACGTCGCCCATTTCCTTCCTGAGAAACGTGTTCGAGGCGTCTCGTGCGCTCCGATCCAACACGACGGCGTTGTCGTACAACCGCTCGACCTGTTCGAAGGCCTGCTCAGGGCTCCCTCCGGACTGTATGACCGAGCCCCACGAGGCGAGCAGGTTCCACTGGGCGCCACTGCTGATCCTCGGGTCGGGAGTTATCACCTCGACGCCCTCGCGCGACACGTCAGACCATCCGGTGATGCCCTCAGGGTTGCCCGGGCGCACGCCGAACACGATGAGGCTGGTGGTCGGGATGCCCTTGCCGATGGTGCGCTCCTGCCAGCCGACGTCGATGAGTCCGGCTTTGCTGATCTCCTCGACATCGGGCTCCATTCCCAGGTGCACCACATCGGCTTCGAGGCCGTCGATGACCGCCCGAGCCTGCGACCCCGAACCGCCGTAGGACTCGGTGATCACGATGTCTTCGTCGGCCCGGTCCTTCCAGTACCGGCGAAACGCCGGGATGATCTTCTCGTAGGCCTTGTCAGGGATCGAGTACGCCACGAGGATGAGCTCGCGCTTCGGGCCACCGTCGGAGGTTGTCTTGGCCGGATTCGCGGCCCCACAACCGGTCAGCACCAGTGCCGCGAAGAGCGTCGCAAGCGTAAGCTTCAGCAGACTCAGCCGCGCGCCTGCTCCACTACGTGCGTACATGCGTCCCACCGTCCTGTCCGGTCTTTGAATCGCACTGAATAACTGCGATTCATGGGTTTTCGGGATCGTGTTCCGCACAGTACTCCGCCTACCCGGAAATGCAACGATTTCGAACGCACCGAAACGGTGCGTATTGTGCGACAAAGGCATGCCTCAAGCCAGCGATAGGCTCTTGACCTGCGCGAAGAGCACCAACCTCCACTGGTATACGCCCCAAAGGGGTGCGCTTGGGAATGAACTGAGTTTGACTGCCGTATCGGACGAGGGCGGTGCACAACATGTCGATCTCACCTGATCGCAGGGGGTTCGTTCTCATGCTGGGGGCGCTGGTCGCCGGGTTGGCGGGATGTCGACCAGGCTCAGTCCGCGAAACGAACATCCCCCTCACCTCCGACACCCAAGGTACCGTGGCCCTGACCGACCCGCGAGCGGCGACCGGACCGGACAGCGTCGCGGGGGCCATCGAGCAGCGGCGCTCCGTTCGCGCGTTCACCGAAACGGCGGTCTCGGACGAGGACATCGCAAGGATGCTCTGGTCTGCCCAAGGCGTCACCGATCAGCGCACGGGCTTTCGAGCAGCCCCCTCCGCTGGAGGACTGTACCCGTTGGAACTGTATGCGGCGTCCTCCGCAGGAGTGCATCGCTATGTCCCCGATCGTCATGAACTCACAGAACTCGCGAACGAAGACGTCCGCGATGAGCTCGCCGCCGCTGCATTGGGACAAGGCTTCATCGCTTCCGCACCTGTGGTGTTCATCATCTCGGGCGTCTACGCGAGAACGGCGGCCAAGTACGGGAAACGGGCGACTCGCTATGTTCACATCGAAGCAGGCCACGCCGCGCAGAACCTCCTGCTCACAGCGGTGAGCCTAGGGCTTGGGGCAGTACCCGTGGGGGCGTTTTCCGACCGGGCCATCCGCAGGATCGTTGGCGCGGGCGACGAAGAGACTCCTCTGTACCTGATCCCGGTTGGTACTCCGGCCACGTGATGCAGTGAGTGCACCGGTGGAGTGAAGCGCCACTCAGGCGATGCGACCGTCCAGCACTTCGACGACTCTCTCGGCACGAGCCGCGATCTCGAGGCTGTGTGTCACCACGACGACGGTACGACCCTGCTCGTGCAACCCGCGCAGGATCGCCATCACCTCCGCCTCGGAGGCCGAATCGAGGTTCCCCGTGGGCTCGTCCATCAGTAGCACCTCCGGGTCGTTGGCGAGCGCCCGAGCGATCGCGACCCGCTGCATCTGTCCACCCGACAACTCGTTTGCCCGGGCGTGGAGCTTGTCTCCGAGACCGACTGAGCGCAGCAGCTCAGTCGCGCGAGCGGCCTGCTCGCGTGCGGGCTTGCTCGCGAACATCATCGCGAGCTCGACGTTCTCAAGGACCGTGAGTCCTTTGAGCAGATTGAAGAACTGGAACACGAATCCCACTCGAGTGGCCCTGAACCTGGCGAGCTGCGCGTCTGACATGCTCTCGATGTGCTCTCCGAGAATATGCACGGTGCCGCTCGTGGGCCGATCCAGTCCACCGAGAAGGTGCAACAGGGTGCTCTTTCCGTGCCCGGACGGGCCGATGAGGCAAGTGAACGATCCACGATCGATGTCGAGGTCGACGCCGCGCAGAGCCTGAGTGGGTACTCCCCGGCCGCTGTAGGTCTTGTGGACATCGCGCAGGCACATGATGCTACTCATAGCTGATCGCCTCCACGGGGGTCAGTCGCGCGGCGCGCCACGCGGGGTAGATGCCGGCAAGAGTCGCGATCAGCACTGAGCCGCCCAGGATGAGCGCCATGTCGAGAAGCGGCGGCACGGCATCCACTCTCGCGCCGCCCACGAAAGCGGTGAACTCGTTTTGAGCGATGTAGGGTGTGATGAGTTGCGAGGCCCCGGATCCGATGATGAGACCCACGACACCTCCGATCAGCCCATATGCGGCCGCTTCGAACATGAACGACCTGAAGATGCGCGCGTTCGAGCTGCCTATGGCCTTGAGGATGCCGATCTCACGACGCCGCTCGAAAGTCGCCATCAGCATGGTGTTGATGATGCCGAAAGCCGCAGTGAGCACCGCCACCGCCGCGATGACGCGCAGCGTGGTGTTCACGCTGTTGACCACAGACAGAACCGACGCGAGGATCTGGCGATCCGTGATGACCGCGACGTTCGCGGCGTCACTGATGCGCTTCGCGTAAAGATCGACCTTCTTGATGTCGTCGACCCGTACCGCCACGAACGACACGCGGCCGTTGGTCTCGTAGACCTCCGTAGCGATGTCGAGCGGCATGAACAGCACGCCATCATCAGACGTGCCGGACGGCTTCAGGATTCCCTCGACAGTGAACAGCTTTCCGCGCACCGTGATCTCGGAGCCGGGGGCGAGCTCGAAGGACTCGGCGATCGCCGATCCCGCCAGAATGCTGTACTCCTCGGGCTTCGGAGCCTCCCCCTCGGCCAGGGTCCACCCCTTCGTCTCGATGGTCTGCTCCATGCGGATTCCCGTCACGGGGACCGGCTCGTTGTCGATAGCGGAGCCGACCGCGAGATACGGAGTGACCGAGATTCCTTCGAGAGCCTCGATGGCGGCGAGGTCCTGGGGCAGTATCGCATCGGGGAGCTGGGTGCCCGAAAGCACCTTGACCTGCTCATACGCACACCAACCCTTAGGCGTCACGATGAGGTTCGCCCCGAGGTCGATGGCCTGCTTCTGAATCTGCGCGCGCAGGCCGGTTCCCAGACTCATCATGACGACCAACGCGGTGATGCCGAGCGTGATACCCGTGAGAGTGAGCACGAATCTGCTTCGGCTACCGAACAGATTGCGCACTACGAGACGGAAATCATTCATCTCCGCCCCCTATCTGACTTTTTCGATCAACGTATCGGAGCCGCGTTCAACGCGCACCACGTCGAAGTACGCACCCTGCGGCGAGGACTTGATCTCACCGATCACCACGATGACGTCTTCGAGCTGGGGCAGATCGCCCTTGTAAAACGCGCCGCTTGGAGCGGCCTTACCGCTTGTGGGCAGAACCAAGGGGATGATGCCCGCAGAGGAGCACGGTGTGAGTCCGCACGACGCGAACTCGGTCTCGTCGATGATCGAGACCACCGACGACCCGGTGTCGATATTCTGAACGACGCCTTTGACGGCGATCTGCCCGGTATATGCTTGAGGATCGGCTGCAAGCGCCTTGACACCGATCACGTTAGCCGCGTCAACCGAACCGCCACTGCAGCCGGCAACGAGCGCGAGGATGAATAGGAGCACGATGGCCACGAAAACGCGGCCTGTGCGAACAGGTGAATGCACGATTGGTTCTCCGTTCGTGAGTGAGCGTGATCGACCATGACTGCCGATGCGGGAGTGCTTCCGCCGACACGACTCAGATCAACAGACGAGAACCCAAAGCGACACGGTCAACGAACGCGAGGCCACCCGTCGCGACGCCGCACACCAGCTCGTTTGCCGGCGATGGCACCACAGCGAACGATGCGGAGGTGAAGACCGCAGGCTGCGAGACGAAAACCATCTGCTGAGCGGCGACTTCGTCTCCGGCACAGTCAGCACACGCCACCTCAGGACAATGCAGCGCCACCAAAGCGACGACGAGCATCAGGAGAAGAACAACCGAGGAAGGTGTGCGGGCAAGAAACGTCACGCGACTCCATTCGAACGAGCGGGGGCCTGCTCGTCATCCTAGCAGATTGCATGCCGCTATCAGCCAAGGCCCGGGAGCGCCAGAAGCCCTCTCACCGCCGTGTCGAGTTCCACTCCGTCAACCGATCGCACCGTGACATGCCCCACCTTGCGACTTGGGCGGGCCTCCTTGCCGTAAAGATGCAAGTGCGCGCCGGGAACAGAGAGCATCGCGGCGGTCTCGGGCACCTCGCCCACGATGTTGAGCATGACAACGTCCCACACTGCAGAGGTGTCGCCCAACGGCAACCCGCACACCGCGCGCAGGTGGTTCTCGAACTGGCTGGTCTGCGCCCCCTCGATGGTCCAATGGCCGGAGTTGTGAACCCGCGGCGCGAACTCGTTGGCCACCAAGCCGGATTCCGTGTCGAACAGCTCCAAAGCCAACACGCCCACGTAATCGAGTTCGTCGAGCAGTCGTGACACCAGCTCCCGCGCCTCATCCGTTGCCTGATCTCCCGGCCTGCTCGCGGCGATGCGCAAGATCCCATCACGGTGCGTGTTCTCAGAGAGCGGGTAGAAGCGCGTCTCGCCGTCGCGTCCCCGAACCGCGATGACCGAGAGCTCGCGACGAAAGGGCACGACCGCCTCGAGTATCGAGGGTGCTCCGGAAACAGCCTCCCAACCGGCGGCCAGGCCTTCTTCACAAAGAAGCATCACTTGGCCTTTGCCGTCGTAGCCCAGGCGGCGCGTCTTCAGAATGGCCGGCAGCCCAATCACCGCGACCGCCGATTCCAGATCGGCGAGGCTGTCGATGGGCGCGAACTTTGCCGTGGGGATGCCGATCTCATTAAAGAGCGTCTTCTCCCGAAGGCGGTCTTGAGACACGCCCAAAGCACGGGCCGACGGAAGACACGCGACGCGATCCGAGAGGGCGCTGATGCTGTCTTCAGGGACGTTCTCAAAGTCGAACGTGATCACGTCCGCCCTGACCGCGAGCTCGCGAAGCAGCGCCGGGTCGTCATAGGCCCCGGTGATCAGCTCACCGGCTACTCCCGCGCATGCATTTGAGGCGGGGTCGAGGAACACGAACGTCATTCCGAGGGGAAGCCCCGCCAAGGCCATCATCTTGGCCAGCTGACCCGCACCGATGACCCCGACGATCATGTACGCGGCGCTCGAGGGTCCGGGTTGTCGAGGACCGTATCGGTCTGACATCGGCGGAACTCGTTCAAGGCGTCTCTGACCTGAGGATGTTTGTTGCCCAGGATCGACGCCGCCAACAGCGCCGCGTTGATCGCGCCCGCCTTGCCGATCGATAGCGTCCCTACGGGCACTCCTCCCGGCATCTGCACGATGGAGAGCAGCGAGTCGAGCCCGTTGAGTGCGTGCGACTGCACAGGAACACCCAACACGGGCAGCGGCGTCTTCGCAGCGACCATCCCGGGTAGATGGGCGGCACCGCCCGCCCCCGCGATGATCACTTCGAGCCCACGTCCGACGGCTGTTTCGGCGTATGCGAACAGCTTGTCCGGCGTGCGATGCGCCGAGACGACCTCCGTCTCGAACGGCACGCCCAGACCCTCGAGGGTTTCTGCGGCATGACGCATCGTCTCCCAGTCGGAGGCCGACCCCATGATGATCCCTACAAGAATCCCCACTGTCTCGCCCCCGTCTTGAGCGTCAGAACTTGGTCGGCCGCAACACTTCCACATCGGACATGAACCAGATCATCGCGTAGTTGTCGAAGTAGTGCTCCCTCAGATGAACGCAGATCGCCTGCGCGACGACGTCGTCACAGATCACCTCGATACGTATGTTCGCCTCGAATTCGAAGTTCGCGTCGCGCACGCCCCGCGCGCCCTTGCCCCGCGCATCGGTGATCGTATAGCCATGCGCGCCCAACCCTTCCAGTTCGGAGGTGAGCTTGTGCTCGATCGAGGCCTCCGTGACGATGGTGACGAGCTTGCGTGTGTGATGTTCCACGTTACCTGCCTCCGTTTTGGTCTCAGGGCGGTGCCGACACCAGTCAAGAACCGCCATCCCGAATCATACATCCAGTCGACGGATCAGGTTCCCAACTCATCGTCATCCAACAGATCACCGGCTGTCGCCCGCGTGATCCTGTCTCTTGCCGCGTCCCACCGAGGATCGATGGGAACCGTCTCGACAAGAATGACATCACACTCTGACACGTCGAGTTCGCGCAAGGTGGCATACAGCGCTCGGCCGTACTCGTCAGGCTCCTGCGGCATCCGAACCCACCTGCACGACTCCCGACACTCACCGATCGCCGTCGGTCTCCTCGCCATCACGGCCACCGTATGGCCCTCGCACACAGCGCTCACAACAGCATCCGCGATCAACTCAGGAACCATCAACCGCACGGCCGTCTCAGGAGAGTAGTGCGAGGCCAACGTGCCGGGAGCCCTCGGTGATGGCGTCTCGCCCGCAGACGTCTCGCGGGACCCGATCGTGCCGAGCACCGATGCGATGTCGCTGGCCGTAACCGCGCCGGGGCGCAATATCCTCGGGTCGAAGCCACTCAGATCGACGATCGTGGATTCCAACCCAACCGAGCAGGGGCCACCATCCAGGATGTAGTCAAGCTGGTCTCCGAACTCGGCTTCGACGTGCCCGACGCGCGTCGGGCTCACCCGTCCGAACCGATTCGCCGAAGGAGCGGCAACTCCGCCACCAAGCTCGGCGAGGAGCCTCAGCGTGAGCGGATGGTCCGGCACGCGCAGTCCGACGGTGTCTTGGCCTCCCGTGACCACGTCGAGCGCGGCCGTTCCCCGCTTCAAGATGATGGTGAGCGGCCCCGGCCAGAAGGCCCGAGCGAGAGCCCATGCCTCTTCGGGAATGTCTCGCGCCCACTCCGAGATCACGTCCGCCTCACCGATATGGACTATGAGAGGGTGGTCGGCCGGTCGGCCCTTGAGCTCGAACACCCGCGCGACGGCAGCAGGATTCGACGCATCGGCTCCCAGCCCATAGACGGTTTCGGTGGGCACGGCCACGACTCCGCCCGCGCGCAGCAGCCTCACCGCCTCGCCCACGTCAACGCCTAGGCGAGGCTTCCCCGAATCCGTGTCTGATCGATTCTGTCTCAACATCGGTTCCCGTCACGTCTGATCGCGCAGGTACATGGTTACCGAGGACTCTGATCGCCCACCGAATCGCATGTCCGCGCTTGAGTGTATGGAAACGGAAGGTTATTGTCTGCATTCAATGCAAGGGTGCACTCATGCGACCGCAGGTGTCGACAACCATCAACGAAGGTGATCATGGAACTGTCTAACATTCTGACCCAGCTCACGACACCTCAGATCCTGTTCTTCGTTGTTGGCATGTTCGCTGCGCTCGTCAGATCAGACCTGAAGATACCCGAAGCTATGAGTACGGCGATGATGCTGTTCCTGTTGGTCGCCATCGGCCTCAAGGGCGGAGTTGGTCTCTCGAAAGTGGGGCTTGACGAGGCGCTCCTGCCGGCGCTCGCGGCCACCACTTTGGGGATCGGAATCGTGTGTGTCGGCTTCTTTGTGCTTCGCAAGCTGAAGTTCGACCGCGCCAACGCGGGCTCCATCGCAGGTCACTACGGCGCGGTGAGCGCGGTGACCATGGTCATGGGCTTCGCGTATCTCGACAGACTCAAGGTCCCCTACGAGTCGTTCCTGCCGGCGCTCTACCCCTTCATGGACAGTTTCGCCATTGTCACAGCCATCCTGATCGCGCGGATCGCGATAGCCCGGCAGACCCACGAGGGCGTCAAGGTCAACGTGCTCGCGATCCTCGGAGACAGCGTCCGCGGAAAGGCCGTCTTGGTACTGGTGGCGGCTCTGGTGATCGGCTACATCAGCGGCCCCGATGGAACCGAGCAGATCATGCCGTTCTTCGGCGACATGTTCAGGGGGATCCTGTGCCTGTTCATGCTCGACATGGGACTGCTCGCAGCCGGGCGTTTGCACGAGTGGAAGACCATGGGCGCTCCGCTCCTCGGCTATGCGTATCTCATGCCCCCTCTTCACGGAGCTGCGGGAGTGCTCCTGGGTACTGCGGCGGGACTCGGAGTGGGTGGGGCGACCATGTTGGGCATCTTCGCGGCCAGTGCGTCCTACGTCTCCGCACCGGCCGCGATCAGAGCGGCTATCCCGGAAGCGAATCCATCCCTGTCACTTACCGCGGCGGTCGCGCTGACGTTTCCGTTCAACATCGTCTTCGGCATTCCGCTGTACCATTGGATTGCCGAATTGGTTGCACGCTGATACAACCCGCGCTGGGTAGGTCCATTCATCTGAGTTGTGATTCTCGTGCCGAGGGGGCTCCGAGTGGCCAACGTGATACGTATCGGGCTCCCGCGCTCGATGCTCTACCACAAGTACCACGTGTTATGGTCGACGTTCTTCGAGGAACTCGGGTGCGAGACGCTTGTCAGCCCGAAAACCAACAAACGCCTGCTCGAGCGCGGCGCCGCGCTCTCGGTGGATGAGACCTGCCTGTCGATGAAGATCTTCCTCGGGCACGTTGACTCCCTACGCGACCGCGTCGACCACGTTCTCGTGCCCACCATCGCCTCTCTGTACCCGGAAGAGGACGCATGCGTGAAACTGATGGGCGCCTACGACATCACGCGCCACTCGGTCGAGGGGGTCTCTCTCCTCACCTATGTCGTGGACGCTCGACGTGGCATCTCGCAGAAGAGCGAGATGCTGCGACTGGGACGTACGCTGTGCCGCAATCCATTCCGCGTGCGCGCGGCGTACCGTCGCGCCGTACTCAACCTGCATGCGCACGAGCGCGAACTGGCTCGCGAACAGCAGTCGCTCGTCGAGACTCCCTGGGATCGTCCGCGCATCCTACTTGTCGGTCACGCCTACAACAACTCTGACGAATTCATCGGCGTACCCGTCAGGCGACTACTCGAGTCTCTCGGTGTGACCGTGTTCGACTCTGAGGCCCTCGATCACGAGGTGGCGCGCAGTCTGTACTCGCGCATATCCACCGACATCAAGTGGACCTACAACAAACAGCTCCTCGGCGCGGTCGAGTACTTCCGAGACAAAGTGGACGGCATGGTCTTCCTCGTCACCTTCCCGTGCGGGCCTGACTCGCTCATGGTCGAGCTCTGTCAGCGCAGGGTGAATGACGTCCCCATTGCAACGCTGGTGCTCGATGAGTTGTCGAGCGAGACCGGACTGCGCACGCGACTGGAGAGTTTCGTGGACATCCTCACGATGGGCGGCGAGACCACAGATCGCAGTGGACGCCAGCCCGCGGACCCGGAGGCGATCCGTGGAACCGCGTAGAGTGACCTTCCCGCACATGGGCGATTACTGGATCGGTTTCAAAGCCTTGGCTGAACGGCTTGAATGCGAGGTCGTCGTCCCGCCCAAGATGACCGCACGCACCCTTGAGATCGGGACGCGTCACAGCCCCGAGTTCGTGTGCGTTCCATTCAAGTACAACCTCGGAAACTTCATCGAGGCGATCGAGATGGGTGCCAACACCGTCATCCAAGCGGTGGGCGGATGCCGATTCGGCTACTACGGAGAGGTGCAGGCCGCGATATTGCAGGATCTGGGTTACGACCTGCACTTCGTCCGCATCGACGCTGGGCGCAACGCCCTCGATTTCATCCGGAACTTCCGTGACGAGATGTGCCCGCGGTTGTCGCTTCGCCATGTGAAAGACGCCTTCATGTTCGCCTACCGCAAGGGCGTCGCCATCGACTCCGTGCAGGATTTCATCCGCAAGAACCTCGGGTTCGTGCCCCGCGCCGATGACATACTGCGCCTTGAGGCGCGATTCCTGTCCTCGCTCGAGAGCGCGGCGACGATTCGCGAAGTCGACTCACTGTGCGAAGACACCCTCCAAGAGCTGCGCTCGATGCCGCTGGAGCGCCCCGAGCGTCCGCTGCGCGTAGGTGTCGTGGGGGAACTCTACCTTGTGATGGAGCCCTTCTCGAATCTCGATGTCGAGCGTCAGCTCGCTTTGCACGGAGTCGAGATACACCGCCCGATGACGATGACTGCCATGATCGAGCACTCCATTCAGGGGTATAGCCATTTGGATGAACTCATCGCGGGCTCCGGCGACTGGGTCCGCCACCATCTCGGGGCGCACGGAACAGAATCGGTCTGCCTGACCCACGAGTTCATCGAGGACGGATTCGATGGAGTCGTGCACCTCAAACCGTTCGGCTGCATGCCAGAGGTCAACGCGATGGCCGTCATGCAGAAGATGTCACGGGATCTCACATTCCCGATCCTGTTCTTGAGCTACGACTCGCAGACCGCGCAAGCCGGCGTAGCCACCCGTGTCGAGGCGTTCTGTGACATGCTCGAGATGCGAAAGAGGGGGGTCATCCGTGCGTAAGGCCTATCTGGGCATCGATATCGGATCGATTTCGACGAAAGGCGTCGTGCTCGCGGACGACGGTGAAATCCTCGCGAGCACGTACCTGTGGACCGAAGGCAACCCCATCGCCGCGGTCAAAGGCGTACTCGAGGCCCTGGAAGCGAGCATGGGTGATTCGGCTCATGAACTCGTCGCAGTCGGGACCACCGGTTCAGCGCGCGAGCTCATCGGCGCCATCCTCGGTGCCCAGGTCGTCAAGAACGAGATCACGGCGCACGCCATGGGAACCCTCTCGCTTCATCCCGACGTCCGCACGATCTTTGAGATCGGAGGCCAGGACAGCAAGATCATCATCCTGCGCGACGGCGTGCCGGTGGACTATGCGATGAACACGCTATGTGCCGCAGGCACGGGCTCGTTCCTGTCCTCGCAGGCGCGGCGTCTCGACATACCCGTCGAGCTGTTCGGCGAGTACGCTCTGCGAAGCGAGCGGCCCACCAAGATCGCAGGACGGTGCACCGTGTTCGCCGAGTCAGACCTCGTGCACAAGGCGCAGATGGGGTATGCGGTCGAAGACATCATCGCGGGACTGTGCAATGCAATCGTGAGCAACTACCTGAACAACGTGGGCAAAGGCAAGCGTATCGAGCCCCCGATCGTATTTCAGGGCGGCGTGAGCAAGAACGTCGGCGTGGTCGAGGCGTTTCGTCGCGCGACGGGTCACGACATCTTCGTCGACGACTGCGGGCATCTCATGGGCGCGCTGGGCATCGCACTGCTCGCAAAGGCCTCCGGGCTCGAGGAGCGCTTCGACTTCGCGATCCGCTCGATCCCGTTCAGGACCACGGGAATCGAGTGCAGCGGGTGTCCGAACAACTGCGAGATCGTGTGCGTACTGCGAAACGACGAGCTACTGGCCGGATGGGGAAACCGTTGCGAGGCGGGGCTCGAACGAATACTGAACGCAAGCAATACCGTTCTCTGAATGATTGCCTCTTGAGTGAATCGGGTTTCGCGGTTATTGTTTTCTGTCAATCGCTCAAGGAGGGAAGAGTATGGAAGCATACCGAGTGCTCCCAGGCCCCGAAGGTTATCTGCCGCCAGCTGCGGCGATGCACGGAGTCTGCATGCCCGAGGTTGGCGAAGGGCTTATCGAGGGAAGATGTGTTCCCCGGGAAGCCGCAATCGAGGAGATCGCGAAGCGTCTCGTCTCGGCCGTCAACCCCACGTTTTTCCCCGGTCCGCTGCTCCTGTGGAAGACCACCCCCTACGCGATAGAGCGGGGCATGCTGGTCAGAGAGATCGCGTTCGAGGTCAGCGCGAAGGTCATCCCGATGCCGGACTACCGACCCAAGTACCCAACCATCAACCCTGAGGTTGAGATCAACCCGAACCACCCGAACCTCACGATCTGGCACAACAAGATCGATGTGGGCGTCTTCATCGGAGTCCACTGCCACCAGGCGAACCTCGCACTCAAGATCATCCGTGGCGGCACCTCCTGCTACACGGTGGCTCTGTGCGCTGAAGAAGGTCACGAAGAGGCCAATGCGTCTCTCAGAGATGTCGACAATGAGACCCTCAAGCTGGTTCTCGCCGCCGTGAGAGAACTCAAGAACCGGGGAGGCGAGTAGCCCATGTCGCGACCCAAGCCCGAACTGAAAGAGGTCTCCACCTCTTACATGCTCTTCGAAGCAAAGCGTGAAGAGCGTTTCATCACCGGCAGTGAAGCACTGCGCGAGGCGATCCGGAGATCCAACATCGACATGGCGATCTCCTACCCGATCACTCCCCAGAGCGAGAGCATGCATCTGGTCGGCGACCTCTACGCCGAGGGGTACGTCAAAGAGTACTTCCGCGGCGAGAATGAGTTCGCCGTCATGTCCGAGATCGCCGGCGCGGCGATGGCAGGCGTCAGGACCTTCACCGCCACATGCGGCCCGGGTACCCTGCGGGCCTTCGAGAACTTCCCCACGTGGGTCGGCTCGCGGCTGCCGGTGGTCATGGCATTCATGACTCGCGGGATCAACGCGCCCCTCACCATCCAGCCGGACACGATCGAGATGGGTTTCCTGCTCGACACCGGCATGATCATGCTTCATGCCGAGAACGCCCAAGAGCTCTACGACATGCTGCTCATGAGCTTCGAGGTGGCCGAGAAGACCTCCGTCCACATCCCGATCGGCGTGTTCGTCGACGGGTTCTTCGTCACTCACACCAGCCAGAAGGTGAACGTGGTGGTCGAAGACGTGAAGCTGAAGCCTTACGATCCCGGCATGTCTCCGGTTGCGCACATCGACATGGAGACGCCCCCGTTCCGCCTCATGCGCGATCCGTTCGTGATGAAGAGCAACTACATCAGCTATGCCGCTCACGCCAGCTGGCAGCAGGAAACGATGGCTGCGGCCTTCCGTGCGAAGAAGCACCTGAAGAAGTTCTTGGGCAGCTTCATCGAGCAGGAGAACCCTGACGCTCCGATCCAGATCGTCGCATCAGGAACCGCCGTCGCTCAGGCGCGCGAGGCGATCAAGCTGATGCAGGAGGACGGCACCGAGGTCGGCCTGGTCAAGATCAAGTCGATTCGTCCCTTCCCCGCCGAGGAGATTCGGGCTGCACTGGCGAACGCCGAGATGATCGTCGTTCCCGAGTTCAACCGGACGGGCTGGCTCCACCGCGAAGTGGCTTCGGTAATCCCCAACAACGACCGCATGCTCCTCGGTCCGAGGGTGTACGGCGGCATGACCATGCCCCCGGACGTCATCGTTCAGGTGATCAAAGAGAAGAACTTCGTCGGCGTATAAGAGCACCTCGTCACTGAAGGAGGTCCGCATGTCCCTGAACATAACCAAGATCAATCCTCATTTCGAGGATGTAATGCCCCAGGAGTACAAGGAGCTCGTAGAGAACGGTCCCTTCGGGAACCCCAAGAGCGTGGGCGAACTCGGCAGTTTCAAGGAACTCCTCGAGGAGCACCCCCTGTGCGCCGGCTGCAACCTCGCCTTGGCCTTCCGGCTGATCGTCGCGTCCCTGCCGAAGCCGGAAGACACCTGCGTGGTGGGCACCACAGGCTGCAACAGCCTCGCTATGAGCCAGCTTGCGCTACACAACATCCACTCACTCTTCGGAAACCAGAACGCTGTCGCCACGGGCCTGAAGCGGGGCCTCGCGTTGAGGTTCCCCGACAAGGTCAAAGACGTCGTGGTAATGGCTGGAGACGGCGCGACCGCCGACATCGGCTTGGACATGACCCTGCACTCCTGGTTCCGCCAGGAGAAGATCACGACGGTCATGTTCGACAACGAGCTCTACGCCAACACCGGTGGACAGGAAAGCGGAATGAGTCGGATGGGCGCGGTGCTGAACATGGCACCAACCGGCAAGAAGTTCGAGAAGGTCCACATGGCGGATCTGGCCATCGCGTCCGGCTGTGCATATGTGGCGGTCGTCTCGACAGCGCGTCCCCGGCAGATCGGCAAGAGCTTCGAGAAGGCGGTGTTGATCGCCCGCGAAGTCGGCCCGACCTACATCCAGATACACACTCCTTGCCCCACGAACATGAAGATGAAGCCCCACGAGGGCATTCTCGCGGCCAAGGAACGGCTCAAGACGGACTATGCGTTCCGCGAGCACATCTCGCCGGAGGCCGTGGAGTACCTTGCGTCCCTTGAGAGTGCAGTAGCGGAGGTGGCCGAATGACAAGGAAATACGTCAGGATGTCGGGCCTGGGCGGCCAGGGCGTCGTGACCGCAGCCAGCATCTTGGGAAGCGCCGCCGTCAAGGACGGCAAGTTCGCTCTCGTCAATCCGTTCTTCGGTGCCGAGAAGCGACTCGCGCCGGCTGAGAGCTATGTTCGGATCGGCGACGACGAGATCTACGACGCGGGAGAGATCCTCTACCCGGACATCATCATGGTCTACCATCCCGACGTCATCTTGCAGGGCAAGTCCTACACGATGCCCTTCTTCTCGGGAATCAAGAGAGACGGCGTCATCTTGGTCAACTCAGACCACCCGCTGGATTTCTCATCCGAGGAAAACGAGCGCCTCCGTGACCTCAACGTCAGCGTCCACTTCTTCCCCGCCACTGAAATCGCCCGCGAACTTGTGGGCACGGAGCTTTCGACCAACGTCGCGATGCTCGGAGCGCTTCTGGGTGTGACCGAGATCGTGAGCTTCGATGCGCTTGACGAGTCGTTGCGCGAACGTTTCGGTGGCAAGGCCAAGTTCGTCGCGTCGGGAACGACCGCCGTTCTCGATGACGCGGTGAAGGCGCAGTACGGCAAGATCGAGAAGCTCATCGCCGCCAATACCAAGGTCCTCGCGGAGACCTATCGCAGGGCTGCTGAAGCCGTCGCGACAAACGCACGCGCCTGACCTGAAAGGGGCACCATAAATGTATTCGGCTGGTTTCATTGACGAGAGCAAGTGCGTTGGTTGCAGACTCTGCACGCAGGTATGTCCAGAGCCGAACGCCGTCAGGTTCCTTAGCGAACGGAAGAAGTCCCACATCGTTGCCGCGCGGTGCAAAGGGTGCGGCGTGTGCGCGGCGATGTGTCCGAAACAGGCGATCGAGATCAGGCAGATCTCCTTGGTAGAGGCCAACGCCTGCGAGGTCAGCTGCATGGAGTAGGCACCGTGGCTTCACTGCCACGGATCATTGAGTGAAATCAAATGGCGTCCGGCCTGGAAAGCGCCGGACGCCATTTGAAGTATTCAGGTGCTGCAACGTCAGATCAACTACCGTGGGCGAGAGCCAAGAACTCCTCCGCCTTCTTCGAGTCTTCCTTCGTCTGCTTCGTCAGCAAGCTGACCACCACGGTGACCAGTACGGCCGACGGAACACTATAGAACGCCGGGTTGACCAGTACCGGAATACCGAACACATCGACCACCTTGAAGAACGCGGCGAAGGTCATCACGAGTGACGTCACTCTGGTTTCCGAGCGCGCGCGGCCCATCCGACTCGTTTCGTTGACGAGAGCAAGTGCGTTGGTTGCATACTGTGCACGCAGACATGTCCTGAGCCCAACGCCTTCAGCTTCCTAGACGAGCGAGATCAGTTGCATGGAGTAGACATGGTGATTCAACCGACAGCGACAGTGCGCCTGTTCGGGGTTCTTCATGCTCTCATGACCGAGCGCGGAAGGCCGACCACGATCGATGTCTCCCTTGGCGACGGGGACTTGACCGCGCGCGACATCGCGATCGCTCTGGATCTGCCGCTCGAGCTCATCGAGGGCGTGTTCGTCAATCACACCGTCTTCGATCTGGGACACGTCATCTGCCCCGGAGACCGCGTGGCCTTCGTGCCGCACGGCACGCCTGGCCCTCATCGCATCGCCCTGGGGCTCTACGCAGCTGGTCGCGCCTCATGTCCGAAATGATTCGAACACCGGCGCGAAACTCCACCCCGATACGGGTATGGACTCCTCGGGCGTCGGCAAAATCCACGATCGGCGCTTTTTCGTGGTGCGCACACCACCACGACAGTCAAAGGGAGGTCGCATGAGTAACATGCTTCGCGTCAACATGTCGGATCTGTCCATCACGCGAGAAAGTCTGCCCGAGAAGTGGGCGCGGTATGGTGGAAGGGCCCTGACCTCGGCGATCGTGTTCGATGAAGTGCCCCCCGACGCCGACCCCTTGGGTCCGGATAACGTACTCGTGTTCGCTTCTGGCACGTTCGGTGGTACGACCGCTCCCAATGGCGGACGCCTGTCCGTCGGAGCGAAGAGCCCGCTGACCGGCGGCATCAAGGAGTCGAACTCCGGCGGTCAGGCGGCGCACGCGCTGAGCCGGATCGGCATCTCCGCTGTCGTGCTCACAGGCGCACCCGATGACCCGTCGGCGCTTCACCTGCTCACGATCGAGGCCGATGGTACGGCTGTGCTCAGCCGCGTCGACGACTGGAAGGGCCTGGGAAACTACGAGGTCACCGATGCGATCAAGGCGATTCGCCCGACCGACGACCGCTACTCCACCATCACGAACGGCCCCGCCGGAGAAGCCGGCATGAGGGCTGCGGGAATCGCCGTCTCGGACATGAAGGGCTACCCGAACCGCTTCGCCGGTCGCGGCGGCCTGGGTGCGGTCATGGGCAGCAAGGGCCTCAAGGCCATCGTCATCTCGGACAAGGGGCTCGGCTACCGCGAACATGCCGACAAGGACGCCTTCAACGCGGCGATGCGGCGGTTCAGCACCGCCCTCAAAGAGCACCCGGTCTCGGGACAGGGGCTACCCACCTACGGCACCAACGTGCTCACCAACATCCTGTCTGAAGCGGGCGGTCTGCCCACACGCAACTTCTCGACAGGTTCGTTCGAGGGCGCCGAGGCGACCAGCGGCGAGCGTCAGCGCGAGATCACGCTAGAGCGCGGCGGCGACGTGAAGCACGGCTGCCACACCGGCTGCGTCATCCAGTGTTCGCGCTACTGGGTCGACAAGGACGGCCACTACAAGACCAAAGGGCCGGAGTACGAGACGGTCTGGTCGTTCGGCGCGAACTGCGGCGTTGACGACCTCGACGACATCGCCGAGCTCGACCGCACCTGCGGCGACTATGGACTCGACACGATCGAGACCGGTGCGGCCATGGCGGTCTTCATGGACTCGGGCAAGCTGGCGTTCGGCGACGGCAAGGGTGCTCTCACTGCGCTCAAATCCGTGTTTGCCGGAGGCGAGCCGGGCCGCGTTCTCGGCGACGGTGCCGAGGCGACAGGCAAGGCGTTCGGAGTGACCCGGATCCCGGTGGTCAAGCACCAGGCCATGCCGGCTTACGACCCCCGTTCGGTCATGGGCATCGGCGTGACTTATGCGACGTCCACGATGGGCGCTGACCACACTGCTGGGTACGCCGTAGCCACGAACATCCTGAAGGTCGGCGGGGACGTCGATCCGCTGAAGCCCGAAGGCCAGGTCGACCTCTCGCGCAACCTGCAGATCGCAACTGCGATGCTCGACTCGCTGGGGCTGTGCATCTTCGTCGCGTTCCCGGTTCTTGACATCCCCGACGCCTTCACGGCGATACACGACATGGCACAGGCGCACACCGGTCAGAAGTGGGACGTCGGCGATCTGATGCAGTTGGGCAAGGAGACGCTGACGTTCGAACGCCTCTTCAACGAGCGTGCCGGAATGGGCGCAGCCGACGATCGCCTGCCTGAGTTCTTCAGGACCGACGAGCTTCCCCCACACAACGTCGTGTTCCAGGTCACCGATGCTGAGATGGACACGCTCTACGACTTCGTTCCAGAAACCGCCCGCACGATGGGCATCGCGTAGCTTCTATATAGACCGTCGCACGGATGTGGGGAGGCGGGGCCCTCAGGTGAACGTCGACATCGCGCTTTTCGCGTCGCTCTCTGGGTACCACTCCCCCTCCGTGCCCGGCGGTCGCACCCGCACCTACGATCTTCGAGAGGGTGCGACCATCGCCGACGTCATCGAGATGCTCGCCTTGCCGGATCAGCCGCGGATCGTGTTCGTCGACGGGCGGCACGCTCCTGAGACGATGTCTCTTCATGAAGGCGAACGGCTCGCGATCTTTCCTCCGGTCGCGGGCGGCTGAGCGGTGAGCGATCCCACGTCCCCGTTCGACGAGACCGATCTGCGCGCACGCCTTCGCGCGTCACGCGTGGCGATCATCGGATGCGGCGGGCTGGGCAGCAACATCGCCGCGATGCTGGTGCGCTCCGGAGTCCGAACGCTCACGCTGGCCGATTTCGACGTCGTGGCCGAGACCAACCTCAACAGGCAGCTCTACTTTCGCGATCAGCTCGGCATGTTGAAGGTCGAAGCCCTCGCAGAGACGCTCCTGCGAATCGATCCGGACGTGACGCTCAGGCTCGTAAGCGATCCGGTCGATGCTCACAACCTCGTTGGAGTCGCGGGTGATGCCGACGTCATCACTGAAGCGGTCGATCGCGCTGACACCAAAGCGCTGATCATCTCGACCTGGGCGAGCGATCTGTCGCGCATCCCACTCGTCACCGCGTCAGGCCTCGCCGGAGTCGATTCGGCTAACCTGATTCGCACCGAACCGCTCGCGCACGGCTGCTGGGTCGTAGGCGACCTCTCGTCGGACGTGCGAGACGGTCACGCTCTGCTCGCCTCCCGCGTGATGGTGGCCGCCGCCCACCAAGCGCATGCGGTCATCCGGTTACTCCTCGGCTTCAAGGACCTGTGACCCTGCGGCCCCACATCGCATCCCCACAGCTCGCCCCGGTGAAGTAGACTTCACGGACGAAGGACTGACGCGCGGCGAACGCGCAGGTCATCACGAAAGGGGCTTTGCATTGGATGCGAGCTACCAGGTGCTTCCCGGCCCGGAGGGGTACCTGCCTCCGGCTGCCGCGACGATGGGCGTCATGCTACCGGCGCCGAACGCCTCTCTGGCGGAAGGCGCCGTGGTCTCTCAGGACCACGCACTGGAGCAGATCGTGCAGCGGCTTCTAGCAGCCGAGAATCCCGTCTTGTTCCCGGGCCCGCTGCTTCTGTGGGACTGGAAGGACGGCGTCGCCGAGAAGGCCCAGGCCCTCGTCGATCTCGCGAGTGCGGTCGGCGCCCGGATCATCCCCATGCCCGACTACCGCCCGAAGTACCCGATGATCAACCCCGCCATCGAGATCAATCCCAACCATCCGAACCTGACGATCTGGCACAACAAGATCGACGTGGGTCTGTTCGTTGGGGTGCACTGTCACTACGCCAACGTCGCTTTGAAGATCATCCGCGGAGGCACCACCTGCTACACGATCGCGCTGTGTGCCGAAGCGGGCCATGAGGACGCGATGATCTCCATCCGCGATGCCGGAATCGAAACGTTGAGGCAGCTCACAGAGCGCGTCCAGGCCGTACAGGCAGGTACCCTATGACAGCAGATCGCTATCGCGTCTCCATCCGCATGTCGGGACTGGGAGGCCAAGGAGTCGTGACGGCAGCCCATATTCTCGGTGCCGCAGCCCATCAAGAGGGTTTGAAGACCACCGTCAATCCGTTCTTCGGGGCGGAAAAGCGCCTCGCCCCCGCCGAGAGCTACGTCCGTATCGCCTCCGAGCCCATCTTTGAGCGCGGAGAGGTCCTCTACCCCGACATCATCATGATCTTTCACCCCCACGTGATCACCATGGGCAAGAGTTACACCATGCCGTTCTTCGAAGGCCTCGCCCCCGGCGGGATTCTGCTCATCAACAACGACGGTCCGATCGAGCTCAGCGACGAGCAGCTGGCGAGGCTCGCTGACCTCGACGCGCGTCTCCACTACCTCCCCGCGACGAAACTCGCACAGGAGGTGAGCGGCACGGAGCTCTCGACCAACATCGCGATGCTTGGTGGCTTGTACGCGATTCGTGAGCTCACGTCGATGGACTCACTGGTCCACGCGATGACCGAGCGGTTCGGTGGCGGAAAGTTCATCGCATCCGCCACAACCGCCGTCCTCGACGATGCGGTCAAGGAGAAGTTCGGCAAGGTCAGCGCGATGATCGAGAAGAACATCGAACTGATCGAGGCGGCGAAGATGCGAGTGGTCGAGCACCCGGTCCACCCGAAGAATGCGAGCGCATCATGAGGGACACGACGAGAGACTCGCAGCGCCCGATCTCCGCTGACCAGATGCTCTTCGACGAGCCGCGCATCGAACACTTCATCACCGGCAGCGAGGCCGTCGCCGAGGCGGTCAAGCGCGCCGGCGTCGAGATGGCGATCGCCTACCCCATCACACCGCAGTCAGAGAGCATGCACCTGGTTGGCGAGCTCTATGACCAGGGTTACGTCGAGGACTTCTACCGTGCCGAGAACGAGTTCGCGGTCATGGCCGCGATTCACGGTGCGGCCCTTGGCGGTGGCCGGGTCTTCACGGCCACGAGCGGCCCGGGAACCCTGCGCGCGATGGAGATGTTTCCTGTGTGGGCCGGCGCGCGCCAGCCCATCGTGTGCGCGTTCATGTGCCGCGGCGTCTCGCTGCCTCCGTCGATCCAACCGGAGAACATCGAGATGAGCATGCTGCTCGACACGGGCATGATCATGTTGCACGCCGAAAACGCCCAAGACGTCACCGACATGATCCTCGCATCCTTCGCGATAGCCGAGATGCCCGAAGTGCATCTGCCCGTAGGCGTGTTCATGGACGGGTTCTTCGTCACACACACGCGCGAGGTCGTGCAGTTGCCCCCAGCAGACCTGTGCCTCGCCCCGTACTGCTCTGAGCACGCGCCCGTTCCCGCGTTGAACATGGAGACGCCCCCGATGCGCGTCACGCGCGACCCGCTACTCAACAAGAGCAACTTCGTGAGCGGGGCCGCGAACGCGAGCTGGCACCAGGAGGTGCTGGCAGCCGCAGAGCGCGCGCGGCCGCACATCAACCACTACCTGGGCGGAACCATCGAAGTCGAGAACCCCGAGGCCGAGGTCCTCATCATCGCCTCGGGAACCGCGGTGTCCCAATCGCGAGAGGCCCTGCGCCTGCTGAGCGCTCAAGGGGTCAACGCGGGTCTCGTCAAGGTGCGCTCGATCCGACCGTTTCCCACTGACGAGATCATCGCCGCGACCGAGCACGCGCGCCTCATCGTCGTACCCGAGTTCAACGCAGGCGGCTGGCTCGCTCGCGAGGTCAAGGCCGCGCTCGACCACAACAGCCGCGTGGTTGCGGGCCCCAGGGTCTTCGGCGGTATGAGCATGCCGCCGGGACTCATCGTGTCCGCCGTCAATGAGGGCATGCAGGCCCGAGGGCTCGCCTGAGGAGGCACCGTGTCAACACGAATCATCACTCCGACCCCGAGTCTTGCCGAATACCTCCCCCCTGAGTACCAGGAACTGGTCTCTTCGGGGCCGCACGGCAAGAATCTGGGAGTCGAGGACCTGGGGAGTTTCAAGGAGCTCATCGAGGAGCACCCGCACTGCGCCGGTTGCGGCGTGTCCCTTGGCGTGCGCCTCGTGGTCGCTTCGCTTCCGGCACCCGAAGACACCATCGTGATCGGCTCGCCGGGCTGCTCGTTCTTCTCGCTTCTGCAGACTGCACTCAACTACTCGACCACAGCGTTCGGCAACCAGAACGCCGTCGCCTCGGGGCTCAAGCGGATGCTCACGATCCGACATCCTGACACGCACAAAGACGTCATGGTGATCGTGGGAGATGGAGCGATCGCTGACATCGGGCTCGACATGACGCTTCACTCGTGGTTTCGCCAGGAGAAGATCACCACGATCATGCTCGACAACGAGGTCTACGGGAACACCGGTGGGCAGGAGAGCGGCATGTCCGCGTTGGGCAAGGTGCTGCACATGGCGCCCAAGGGCAAGAGCTTCCCGAAAATCCCGATGCTCGAGATGGCGCGCACGGCGGGCTGTGCCTATGGTGCGCGCGTCACCGTCGCGAATCCGCGCCGAGTGGGGCGCGTGGTGCGAAACGCGATTCTCATCGCTCGCGAGATCGGTCCCACCTACGTGCAGATCTTCACGCCGTGCCCGACAAACCTCAAGACAGCGCCCCACAAGACCATCGAGGTTGCCAAAGAGGCCCAGAATGGTGTGTACAAGTTCGAGGAGTTCCTGACAGACGAGGCGGCGGCGTTTCTGGAGGGGCTTGCGCCTACGAAGTGACCTGCGCGGGCGGTCGTTCCCCCTCTGGGAGGGCTCTCTCGATGCGAGCAAGGGTCGCTTCGATTCCGCCGAGCCGGGCCTGGAGGTCCTCGATCTCGCATTCCGCCTTCACGTTCGTGTTGAAGTCGGCTTGCGCCTGGTAACGGTCACGCTCGGCCTGACGGTTCTGGCTCATCATCAGAATCGGGGCTGCGTACGCCGCCTGCACTGAGAACATGAGATTCAACAGGATGAACGGATACGGATCCCAACGCTGGATCCACGCGGTCACGTTCAGGAGAACCCACGCTCCCACGAGTACCGTCTGGACGATGATGAACGGCCACGAGCCCACCACGCGAGCCGTGGAGTCTGCTACGCGCTGTCCGAACGTGCGATCCTTGGTGTGCACTTCGTGCCATGTGCGCGCCATCTCGAACACCCTCCTGCGGCATCGTTGACCCTCTCCCTCCTCAGTCTACCTCCTGTGCGGGCGGAGACCGCTTGTTAGCCAGCAGCGTGTGTGGAATCCTACTGGCCAGAGTACGAGCGTGGATTGAGGGGGACGCCGGTATGGACGCTGTTGAGGCTCTGCTGACCCGTCGCAGTATCCGCAAGTACACGGAGGTCGCGATCTCGGATGCCGACGTGGAGACCATGTTGGCCTGCGCCATGGCCGCTCCGACCGCATTCAACCAACAGTCATGGCGATTCGTCGTGGTCAGAGACCAAGACCTTCGCGCACGACTCTCTGTGGCCTCGACGCACGCGGGGATGCTCGCCCAGGCACCACTGGTGATCGTCGTGTGCGGAGATGTGACAGCGGAGCGCCACGAGGACACCTACTGGGCCCAGGACGCGACTGCAGCTCTGGAAAACATCCTGATCGCGGCGAACTCGCTGGGCCTCGGCGCCGTCTGGGTCGGCGTTCACCCATGGAGCGACCGCATCAAGACGGTCTCGTCGGTTCTGGAGCTGCCGCCCGAAGTGAAACCGTTGGGGATGGTGGGCGTAGGTCACCCTGCAGAGCAGCATCCACCGTCACAACGTCTCGACTGGACCAAAGTTCACTTCGACCGCTGGTGAGGTCGTAGGCCTAGCTAACGCCGGAACACGATGGTGTCGGAAAGCGCGGCGGTGTTGTCGGCAAGATCGCGGAACTGGGCGCGCACCGTCTTGGTGCCCTGGCCGGTGGTCAGCGTGAGTGACTTGCGCGATGAGTAGGCCTACCAAGTCGTCCACGTGGTTCCATCGCTCTTGAGCGCGAGCGTGTGATTGTCGCCTGCGCCGATGCGTTGCGGCTGGACCGAAGAGCGCATCAAGTCAGGCGTGACGGCGGCGATGCCCGGTGGGAGCATTGATGCGAGCAGCAACGCGACCGTCAGCATGGAGACCGCGTGCCGAGCAAAACCATGCCGCCAAGCACTACTCTTTGTCGGTCTCGTTCGCGTGGCTCCCAGCGTAGTGCCCTCTCCTTCTGCTGGCGATCCTTGCTAGGCCATTTTCCGCCTTTCCGCCGTTCACCTCGGAATATACACGACGGCACCCCCGCCGCGCTTTCCGGATTCGAGCTTCAGGGGCTCCTTGTGCGATGCCTCGATAACCAAAATCGCCCGCCCCTCACCTTCGAGGAGCGGGCGACTGACCTTCTATCAGGCTACGTCGAAGCGATCGAGGTTCATCACCTTGTCCCACGCTGCCACGAAGTCGCTCACGAACTTCTCCGCAGAGTCCTCGCAAGCGTAGACCTCCGCGAGTGCCCTGAGTTGGGAGTTCGAGCCGAAGACCAGGTCAACACGGGTGGCTGTCCACTTGGGCGCGCCTGTCGCCCGATCGCTGCCCTCGAAGACGTCTGAGTCTCCCGCGGCCGCCTTCCACACCGTGCCCATGTCCAGCAGGTTCGCGAAGAAGTCATTCGTGAGCGCTTCTGGTCGCGCGGTGAAGACTCCATGCTTGGACCGTGCGTAGTTGGCGCCCAGGACGCGCAGACCGCCAACAAGCACGGTCATCTCCGGAGCGGTCAGCCTCAACAGCTGCGCGCGATCGAGCAAGAGCTCCTCGGCCGAGACGGAGTACTTGGCCTTCAGGTAGTTGCGGAAGCCGTCTGCCGCCGGTTCGAGCACAGCGAACGAGAGCTCGTCGGTCTGCTCCTGCGTGGCATCCGTGCGCCCCGGAGTGAACGGGACCGTCACGTCGTGCCCGACGTTCTTGGCCGCCTGTTCGACGCCGGCGCACCCGGCCAGAACGATCATGTCGGCGAGCGAGATCTTCTTGCCGCCGGCATGCACGCTGTTGAAGTCCCCCCGGATACCCTCGAGAGTCTCGAGCACCGCCTTCAGTTGAGCTGGCTGGTTGACCTCCCAGTCCTTCTGCGGAGCCAGACGTATGCGCGCGCCGTTCGCCCCGCCGCGCATGTCGGAACCGCGGAACGTCGAGGCCGAGGCCCAAGCGGTCGAGACCAACTGGGAGACGGACAAGCCCGAAGCGAGGATCTTGTACTTGAGCGCAGCGATGTCTTTCTCGTCGATTAGTTCGTAGTCGACCGCAGGCAGCGGATCCTGCCAGATGAGCTCTTCTGCCGGGACCTCAGGGCCGAGATAGCGAGAGCGAGGACCCATGTCGCGGTGGGTCAGCTTGAACCAGGCCCGCGCGAATGCATCCGCGAACTCTTCGGGGTTTTCCAGGTAACGCCGCGAGATCGGCTCGTAGATGGGGTCGAAGCGAAGCGAGAGGTCCGCCGTGGTCATCATGGGGCGGTGCTTCTTGGCGGGGTCGAAGGCGTCGACCACCATGTCCTCGTCGGCCACGTCCTTGGCAAGCCACTGATACGCACCGGCCGGGCTCTTGACCAGCTCCCACTCGTACTTGAAGAGAACCTTCAGGTAGCCCATGTCCCACTTGGTCGGGTCGGGCTTCCAGGCGCCCTCGATGCCGCTGGTGATCGCGTCTGCTCCCTTGCCGCTGCCGAAGCTGCTACTCCAGCCGAGCCCCTGCGCCTCGATGGGGGCGGCTTCAGGCTCCGGGCCGACATGCGTGTCTTCGGCCGCACCGTGGCACTTGCCGAAGGTGTGGCCGCCGGCAACGAGCGCCACTGTTTCCTCGTCGTTCATGGCCATACGCGCGAAGGTGTCGCGAACGTCGCGACCGGAGGCCACCGGATCCGGGTTGCCGTCGGGGCCTTGCGGGTTCACGTAGATGAGGCCCATCTGCACGGCCGCGAGCGGGTTCTCAAGCTTCCGGTCGCCCGTGTACCGACTCTTTGGGTTGTCGCTTGTGGCCAGCCACTCATCTTCGGAACCCCAGTACACGTCCTGCTCCGGCTCCCAGATGTCCGCTCGCCCGCCGGCGAAGCCGAAGGTCTTGAACCCCATCGACTCAAGCGCGCAGTTGCCTGCGAGGATCATGAGGTCGGCCCAGGAGATCTTACGGCCGTACTTCTGCTTGATCGGCCACAGCAGACGGCGCGCCTTGTCGAGGTTGACGTTGTCGGGCCAGCTGTTGAGCGGCGCGAAGCGCTGCGAGCCGGAACCCGCTCCACCACGGCCGTCGCCCAGACGGTAAGTCCCTGCGCTGTGCCACGCCATCCGGATGAAGAGCCCGCCGTAGTGGCCGTAGTCGGCCGGCCACCAGTCCTGCGAGTCTGTCATCAGCGCGTAGAGGTCCTGCTTCACGGCAGCCAGATCGAGTGACTTGAACTCCTCGGCGTAGTCGAAATCCTCGCCCATCGGATCGCCCACGGCCGGGTTCTGGTGAAGGATCTTGAGGTCCAACTGGTTTGGCCACCAGTCCCGGTTGGACATGCCTCCGCTAGCCGCATGTCCATGACCCTTGCCCGTCACGGGGCACCTGCTTTCGTCGCTCATGATGCGTGTTCCTTTCGTTGGCTCTACAGGGTTCTTGGCTACGAGTGACTAGCGCTGCGCTCGTTGTATGCGCATCGCTCACAGTCAGTACATACCCTCCGCAGTCGGACCTCTACTGCTGGCGGCCTCCCGCGTGCGCTTATGAACGTGCGAAGAACAGAAGTGGCCCGTAGTCAAATGACGCGTCCGCAGTTCGAAGTGCACTCAGATACGCTGAGCGCACCTCGCCAGCCGCGGTGAGGTCAACGCGGCCCCAGGTGAACCGCTTCCCGCCTAAAGCCACGACCAGAAGGTCTGCCGCGAGACGGCCATGGCGCCCATTACCGTTGGGAAACGGGTGGATCATGACGAGCCGGTGGTGGAACCGGACCGCAATCTCGTCAGCCACGGACTGGATGTCCTTAGCGAGATCGATCTGCATGCGCACATCTTCGAGGAGGTCCCGGACTTGGACCGAGATGTAGGCGGGCGAGACGCCGAGATTGGTCTCGCGCTGCCGATACTTCCCGGCCCATGTCCACACATCTCGGAACATGCGCTTGTGCAGTTGCCGCATCGCCCTGTCGGATAGCAGCGACTCCGGCGTCCAGCTACGGCCGAGAGCCCAAATCATCGCGTCCGTTACGTTCTCTTGCTCGACCTCATTCAGTTCTCGCTGATTCCGTACCGCCGTTGGAATGAGGCCGACAAGATCGTCGGGACCGAGTGGAGTCGCCCCCTCGGGCCCATAGAGCAGGTCCGACGAGTCGATCATTCGTCTGTCCAGTCGCCTGACCACAGATTCCGGGACAGGATGATCTCGTCCAATTGCCGCTGTCGAGCCAGCTGCGAATACCCGGACTCCTGATCCTCGAGCCGCATTGTGTGCTCAGCGTGTCGCTGCACCTCACGGAGTACTTGCTCGGCTCTTCGCGTCACGGTGTGTTCCAAGCTCTCCCTTGGCACCAGCGCATACACGAGAACGCAGTCCATGGCAGTTGCTGCACGTTTTAGAGTGGACAGTCGGACGCCACCGTCGCGTTCATTCGCCTCGATCTCACTGACCGAGGAGCCACTCACGCCCATCCTCCGCCCGAGATCGGCGGCGCTCATGCCCAACGCGTCGCGAATGGTTCTAACCCAGCCTGAAGTCGGCGGCGTGAATTCTGAGACCGCCGGCAGCTGCTCCAGTCTCCTATCGAGCATGTGACGGGCGCGTTGTGATCGTTCCTTCTTGTTCACAGGTTTCTCCCTGTTTTGTTCTACTATTTTGACAGAGATTACCCTGTTGTTCTTGTGGCTGTCAACAGGTTATAACCTGTCATACGGTCTTCACCTTACGGGCGGCTGCAATTCCCTTCGACTCATGCTATCGTTCAATCATACAAACGATTGAATGATTCTCGTACACGTCCCTTCCAGGAGCCCGCGATGCTCACGGTCCACATGACTCCCGAGATCAAAGAGCTGGTCGCCCGGCTCGAAGTCCTGCGCGCAAGGCTCGACGCCAGCGCCACGCTGTCGCGACGCTGGGCGGGGCGGTTGCGCCGCGAGATGGAGGTGGGCGCGATCGCGGCCTCCACATCGCTCGAGGGCGTCAACGTCACCGCCGACGATGTGCGCCGAATCCTGGCGGCCGACCGCCCCACACAGGTAACCCATTCCGATGCGGCGCTGGTCGCCGGATACCGCGATGCGATGACGTATGCGCTTCGCCGAGCCGACGACCCCGATTTCATCTGGCATCCCGAGGTGATCCGCGCGATCCACGATCGCGTCCTCGGCGGCTCTCATTCCCTTGGGGCAGGACGCTACCGAGACAGGCAGGTCGCCACCCTGCTCGAACAGGCTGCGACCGAGCTTGCCACATCCCCGCTCCCCGCCCCGGTGCTGGCCGCGCTCGCCCACGTCACAGTCGCCGCGATTCATCCTTTCGCCGACGGCAACGGCCGCACCGCCCGCATAGTCGCCAGCCTCGCCATGCTGCGCGGAGACTATCGAAGGCCCGAGTTCACCTCTCTCGAAGAGTGGTGGGGAGCCAACGCCGCGGAGTACTACGCCGCTTTCAGTGCGCTGGGAGCCCAGTGGAATCCGAGCGCGGACGTCACCGGCTTCGTTCACGCGCATCTGTTCGCTCACGTTGCCCAAGTGGAGAGCTACGAGATCGATCACGAGGTTCAACGAGACATCTGGGTGGCGCTCGAGAACCTGACCGCCGGACTGGGAGACCTGCGCGGCGTGGAGGCGCTCTACGACGCGTTCCTGGGCAGAGCCGTCACCAACCGCTACTACCGCGAGATCGCCGCGATCTCTCCGGTGACCGCCGCAAGCGATCTTGCACGGCTGGCCGCCGCCGGGTTACTGGATGTGCGCGGCGCCGGCAGCTCCACGGAGTTCGTCGCCTCAACCGCGCTGCTCGAGCGTCTAGCCAGAGAACTTGGCCTCACCGAGCAGATCGAACCCGCGCTGGCACTCGATGATCAGCGGCGAGCTCTGGTCGCGACACTGAAGTGGCGAGTGCAGGAGCGGTAGCGGGCGGCAAACCTTGCCATGCTCGCCTTCGGCCGCGTCGACCAGCCGGAAGTGCACTCGCATCGGGTCCGTGGCGTCGTCAGGGCGCAGGCGGAAGGCATAGTCGCGCAGATACTCGGCGGTCTTGACGTAGTACTGGTCGTGGTTGGCCCAGTGGAGCTTGACCTCTTCACCCTCGTACGGGATTGCGTAGACGCCCTCCTTGTAGCGGCGCAGCGAGATGAAGTCACCCTCCTGGTAGTAGCGCGAGAAGAAGCGGTAGAGGTGGTCGTACACGTCGGCCTCGAGCGCACCGATATCCACGGCATCGTTCGCCAGCCGCTCACGGAGCTCCTGAACCTTGGGCAGCTGGTTAGTGTCCGCGCCCAGCGCCGCCCCCTGCGCGAGCGCGTCCTTCACCTGCGGCAACAGATCGTTCGAGAGAAACGCCGTGATCTCGTCGCTGCGGGCGTGCAGGATGCGGTAGATCCCAAAGTCGAGCTCTGCTGATCGAGCTGGAAGAGCTCGCGCAGTTTGGCGATCAGGCGGTCGTAGCGCTGGCTCATGCGATCCCCTTCACGATGTGTTCGACGAACGCCACGAAGCGACGGGCCACCTTCACTGATGCCTCTGCGGCATCGTGCGAGAAGTCACCTTGGTAGTCTGCGTTCTCTCGGAGCACGCGGGCACGCTCGATGCCGCGCGCGAGCTCGTGACCCTCGTCGGTCGTCGCATACAGCTCCCTGAACGCGACAAGCAGGCAATGATGACTCTTCTCGACGTAGCCGCGCTGGAGCACCGCCGCACGCGCCGCGTGGAACATCGCGTAGTACGCCGTGATGGTGGTGCGCTTGTCCATATCAAGCTGGAGCAGCTTCTCGGCATCGGCCAGATCGGCCTGTGCGATTTGGATCTCTCGCGACACAACGTCCGACCCGGCGCCTGTCAGCGACTTGAGTCCACCCCGTTTGATGCAGCGCTCGAACTCGCTCATCGCCGCTCCAAGATGACCGTGCCCCGCGAGACGTCGGTCGCGTATGTGCCGCCGTCCGCAATGAGGCGCATGTGCTCGGCCGACGTCATGACCACCGGCTGGAGCCACTGGTGACGCGCAAGCTCGCCTAGGACGGTGTCCTTGTCTTCCGTGACCACGAGGATGTCGACGTCGCTATCTCGGCGGTCTTCGCCCTTCGCCGCGCTGCCGTACAGAATCACTAGGTCGATCGCTTCGCGCACCGGCGATATGGCGATCTGCGCGCGTCGAATCGCCCTCGCGACCTTGAGCGATCGGATGAGCGCGTCGTCGTCGTCGATCCAGTAAAGCGTGGTGCGTCCAACGCGGCGCTCCAGAGCCAGGCCCTGCCCGGCCAGCGCACGCAAAGCGACGTGCGCGGTGGCCCGCGGAAGCTCGAGAGCGGTTCGGTCCTCTGACTCGGTGAGCTCCTCGCTGCTGGAATCGAGCAGGTATGCGAGCACGCGCTCCTGGACGGTCGGCGTGTCACTCAGCCTGAACGTAAGTTCATTGAGAGTAAGCATATGTCTACTCTGATTGGACATACGTACAACGATACCCCATGCTTCGACGGATGAACACTCAGCGCACCTCCCAGGCTATTGTCCAGGCTATTGTGAACAAGGGCTCTGACACGGTTCGCTGCAAAAGCCGAGACTCCAGTTCATCGATGAGCACATCGCGCCTCTCTATGATCTCGTCCTCGACACGGAAGATGTCTTGGCGCTGCCGCCGCTGTTTGCGCTCGAGCTGCTGAAGCTGCTGCTGGATATCGTGTTGCGCCTGCAGCGACTCGGCCGCCTACCGTGCTGAGACGCCAGCGATAGCGGCTTGGCTGCGCGCAGGAGAACGTGATGCCGAGAGGATTCCCACCCGTCCGTACGATGAAGCCGGGTTCAGGCGAGTGCTGGGCGAACTCCGCTCGATGACTCGTCTCGCTCCTGAGGAATGGGTTCCGCAGGCGGTGAGACTCTGTGCGTCCTCGGGTGTCGCGTTGGTGTTCGTGCCGGACCTGCCAAAGACCCGTTGCCACGCTGTCAGCTGGTGGGCGAGCCGCTCACGTGCAGTGATCCAACTTGGACTGCGCGGCAAAACGGATGACCAAGTGTGGTTCAGCCTCTTCCACGAGGCTGGGCACATTCTGCTCGACGATCGTGCCCGCTCACGAATCGCCGACCTGAACGGCGACGAGAGATCGGAGGCCGGAGCGAATCGGAATCTCTCCGAGCATCGTCGTCGCTCGCCTGCAGCGGGACAAGGTCATCCCCTATGACTGGATGAACGACCTCAAGACGAGACTGGCCTGGGCAGGGTAGACCGCTCCGTCGAAGTCGCCCGAGTACCTCGAGGCCGCGACGTGTCCTGCTGCCCGATAACGACAGCCCCGGGCGCAACCGTCGCCATCCCACCCGCTGTGCCCACGTGAGACAGCCTTTTCGGCACGCAGCGCATTCGCCGAACCAGCGCGGCCCCGCCTCCGTCCTGGGAGCCGGGGCCGCATTCTGCGGGCGGATGTTCGAGCCCGATCAGCCGACTTTGCGGTCAGTTGGCTGCTCGATCCAGTTCTCGAGGATGTCTTTCTGGATGGTGATCGTGTCGCCATCGACGGTGACCGGCATCTCATCCATCGGGTACAGCTTGCAGGGGCCGCTGATGCCGACAGCCGTTTCGATGTCGCGCTTCGTGCCACATGCATCGCATGTCATCGCGCTATCGGTCGTCATGGTGTGGCTCGTGCCCTTACACGGGACACAGAAGCTCACCGCGACGACCAGCTTTCCCGAGGGCTTCACGTACGCGATCAGCGCGATCGGTGTGCCATCGGCCTTCGTGTAGTTGAAACCGACGTTGCGCTTCGAGACGACTTCCGCCAACGGGATGGTGAGACCGGCGTCGGATTGTTCGATCTGGATTGGTGCCATGGGAATGTCAGCCGTCACTGCGCCGCCCTCAGTGACCTTCGGCTCGATGTAGCCCTGCGGTAGGAATCGGCCGATGTACTTCGCTTCTTCCGGCGTTGGCGTGAGCGTGCCACCTTGCTTCGAGCCGCCGCTTCCCGCTGCCATCATGAAACCGACAACGGCGACGACAACGATTCCCGCCGCGATGAGAGCAGGCTTGCTGATTCCCTTCTTCTCCGGCGCCTTGGCAGGCGACTTGTGTGCAGGCGCTGCGTTCTTCGAACCGTTACCGATCTTCGTGTTCTTCTTGCTGGAACCCATCTCAGACCTCCTGGTCCTTTCGTAGTCCGTGCGTTCGCGCGGGCTACTTGTGCTTCCGGTTGCCTTTCTTCGGCTGGTTGTTGCGAGTTCTTCCCCGTTTATGAGGCCGCTTGCCGTGCGCCTTGCGACGGATCGCCTCGGCCGACGCGCGCGCTGTGCGGCGCTGCGACCCGACACGGACGGCAAGGCCCGCGCCGCCCGCAAGTGCAGTGACCCCAAACACCAGCAGCGCGAATGACTTGCCGCCGCTGGAAGTGCCGACTTGAAGAGTCGCCGCGAGCATGCCCATCTGACACGTCATCTGATACGTGCCGGCCTTGGTGGCGGGCAGATCGATCTTCGTGATTCCGTTGGCGGTCAATGGGGCTCTCACACCAAGCGCAGGAATCCACAGTTCGTCCGAGCAGACATTGTCGTCCTTACGGTCGACGACGATGCGAACCGGCGTGTCTGCCGGGATGGCGAGCGTGGACGGCGTGAACGTGAACTTCTCAAGGCCCAACGGGACCTCGATCACCCCATCCGCCCCCTTCTGGAACTGGGATTCATCGACCTGAACGGATGCAGAGCCCAGAACAGCGCGCTTCGCCGTGTCGAAATTCACGGGCGACCCGAGCGCCGTCGCTCCTCGGTTCACCATCACGATGCCAAGAGCGACGATCATGACCGCTGCAGCAACCGACATGTACCGCTTGGAGCGCGAACCAAGGTAGCCCGCGATCGCCCCGTATCCGAGCATCAACGGCGCGGTGCCCAGACCGAATCCCAGCATCATGAGCCCGCCGGTAGCGGTCGAACCCGAACCCGCCGCGGCCACCTGAGCTGCAATCAACGGACCGCACGGCATCATACCCGTGATCAGCCCGAAGCCGATCGGCGTGACGAGACTCGATTCGCCCTCCGCCTGCTCGCCTTTCGCCCGGCGCCGCAGCGTGGAGAGCAGCGTCATGAAGAACTTCGGCGGGCGCGGCGCCAAGTGCATGAGTATGGGGAACTTACCGGTCATGCTCAGTCCCAGGAGCACCATGTAAGTGCCCGCGGCCACGCTGACCCAGCTCCGCGCCTCGGCGTTGACGAACGAACCCAGGCTGCCGAGCAGCAGGCCCACAACGGTATAACTGAGGATCTTGGCCCCGTGGTAGGCGAAGTGCGGCGTCATGCGGTGCAGTAGCGGTCCTTTGGTCGCGTCCTTGATCGCGTACGAGAGAACCATGTTTCCGCACATCATCACGCAGTGGAAACTGGTGAGAAGCCCGGTGACGAACATCGGGATGAACAGGTTCAAGAAGAGGTCCTCGCTCTAGTGGCCCCGCGTGTCGCGGGAGGATCGGGTGTCTCGGCGCGGCACATTACCGAGGAGCCGACCACAGGGGGCGGCTCGCCATCGCTAGACTACGAGGAGAATCAGAGCCTGAGCGGAGATGCCCACCGTGCTGGGGCTGGTGGCGATCCGCCGGGACGTGGGGCGATCTGACCGCCGCAGCAGTCCTGCAAAGCGGTCACGGCTGGCTCTGCGGACAGCAAGCTGGCCACCCGGTCGAGCGGATCGACTGTCGACGGCGTCTGCGAGCAACAGTTGGCCTGAGGCAACGTTTCGGACGGGCAGCAGTCGCGCGTGTGATGGTCTTGACTGGTTCCCTGATCAGACATCGCACCGGCGGACGCCGTAGCCGGCAACAACGCTAGGCAGACTGAGCCCACAGCGACGGCGATAAGCAGCACCGCAAGGCACAACCTGACTGAGTAAGCTATGCGGAGCCTCAGCGTCACCGGCCGTATCCTCTCGAGAACGTACGACATCACAGATGCAACTGTCGTGCCGTCCGTGATTGACTGCATTGTCCGTCATGCCTCGCGGCCGATTTAGCCCCTCTTTGCTGCGGATTCGTGGTTGGCCCGAAGCTCTGTCCGACCTACCGAGTATCGCCGGACACCGACGTGCGCAAGGGGTGTCAGCCGCTGCCGGTGCAGAAGAAGCGCGGACTCACACCGTGTGTGGTGCCCTCGCCGCCCGCGCGCTGCGTAGCTGCACCCAATCAGGCAGGCTCCCGCAGTGGCGCGTGCAGGATCACGGACGCGATAAGCCCCACGACGATGCCCCAGAACGCGGCGCCGATCCCCAGCAGTTGCAGCCCCGAGGCGGTCACCAAGAACGTGATGAGCGCGGGTTCGCGCCGGCTCTCGTCACCCACGGCGGCCGCAAGCCCGCTGCCGATAGTGCCGATGAGAGCCAGCCCCGCTAGTGCGAACACCATCTCCTTGGGAAACATCGAGAACACCGAGGCGACCGTGGCGCCGAACAACCCGAACAGGATGAAGAACGCACCGAAACTCACACCGGAGACGTAGCGCTTCGACGGGTCGTCGTGGGCGTCCTTGCCCATCCCGATTGCTGCGACGATCGCAGCGAGGTTGATCGCGAACGCTCCGAACGGAGCAAGCACGAGTGCCGAGACCCCCGACCACGTGATCAGCGGCGAGATCGGCGGCTCGTAGCCGGCCGCTCGGATCACCGCCACGCCCGGCACGTTCTGCGAGGCCATTGTCACAATGAACAACGGCAGTGCAACGCTCGCAATCGCCGCTAGTGAGAGTTCAGGCATCACGAACACCGGGCGCGCGAGCGCCACGTGCAGCTCGTCGAGTCTCAGGTGGCCCTGGGCGGCGACCACCGCGAGCCCCACCAGGAGCACCAGCGGGATCGCGTAGCGCGACCAGAAGCGCCGCGCGACCAGATAGACGAGCGCCATCGTCGCGACAAGCACGAACTCGCCCTCGAGCGAGCGGAACGCATCCATCCCGAAGCGCAGAAGCACCCCCGCGAGCATCGCGGCTCCAAGCGTCTGGGGGATGCGCGCCATCGCCCGCTCGAACCAGCCGGTCACGCCCACGAGCACGATGAGCGCGGCACAGACCATGAAAGCCCCCGACCGCCTGCGCCATCGACACTCCGCTGACGCTGGTCACGAGCATCGCAGCGCCAGGCGTCGACCACGCCGTGAGTACCGGGATGCGGTACCGCACGGAAAGCGTGATCGAGGTCGTGCCGATGGCGATGCCCAGCGCGAGCATCCACGAGCCGATCTGCGCGTCAGTCGCACCAAGCGCCTGGGCGGCCTGAAACACGATGACGGCCAAGCTCGAGAATGCGACGAGCACAGCCACGAGCCCGGCAACGATGGCCGACAGTGACAGATCCTTGAGCACCGCGATCCTTCCCAACGAGTTCCCAGCGTATCTCCCCACACTCAATCATACGGACGCCCGCCCCTCTGTGCGCGGAACGGGCGTCTTGAGTTTCGTACTGGCGGAGAGCGAGGAATTCGAACCCTCGTAACGTACTCAGCGTATCGGAACCTGGAAGATTTTGCTAAAGCCCTTTCGCTTCTTGCGTGCGTTGCCGTGAACCTTGGGCGTCTCGGTCAAAGTCCTATTTCCAGATTGGGCACTCTCGCCAGTCGTCTGGGAAGCCCATGCGGTCACGCGGCAAGTCGGAGTAGTCGTCCAGAAGCGCGAGCAGCCTGGCCGTCCAGCCGCTCTGCGGCGCCACGTCGTCGAGCATGCATCTCAGGATGGTCAGCACTCCGAAGATGCGGTTGTTCGTCACGGCGACAGGCTCGTGCCACTTCCTGTCCTTGCGCGGAATCATCGGCTTGAACCCAAGCTCGCGATTCCACAGGCGTCCGTGGTGAGCGCAGATGTTGCGAATGATGTTGAGGGTCTTCAGCCACGACTCCATGACTACCGCGTTGACCCCGAAGCGGTCAGCGATCTGACGCTTGATTGGCTGCGGGCTTCCTCGATACAGGCGCAGAAGCGTCCCGAAGGCCATGAGTTCGGTAATCATCCAGTACGGCGGCAGGGCGTGCGTGTCTCCGTATGCGCTCTTGAAGTGCTTGATGAACTGCTCCTGGCTGTTCTGGTACTCGTCCGTGATTCGGATGATGAACTTCGCATGCTCTTCGGGCTCTAGGCCGGGCAGGTTGTTGGGGTCGCGATAGCCGAATGGGCCCTGTACGTGGGCGAGTCGATACACGAGCTCGGTTCGGACGCAGATCTCGACCCGTTCGATAGCGTCGAGTACGAGCAGCCGCAGACGCCGGTCGAACGCGTAGCGTCTCCAGACCTTGGTCAGCGCGGTCCCCTCTTTGAACGAGCTGTCCTCGTTCCTGAACGGAAACCAGTAGCCGCTGAGTCGGTAGTAGCTGACGCTCTTCAGGCAACGAATCAGTTCGTCGCGGTCACACTCCATGCCACGGCCGATTAGCTTGTCTGCCTGCTCCTCATGCGTTAGCGCAGGCTTGGTGTACTCCATGAACGCCCCCAAGAAAGGAAAGACCCGCCGAGTGAGCATCGTTGAGAGGCTTGGCGGGTTTGCTGAGTAGATTCTAACACCTCGGTCGACCACGTGCGTCACCAGAATATCACCAATCAACCCCAATAATACCGTTTACAGACGTTGCCCCGACCTCCCTTCAGGGGTGACCGGGGCAACGTTTGACCAGCCGGGAAATTCGAACTGCCGCAGCGCTTCCGCTACTCCGACAGTGCCCCCGGGTCGACCACAAGACTGTAGACCTCATCTGCGGGGCTGAAGCCCATCGCTAGCAGGATGGTGCCCACGGAGATGGTCCTGAAGGCCTGACCCTCATGTTTGAGCAGGTGGACAACCGTGGTGATGAGATTCTGGAAGTCGGAGGGCGGTATCACTATGGCGAGATCCGCAAGCACCTTCTTGACCGGAACATCTCTGGCCTTGCCAACGCGTGCGCAGTAGAACCGCTCTTCGTGGGCGCAAATGTTGCGGAAGTCGCCGAGTCGACGCAAGATCTGGGCCATCTTGTGTGGCTCGATTCTCTGCGCTGCCGCGCCGTGCACTTCCTTTGAGTAGAAGCTGAACTCTTTGCAGATAGCCGCTCTGGTCTTCGCGCTCAGCAACGAGTAGAACTTCGACACCGTCCCAAAGGTCAGGAAGTTCGCGAGCACCCACAGAGGTACGTACTCATAGTTCGACAGATAGTGCTCGATGAAGTCCTTCGGGTGTCTCCCCTTCTTCACTTCCAGTGCCTTCTTGAGCGATTCGATCATCTTCTCCGCATCCTTGGCAGGTGGATTGGGGTCGTAGCTCGACACCTGAAGATACGAGTCGCGATGCGGGTGGAGTTCACAGAAGACATGGACGATCAGCGTCTTCAGGGTGGTCTCCGCCACCAGGAGACACGGCAAGAACGCCGCGCGGAGTCCTCGGTCGAGTTTGTGCAGGCGGTATATCTCATCGAACCCGGTGTCGGCCTTGTAGCGGTCATTGTGCGCGTTGCCTGTGGCCCAGCGGTCGATGAACGGGTCTTTGTAACCATTTACCACGGCATAGTAGCTTTCGCGCTGCAAGATGATGCGTGTATCAGCATCGACTTTGACGCCGCGTGATTCGAGCAGCGCGACGAGCTCATCGAACGAATGAAACGGCTTGTCCCCGGCCACGCCCCCCATGCTTTCCCTCAGAATGCAGAAACCGCCCACAAAGGAGCGGTTTCTACAGTCCGTGCCGCCCGTAACGGTACACGGTCGATTCTCTGCAGTGAGTTTACCCCACTCTTTGAGTCGTAGACAAGACAAATCTTCTGATCGAACCACCGATCGAACCACCCGGCGGGACGAAGACGCCCCGTCGATTGCGGCCATCCATCAGCCGCCAGGCACCCGACTACGTCGACCCAGAGGGCCCACTTCCCTGTGGGAAGCAGGCCCTCTTCATGTTCTGCTGGCGGAGAGGGAGGGATTCGAACCCTCGTAACGGGGGATACCCGCTAAACAGTTTTCGAGACTGCCGCATTCAACCACTCTGCCACCTCTCCGCGGTGGCGCGAACCCCCGAAAGGCGGCTCGAAGCGCACGTGCGAGTATAGCGAGGAGGGCGCGGAGCGGCAATCGCCCTGGGTGCATCGCCGATGTGGACAATCAGAAACGTCAGCCTGTCCTGCTATCCTGCGGTCAGCACCGTCCGCGCGGCATGAGGGGGCGTTCGTGCGCGACCCGATCGAGTCCTATTTCACCGAACTGCGCGACATCCACGCATCAGGCGCTGGCGTCGCCGAGACCAGCTACTACGGCCCGCTCGCCACGCTGCTCACCGCGATGGGCTCCAAGCTCAAGCCGAAGGTCACCGCGATCATCAACCTGCGCAATACCGGCGCGGGCATCCCCGACGGCGGGCTGTTCACGGCCCCGCAGCTCAAGGGCTGGGACGTCGCCAGCGACCCGCTGCAGGGCCAGCTCCCCGCGCGCGGCGCCATCGAGGTCAAAGGCACCGCCGACGACGCATTCGCCGTGGCCGCATCCGAGCAGGTCGCCCGCTACGTCGAGCGCTACGGCCTCGTGCTGGTCACGAACCTCCGCGACTTCGTGCTCGTGGGCCGCAGTGCTGACGGTACCGGCATGCGCGAGCTCGAGTCCTGCCGCCTCGCCACCTCCGAAGCCGGCTTCTGGGCCCGCGTAGCCAACCCGCGCACGTTCGCGGGTGACGCCGGCGAGGGCCTCTCGGAGTTCCTGCGCCGCGTGCTTCTGCACAACGCGCCGCTCTCGGACCCGAAGGATGTCGCGTGGTTCCTCGCGAGTTACGCGCGTACCGCTCGGCTGCGGCTCGAACAGCGCCACGAACTGCCCGCGCTCGATCAGCTGCGCAGCCAACTCGAGGAGTCGCTCGGCCTCAAGTTCGAAGGCGACAAGGGTGACCACTTCTTCCGCTCCACGCTCGTGCAGACGCTGTTCTACGGCATGTTCGCGAGCTGGGTGCTCTGGGCGCGCGACAAGGACCGCGCCGAGGAGGTCCCTTGGGACCGCCGCTTCCAGTGGGAGACCGCGAGCCAGACACTGCACGTCCCCATGGTCGCCGAGCTGTTCTACCAGTTCTCCAACCCCGGCCGCCTGCGCGACCTCCACATCGACGAGGTGCTCGAGTGGGCCGAAGAGATCCTGTGGCGCATCGACCGCGTCAGCTTCTTCGAGAAGTTCCAGGAGCAGCACGCCGTCCAGTACTTCTACGAGCCGTTCCTCGAGGCGTTCGACCCGCAGCTGCGCAAGGAGCTGGGCGTCTGGTACACGCCCGACGAGGTCGTCAAGTACATGGTCGCGCGCGTCGACTGGGCACTGCGCGAAGAGCTGGGCATCGCCGACGGCCTCGCCGATCCGAGCGTTGTCGTGCTCGACCCCTGCTGCGGTACCGGCGCGTTCCTGGTCGAGGTGCTCCGCAAGATCGACGAGACGCTCACCGCCAAGGGCGCTGACGCCCTCACCCGCCAGGACGTGAAGCGCGCCGCTATGGAGCGGGTCATCGGCTTCGAGATCATGCCCGCGCCGTACGTGGTCGCGCACCTGCAGATGGGGATCCTGCTGGCCGAGCTGGGCGTGCCGCTCAAGGACGCCGATGAGCGAGCGGCCGTGTACCTCACGAATGCGCTGACGGGTTGGGGCGATGGTGCCGCCGCACCGCCGAAGGACAAGCGGGTCGGCGAGGGCCAGCTGCACTCGACGCTGCTGTTCCCCGAGTTCGCCGAAGAGCGCGACGCCGCGAACCGCGTGAAGCGCGAGGAGAAGGTGCTCGTGGTGATCGGGAACCCGCCTTACAACGGATTCGCCGGGGTTGCGCAGGATGAAGAGGCGATGCTGGTCGAGCCTTACAAGGAGGGCCTGAAATCCGAGTGGGGCATCACCAAGAACTACCTCGACGACCTCTATGTCCGATTCATCCGCCTTGCCGAACGAACAATCACCGCAAGTGCGCGCGGTGGAATTGCGTGTTACATCAGCAACTTCTCATGGCTATCAGACCCGTCGGCAGTCGTGATGCGCCAGAGCGTAATCTGCAACTTCGACGAACTCTCCATTGATAGCTTGAACGGAGACAGCCGAGAAACGGGGAAGCGAACGCCGGATGGCCTTCCCGATCCGAGCGTGTTCTCCGGGCCCACGGGAGCAGCGGGAATCCAAGTCGGAACGGCCGTCGCTCTAATGGTGTCCACGCATCCCAGGCGACTGAAGAAGGTGCTGTACCGGGACTTCTGGGGCGTCGACAAGAGGGCCGCCCTTGCGTCAATCGCATCCGGTCGCGCACCGGGTCCCGCTTATGTTGAGTTGACGCCCGCGCCTGGCAATCGGTTCGCACTTCGTCCGTTCAAGTCGACGCCCGGATACGAGACTTGGCCAGGCACCGTGGACCTCGTTGGAGCCGCGCCGAGCCTTGGACTCAACGAGAACCGCGGCGGCGCCCTAGTCGACTCCGATGCAACGCAATTGGTCGAGCGGATGACGACCTATTTTGATGAGACGCTTCACCTCTCAGAACTGCCTCCTTCGCTAAAAGGTCTGAAGGCGTCTTGGGCTCGCTTCGACCCCGACGAAACACGTAGGAAGTTGCTCGCGGCGGGTGGCATAGACGCGTCGCGCGTCACACCATTCCTGTCAAAGCCGTTCGCGGCGGAATGGGCGTACGCCGAACCCAAGGCAAAACTTTGGAACGAGGCGAGGGCGAGTCTGATCCGATCAGTTGGCCGCCGCACACGGTCACTACTTGTTCGGTCGCGCGCTCCACGGGCACTGGATGGAGCACCGTTCGGTGTCTTCACTGGGCTCGCTGATCAGCATGCACTGCACAAAGACGCGTACCTGATTCCTTTGACCTTGGAGCATTCGCCCGACTCGCTCTTGTCGGACACCGACTGTGGGCCGAACCTCAGTGGCAGGGCCACTGAGTACATCACTGCCATGGGTCTCCCAGACAGCGCAGCATCGAGTGAGACACTCTGGCTTCACGTACTTGCGGTTGGCTACTCCACGATGTATCAGCGCGAGAACGACGACGCAATCAGGTCAGATTGGCCTCGCGCCCCACTCCCATCGGTGCCGGAGAATCTCGCTGTGTCATCGAAATTGGGCTACCGCGTAGCGGAGCTGCTTGACGTGTCCCCTTGGGCGGCGCCCGCGGACACGAGCCACTTGCCACGACTGGCCACGCTTTCATCCGCGACCGGGCAACTCGATCCGAACCGCGACCTCGCCGTCACGGCTCGCTGGGGCATCGCCGGTAAGGGCGGCATCACCATGCCCTCGACCGGCAAGCTCACCGAGCGCCCGTACACCGACGATGAGCGAGCCGTCATCGCCGAACACGCCGCCTCCCTCGGCGTGCCGGCCGAGACCGCGGTCGCCCTTCTCGGCGAGACGTGCTTCGACGTCTACCTCAACGACGTCGCGTACTGGCGCTGCGTGCCGGCCAACGTGTGGCGCTACACGATCGGCGGCTATCAGGTCATCAAGAAGTGGCTCAGCTACCGCGAGCGCGCGCTGCTGGGCCGCGACCTCAGGCCCGAGGAGGCGCGCTACGTCACCGAGATGGTGCGCCGTATCGCCGCCCTCGTGCTTATGGGCCCCGAGCTCGACGCCAATTACGAGCGCGTGAAGGCCGATGTGTGGGAGTGGGGAGGATAGCGTGGCGACTCGTCAGGTCCACCCGCCGGAATCGGAGTACCTTATCTACTGCGATGAGAGTCGGCACACGTCCGACTCCGGCGATCGCTTCATGGTGATCGGCGCGATCTCGTGTCCGGCGACCAAGAAGCGAGCCATCGTGCGGCGCATTCACAACCTGCGAGCGATCCACGCTGCGCAGGGGGAGTTCGGCTGGAAGCGCCTCTCGCCGAACAAGCGCGCGTTCTACTGGGACCTGCTCCGCTTGTTCGCTGTCGAACCGGATCTGCAGTTCCGGTGCATCGTCGTCGACAAGACCGAGTTTCAGTCGGAGGACGTCGAGTTGGGCTTCTACAAGCTCTACTACCAGATGCTCGTTCACTGGCTGAGCCCGGCACGCGCATACCGGATCTACCTCGATTCCCAGCAGAATCGCGAGCAGAGTCGCTTCCATCTGCTCCGGGACATCCTGCGACGGAAGCTCACCGGGCGGGCGCAGATACTGTCACTCGAGCCCTCGGACTCATCGAAGCTCGAGATCATGCAGCTCACAGACCTGATGATTGGGGCAGTGGGGTACTCGTGGAACGGGCGCACCGGCAGCGAGACCAAGGTTGCGTTCTGCGAGGACCTGGCTGGGAGCCTCGGGCGACCGGCTCTGACCATCGCGACACTGCCAAGCGAGATCAAGTTCAACGTGTTCCGGTTCACAGGCCGAGGCAACAGCGGAACCGGCTGCCGATGATGGACTGGCCGCTACTCGAGTTGCCGCCAGACCGGACGGATGATCAGCTGATCGCCTTCTGCTGGGAGTATTTCAGGCAGTCGTACATGCAAGACGCCCATGGCAAGCCGATCGTGATCCGCGATTGGCGGGGTGTCCTCGTTCGCTTCTCGCGATTCGCCCATGACCACATCGTCTCGGGCGACAAGGACTACCGGGAGGGCTTGGGACTCCACGAGCTGCCCTTCGTGCGCGAACGGGCGGAGCGTCTGCCCCGGATCGGCCCCACGCTTGCGGGGCAGGCGGTAACGGAGGTGCGAGCTCAGGAGCGGGCGGCTTCCCGCGGTCGGCGGCGCAAGTCGCGGGTGTTGATCGTGACGGAGAACTCGTACGTCGTCGTTCTGGACAAGCAGGATGACGGGTGCCTACGGCTTCGGACCGCGTTTCCGGCCGATGCGTCCTACCTGTGCAGAATCCGCAGCGAGGGCGCCCAGCTTGAGATCCATAGACCGCCGATAGAGAAGGAAAAGCCCCAGTCTTAACGGCGACTGAGGCGCTGCCACGACCCAAAGCCTTGGGCAAAGGATCAATTGCATGTTCCAACATCGAGCAGGATCAGTCAAACACACCGGCCCGCCGAGCACGCCGCCTCCCTCGGCATGCCGACCGTGACCGCGGTCGCCCTCCTCGGCGAGACGTGCTTCGACGTGTTCCTCAACGACGTTGCGTACGTGATGACCGAATTGTCGCGCCACTGGCGCGACAATTGACGTGGACACATTTCACGATTCTTATCCCCATGACCAATTCACACAAACGCGACTTCTACGCGAATACCTGTACCCGTGAGAGGTGGTCGAAACGCACCCTTCGAGAGCGCGTAGTAAGCCGGTTGTACGAGCGCACGCTCGCAGCGGCCGGATCGCCCGAAGCGCTCGATGCACAAACACCGTCACTCGCGGGTGCCAGCGCGGATTCAGGAAGCATGCAGACCGCCCTCCTACTTCGCGACCCCTACGTACTCGACTTCCTGGGGCTTCCCGGCGAGCACTCCGAAGCCAACCTCGAACGCGCGATCCTCGATCAGATGCAGCGCTTCCTGCTCGAGCTGGGTGCGGACTTCGCGTTCGTTCAGCGCCAGAAGCGCATGACCGTCGACGGGCGCGACTACAAGCTCGACCTGCTCATGTACCACATCGCCCTGCGCTGCTACGTCGCCATCGAATTGAAGACCCGACCGCTCGAGCCTGGCGACTTCGGCCAGATGACGCTGTACCTGCGATGGCTCGCAACCAACCAGCGTCACGAAGGCGATACCGCGCCGCTGGGGATAGTGCTGTGCACCGAGCGCGGTCCGGAGCAGGTGCGCCTTCTGGGCCTCGATGAGGGCGAGGTCCGCGCGGCTCGCTACGTGCTCGAACCCGTACAGGCGAGCCTCAACCGCGCGCTGGAGGGGTGAGCTGTCCTTCTCGGCGAGACGTGCTCCGACGTCTACCTCAACGACGTCGCGTACTGGTGCTGCGTGCCTTCGGCGGCTACCAGGTCATCAAGAAGTGGCTGAGCTACCGCGAGCGCGCGCTGCTCGGCCGCGACCTCAGGCCCGAGGAGGCGCGCTACGTCACCGAGATGGTGCGCCGCATCGCCGCCCTCGTGCTCATGCAGCCCGAACTCGACGCCAACTACGAGCGCGTGCAGGCCGACGTGTGGGAGTGGGGAGCGTAGCGCGTGCCTCCTTTTCGGTAGCGGTACGGTCTCGGTAAGACCCTGGCAAGAGCTCACCCCTATCCTCGACTCGTGCGCGATTGCGCGCGGGAGACGAGAGGCGGGGGCGATGGACGAAGGGCAAGACCTGGTTGCGGCCAACATGGGCGACGACGTGCTGTTCGGCGACGTCGCCGACCTGATCGAGCGAGCGCACACGCGGGCTGCGGTCGCAGTCAACAGCGAACTCGTGATGCTGTACTGGAGTGTAGGAAGGCGCATCCGCGAAGACGTGCTCGGCGGCGAACGGGCGGTGTACGGTGAGCAGGTGGTGCGGCGGTTGGCAGTAGGGCTGACTACGCGGTTCGGGCGGGGCTGGGGCCAGCGCAGTCTCGAGAGGATGGTGCGCTTCGCAGAGGTGTACCCGGCGCAGCAAATTGCGTCGACACTGTCGACGCAATTGACCTGGAGCCATCTCTCCGAGCTGATTGCGCTCTTTGATCAGCGGCAACGCGACTTCTACGCGGTGTCAGCCGCCAATGAGCACTGGAGCGTGCGCACTCTTCGCGAGCGCATCGCGAGCAAGCTCTACGAGCGCACGCTTGCCGCGGTCGGGTCACCAGACGCGCTCGAGGCGCAGCTGGCGGCGCTCTCGGGCGGCAGCGGCACTCAGCCGCTGGTCACTCAACCGACGATCCTCCTGCGCGACCCCTACGTACTCGACTTCCTAGGGTTGCCCAGCGAGCACTCCGAGGCCCAGCTCGAACGCGCGATCCTCGATCAGATGCAGCGCTTCCTGCTCGAACTGGGAGCAGGATTCGCCTTCGTTGAGCGCCAGAAGCGCATGACCGTCGATGGCCGTGACTACCGACTTGACCTGCTCATGTATCACATCCACCTTCGCTGCTATGTCGCGATAGAGCTCAAGTCACGCCCGCTGGAACCCGGGGACTTCGGCCAGACGACGCTGTACCTGAGGTGGCTCGCGGCCTACGAGAACCGGGATGGTGATGCTGCGCCGCTGGGAATCGTGCTATGCACGGAACGTGGCCCGGAGCAGGTGCGTCTGCTCGGCCTCGACGAGGGCGACGTGAGAGCGGCGCGCTACGTGGTAGAGCCGGTAAGGGCGAGTCTGGAGCGGGCGCTGAAGGGGTAATCCGGGCTGCTCAGCGAGTCCTGCTCCGACGTCCACCCCAACGACGTGGCGTACTGGAGCTGCGCTCCTTCGGCGGTGTGGCGCTACACGATCGGCGGCTATCAGGTCATCAAGAAGTGGCTCAGCTATCGCGAACTCGACGCCAACTACGAGTGGGGGAAGTAGATGCCTGCCGCTCGCCATCCTGACCCGACCGCTCGGGCCGTACAGGTGAGGCTGGGGTAAGTAGTCCATACTCGGTGGGCGAAAAGCTGCAAGCGAGTGCCCGCCGAGGGACCACCTCGGCGCACTTCACCTTCACATCCAAGGAGAATGCGATGAAGACCGCCAAAACCGTCATGGGAAAGCACTACCAGTACGAGGGCTCGCTCGACCGCGGAATCAAGGTTGACTTTGGCGATTCCGGCACAGACTGGCTCATCCCGCCGGAGATCATCGAGGTCATCAAGACCGAGATCACCAAGAGGAGTCCGGTGCTCATGGGAGCGAGCCGGCGTCCTCTCGTGAAGAACAGCGTGGGCGAGACGCTTTACCGCGAGCACGGGTTCTCGCCAACTGCGATGACGTACGTGCTACCGCTGCTGATCGACGCCGGGTTCTGCACGATCTCGGAGAGACGACCGTACCTGATCAGAGCTCGAGGAAGCGCCTGATGTCCTAGCGCGTCTCTCGTACATCGCCGAGCAGGCGCGCCCCTGCCGATCTCGCTCGACATGCTCCATCGGTGCCCATCGTCCGCACCTTCGGATAGAAGGTCCGCGTACCGGGCGCATCCCTCTCGCGTATCTGTAGCGGTAGCTTCACGCTCCCGCCCCATGCGGGCGCCTCCCCTGAAAGCCGAAGTACCAAGTAGGCAGAAACACGCGATCGGGGGCGTGCCATGGTGGCGATCACGAACACGGGGAACACGGTGGGAACGTCGGCTTTCTCGGCGCTTCGGTTGCTCGCCGCAATCGCGTTGTCCGTCTCGCTTCTCGCACTGGGAACCGTCGGCGCGGGCGCCTCGGGCTCGACCTCGGTATCCGCGCAGGTCATGGTTCGTGGAAGCGTCATCCTTCCCGGCGTTACGTCGCCCGACGTTCAGCCGTTCACCACGGGCAACGGGGCCTACACCGAGACCACCGAGACCGTGGATCGAGACGGCGAGACGGTGACACTCTTCACCGTGGTGTTCGACCTCTGATCGAGTAGCGTGTACACCCGGACCCAGCGCTACTCCACTCTGAAAGGCGCCCACGCGGATCCGGTCGCGGCGTACCTCGTGTCCGCGGGTAGGTATGCCCGCACCCGATAGGTGCCTGCCCGCGAGCAAGCGAGCGAGGCTCGGAGGCTCCTACCTTCCCTGGTCACCGTCGACGTCGCCCTCTTGGTATCGACGCGCACCCACCTCGAGCCTTCCTTTCGCTCGAGCTGGAACTGGGCGAGTGCCGCCGAGTTCTTCGGAAGCACCGTGCTCCGAACGACGAGCGCACCACCGAGACGAGGAGTTGACGTGGACAGCGACGGTTTCGACACCGAGACATGCGGCATCACGGTAACGGTGGCGCTCTGCGAGGTGACATAGGTGGTTGGCGGGACGAAGCGGATACGCAGACGTGACCGCGATGCAGGCTTGAACTCCACGAAATACGCTCCCGACGTGTCGGTGAGTCCGCCACCCACTCGCACCCACTCGGACCCCGACAACCTCTCCAGAGCGAGGCGCGCGCCCTTGAACGGCTTGCCAGCCGCGTTCGTGACGGTTCCAACCACCTCGACCGATGTGCCGCGTCGCGGAGTCTCATCCGACACCTTCGCCGTGACCACTGGTACGCGGTCGCTGACGGCGATACTCGGCGGGGAGCCCTTGATCGCCGCCCGGAAACGATCGCACAGCGCACCCGTCGCTGGCAGAGGTGTCGAAGTTGGCTCGATGACACCATCGGGCAGCTCGTAGCGCCACGCGCTTGTCTGCTCGGTGGATCCTTCGACCCAGAACAGCTCCCGGTTGCTGACCCACGCCTCGAGAGCCACCGATGTCGTCATCACCGACCGCACGACCGGCAGCGCCGGTGCCGAATAGGCGATGGCGCGCGGGTTCTTCCGCAGATACGCTACCGGATCGACCCAGCCGTAGGTGGTGCTCGCGGTGTAGGTGTGCCCGCGATACGGATTTCCGTCCGGCGGGTACGCGGCGCCGGGATGGATACCGAAGTGAAGATGATTCGGTGAGGAGTTGTTGATCACGGCTATCACGGCGCCAGCCGCGACCTTGTCGCCTTTCCGGTACCTCAAGTTCGAGACATGGCCGTACAGCGCCTTGAACTCTCTGCCCGTCGCCGTGCGATGCAAGATGACGACCGCACCACCAAGACCGCCGCCGGGACCGTATCCTCGCACGTACTGCGACTCGAGAACCGTTCCTGAACCAACGGCGTAGGTGGGTTTGCCGGCTGGGGCGCCGATGTCTTTCGCCAGATGCCACGCGTACCCGCGGTCCTGCCACCACGGTCCCATACTGCCGAGCTTCTCCGAGCCCGTGGGCCAGTACCACCCACCCGTGCCCGGCGTTGCCGCAACCGCAACGTTTGCGCCGAGAAAGCCCGCCAGTGCGACCGTCAGGGCGAGCATCGATCGTGCGACACGCGATCGGGACCTCAAGCCAGTCTCGCCCCCACGAGCCGCGCGACCTCGGCCTTGTCGACGTTGCCGCCGGTCCTCTCAACCACGGCTGAGATGACGCGTCCCATGTCGCGCTTCTCGGTGAAGCCGCCCTCGGCGAGCACCGTCGCGACCAGCGCCGCCAGTTCCTCGCCGGTGACCTGTGTCGGCAGGTACCCCGACAGGATGTCCACCCACACACGCAGCTGCGCCGTGCGCTCCTCGTTCGTCCCCGCCTTGACGGAACCCTCGAGCGTCTCGCCGGTCTGTTTCAGGACCTTCTTGAGCGCTCCGGTGACCTCCTCATCGGTCATCTCGACACCGGTGGCCTTCTCCTTGGTGTCGATCTCATTCTTCACGAGACGCAGAATCGACAAGCGGGGCTTGTCGTGGCCCCTGAGCGCCGCGGTTATCTCGGCGACGATGAACGCTTTGTCCATTCGATCTCCTCCTTGAGTCGTGAGCCCTACGGCTTCAGTCGCGCCGTCGAGCCCACCCGGGTCACCTGTGTCCCGCGTTGGGTCGACGTGCTGTCGATGATGCGGATGATCCTGCGGGCCGCGGCGCCTTCCTGCACGACCGGCCTGCCGTTGTAGCCGATCCAGACCGGAACCGCGGAAACGCCTCTCACGCCCTTGGGCCCCAGCGAGAGTCGCAGGATCATCGAGTCGCGACCCGCCATGCTGCCGGGCGAGAACACGAAGTTGCCCAGCGAGTAGGCGATGAGCCCCTTCCGGTAGAACTCCACGCCTTGGATGACGTGCGGATGGTGCGACAGCACGAGGTCGGCTCCCGCCCTGATGGCGGCTCGCCCATCGGCGATCTGCCTCGCGTTCGCGGTATAGCTGCGCTCGACCCCCCAATGAAACGACACGATGACGTAGTCAGCCTTGGTCTCAGCCGATTTGATCGCCCGGACAACCGCGTCGCGGTTCAGCGTGTAGGCGACCCCCGAGCGCGTTGACGTCGCCGCGAAGTTGCTCGGCCCGATCTGCGAGAACGACAGGAACGCGATCTTGGCTCCGTTGCGCTCGATGATCGCCGGCGCCCACGCCTCCTTGCGCGTCTTGCCCGCTCCCGCATACGCGATCTCGGCGCGCCGCAGATTCGTGAAGGTGTCGAGCAGGGCGATCCCCCCGTAGTCCCGCGCGTGGTTGTTGCCAAGCGCAAGAAAGTCGAATCCCGCCCACACGAGACCCTGAACTGCGCGCGGATCCCCTCGGAACGTGAACGTCTTGCCGGGCACCGGGGTGCCACGCTTCGAGAGCGGGCACTCGAGGTTGCCCACCGTCACGTCGGCGGCGCGCAGTATCGCGGCCGTCTTCGTGAAGGGCGCGCGCCCACCCTCGGCACGGATCAGCCGCTTCGGCGCGCTGTCGAAGAGCAGGTCTCCCACCGCGACGACGGTGATCGTGGGCGGCGTCGACGGTGTCGTCTCGGCGGCAAGCGCTACCGGTGGCGCCGCCAGCGCGGCCACCACCGATGCGACCGCGTACAGGACACAGAGCCCAACCGGTCGAAACCTCATGCCGACTCCCCTCTCCGTGTTCCTGCGACAAACGCCTCCGGCCGACCCGGCACGTCATGACAATCGGGACAGCGGGCCTCGTAGTAGTCCGCGCCCCCCACGAGAATGAGCGGCGAGTCCCACGGGGCCGGCTCACCGTCGATGACGCGTTGCGTGCGGGTCGCCACGCCGTGGCATCCCTGACAGATCGCCGTGAGCAGTGACATCTCATCGGCGAGCGACATGACCGCCGGCATCACGCCGAACGGCTCGCCACGGAAGTCCTGATTGAGGCCGGTCACATAGACGAGACGCCCGTCAGCGAGCAGCCGCCTGACCACATCTGCGAGCTCGTCTCCGAAGAACTGCCCTTCCTCGATAGCGACCACACGACAGCCATCGCTATCGATCTCCTCGGCGCGCACCACGACCCGGGCTTCCATTTCGGTGCCCAGCCGCGAGCGGGCCTTGTCGCCGTCACGCGAGTCGACCGCGTGCTTGTAGATCACGATCGAGTCGCCCGTTACGGCGTGCCTGGACAGCAGCCGGATCAGCTCCCCGGTTTTGCCGCTGCTCATACACCCCGCTATCACGTGGAGCCGTCCCACGGAGCCTTCCATCGAGAAACCCTTTCGCGCGCGCTGGTCGATGACAAGCATACCCTCTCACGCGGGAGCGCATCATCGTCGTCGCTCCAACCCCGCCCGCCCGTTGTCGACCCCGTGAACGACGTGTACGCTCACCGCAGGGTCTCGCACAGGCGCGGCTCGCACGTTCGCCCTCGCTCAACCGCTTTCCGTTCACGCCGAGTGGGTTGCCATGGAGACGCACCAACACACCGCGCCTTGTCCTCACCGCATGTCCGCCGCGCGCATGGCGAGGCGTGCGATGATCGTCGCCGGGCTCGTCTCGGCGCTCATTCTGGGCGCATCCACCAACGCGATCGGACAAGAGCCATCTCCCACCACGTCACTGAGCGATCTGCTGTCCGCCACTCCCAGCGGAAGCGTGTCCCCTATCGCCCAGGTGAAACGAGTCGACCTGGGGGCCAAGAGTGCCACCATCACGCTTCAGGGCGGCGAACAGGTCCTTCTCGACTTCGGCGAACTAGTCGGCGTGGGTGGTGGCCCGAACTACTTGGGATGGGCCATGGTGGTATTCGGACTGAGTGTCGCGGTGCGACTCCTCTCCACCCTGGTTCGCCTCAGCCGACCGTTCGCCGCCGCTCGACGGAGGAGGCGCTACGATGATGAGTGACGACCGCCTCAAGGCCGAACAGTTACGCGAGATCATCGAGGTGTCCGCGCTCATCAGCTCTTCTCTCGACCCGCGAGAGATTCGGCATCGCGCGGTGGAGGCCGCGACTCGCCTCGTCGATGCGGAGCGCGCGAGCCTGATCCGCATCGATCTCCGGAGAAACCGCCTGTACTTCGAAGTCGCCTTGGGAGACGAGAGCGACCAGCTCAGCCGGATACGCATGGTGCCGGGTCAAGGCATCGTCGGCAGCGTCGTGGAGTCCCGTATACCCGCGATCGTCAACGACGTGAAGTCCGACGAGCGCTACTTCCCAGGACTCGACGCCGAGACGGGATTCGACACGCGGTCGATGATCTGCGCACCCCTGCTGTTCAAAGGTCGGGCTCTTGGCGCACTTGAGGTCATCAACAAGCGCTCAGGCGCGTTCGACTCTGACGACCTCGCCGTCACGGTCGCCCTGGCCAACCAGATCGCGATCGCCATCGAGAACGCACGACTTCACGAGCGAGTGCGCCATGGCCTCGTCGAAGCGGCGCTCTACACGGGAGTGTTCGCGCTCACGTTCGTCGCAGTGGGGGCGTGGCTCATCTCGCTGGGTCCCTGACGCGACCATTCGACGCCTGAGAACACAACGGACGCCGACCCATCTGCGGGCCGACGTCCGTATCGTTTCTGGCGGAGAGCCAGGGATTCGAACCCTGGGTACGGTTCAAAGCCGCACACACGATTTCCAGTCGTGCTCCTTCAGCCACTCGGACAGCTCTCCAAAAAGCGCGGTCGCGCATGGGCGAGTATACAGGCGCTCACATTCATACGCCAACGCGCCCGCGAGCCCCCGGCCAGGGTGGGTGACCGGGGGCTCGCATGTCGGCCAAGCCACGATGCCGTGGCTTGTCGTACGAGACGATGGATTGTCCCGTACGGAGGACCGCCATTTACTTGTTGAACATCGTGCCGACCTTGTCCGTACCCATGTCGCGCTCATGGCGCTCGTGAGCGGTTCCGTGGATACGCATCCAGATCTCATCGATGTTCGCAGGCACCTTGCCGTCGAGCTTGCTCACGATGATGATCGTGCCCAGAGCCAGCGGGAAGGTGAGCAGCACCGGGAATGTGAGTGACGCCAGGAAACCGATCATCCCTTGGTCCGCAGCGAAAGCCGGAACCTTCAGCTGCTGCTGGATGTTCATCAGGATGATACCGATCGAGGACGACAGTCCGACGATCATGCCCGCGATGGCGCCCTTCTCGGTCACGCCCTTCCACCAGATTCCGGTCAGAAGCATCGGAACCAGGGCCGAGGCTGCCACAGCGAAGCCCCACGTCACCATCATGGCGATCAGTGCGGGATACGCCTTGTCGATGCCGGAGAACGGGATGTACCAACCAACCACGAAGGCGAGGAGCGAGAAGAACACGACTGCGCTCTTGCCAACGAACACGCGCCTGGCCTCAGAAGCGTTCTTGTTGATGTACTTCTCGTAGACGTCGTGTCCGATCGACGAGGCCGCGGCGATCAGCAGACCACCGATGGTCGAGAACATCGCTGCGAACGCACCTGCTGCGACGATGCCCATCAGCCACTCCCCGCCCAGAATCTGAGCGATGGTCGGCATGATCTGGTCGGACTTGACGAGCAGCCCGTCGACATAGGCGGCATTGGCCGGAGCCGTGCCGTTGAGGACCGCTTCCGCTATTCGAGAACGTCCTGCGATACCCACGATCGGGGACAGGATGTAGAAGGTGCCGATGAAGATGAGCACCCAGAAGGTCGAACGGCGAGCGGCCGCGCCTGACGGGTTCGTGTAGTACCGGTTCAGGATGTGCGGCAGTCCTGCGGTGCCCAGCACCAACGCCAGCACCATCGAGAACTGGTCGAAGGCGTTGTAGCGGTGACCGGGCTCGTTGAAGAACATATCCCGCAGCTGGTGCAACTTGTTCTTCTGGGGAAGGACCACGTTCACCTTCGCCGCCGGGTCGCCCGCGGCGACGATCGCCTCGACTGCGGCGAATCCTTCAGTGGTCATGGTCGCTTTCGCGGCCTCGATGGGCGCCTTGCCCGACTTCGCGTCGACCGCGGTGAGTTCAGCCACCGTCATGGTCTTCGCACCAACGAGCTTGTTCTTACTGGCCTGCGCGAGCTCCTCCGAGTAGTTGAAGCCGCTGCCGAAGATGAACACCACGACCATGAACATGGCGAACCAGAGCCACCAGAACTGGAATATCTGGTTCAGGGTGGTGCCCTTCATGCCGCCCACGGCGACATAGAACATCATGATGATGGTGACGACGGTGACGCCCGACAGGTAGATCGGGTCGACGCCCAGGAACAGGCCGTCAGCGCCGGCCGGGAAGAAGCCTTGGCCGACGAGCACTTTCCACGTGGTACCTGCACCGAACATCTGCGGCGCCATGTAGAACAGCGAGATGATCAGGATGCAGAGCACCGCCACCAGACGGATGCGATCCGTGCCGAAACGGCCGAAAGCGAAGTCGGCCACGGTGTACTCGCCGAAGCGCCGAAGCGCTGAAGCGATGAACAGGACCACGACCATGAAGCCGCCGCCGAACCCGGCGGCGAACCATACGCCGTCGAGACCGGACGCGTAGACCGCGGCAGCCACACCGAGGAACGATGCGGCCGACAGGTAGTCGCCAGAGATCGCTGAGGCGTTCGAGAACGAGCCGACCTTGCGACCTGCAAGATAGAAGTCGGCCGTCGTACGGGTGAAGCGACGCGAGAAGATCGACAAGCCGATCGTGAACAGTACGAGGCCGATGACGAGTACGATGGCTATCGAGTTCACGAAGCCCCACCGGCCTTAGCCGCAGCTTCAATCTCGTCCGCGATGTGCATGAGCTTGTCATCAAGCTTGTCGGCCTGATTCGCGTAGGACCATGACATCACCCAGAGAAACACGAAATATGCTATCGACACAACGAAGTAGTTCGCCGTGAATCCGCCCCAGATAGGCGTCGAATACCACGCGGGCACCCACACTGACATCGCGGGGATGGCCAACGTGACCCCGAAGAACGCAGCGCCATATGTGAAACTCAGCTTGCGCTGCTCCTTGAAGACCGTATCGACTGTCTCGAGTGTGTCGATGTGGTCTCCGAACTGAACGAACTTGCCTTTCACCGCCGCAGCGGCTTTCTGCTCACTCATGCCTACACCTCCTTTGTATGAGTCGGACTGCCTAGTCGGCCTTGACGACCAGGACAGGCACTGACGATGCCTTCATGACTGTCTGGGCGATGCTTCCCATGCCGAGACGCTTCAGTCCGGTGCGGCCGGTGTCGCCCAAGATGATGAGATCAGCGCGATACTCGTCTGCGGTCTTGACGATACGCTTGGCGACGCCGCCCTGAATCACCGCGATCTCGACCGACACACCATTGCGCTCGCACATGACCTTCGCGATGCCAAGCCCCTTCAGCGACGGATGCGAACCCTCCCACACGTCGTCGGCTTCGGTCTCTTCCGGTAGCTGGAGACTCTCCATGCCATCGTCAACGAAAATCGCCTTGACGCTCGCATTGAACGTCTTGGCGAGGGTGACGGCATACTGAGTCGCCATAGTGGCGGGCTCGGAGCCGTCGGTTGCAAGCAGGATGCGGTTGATTTCCAGGCAGACCTCATCGATCTCGCCCATGTTCACCTGCTCCGCTGCTCCTTTGATGCAGACCTTCATCTCGTTCACCTCCCCGTGCTGAACGCACGTCGCGATAGGACTGACCAACAACGGAACCCTACGCTACCGCAACGCCAGCTACCGCTCGTACCAGCGAACGGCGAGTGTGCGTCGGCGATGGGTAGAAAGGGGTCGCCGAACGGCGAGGGCATCTGGGACACCGACGGTGAACGGCCGCTCTTGGCTGGTGGGCGGCGCGTTTGGCGCAAAAAGGGACTACTCGGAAGCGTGGGCCATGGACTCGAAGTCACGGACTCCACCCGCGAGCGGCGTGATTCGCAGGGTGACCGTCGTTCCGCGTCCCTCGACGCTGTCGACCGACATGGTGCTATCGGGGCCGAAGTGGCCCCTGAGCCGATCGTGAACGTTGCGAAGCGCGATGCCCAGGCCCTTGCTCGCCGCAGGATCGAAGAGATCAGCGAGTCGCTCCGCCGCGATGCCAACACCGTCATCGGACACGATCAACACAAGTGCATCGTCCTCGCATCGACCGCGGAGTGTGACCGTGAGCGTCGAACCATCGGGCCTCATTCCGTGACCGATGGAGTTCTCCACCAACGGCTGAAGCATGAACGCGGGCAGCGGTTGAGAGAGCGCCGCGCGGGCTACGTCATGAACGAAGACGAACCGCTCGCCGAAGCGCGCCTTCTCGAGTTCCAAGTAGGTCAAGACGAATTCGACCTCACGCTCCACGGTGACGAGATCCTGCGTCTGCTCGAGTGTCCGGCGATAGAACGCACCGAACTGGCGCAGGAGGCGACGTGCCTCGACGGGGTCCGTGCGGATGAACGCCGCGATCGTATTGATCGTGTTGAACAGGAAGTGAGGGTTGATCTGCGCCTGAAGCGCTTTGAGCTCCATTTCACGAGCCAGATCGGTCTGGTGCTCCAGTTCAGCGAGCTCGAGTTGTGTCGAGAGCAACCGCGCGAGACCTTCGGCCATCGCAAGCTGCGTCTCATTCAGGTACCTGTCCGACGTGTAGTAGAACTTGAGCGTCCCCACCGGCCTCTCCCGCTGCTCCAACGGTACGACGATCGCGGCGCGCAGGCGACACACGGGCTCAGGGCAGCCGATATCATCTTTGGTGTGCAGGATGCGCGGCTCGTCGTATACGAGTGCCTCATGCGTCGCGCGCGTGATGATAGGCCCACCCACCTGGTGGTGGTCCTCGCCAACACCGGCGAAGCCCAGCACATGCGCGCTGTCGGTGATCGCGACCGCAGCCGCCTCGCTGTCACGCAAGACGATGCGGCAGACTTCCTGGGCGCTTTGCTCGTCAAGACCTCGGCCCAAGAAGGCGAGGGATTCGTTCGCGATCTTGAGCATCCGATCGGACTGCAGGGCTCGCACATGGTCGGGTCGCGTCATCAAGCGCCGGTACGCACCTGAGAACGCCACCGCGACGAGTCCCAGCACCGCACCCAGGACGAGCTGTTCCGAGATCCCCGTCAACAGACCACCGATGGCGGCGGTGCCCAATACGATGATCAGCCACAGCACCAGCACGTCGTACCAGTTCTGCCTCCTCACGGCGGGCAGAGTCCAGCCCATAGCGGACATGCGTTCCTCGATGTTGTCAGGCAGCGGCACCGCGCGACTCCAATCAAGAACAGGACAACGCTATGCAGTATAGATGTTGGGGTACCCTGAAACCTGCGGACTACCATCACAACGACGAGAGGTTGCACAAGTGAGGTTCTTCATGCGCTGGCTTGTCACGTCGATCGCTGTGGCCACGGCGGTACTGATCATGCCCGGCATCGAGGTGTCAGGCGAGAACGCCGCTCTTGCCATCATCGTGGGCGCCGGACTGCTGGGCCTGCTCAACGCAACGCTCGGCGCCGCGCTGAAGATCGGTGCGATTGGCTGCATCATCATGACGTTCGGCCTGTTCAGCGTCGTCATCAACGCGGGAATGCTGATGCTCGCGTCCTGGGTCTCGCAGAACTGGTTCGACCTGGGGTTCTTCGTGGACGGCTTCTGGTCGGCGTTCTTCGGCGCTATCGTCATCAGCATCGTCTCGGGGCTACTGAACTGGTTCGTGCCCGGTAAAGACGACCGCAACTGAAAGTGTCAGGTTCGCGCTATTCGACCTTGAAGCCCCGCAGCCCGTTCGCAAGTTTGCCTGCCTCGCGCTTGACGTCACCTGCGGCTTCGGCGAGCTGTCTCGATGACGTGGCCGTGCCGGTCACGCCGCGACTCACCTGCTGCATGACCTCCACGATCTGGCGCGCCGCCGACTGTTGCTGCGCCGCTGCGGTCGCGATCTCTCGCGCCGCGCCTGCTGTTCGCTCCATGCGTGCGTAGATCTCGTCGAACGACTCTCGCGTGTGCCCCGTCTGCCGAACGGTATCGCTGCCAAGGCTCGCCTGCGCGTCGGCGCTGGCGGCGAGCTCCTTGCTCGCGTCTTGGATGCTGCTGACGAGCGAGCCGATCCTGCCGATCGAGGTGGACACCGAATCCGCGAGCGTGCGTATCTCAGCCGCCACGACTCCGAAGCCTTTGCCGGCCTCGCCTGCTCTTGCTGCCTCGATAGCCGCGTTCAACGCCAGAATCTTGGTCTGCTCGGCGATGGAGCCGATGACGAACGTGACCTGACCGATGTCCTTGGCGACCTCGCTCATGCTCGCGGCGGCCGACACCACCACCTGCGCGCCACCGGCCAGTCGCTCAACCTGGCCTATGCCACTCTCGACGGCCTCGCGGCCGCGTTCGGCGACTTCGAGCGAGTCCTCGGCGATGTCGAGTACGCGTCGTGCGCCGTCGGCGACAGCTGCGAAGGAGCGGTCGAGCTCCTCGATGGTCGCGGAGGCCTCGGCGACTGCTGATGCCTGGGAGGCGGCGCTGTCCGCCTCGTTGTTCGCAGCCGAGGATATCTCGCCAGCCACTTGGTTGAGACTGCGCACAGAACCACCAACACCCGAGATCAGGTTTCGCAGATTGCCGGTCATGGTGTTGAAGGCGCTGCTCATGACTTGAGCCTCGCGAAAGCCCGTCCCCGGAACGATCACGGTCAGATCACCGGTAGCGACCTTGTCAGCGGCCTCACCGACGATGGCGATCGGATTGGCCAACACGCGCGCAGCCAGGTACGCGAACGCGACGGCAATCACGATGCCGAGCCCGACCATCGCGAGCATCGCGAAAGTGAATCTGTTCATGGACTCGTCGTAGGTGGTCTTGTCGAGACCCACGAACAGCATTCCCACGATAGCGTCATCGGGGCCACGCAGCGGCTCGTATGCCGCGTAGTAGTCCCTGTTCACCACGAAAGCCTCGCCACGGAAAGGTCGACCCTCTTCCAACGTCACCTTGCGAACCTTGTCCGAGATGACGGTACCTATGGCGCGGTTGCCCTGATCGGTCTTCACGGTCGTGGCGACGCGGACACCGTTTTGGAAGATCGTGGCCACTCCCCCGACTTTCTCGACCACCGAATCGACGAACTGGTTGTCCTTCTTGAGTATCTCGACTCCGACGATGGTGCCGGCTCTTGTTCCAGCCGCTGTCATCACCGGAGCGACCGTCACGATGGCGAGCGCCCCAGCGACCTCGGACTCTGAAGCGCTGCCGCCTTCAGTCTCCAGCAGGGGAACGGCCGTGCGCCTCTCCGCTTCCAGGGCAAGGACCTCGGAGGGCGGCAGAACGACCACGAACGCGGAGTGACCAGGACTTTGCAGGGCCTTGTCGATCAGAGCCCATCCGAACGTGCGCCCTTTGTCGCTGGATGTGGAAACCTCAACGACGTTCGCGCGGTCGAGAAGCGCAAGGTAGTCGAGGGAATCCGCGGTCGCTTGGCGCGCCAGAGTCGTGCCCAGATCCAAGTGCTTGTACGAATCCTTCTCGGCAAGCGCTCCAGCGAGCGATAGCGCCTGACTGGCACGGTCCTCGACCTTCTCGGCGAAGAGTTCGGAGGCGACGCTCGCGTGCAGTCCGAGGGTCCGCTGGGCTTCGAACTCGACGGTCGCCCTGAACCATGGGACGGCTATCCACGCAGCGATGATCAGCGGGATCACCGCGGACGCCACGAAGCTGATCATCAGACGCGTCCGGAGGGTTATGAGCTTCTTCACGCAGTCGACTCCTCATGCGAGTTCCCAGCAACGCATTATCGGACGGATTCGTGTCAACCTGAACCACGTGTCCGAATACCGAATGGGGAACACAGTCCTGTGAACATATCCTACTCTGAGAGGCTCCGCGATGCCTAAGGCGATCTGGCGAGGAACGATCTCGTTCGGGCTCGTGACGATCCCGGTGACGCTGGTGCCCGCTCTCGCACCTCGTGACCTCGCGTTTCACCTGCTCGACTCGGCCTCCATGGCTCCGGTTCACAACAAGCGAGTGAACGACGCCGGCGAGGAGGTCGCGTGGGAGCGCATCGTCAAAGGCCACCAGCTCGGCGACGGGCGCTGGGTCACGGTGACCGACGACGAATTGAAGGCCGCCAACGTCACAGCCACGCAGACGATCGATGTGGTGGGGGCTGTGTGCGCCGAAGAGGTGTCGCCTCGCTACTTCTCGACTCCGTATCACGTGACCCCGGACAAGTCGGGCGCCAAGCCCTACGCGCTCCTGCGCGAGGCGCTGCGGGCCGGCGGACGCATCGCGGTTGCCCGCGTCGTCATCCGCACGCGGCAGCATCTGTGCGCGCTGGTTCCCGAGGGTGACCTGCTCTTGCTCCAACTGCTCCACTACGCCGATGAGTTCCGTGCGACGAGCGACCTCGATGTCCCCGGCTCGGACCAGGAGGCCCTGGGGATCTCGGAAGCCGAGGTCGCGCTCGCACGCCAACTCGTCTCTACCATCGAGACCGCATGGGACCCCGCGCGCTATCGCGACACCTACCGAGACGACGTGTTAGCCCTCATCGAGCGCAAAGCGGCTGGCGAGACGGTCGAGCCGCGCGCGCAGGAACCGCCGGCGGCTCCCGTCATCGACATCGCCGAGCTCTTGAAGCGCAGCGTCGAACAAGCGCGCCGCGAGCGCGTGGCGGGCGAGTCGTGACCCCCGAGGCCACCGGGCCCGAACCGCTCGATACCTACCGCGCCAAGCGCGATTTCGAACGCACGCCCGAGCCGGGCGGCGGCTCGCCCTCGCCCGGGAGCCTGCGCTACGTCGTGCAGGAGCACCACGCCTCGCGGCTGCACTGGGACTTTCGCCTCGAACTCGATGGCGTGTTGCTGTCGTGGGCCGTTCCCAAGGGGCCGTCGCCCGACCCCGCGAACAAGCGACTCGCAGTGCGCACGGAGGATCATCCGCTCGACTACGCCGATTTCGAGGGCGAGATCCCTGCAGGCGAGTACGGCGGCGGCACCGTCATCATCTGGGATCGGGGAAGCTGGGAGCCGCTGGGGGATGCGCGCGCAGGACTGGAGAAGGGTGACTTGAAGTTCGTGCTCCACGGCTCACGTCTGCAGGGACGCTGGGTACTCGTTCGCATGAAGCCCCGCCCGAAGGAGCGTGGCGAGAACTGGCTACTGATCAAGGAGCGTGACGAATTCGTGCATGCCGCCGGCTTCGAGCCGCCGCAGATCGCGCTCTGCACGCTGGTCGCGTCCCCTCCACTTGGCCCCGGCTGGCTCTCGGAGGTGAAATACGACGGCTACCGTCTCACTATCTCGCTCGAGGACGGACACGCACGCTGTTTCAGCCGAAACGGCCACGACGTCACCGAGCGTTTCTCCTCGCTTGCTCGCGCGGCCGAAGCGCTTCCGGCGACAAGCGCGCTTCTCGACGGCGAGGCGGTCGTCTTCGACGAGCAGGGCCGGACCGACTTCGGCGCGCTTCAACGTGCGATCTCGGGCGAGCCGCAGAATCTCTCCTTCGTCGCGTTCGACCTTCTGGCGCTCAACGGTCACGACGTCAGCGGGCTTGCGACACTCGCGCGAAAGGAGTTGCTCGCCACCTTGCTCGCTGAGCCTGAGGGCGCGGCGACCCGCATCGTGTTCGCGCACCACGTCTTGGACGACGCAGCCGCATTCTTCGAGACGGCGTGCGCCCAAGGACTCGAGGGCGCGGTCTTCAAGCGCGCTGAGGCCCCCTACCCGCACGGCCGGACGCGAACATGGCTGAAGGCGAAATGTCGCCTCGAGCAGGAGTTCGTCGTCGTGGGCTTCACGCAGCCACAAGGTTCGCGCGTCGGGTTCGGCGCGCTCGCGCTGAGCGTCTATGACGAGGAGGGTCGACTCGCAAGCGTCGGCCTGGTGGGCAGCGGCTTCTCGGAATCGGACATCGCGCAGTTGACGGCGGCGCTCGCCGGTACCGAGCGTCCCGACCCGCCCTTCATCGCGCCTGCCGCCGACACTGGGCACAGCGACATGACCTGGGTCGAACCGCGGCTCGTGGTGCGGGTCGCGTTCGCGCAGTGGACTGAGGCGGGCTCGCTTCGCCACTCGAGTTACCGGGGACTGCGAGACGACGTGGCCCCGGCCTCCGTGCACCGCGAGAATCCCCAGCCGCCGGATCGCGTCGGCGGTGAGGTTGTGCTCGGCGTGAGCATCTCGAACCCCTCGAAGCGGCTGTTCCCTGAGTCAGCGCTCACCAAGCTCGACCTCGCGCGCTATTACGAGGCGGTCGCCTCGGTCATGTTGCCCGAGGTCGCCGACCGACCACTCACGCTGCTGCGCTGCCCGGTTGGCGGCAAGAAAGCGTCCTGCTTCTACCAGCGGCACCCCGATCGAGGGGGTTCGACCACGCTTCGCGTGCTCAAGCACGCGCTTGCCAGCCACGATGAGATTGACGAGTGGCTCACCGTCACAACAGCAGACGGGCTCGTCGCGCTTGCACAGATGGGCGTCGCCGAGATCCACACGTGGGCGTCGCGCTCAGACGCGCCCACCCGGCCGAACCGACTGGTGTTCGATCTCGACCCGGGACCGGACGTGCCGTGGGAGCAGATCGCAGGCGTCGCTCGCCTGATTCGCACAGAGTGCGCGGCGCTGGGGTTCTCGCCGTACCTGAAGTCGACGGGCAGCAAAGGGCTGCATGTCGTCATGGCGATCGAGCCCGTGTGGGAGTTCGACCGCGTCCGCGCACTGGCACGCGGTTTGGCGGAGCGGATCGCGAAGCAGCGTCCCGATGAGGTCACCTCGACGATGGCGAAGTCGAAACGAAGCGGTCGGGTCTTCATCGACTACCTGCGAAACGCCGAGGGCGCAAGCGCCGTGGCGCCCTACTCGCCGCGCCACCTGCCGGGCGCCCCGATCGCGGTCCCGCTGGCCTGGGAGGAGCTCGACGATCCTTCGCTCGACATCCGCGCGTTCACGCCCGAACGGGTGCTGCAGCGCGTCGCTGCGGGAGTGGATCCTTGGGCGGACCTGTCCGACTCGGCCTCAGGTTCACGGGTTCTGCGCGCCGCTGAGGACGCACTCGGCACCTGAGCGGTCGGTCCGCTCAGTCGGCGCCTCCGCCCCCGCCGCCACCGCCTCCGCCACCGCCTCCGCCTCCGGAGAATCCGCCACCGCTTCCGGACGACGATGACATCTCGCTCGCGGCTACCTTGGACGCGCTCACGAACGAACTCGACAGCGCACCGACCGGGCTCATTCCGCGACTTGAGCCCGCGTACGCCCACCAGTACGTCGTCTGGAACGCGGGATCACTCGCGACCTGAGGCAACCGCACCCTGAGCTGTTCGATCACCTGTTCTGCGATGCCGAACACGACCGCAAGCACGAGGAACCTGTTCCACAGCACCACCGACTCGGGCGGAGCCTCATGCAGACGCGAGAAGTCCCGCAGATAGTTGCGCACGCCTTCGTAGCGCCGGTTGAGCTCGTTCGCCTCGCGAGAACGTCGGCTGACCTGCGTGGCGATTCCCAGGATCAGCGCCGAGCACAGAAGTGGGAACACGGCGATCCACCATGTCTGACCGATCACGGCCCCCGCGATGCCAACGACCGCCACCAACGCGCCCACCACGAACGTCGCGATCTGGTAGTTCGCCGAGCCCTGGTCGAAGAACCCCTTCGAGATCGCGACTCCCTCGGCCGTCGCCTTCCAGTCTTTGACGCGGTTCGAGAACGTTTCCGGGTTCGCCTTGGCGTACGTCGAGATCTCAGAGATCACGAGCCGCTCTGTTCCCCCTCCCGCCGTATCGAACAGAAGCGACAGAAGCTGGGTGTCGAGAGGGTCGATCCCCGCCTCCTTGTCGCGCACTCTCGTCAGGGCGAACGTCTCCTCGGTACCGCCGAACAGCCCCTTGACTCCGCCCGATTTGACCGCGACCGGTGCCATCGCGACGACACCTGTATCGGCGAGGCTCATCAGTGCGGCGGCGATGTCGGTGTCATGCACGCCGCCGAACCGCCACAACGCCCCGACCACTGCGGGGTGGAGGTGCGGTGCGGGGTCCTCGCGGTAGTACTGACCGTGGAAATCGGAGCGGTGCTCACGGCCGTACTTGAGAAACGTGTTGACCGCGAAAGCGAGGCCACCGAGCGAAAGCAGGAGCGCCACGCCGAACGCGCCCCAGACCAGTGCGCGGGCTCGCACCCGCGAGGCGTTCGCCTCGTCGGCCCACCGCTTCTCTTCGGCGAGAGCTTCGCTGAGTCGCGGCTGGTCGATGAGGTCGGCTGCGGCCAGCGCCGTAGCCGGGTAGAGCACTCGGGCCTCGACGAACGTCACCGCCGGCACGTCTGAGACCGTGAGCGTCACCGTGCCGTCCTCGCCGATCCCCACGACACCGGTGAGCGGACCGTGAGCCCACGCTCTGACCTGCTCTTTCGTGAGCGGAGATGGCGGCGCGATGACTGCCGAGAACTCGGGTGTACCCACCGTCCAGCCGTCTCCGAGGAACTTCCAGTAGAGCTCGCCCGTGTCCGACCAGCGCTTGGCGGCACCTTTGACGCGGTAGGAGATCACGAACTCGCGCGCTGAATACGCGGCGTCGTGAAACGCATGGATCCGCGTTTCGTCCGGGGTGTTCTGCACGAGGTAGGTTCCGGGCACTCGCAGACTCCGGTCGTCGATCCACGCGGGGTCACCCCCGGATCCGTACTCTCCCGAGACGTCCCCGACCGACAAGACCTCCATGCCCTCAGCGCCCGCATGGTCAAAAACCCAGAAGACGCGCGAGAAATCCCCGTCGAAGCGCATCGTGCGTCGCTCAGTGACGAGCATATCTCCGTCGGAGCGAAGGGCGGCCTCGATCGCGACCTTCTCGACGGCGAAGGTGTCTGCCGCAAACGTCGCCGCGGGCAGAATCAGGGTGAACGCGAGTGCCAGGCCCGCGATGCGAAGCGCACGCATCATCGCTTCTCCTCACGCAGCCGACGGAAGAACGTCTGCAACAGCTGCGCGGATTCCTCTTCGAGCACGCCCGACGTCACGTCGAAGCGATGATTGAGCCGCTCGTCGTCGTGGAGGTCGTAGAGTGTGCCCAGCGCTCCTGCCTTCGGATCGGCCGCGGCGAACACACAGCGCGCGATGCGTGCCTGGTGCATGAGTCCCGCGCACATCGGGCAGGGCTCGAGCGTCACGTACACGACACAGTCCGAGAGTCGCCATCGGCCGAGTCTCGCGGCGGCCTCACGAATCGCGATCAACTCCGCGTGACCGGCGGGGTCGTGGTCGATCTCGCGGCGGTTGTGGCCGCTCGCGATCACGGCGCCCTCGCACACGACGACCGCGCCGATGGGCACCTCGCCGAGTGCCTCGGCGGCTCGTGCCTGCTCGAGCGCCAGCGCCATGTGGATCTCGTCGGTGTTTCGCACGCCCCGGTTGTTCTCCCTCGTGCGGACTGGGTTCGAAGGCCGTCACGAACAGTCTCTCACGTTACTCCGGATTCTTCTTCTCGTCCGCTTCACGCTCGACCGCGAGTTCGTCGGCGAGGTCCCTGGCCACGATGAGAACCGCCGACGCGCCCTCGAACGAGATGCCCGCCGCAGCGCGCTCGATGTGGACCGTGCGTCCGTCAATGGTTCGCATGGTACCTCTCATCACACTGGTCGTGGGCGGTGGGGTGCCCGGCGTCCACGACCGCATCTGGGCTGTGACCCGTCCGGTCTCACTGCGACCGGATGCGTCGTCGGGTGTCATGTCCGGGATTCGGACGCCAACGAACTGCAGCCCCGAATCGCCCGTGAGCAGGCGTCTTGCGGCCTCGTTCCCGAACAGGCACCTGTCCGAGAGCGAGGCGATCCAGATCGCGTACGGGAACAACCCGACGAGCGTTCGGTAGCGCTGTTCGGACTGCACGAGTGCGCTGTCCGCCTCATGACGCTCCGTGATGTCACGCGACACGATGACCACGCCACCATCATCGAGCGGCAGAAAGCGCGACTCCCAGTGACGCGACTCACCCCGCACCGGCAGCTCGTACTCGGTCATGGTCATGACACCGGTCTCGCAAGCGAGCGCGCAGTTCCGCGTCACGGTCAGGGCCAGCGACTCCGGCAGAACCTCAGACGGTTGTTTGCCGAGAAACGAATCGGGCTGCACGTACAGCATGTCGAGCGTCGCCGCCTTGAAGTCCAAGAACTCGCCGGTCGGCGCGATGTGGAAGTACAGGTCCCCGGTGATGCGAAACACCTCATCGAACTCGCGAACCTTCGCCGCTAACTTTTCGACGGCAAGCCGATGCGCGGTGATGTCGCTCAAAATCCCGCGCAGGCGGCCCTCGAGACCGTTCTCGCGATCGATACTGACGATGTCTCGCACCCACACGACCCGCCCGGTGCGGTGAGTCATCCGATACTCGAGTTCGTGATCCTCGAGATTGTCAGTCCGTCGCTCGCAGTACTCAGCCGCCCAACCCACGTCCTCCGGATGCACGTGTCCTCGCCAGAAGCCGGGTTTCAGCCAGTCAGAGGCGGGGTAGCCCAGTATCCGCTCTGCGCCCGCGCTCACGTAGGTATAGACGGCGTCTTGCCAGTCGAACTCCCACACCATGCCGCCGAGGTCGTTGACCAACCCCTCGATACGGGCGAGTCGCAACAGGGCCTCATCTCGGCTGATCGACTCCATGCTCGCCCCCGTGGTGAACCGGACCGCACCTGCGGCTTCCCTACAACCATCCGTGTCGTCTATGTTCCCAAAGCCCAATGACCTCCCACGAGATCCAAGCTTCCAAGCGTACCCGCCGAGCCGTGATATCCTTCCTAACGCTTGCGCCACGCTCAAGGAGGGGTGGCAGAGTGGTTGAATGCCCTGGTCTTGAAAACCAGTAGGCCCGCAAGGGTCTCGTGGGTTCGAATCCCACCCCCTCCGCCATCGCGTCAGATGGGCCCTGCGCTCCGGGTCAGCCGCGCACGATCATCGCGGTCAGCCACGACCCGAGTACCGCGCAACCGTCGGTGGTCAGATGTCGCGACGCCGTCGCGTCGAAGAGCAGCTCGGCGCGCGCCTCGAACTCGTCGTCGGCGTCCCACCAAAGAACCGCGACGGGCACCCGGGGCAGCGCCTCCACCAACCACGCACGGTCCGCGTGTCCAGCCAGCGGGACCGCAGAAACCCGGGCCATCGCCGCCTCCAAGGTGTCGGGCGCACCCGCGAACCGTCGGACGATCGCTGCGGCTGTGTAGCCGCGAAACGCCGCCACGTAGTACCCGCCGTCCGGCAGCTCAGCGAAGGAGATCCATCTGCCCGAGGGCGTGCTGCCGTCGCTTCTCGCGATGTGGTAGAACAGCAGCGCCTCGATATGAGGCGGCGTGCGAGATGCGTCGACGAGCTCGAGCTCAGGCCACCGGATCGACACGGGAGCGCCGAGAAACGACAGCGTGAACACGCCCTTGTCCGCCGACCCCTCGAACACGGCCCCGACTGCGGCTGCCGCAACCTGGGGACTGACGGCACGAGCGAGATCGCGTGCCACACGTAACGCCTCAGAGCTCACCGCTGGCCTCCTCACGAGTGTATTTCTCGTCAAGTGTACCCGGACTCGTTTCCGCGACACCCCATCGCCCTTTACGCAAGCGGCCGACGCGGGTAGCATGTCCTCTCGCGCGCACCTACCCGCGTTCGGGGTCGCGTGTGCGCACGCGGAGAGTTGGCCGAGTCGGCTGAAGGCGCTCGCCTGCTAAGCGAGTATGGGGTTACAACTCCATCGAGGGTTCGAATCCCTCACTCTCCGCCAGTTGACATCTCGACTGCCGTCGCGCGGGGTTTGACAGGGCCGCAGAGCGGTGGCAGGATACCCAAGCCCCGATAGGGGCACGTGCGCCCTTACCTCAGCTGGATAGAGGGTCTGACTACGAATCAGAACGTCGCAGGTTCGAATCCTGCAGGGCGCACCACATCGCACCTCACGACCCCGTCCGCGTACGGGGTCGTCGTGCGTTCGGGTTCCTCGCACCGTCCCTGTGACGTACCATCGCCAAGAGAGACGCTTGAGCGCGATGCGAGGAAGCAGGTGCAGGGGGCATGGGCGAAGATCTCGTCGTGATGCGTGATGTGCGCAGAGTCTACCGAATGGGCGACGTCGAGGTTTCGGCCTTGCGCGTCAGCGAGCTCTCGATCAAGCCGGGCGAATTCGTGGCGATCTTAGGTCCGTCCGGGTCGGGGAAGACGACCCTTCTGAACCTCATCGGCGGCATCGACGCCCCCACCAGTGGAAGCATCCGCTTCAACGGACGCGAGATATCGGGGCTGAACCGCCGGGAGCTCACGCTGTTTCGTCGAGAGAACGTCGGCTTCGTCTTCCAGTTCTTCAATCTCATCCCCACGCTCACGGCCGAGGAGAACGTGCGCTTCGCCGTCGAGCTCGCCTCGCGTGACGGGACACCCCCCAAGCGCGATGCGGCCGAGTTGCTCGCGAAGGTCGGCCTTTCCGAGCGCATCACCCACTTCCCCAAGCAGCTCTCGGGCGGCGAGCAGCAGCGGGTCGCTGTGGCGAGGGCTCTAGCGAAGGCGCCGAAGCTGATACTGGGCGACGAGCCCACCGGCAACCTCGACTTTCGCACGGGCAAGCTCGTACTCGCGGCCCTGCGAGAGGCCAATCGCGAGGAGGGGGCGGCCGTCGTGCTCGTCACCCACAACACGCCGCTCGCAGCGATCGCCGACCGAGTACTGCACATCCGCGATGGCGAGATCGCGCTGCAAGAGATCAACGAGCACCCCGTCTCGCCGGAAGACGTGACCTGGTGAGACGTTTTTCGAGCACGCTCGCTCTCAAGGCCTGGCGAGACACGCTCGCGCACAAGGGTCAGTTCGTCTCGCTCATCGCTCTGGTCGCGCTGGGCATCATGAGCTTCGTCACGTTCCAGAACGGCTACTACGACCTGAAATCCTCGCTTGACACCGCGTACTCACGGCTCCACTTCGCCGACCTCTCGGTACGCGTCAGTCGCGCCCCCCTCGCGCTCGGCCGTTCCCTCGAGGCGCTGCCGGGAGTCGCTGCGGCACGGGTGCGGACCGTGGCTGACGTGGGACTTGAGCTCAAAAACGGCGACCAGGCGACCGCGCGCATCGTCAGCACGCCCGGTCCCTCGGCGCGCGTGAACGCCGCCCACGTCGAGGCAGGACGCTTCCCCGCTCCGGACGCCCATGATGAAGTGTTGCTCCACGCGATGTTCGCGACCGAGACGTCAACGCGCATCGGTGACACGCTCACGTTACGGATCGGCGGAGAGCGCAGGCGAGTCCGCGTCGTGGGGCTGGGCACGGATCCGGAACACCTCTACCCGCTGCAAAGCGAGGGAAGCCTGCCCTCGCCGGGATCGTTCGCCGTCATCTATGTGACCGAGAAAGGTGCCGAGCGCCTCTTCGGCACCACCCGCACCGGCAACGACGTCGCTGTGATCGCTGAGTCCGGCGCGAACCTGAAGCGCCTGACCGCGCGCATCGAAGACAAGCTTGAGCCCTACGGGATCGTGGCGACACTGGCTCGCGAGAAGCAACCGAGCTTCACGACCCTGCGCTCCGAACTCGATCAGAACCGCTTGATGGCGCGCTCGATGCCCTCGCTGGTCCTCGCCATCAGTTCGATGTCGTTGTTCATCGCACTCTCGCGACTGGTGGCATCCCAGCGCGGAGAGATAGGGCTTGCCAAAGCCTTGGGCTACAGCGACGCGCAGATCCTCGGTCACTACCTGACCTTCGCGCTGATCATCGCGACCGGCGGATCACTGCTGGGAGTAGGCGTGGGGCTACTTGGCGCGCGCGGAATCTCCTCGGCGTACGTCACGATGCTCGGACTGCCCTTCCTCGAAAGCGGCTTCTACCCCGGCGTCATAGGCGTCGCGGTGGGACTCGCACTCGTGTCGTGTCTACTCGCCGCCGTGATGCCGGCGCTGAGCTCGGCCCGGCTGGCCCCGGCTATCGCGATGCACGCCGACCCGAATCGCTCGCTCGCGGGAGGAGGAGTGCCGCTTGTCGAGCGCCTACTCTCGCCCATCCTGCCGCGCTCGCTCACGTTCCGAGTGCCTCTCAGAAACATCTTCCGAGCCAAGCGGCGGAGTCTCTACACCGTATTGGGCATCGCGTTCGCGATGGTGCTTTCCGTCGTGACCATCGCGATGTTCGACTCGATCGACTACCTCTTGGACGAAGCCTTCGTGAAGGTCGAGCGCTGGGATGTCATGGCCGTCTTCGACACCCCTGTCGGAGAAGCGCGCATCAACGAGGTCCGGCGTCTTGAGGGGGTGCACCGGGTCCAGGCTGCCCTCGTCTTCCCCGTCACCGTGTCATCCGGCGGCAGAACCGAGGACATCGTCATGACCGCCCTTCGCCCCGAGGCCGACTTCCACGGCTTCAGCGCCACGCGTGGCGCGACTCCTCGCGATGCGCTGGCCTCCGGCGACATCGTGCTGTCGGCATCAACCGCGTTGCGCCTCGGCGTGACCGTGGGCGCGCGAGTGAGTGTTGACTCTCCGCTCGTCGACGACCCGGTGGCGATGCGCGTCGGATCGCTCTCGGAAGAGATGCTCGGTCGACCGGGGTTCGTCTCGCTCGACGCGGCAGCGAAGCTTGCGGGGGCACCCGTCAACAACTACAACGCGCTCTACCTCACAGCCGATTCGCAACAGGCTGAGCGAATCCAGGACCGCATCTACGACATGCCGGGTGCCGCGAGCGTGCAGGTGAAAGCGGGCCTCGTCGATCGTCTCAAGAGCATGCTTGAGGTGTTCGATGTCTTCGGGACGGTGCTGCTCATGTTCGGCGCGGCACTCGCTTTCGTGGTGGTCTTCACGACGTTCACGGCAAACATCACCGAGCGGACCCGCGAGATCGCGACGATGCGCACGATCGGCGAGGACAACCTTCGTCTCACCGTGATGATCACGCTCGAGAACCTGGCGATCGCGGCTGCGGCTCTTCCTCTGGGGATATGGCTTGGCCTGCGGGCCAACGAGGCGCTCTTCGCGTCGTTTGAGACCGAGGCGTACACGCTCGTCCCCTATATCCGCCCCGAGAGCATCGTGCGCATCTGCGCGCTCATGCTCGTCGTCATCCTGCTCTCAGAGATTCCGCCCGTGAGGCGCATCTTCCGCCTCGATCTGGCCGAGGCCACCAAGGTCATGGAGTGAGCCTTCTCGATCGGCTCCACAGCGACCCGCGCCCTACGTCCGCGGCACGCCGCCCGGTCCGAGGCCATGCCCGCCGAAAGCATCGCGCAACGCCGTGAGTACCTGCCCGGTGTAGTCCGGGTGGGTCGCGGAGCGCTTTCGGAACTGGAGTGACTCCTCGATGATTCGCGTGTCGACACCCAGTTCGCGGCCGGCCGCCACGGTCCACTCCCCCTCGCCGCTGTGCCCCACGACGCCGCTCACCCCGTCGAGGTCGTCACCCAGCTGAGCGTAGACGCCCTCCAGCCAGCCAACCAGTCGGGACTCGACCACGCTGCGATGCTGGTAGAGATGAGCGACCTGCTCGAGATCCAACGCGAACGGCGAGGCATGTAGCACCGAGAAGCCCTCGGCGATCGACTGCATCATCCCGTACTCGATGCCGTTGTGGACCATCTTCACGAAGTGCCCGGCACCGTGGCCATCGAAGAACCGATACGCCCCCGGCGCGGCGATGTCGGCGAACATCGGCTCCAGCACATCGAACGCCGCGCGGCTCCCCCCGATCATCAGCGTCGCGCCATGGCGCGCGCCCGTGGGCCCGCCGCTGGTCCCGCAGTCAACGAAGCACACCCCCGTCTCGGCGAGCCGCTCAGCGCGACGCGGCGCGTCGCCGTAGTACGAGTTGCCTCCGTCGATGATCGTGTCGCCGGGAGCCAACAGAGACACGAACTCGTCGAGAAGCTCATCGACCACATGCCCGGCCGGAACCATCAGCCAGATCACGCGCGGTGCGCGCAACCCCGCGACCAGGTCCGCCAAGGTCCCGGCAGACCGCAACCCCTCGGGCTCCATCGCGTGGGCTGTCGTCGCGGTTCGATTCCAGCCCACGACGTCCCAACCGCTGTCCATGAGGTTCCTCGCAAGGCCAGCCCCCATCTTGCCAAGACCAACGACCCCGACCGACCCTCTCTCGGTCCTCTTCGCGAGGAACTCGTCTGCGCTGGTCACGATGTCAGCCGAGTCGGGCTCATACGTCTCAAGCGGGACGAGGCCACCTTCCCAGCCGTCAACGACCGGGTCGATGAAGCGCCAACCGGCATCGACCTCGCGCGTCGAGACGAAGAGGGTCTGATCGCCGCGAAACGCATCGAAGAGGAGCTTGCCGTACTCCTCGACGTACTGGGCCTTCTCGGTCTTCTCGTACAGGAAGAAGGAAAACGTCCGCTCCTCGATGGCCGTCCCGAAGCCCGGACGCTTCGCGAAGAAGACGATCTCGATGCGATCCTGCGGCTCGAGCGTGAACACCACGCGGTTCGAATGATGCTCGTCAGACTCACACAGGCACTTGTCCGGGTGGCGGAAGGTGACGACGATCCGCTTGCACGCGGGGCCCATGCGCTTGCCCGACTCCATGGTCACCGCAACGCCGGCCCACCGGGGTCCGCGCATCCGGGTTCTGATCTTGAAGTAGGTCTCCGTGTCACTTCCGGGGGCGACTCCCACTATCTCGCGATACCCGGCATGCTGCGCCCGGAAGCTGTCCCTAGCGACCTCACCGGGCGTCATGATCGGCAACGACTCGATCAGGTCGGCACGAGCCTCCCGGATACCGCGCGCCGTAGGCTCGGTCGGTTGCTCCATGGCCACCAGCGCGAGCATCTGCAGCAGGTGGTTCTGTCCGACGTCTCGCAGCGCGCCCACCGCGTCGTAGAACGCGCCGCGCTTCTCGGCCCCGATCGATTCGAGCAAGGTGATGTCGATCCGCTCGATCGCCTCCCGGCCCCACTCGGCCTCGAAGAGGTTGTTCGTGAAGCGGAAGTTCATGATGCCTTGCAGCATCTCCTTGGCGAGATAGTGGTCGATGCGATAGATCTGCTCCTCGCGAAAGAGCCCTCCCAGCAACGTGTCGAGCTCACGAGCCGTCTGCAGGTCGTCTCCGAAGGGCTTTTCGACGAGTATCCGCGCCCACCCGTCCGCGTCGCTGCACGCATCGCTGAGCCCGCTCGACGCGAGCCGCCGAAAGATCGCCTCGTAGTTCGTGGGCGGTACCGCGAGATAGAAGAGCTTGTTGGCGCAGGTGTCCCACTCGGCCTCCACCTCGCTGAGGAACGCCTTGGTGTCCGCGTAGGCCGCATCATCCTCAAACGTCCCGTGACGGTAGCGAAAGAACCGACAGAACCGTTCCACGTCATCCGGATATGCGTGAGGGACCTGTTCGGCGAGGATGTGGCGCACGTGCAGCATCAGGTCCGTGTCGTCCCACTCCCGCCTCCCGAAGCCCACGATACACAGCTGCTCAGGAAGCTGTCCCTTGCCGTACAGGTAGTACAGCGAGGGAACGATCTTGCGAGCCATGAGGTCGCCCGTCGCCCCGAAGATGACGAGAATGGTGGGGGCGAGATCGTTGGCAGACATAGCCATACTCCTCGGGCACGAGACGGGAGAGCCTTCTGGGAGTGTTCCCGTCAAGAGACCGTTCGGCACGGTGGACCCGCCGAAGGTCGGCGAAGGTCGTGCTCGCCCTCAGCCTTCGGCCGTGATGCGCTCCTGGCCGCCCAGGTACGGACGCAGCACGTCGGGCACGATCACGCTGCCGTCTGCCTGCTGGTAGTTCTCGATGACAGCCGCAAACGTGCGACCAACGGCGAGTCCCGAGCCGTTCAGCGTGTGCACAAGCCGGGAGCCCTTGAACTCGTTGGGTGAGCGGAACTTGATGTTGGCTCGTCGCGCTTGGAAATCACCGCAGTTCGAGCAGCTCGATATCTCCTTGTACGCACCGTACGAAGGCAGCCACACCTCGAGGTCGTAGGTCTTGGCGGCGGCGAATCCGAGGTCGGCCGTGCACAGGGAGATGATCCGATACGCCAGCCCCAGCTCCTGCAAGATACGCTCAGCGTCGACAACCATGCCCTCGAGTGCATCCATCGACTGTTCGGGGCGTGCGAACTTTACCATCTCGACCTTGTCGAACTGATGGACACGGATCATGCCGCGCGTGTCGCGACCAGCACTGCCCGCCTCTTCGCGAAAACACGGGGTGTAGGCAGCGTAGTGGCGAGGCAGTGAATCGGATTCGAGTACCTCGTCGCGGTGCAGGTTGGTGAGCTGGACCTCGGCGGTGGGGATCAGATAGAGCCCCTCGGTGGTCTTGAACAGGTCGTCTTCGAACTTGGGCAGATTCCCGGTGCCGGTCAGGGTCTCTGCGTTGGCGAGCGCGGGCACGGACCACTCGGTGTAGCCGGCCTTCGAATGCGTGTCGAGCATGAAGTTGATGAGCGCACGGTTGAGTCGGGCACCGTCTCGGCCAAGCACCACGAAGCGCGATTTCGCAAGCTTCACGCCACGCTCGAAATCGATGATCCCGAGTTCCGGCCCCAGGTCCCAATGAGCTTTCGGCTCGAAAGGAAACGTCGGCGGAGTGCCCCATCGGCGTACCTCGACGTTGTCGTCTTCGCTCTGACCTGCAGGCACGGAGTCGTCGGGGAGGTTCGGAGCGACGAGCAGCACGTCGCGGACTCCGGCATCAGCGTGCGCCAACCGCGTGTCCAAGCCGGCGATCGCGTCGTTGATCACGCGAACCTCGTCTTTGGCGGCCTCGGCCTCGTCGCGTCGGCCGTCCTTCATGAGTGCGCCAATGGCCTTCGATGTTTCGTTGCGTCGCGCCTGAAGCTGCTCGACCTCGAGAATGAGTCGCCGCCGCTCCTCGTCAAGCGAGAGAAACACGTCAACATCCCATGTGGTACCGCGCGAAGCCATGGCTCGCCGAACGACATCGGGGTTCTCGCGAACGAATCTGGCGTCAAACATGAGGGCCTCCGGAGTCGGGCAGCCGAAGCGGTCAACGGTCGCCTGCGAGTATAGCCGAGCCGGAAGCGCCCCACATCGGGCGCTTCCGGACAAGCCATCCGCTTGGTTTCAGCGAGCTCTGATCAAGAAGAGCGTGCAGCGTCCTTTCGGGTCGAGCGAATCTCTCCACGCGATGAGTGTGCCGTCGGACGACACCTGAAGCGCGTCGATGCGTCCTTCAACGGGTTGATACTCTCGCGTCTGCCCTTCCGGCTCGCTGGTCGACCGAATCGTCATGCGCTGATTCAGATCGACGATCGCCACGATCCCATCAGTGGCCCTGATGCTGTTGGCGATGAAGCCCTCCGGAACTATCGGGACGAACCGGCCTTGGCTCCTCGAAAGGTATCCCACCCGCTGCGTGGCCCAATCCCACTCGGCCACGTCATTGAAGTTGATCGAGTAGAAACGGTCACCGTCGGCCTGAACATAACCGGGATAGCGATACTCGATGCCCGACAGATCGAACTCCTGTAGCTCTTTTGTGGCAACGTCGAACGTTCGGTAGCGCCCAACGTCGTTGACGATGTCGGTCCACACGAGGCGATCGCCGTCCCAGGTCGAGAAGTTGTTGTACAGGTTGCCCATGGCGAGCGGCGCGACCACTGTGGTCTCGCGCTTCGCAAGATCGCGAATCACCATCTCGTGCGTGCGCTCAGGAGTCAGGTCCGTCCATGCCAGCAAGTCGCCGTTGAGCGTGGGTCCGTACAGATCGTGGTTGTCACATGCCACCTGCCGCTCACCCGTTTCGAGTGATTGTGCGAACAGCTCGAACCCGACGCTGTATACCAACCAGCGCTCATTCGCCACGAAGTAGCCGATCATGCTCGGTTCGGGCACCTTCACGATCGTTTCGACCGCTTTGGTCCGGGTGTCATAGCGCACGAGAGACATCCCGTCGTCCTCACCGGGGGCGATGGTCGCGTAGATATCCGTGCCCACCAGTTGCGGCTGATTGCACACGGCGAACGGCAACTCGATCATCTCGACGCTGACGAGCGAATCCCCATCCAGCTCAGTTGTTCTAGCGAGTGTGCCTGAGGAGGAACCGCATCCGGACAGGAGCACTCCCAGCGCCAGCGACGCTGCGACCATTCCCGTCCTGCACGCACCGGCGGTTACCATGCCATGGCCATGTTCGTGCCATCGAGATCGGCTTGGAGACAGGCTCGAAACAGGCCGTTGACGTTGGTGGCGCCAACAGCGTCCCAGTAGATTCCGTAATAGGCGATGTTGCTGTTGGGATCGACGCTTCGCATGACCATGGGAGACACGTTGTCGTTGATGCCGCTGATGGACATGTAGTGCCGCGAGACGTGGCCCCAGTACCGGGGAATGCGGCTGGTCTGCATCAATGTGATCGGTATCGTCGGGTTGGTCGTGATCGAGCGCAACTGAAAACCGATGCGATTCACGAAGTGCTCGTACGGGTTGTCCGTTCCAACGAGGTTCGACGCTATGTAGTTGAAGTTGCTCCCGAACGTGCCACGGTAGCTGTTCATCGTGTTCGCGATGGCGGTGGTCAAGCTGCCGCTGGGTGTGGTGCCTATTCTGTTCGCGAGAGTCGCCTGCGAGGGAAGCGCCACCGTCGACCTGCTGCTCGTCTTGTGGAAGCTGAGGCTTTGCCTGGCCGACGCCGGGCCGCACCAGTAGCCCGTTTCCTGCCTGTAGTTGGTTGCCGGTCGTGTCTGCAATCCGTACTTGTTCAGCGCCATCGCGCTGACACCTCCAGCACCGATGCCGAGCGCAGCTTCCTTCTCCTCGGTCAGCCTGTCCAGCTCGGCCACGACCGCCGGTGTCAGACTCGGGTCATTGAGCGGTGCACCACCCTTGCTTCCTTTGGTCGGCGTCGCACCGGCCGAACAGACCGAGACTCCGAGAAGCAGCAGCACCGAGATAACCATCAGAACGATTGTGCGTTTCATGAAGCATCCCCCTTAGGAATACGACTCGAACGATCTATGAATCAGGAATCATCATCCGTCGACGTCCGCATCAACTGTCCCTCCCCTCCCCACACGCGACGTGATGAGCGGCCCCCCAGCCGCAGGTGGATATTCTCACGACGAAGGGGTTGTGTTCCATAGACCGTGCGGCCGGAATCTGGTCGGCGCTTCTGGCCCGCGAGGATTACACTCGCCTCATGGCCCACACCCTCCGATACACGTCCGACGACGCCCCGAGCAGGGCGCTCGCTGAGGCGGATCCCGAACTGGGCGTCGTGATCGATCGCGTCGGAAGGCTCGAAGTATGCGTGAGGGGCGGCGGCTTCGAAGTGATGGCCGAGTCGATCGTGAGCCAGCAGCTCTCAACGAAAGCCGCCGCCACCATCTGGCGCAGGGTCGCCGAGATGATCGACTCCTCGCCCGAGGCGCTCGCTGGCGCATCCCATGAAACCCTTCGTGCTGCGGGTCTTTCGAATCGCAAAGCGGAGTACATCCAGGGCATCGCGCGTGCGACCGTTTCAGGGGAGGTCGACTGGGATGCGTTGACGGCTCTCGATGACGAAGAGGTCATCGCGCGCCTCGTGCCGCTTCGCGGAGTCGGCCGTTGGACCGCCGAGATGTATCTCATCTTCGCGCTGGGACGACCTGACGTGCTCGCCATCGATGACTTCGGCGTGCGCAGCGGCGCGGGACGTATGGCGGGCTTGGGGTGCCCCATGGAGCGCACGGCCCTCGCTGAGCGCGGCAAGCTCTGGCACCCGTGGCGAAGCGTGGCGAGCCTGTGGCTGTGGGCCTCTCAGGAGTAGACGGACGTTCAGCTCTCCTTGCGAGCGAGCATGATCACATGTTTCTTGTTGAATGCGACCAGCTCCCGAGGTTGCGAGGCGATCGCCACATGGGGGTCTCGACCGCCGCTCCACTCGGGCGAGAGCCATTCGGCGGCCATGCGCGGAAGCCTGCGCGCATGCGAGACGAGCGCCTCGACGGCACGGGCGTCACATGCTCGGCTCGCGCACCACTCCGTGAATACGTGGCGCTGGTCGACGACAGCATGCCGCTCCACAGACAGGCCCGCCGCTGTCGCCTCCGTCATCCACCCATCGATTGTTCGAGCGCGCACATGACTCGAGTCCCGCAACCGCTCGAGCGAATCGACGAACAAGGCCGATGCGGTGTGATCCGGGAGTACGTGGTCCTCGAAAGCGAAACGACCACCCGAAGCGAGGACTCGTGCGGTCTCGCGGAAGAATGCCGAGTGGTCCCTGAAGTGGTGAGCGGCGCTCCGACACATGATGAGGTCGAATGCGCCGTCGTCAAACGGCATCGCACAGTCGTCGCCGACGACGAATGCTCCCTCGCGCCCATCGTCGATCGCCAGCTCGAGAGTACGAACTCCCTGTTCGGGCTCAACCCAGCTCAATAGCGCATCGAGGCCTCCCCGTTCCTGAGGCGAAGGGTCATGTCGGAGCTCATTCGCACGCATCGTGAACGCCACCATTGCCTCCTCGTGCACACGCGGGTCCACTCAGGAGCATCGGCCTGTTGAAGCCGAAACGTGAGCACGAATCGACCAGCAACGCCTGCGGCTGCAGAAGACAGCATTCGGAAGTGTCCCGTCCATCTACGCGCTCGTCACTGAAGTAACCGTTCAGCTACGTCATACCGCCTTTCGAGAGCAGCGCCAACCTATTCGCTCACCCATGAGCGTCAAGAGGCCGATAATGGTACATACCTAGATAGAAGAAGCTGCGGCAGGAAAGGTGAGCCGCATGAAAAGTACCGTTACCGGGACAGAGTTCCGATTCATAGAATCAGTGGGCGACGCGTGCCTCGTCGTAGACGCATCTCGAACGGTCATCGCCGCCAACGAGCCGGTGGAGAAGCTCTACCTGCGTCCTTTGGACGAGGTCGTCGGCTCCCCGATCACCGATCTTGCGCCACCCGAAGAGAGCGCTCTGCTGCTCGCTGAAATCTCAGCCTGCAACGGCGAGCCCCGCCATTTCCGAGTGGCCCAGAAGCGCGCCGACGCCCGTTTCGTCGGCGAGTTCACGGCCAAGACATGTCGCCTCGGGGATGCGGACACCGTTGTGCTCATGGTGCGAGAGGTCTGCTCGCAGCAACCGAACGTGTTGCGCGATCTGACCCTGAACACACTCATGCTGAATCACGTCACCGATGGGATCATCTGCCACTCGATCGAGGGCGAGTTGTTGTTCGCGAACCGCGCTGCTTTGGAGACATGGGGGATGCAAAGCCTCGCTGCCGCCAAGTCTCTGGGACCCTTCGGCTGGGTGCCCCTTGAACAAAGAGTCCGCCTCACATCGAACATGAACGCCATACTCGAGAGCGGCGAGGCGCGTTTCGAGAGTCACGGAATGTCGCCAGCGGGGCGACAAACCCATGTCGAGGTCCACTCCACACTCGTTGAGACGCCTGCGGGCGCCGTCATCGTCTCGGCCGTGCGCGACATCCGAGAGCGCATGGAGGCCGAGGAGATGGTCCGCTACCTCGCCTACCACGACACGCTGACCGGACTCGCGAACCGCGTGCTCCTCGAATCCGACCTTGCGCACGCGTTGTCCATGTCTGAGCGCCACGGAGACCTCGTTGGCTTGATCTATCTCGACCTGAACGCCTTCAAGCCGGTCAACGACACGTACGGACACGCGATCGGAGACCTCGTCTTGCGCGAGGTGGCCGATCGGATCACCGGCTGTGTCCGCGAAACCGACACGGTCGCGCGGCCCGGCGGCGATGAGTTCGTCGTCTTGCTGTCCCGAATCGATTCCCCCGAGTCGCTCACCACGGTCGCGCGCAAGCTCGCCGAAGAGATAGAACGAGACATCTTCATCAAGGGGATCGACATCCGCATCTCCGCGAGTATCGGCCTGGCTGTCCACGAGCCCGGCGAGGACTCCGACTCATTCCTCGCGAGAGCCGACCTCGCCATGTACGAGGCGCGCGAGAAGGGGCTTGCCGGGTGGGAACTGTTCTCAGCCGTGTGAGCTGAGTCGCCCTTACCGGAATCAATCGGTCGGACCTCCGCACCCGTACCCGAGGTGGCGTCTCCGGAGGCCGTGCCCGGAGGTGCTAGACTTTCTGGGTAATGGGGCAGCGGTCCATGGACCGTGGCGCGCGGCCACGCCCCACCGAAGTGGGGGGTGCGACAATGCGGTTCGCGCGGAGAGTATCGCTCATCGCGGTCATCACCGGTATTTCGCTGATGACCCTCGTTTCCACCTCGTTGGCGGTGACGCTGACCCACCCCGGCTATCTGGAGCCAGCCAAACCGCCGGCCGGGACTTCCTCGCTGGTGCAAGACACCTCTTCAGCCAAGTACCAGGTCGGCGACTGTCTCCAGTGCCACGAGGAGCAGGGGCCCTCGGTCAATAACAACCACGGGCTGTACCTGCGGCCCGTCACAACGGCAGGCCTGTCGGTCTCAAGCGACAACCCCCACGTCGGCGCACTTCCCCCAACCGCGGCGTTCAGCTTCACACCCGGCTCCTTCAACCGGGTGGATTGGATCATCGGCGGCCTCGGGCTCGGCGGTGAGCGCTACATCTACGACTCGACAATGGCCGTGGGGCCCTTCACCGCGACGTATCCGCGACTTGGCAACCTCCAGTGGCTGATGGATTTCGACACGACGATTCGCCGGGGAGCGCCGTTACTGGGCACCAACGGGCAGAGCATCGAGACCACGGCATGGAAGTCCTACTCGGGGGGCAACCTCAACTACTTCACCGGCACCACCGCGCTCACGGAAACAGCCAACGATCACGGCTGCGTGAGGTGTCACTCCTTCGGGGCCAAGGTCGACGTCGACCCCGATACCGGCATCCCCACCTACACCATCGAGGAATGGGGCGTGACATGCGCCAACTGTCACAAAGAGACCGCATCGGCGGCACACGCCTTCGACCCTCGCTACTCCTCTGACAAATGCACCGAATGTCACCAGCGCAGCCCTGTGACCGCATCGGTCGACACGAGCGGCAGAGCTGAACAGCTGGATATGTTCGTGTGGGACACCGGGCAGGCGCGCAACCACCGCAACCAGGGCTACGAGTTCCTCAAGCCGCCAGTCGTCGCCACCGCAGTCGCGGGTACAGTCGAGACGAGCGGTGGCGCCGGACATGCTGATTCCTGGAATGATGTGAAGCGCTTCGCGTCGCGTCTATGCATGCGCTGCCACACCACCGAGGGCTACATCGCCCGTAGCCTGAATGGAACCGACATCCCGTACTCCTGGACCGGGATCATCGGCATGGGGATGCCCAAGACCTACCGAGTCGACCCATCCACTGTCAATGGCGTGAGCTGCGTCGCGTGTCACACCTCTCATGGCAGCCAGTCCGGCCTGAACCGGGTCAGCCTGAGACGAACCGGGTTCGAGGTGTGCGCTGATTGCCACAGGGAGTCGAACTATCCGTTCCTCGCCCCGAACGGCACCTTCAGCCATGATCTTCCCCGCATCAGTCATCCCCAGCGCGAGATGTTCCTCGGCTACGGCGGACATGGCGTGAGCCCGGATGAATCACTCCACGAGAGGGCGAACGTGCACTGCCAGCACTGCCACATGCCGGTTTCAACCGGGACGCCGGAGTCCGTTCGTTCGCACCTGTTCAAGATCGTGATGCCCTCGCAGACGATGAGTGCCGCTCGCGTCGGGTTCGTCCGGTATCCGCCCGGGGCATCCGCGACGACGCCCATCGTGCAGTCCCCGGGAGCGTTCCCGGACGACTCGTGCACCGGCTCCGAATGCCACCTCGCAACCGACGCGGTCAAGATATCGCTGCAAAACACCATCGAGTACCGGCAGTCGACCATCCTGTCCCTGCTCGAGACCGCAACGGCGAAGATGGCCCAGGCCGACTACGCGAAGTCGACCGCCGCTTGGAAGAAGGCCCGGATCAACGTCTGGATGGTCAAGGCCGACGGGTCTTTGGGCATCCACAACTTCTACTACGCCAAAGGACTGCTCGACGCGGCGATCACCGCCTTCGATGACATCCTGGACGGCGCGACTCCGACCACAGTCGCGCTTGTTGCCAGCACGACAAGACCTGAGTACAAGGCAGCCGTCCGATTGTTCGGCGCGCTGAAGGACGACAAAGGTGTGCCGCTACCCGGCAAGACGCTCGTGTTGCAGTCATCGGCGGATGGCTCGACATGGGTGAACGCCGTTCCCGCCGGCTCACTTGACGGAACCTATACCGTTACCGTCAATCCAGGCGAAGCGACGTACTACCGCTGGCTGTGGACAGGTGATCGTAGCGCGCGTCCGGCCACCAGTACCGCCACGATGATCAAGCCCCGTGCGAGCCTCACGACCCCGGCCACCCAGTCAAAGTGGGCTGTCGGGACGAGGTACACGCTGCGCGGCTACCTCAAGCCGCGCTACCCTGCGGGCGCCAGAAACGTCACACTCGAGTTCTGGCAAAAAGAGAGGAGCGGGAGGTGGGTCGTCAAGCGAACACTATCTGCGACCAACGCGAACTACGCCGGTCACACCACGTATTCCCTGCGAACCTCGCAAAGTGTGCGGGGCGAATGGCGCGTGCGTGCGATCTTCTCCGAGACGAGCATGAATTCGAGGAAGGCATCACCGTTCAGGTACTTCACCGCGAACTGACGACAGGGCAAGGGGACGGAACATGACCGCAGGGTGGCGGCCTGAGGCCGACATGCGCAGTCGGCGTGGCCTGTGGGGGCTCGTCAGCCTCATACTCGCGATTCTCTTGATCATCATCATCTTGCTTATGCTCAGAAGCTGCGCCGAGCGCGGCGACGACGACAACGGTGCTACAACGCAGACGATCGAGCCCGTCTTGGGCAGTGACCCCGTCGAGGGGATGATATCGCTGTGGATTCGCGACGGCGCGAACGTGAGCACGGTGCTCCGAGATGCGGGCATCGCATCAGACGGGAGCATCGACATGGGCGACGGGAACTACACCGTGACGGTGCGGGTGGGCTCGGAAGCCAGATCGGTCGAAGCGCTCAAAGGGGTCGCCGGAGTGCTCGACGCGGGGCGCGTCTACGCAGGCGGTTCGCCCACACCGGGGTCGAAAGTCGAAACGCTCACTCCTTAGCCCGGGGATAACTACCCAACACCTTCACCTCTCGCAGCTTCAGTCTCAGGCAGTCAAGCGCTGTGCGCACGCTCTCGTCATCGACGTGACCTTTCAGGTCGACGAAGAACATGTAGTCGCCCAGCTGGCGCTTCGTCGGGCGCGACTGGATCTTCGTCAGGTTCACCTCTCCATAGGCGAACTCGGACAGGACCATCAGAAGAGCGCCCGGCTTGTCGGCCTTCAGGTACAGCGCGAGCGAGGTCTTGTCTTCCCCGGTCCGAGGCCGCAAGCCCCGACCGATCACCACGAAGCGCGTCTGGTTCCCCGCATAGTCCTCAATCGCCGGTTCGCGCACCTCGCCCCCGTAGAGCGTCGCCGCGAGCCTCGTTCCGACAGCTGCGACCGAATCGTCCTCGACAGCGCGTCGCACGGCCTCAGCGGTCGAGTTCGCCGCCACGACCGTCCGCCCGGGCAGGTTGCGCGCGAGCCAGTGACGGCACTGCCCCGTCGCCTGGGGGTGCGAGACCACCGTGCGCACGCCCGCCAGGTCCGCGCCGGGCGCCGTGATCAACGCGTGATGGATGTCGAGCACGAGCTCTGACTGGATCTCGAGCTGGGTGTCGAAGGCCAGTGCATCGAGCGTCGCGTTCACGCTGCCTTCGACCGAGTTCTCGATCGGAACGATTCCCGCCTCGGCCTGTCCTCGCTCAACAGCCTCGAACACTTCTTCTATCGATAAGCACGCGATGGGCTCAAGCCCATCTATCCCCAAGCTGAACAATGCCTCCTCGGAAAAAGTGCCCGCGGGTCCGAGAAAGGCGTATCTGTGCGTCGTTGATCTGGTGCTGCACATCCAGGTCATGCTCCTGTCGTATCATCGGTGCCGATGTTGGATGTCTTCACGCGGTTCCGGCCCTCGTTCTTGGCACGATACAGTGCGTCATCGGCCCCCCGAAGCAGCGTCTCCTTATCGCGGGCGTGCGCAGGGTACGTGGCCAGACCGAGGCTCACCGTCATGGTGATCGTATGTTCACCGTCGGAATCCGCGAACAGGTGCTGTGCGATCGTCTCGCGCAACTTCTCCGCAACGACGTATGCGCCCGAACTGTCGGTTTCGGGCAACACGACAGAGAACTCCTCGCCCCCGTAACGAGCAACCAGGTCGACTTCGCGCACGCTGCGCTCCATGAGCATCGCCAGTTCGGCCAGGGCATGGTCGCCCGCGATGTGGCCCTGCGAGTCGTTGAAGCCTTTGAAGTCGTCAACGTCCACCATGATCAGCGAGAGGTTCTTCTCGTAGCGTCGCGCCCGCTCGATCTCGTCGTCAAGACGTGTCTGGAGATGTCGGTAGTTCGCGAGCCCCGTCAGTTCGTCTGTGATCGCAAGCTTCTTCGTGAGCCGGTACAGTCGTGCGTTCTCGACAGCCACCGCGAGCTCACTTCCAACCGCCCCCAGCACGAGCCTGTCGTCTTCGGACAGCGATTCGACCTCGTTGGCGGACGCGCACAGAAGCACCATCGTTTCGACATGGTCGAAAATCGAGACGCACGAGAAGTGATCGTTCAGGGAGCCATAACTGACCGCACCCTCAACCTCTTCCGGCGAGGGTGGAGCGACCATGCCGACACTGGCCGAGAACAACGTCTCGGACTTGGCCTTGTCGATGACGAACAGGCAGCACGATTCAATGCCGATCGCCTTGGAGAGAACGTCGAGCACGAGCGGGCCGACCCGCTCGTAGTCAAGTGACGAGTGGATGATCTCGGTGATCTGCGAAACCGCTTGGAGCTCCGCAACGCGCCTTCCCAGTTGCTTGATGGCGTCAGCACGTTCGGCAGCGAGCACACGAACCTTCTCCTCCTGCCTGCGGCGGCCTTCTGTCGAGTCGGCGACGATACCCGCGAGGATCGGTATGGCCCCCACGGTCATCGCGAACATGATGATGTTCGCCCCCGCGACCGGGCTGGCAAGAGCGTGTCCCAGCGCATACGCGAGGGCCGACCCCATGCCGATGAGCCACGCGGTCTGTCTGCGGACGAAGAGCGCGAACACGACGGGCAACAGCATCGCCACGGGGTAGAACGCATCCTCGATCCCGTAGAGCAAGTAGCTGAACCCCATGACACACGCCAGATCGACGGGAAGCATCCAGCGCATGGCCACGAGCAGCCGCTTGGGTCGTCGGACCTGATACAGGTGAAGCACGAAAGTCACGCTTCCCAGTGCGACCAGGAACACCACATACCAGACCATCTCGCGAGGACCACCCGGGAACTCGATGCCCACGAACGGCAAGACGACCAGGAGGCCGACCAGCGCCCCCCGGGCACGCACGTAGAGCCGCTGCTCCGGCGTCGCGTGCGCTTTGTTGGTCACTGCAACCACGAGGATTCCCGGTCAGGAGTGATGCGGCGGCGACCGCCACCGCGGTCTCATGGTACAAGTATAGCGAACCGCTCAACCTCACCTGCGGATTCAACACGTTCTAAAGCGCTCGGTCCGCGAACGGAGACACATGGATGACGCACGTCTGAGCGAACTGCTGTCGGCGGTCGCCACCGGGCAGCGCTCGGTCGCTGACGCGATGCAGTCCCTTTCCGGTCCCACCTTCAGCGAGGTGTCCAGCGTCAACGAGGTCGTCGATGCGTGCGTCGACTTGGACCGCGCGTCGCGGTGCGGCTTCCCGGAAGTCATCTTCGCGCAGGGCAAGACTGACGAGCAGGTCGCCTCCATCTTCGAGCGGCTGCTCGAGCACTCGCCCGTCGTTCTCGCCACCCGCGTGAGCGCATCCCACGCCGATGCCGTGCGCTTGGTCGCACCCGATGTGGTCCACTACGAGACCGCCCGCTTGCTCCTGGTCGACCGCCGCCAAGACAAACCGGCCCGAGGCCACATCGTCGTCGCGAGCGCCGGAACAGCGGACCTGCCGGTCGCCGAAGAGGCGGTTCTGTGCGCCGAGATCATGGGCTCTCGTGTGACGCGGGTCTATGACGTGGGCGTCGCGGGTGTCCACCGCGCGTTGGCGCATGTCAGCACCCTGCGTGAGGCCCGGGTGATCATCGTCGTGGCGGGCATGGAAGGCGCCCTTCCCTCGCTCGTGGGCGGGCTTGTCGACGTGCCGGTGGTGGCGGTTCCGACCAGCGTGGGATACGGGGCGAATTTCGGCGGAGTATCGGCTCTGCTCACGATGCTGAACTCGTGCGCCGGAGGCATCAGCGTGATGAACATCGACAACGGCTTCGGAGCTGCCGTCGTCGCCACCCGCATCAACGACCCCGCGTGGGCGCGCGCGCTGGAGAAGCCGTGATCGCGCATCTCGACTGCTCCACCGGTGTCTCCGGCGACAAGTTCCTCGGAGCGCTGCTCGATGTCGGGACACAGCGCGGGGTCTTCTCGGCATCGGATCTGTTGGAGCTCGCAGGCCGGATGGTGCCCGAAGCGCGCGTGCGCGCGGACACGGTCATGAGCCGGGGCGTGGCGGCACTCGGAGTACGGGTGAAAGCCGAAAGCGAGCCCGGTCACCGCACCTGGCGAGACGTCCGGGCGCTGATCGAGCGAGCCGGGCTGTCGGCCCCGGTCCTGGAGTCCTCGCTCGAGGTGTTCTCGGCGCTGGCGAAGGCCGAGGCCAGCATCCACGGGTGCTCACCCGATGACGTGCACTTCCACGAGGTGGGCGCGCTGGACTCGATCATCGATGTCGTGGGCGTGTGTGCGGCGGTGTTCGCGCTGGGGATCGAGCGGCTCACTGCATCAGAGATCGCTACCGGCTGGGGCGTCGTGAGCGCGAGCCACGGATCCCTGCCGGTTCCGGCGCCCGCCACCGCGCTGCTGCTCCTGGGCGTGCCGACCCGCCCGGGGCCTGCCGGGCCCAACGGATCCGACCCGGGCGAGCTCACCACCCCGACCGGGGCTGCACTGGCAAGCGTTCTCGTCGACGGTTACGGCGCGTGTCCGCCGATGATCGCGCGGTTCGTGGGCCACGGCGCCGGGACGCGCGACATCGGCCACCCGAACGTCTGCCGCCTCACGATGGGCGATCCGCTCACGAGCACCGCCGAGACGATGGCGCCCAGCGCCGACGAGTGCGCTTCCGAACGCGTCTCGCTGCTCGAGACGAACCTCGACCACCTCTCACCGGAAGCGGTCTCGTTCGCGAGCGAGGAGCTTCTCGCGAAGGGGGCGCTTGACGTCTGGTGCACGCCGGTGACCATGAAGAAGGGCCGAGCAGCCGTGGTGTTGTCACTGCTCGCGCGGCCCGGGGACGCCGGGGAGCTCACAGCGCTGGTGCATCGCCTCACCGGCTCGCTGGGCGTCCGGCACCACGAGATCACCCGTAGCGTCGTTGCCCGCGAGATCGTGACGCTCGATTCAGAGTGGGGGCCGGTTCGCTTCAAACGCGGCGCCGGGCTGACCCGCCCCGAGCATGACGACGTGGCAAGAATCGCCCGCGACACAGGCCGCACCTATGCCGAGGTCGCCTCGGATCTCAACGCGCTGATCTCACGAGACGCGCCAGCCGCAGGTCTCGGCGACGAGGAACCCCTCGGCTGAGAGTTCGGCGAGCAGCTCCCGCGATTCGTCTTCCGAGAGCCCCAGCCCGTACGCGAGCTCCTCGGCGCTCGAACCGGGAGCATCCAGCACGGCTCGCAACAGGCGGGCGCGCTTCTGTCGGCGAGAACCCTCGAACGCCGACTGCCGTCCATGGTGAGCGCTTCTCCTCGAAGGGTTCGGCATGGTCCGCTTGAGGTGCGCTCCGTAGTCGAGAAGCGCCTGGTTCCACGTGCGGGCCCCGATTCCGATCTCTTCGGCACGCGCGGCCGCCGCCACGACCCACGGCGCGATCTCGCGATCCGTGATCCCGTCGCGGCCTTCGAAGAGCTCGTGCAGCACCACGGCGCGCACGTTGGTCTCGAGGTAGGCGGCGTGCCGGTCGAAGGCGAACGCGAGCACGCCGGCCGCGGTGGCGGGACCGACTCCGGGAAGCGCTCGCAGCGCGACCTCATCGGCGGGAAGCGTCGCCGGACCGACGGCGCCAAGCGCCACGTGCGCCGAGACGACCTGCTCGGCCGCGCGCTTCAGCGCCACCGCACGACGGTTGTAGCCCAACCCCTGCCACGCCCGCAACACGGCCTCGAGCGGTGCCGCCGAAAGCGCTTCGAGCGTCGGGAAGTCCGCCATCCACTGGGCGAAGTAGGACCCGACACGACCCACCTGCGTCTGCTGCAACATGACTTCGCTCACGAGCACAGCGTACGGATCGGAAGTCCGTCTCCACGGAAACTCGCGGTACAGCTCAGCGCCGCGCGTCGCAACGCGCTCGACGAAGGCGCTGACCCGGGTGTCATCAACCATCGTCGCCCCGCTCTCGCGCGGTCTCGAAGGTCCCCGGGCCCTTCACCTTGGCGGCGAGCGGCACCTCGCGCACCGCGAGCATCGCGAGGAACGCGAGCGCCATCATGACCGCGCCGATGAGGAACGTGTCTGCGATGGCGTCGCTCAGCGCGAGCTTGAGATCAGCGACGAACGTCACCATCACCTGCTGCGCCTCGGGCGGTATCTGCGCCGCTATCCGCGCGATCGCCCCGCTGTTCAGCAACGCTGCCGGATCGGCCGCCATCTCTTGGAGCAGCGGTCCGAACCGGCCCAGCTTCTCGACGTCTCGCGCGAGCAGGCCCTGGAGGTTTCGCGCGAACGCGGCGTTCATGACGCCCCCCAGCAGCGCAACGCCCACGGTGCCTCCGATCGAGCGGAAGAACATCACCGCCGCGGTCACCTCGCCGATTCTGGTCTGGTACTGGGACTGCAGCGCGATCGCGAACAGCGGCATCGTCACGCCCATGCCAGCACCGATCAGGACCATGCCGAACATGAGCGTCACAGACGTCACGTCCGCGTGAAGGCGCGACAACAGGAGCATCCCGACACTCGCCGCGCCAAGCCCGCCCACGCCGAGCCACTTGTGGCGCCCGGTGCGTGCGATGATCTGGCCACAGACGATCGAGCCCGTGACCATCGAGACCATCATCGGAATCAGCATCTGGCCCGATGACGCGGCGCTCGCTCCCTGCACGACCTGCATGAACAGCGGCAGGAACATGATCGACCCGAACATCCCCGCCCCCGACAGGAACAGCACCGCCATGCTCATCGCGAAGGAGCGGTCGCGAAACAGTCCCACGTCCAGTATCGGCTCGGACGCCCGACTCTCCCTCCAGACGAACACGGCGAGAACCGCCAGTGCGCCGCCCACAAGCGCTCCGATCGTGGGCGAGAACCATGCGAACTGCGAGCCACCCCAGGTCAGGGCCAACAGGAGCGGCACCAGCCCGGTGACGAGCGCGACGGCGCCCCACCAGTCGACCGAATGCCGCTGACCGGACTCAGGCTTGGGCAACCCCGCCCACAACACCGTGATGGCGAGAACCCCGAGAGGGATGTTCACGAAGAATATCCAGCGCCAGGATGCGACGTCTGTGAGCCAGCCCCCCAGAGTGGGCCCAAGCACCGACGCCAGCCCGAAGACCGCTCCGGTGAAGCCCTGGTACTTGCCGCGTTCGCGGGGCTCGAAGAGGTCGCCAACGATCGCCATGCCGTTGGCCATCATCATGCCGCCGCCCAGACCCTGGAGCCCACGTGCGACGATGAGCTGGATCATGGGCGTGAGGCCCAGCGGCGCCAGCACTGCATTGAGCGGGCCGGACCCCGCCGCTCCACACAACACCGATCCTCCCATGAACAGCGCGATCCCGCCCACGTAGAACCACTTGCGACCGTACAGATCCGAAAGCTTGCCCACAAGCGGGACCGCGATGGTGGAGGTGAGCGAGTAGATCGTGAAGATCCACGCGAGCAGCTCCATGCCGCCCAGTTCCTTCACGATCTGCGGCATGGCGGGACCGACGATGGTCTGGTCGAGTGCTCCCAACAACAACGCGAGCAACACGCCCGCGAAGACGACGGCCTTGCGGCGGCGCGGAAGGTCTCTCAGGTGAACTCGCGGTGATGCTGGTGACCCGGGCGGCCGGGTAGAGGCTCGCTCCGTGTGAACACCCATCCTTGCCTCCACGAAACAGAGCACGACATCCGCTTGCAGATCGGGCCGGAACGACTCGCTCATAGGCTACAGACAATGTGCCTGTGCGCCGATACTTGTTGAAGATTGATCATTATGAGGTTACCATCGGGCGAGCCGGAGTGAAACGGGGCGGCTCACGGATCCACACAGGGAGCGCATGATGGGGAAGCTCTTCGACTACTGTTCTCAGATCCAGCAGCACATCGACACACACAACCTCGACGTCTTCAAGTCCAGGGGTGAACTGGCTCTGCGCTGCGGCTTCCTGGTGTCGTTGGTCGGTCCTGACGAGCCGGACGATCCCCAGAAGATCGAGGCACTTCGCCAGGCGGCTCACGACGTGTTCGGGCTGGATCTGCGCTAAGCCGGCTTCTTCTTCAAGCTCCCGGCGATAAGAACCGGGCACACGATTGTGTTCATGAGGAGCACCCGTCTTGGCAGGAACGAAACAGCCTCAACGATTCGAGCCCTCGGGGGGGTATCGCCCCCTTCCTTCTGGACCATCCCAGCAGAAAGCCGCGCGTGCGAGAAACCTGAAGGTCGGACTCTGGTCGGTCGGCGCCATCGCGCTCGTCGTGTTCTCTATGACCTGGAACCCTCCGACTGAACGTACCCACTCGTTCACCAAGGCCAGCGACTACGTCGCATCCAAAGAATCCGGCTGCACGAACTCAGGAGAAGGCTGCCACGACAGCGAGTCTTCGTACAGCGACTACAACGTCTATCACCCGAATACGAACTGCACGACCTGCCATGAGTATCAGGGCGTGGGCTGCATCCCCTGCCATTCACCCAAGGGCGGCGAGTGCCAGTCCTGTCACGACGGGACCATGCCCGGAGCAGGCGATCAGGTGCGCCTGACGGACCCGTATCCAAAGGGCCACTACCGCGAGACCACCCATACCGCAACAGGAACCGACATGAAAGCCGTCATGCGTGCCGCCAAGGACGGTGAAGCGCAGGCCAAGTGCACGGAGTGTCACAGTCGGGACCTGCGAAAGGCTCACGAGAAGGTACCTCCCGTCGAGGGCAGCGAGTACGGCGAGAGCGTGGGTTGCGGCGAATGCCACAACGACACGCGCTCGTTCGGGCTTGAGCAGGTGCTCGCCAACTGGGAGGACCGACGCTGCGAGAGCTGCCACCGAGAGGACAGCTCCTCGCCGATGCACAGCGTCGATGTGGCCGCCGCCGTTGAGTCGACTGGCGGCCCGGGATGTGGAGAGACCGGCGCCGGCTGTCATGACGACTCCGACGTGCACTCGCTTCATGCGAACGCTCCCGAGAACTGCTCGGGTTCGGCGAAAGATGGCGAACCCGGCTGCCACGACCTCGAGCGAGAAGCGCACCAGCCCGAGATGACCACGTGCGGCGGCGGCGATCAGGTCTGCCACCCGAAGTACGAGAACGACCGCTTCACACACGACGAAGACCGCAAGGTCCACTCGGTCAAGGGAACGCTCGCCGCGAACCGCCGATTCGGTGACACCCCTTGTGGCGCATGTCACGTGATGCTTTCAGACCGCACGAGCCTCGTAACGGAACACGAGCGTCCCGGCAACGCGCTCGCGGGGGCGAAACCGAACACCTGCGAAGGGTGCCACAACAGCACCGACGCAACGGTCGAAGCGGTCAAGAACGACTGGCCCGCGCGCGACACCGCATCAGCGTGCGAGTCGTGCCATGACGGGGCAACCGTGACCGCTCGACACAGCGAGATACAGAGCGCGCACAGGGGGAATCCCATCAGCGAAAACGGCAGACCAGCACCTGACGCGTGCTCAGGCGGCGGCTGCCACGACACGATCGACCTCCTCACCTTGCACCGAAAGACCGGCTGTACGACCGCCGGATGCCACGACACGACGGGTAACATCCGCGGGACGACCAAGAGCTGCGGCGGCACCGACACATCCGCTGCGTGCCACGCAAGCGTCCACGATGGCGACGACGCCCTGCACACCGCCGGCATCAGGCAGGCGGCAGCGAGCCTGACTGACACTGCGACCGGCATCGTCATCGCCTGCTACCGCTGTCACAGCATGAAGCTCAGAACCGAGCATATACGGCCCGGCTCCTCGATCGCGAGTGGAACGAGCACCGTCTGTGCGCGCTGTCACGACGCAAGCAGTGCCGCAGGCATCGTATCGGATGGCTGGAGTACCCGACCCACCGCACAGGGATGCGCCGCCTGTCACACGACCTCAACGATCAACGCACGTCACACCACCCTCGAATCCAAGCACGTGGGACGTCCACTCACCGACAAGAACGAGCCTTCCGAGAAGGCGTGCGTCGATGGCGGGTGCCATGCGGTGCTCGACCTGCGTATTCTTCACGTCTCGACCGGCTGCACCACCAAGGGCTGCCACGGCTCCGAAGGAGACATCCGGGGCGCGAACATCAAGAGTTGCGGCGGAACCGATACGGCGGTGGCGTGCCACGTGAAGGTCCACGACGGCGACGACGCCCTGCACACCGCCGGTCGACTGCAGGCCGAGGCGACCATGACCGACCCCGCAACCGGCGTCGTCGTCAGATGCACGAGCTGCCACGGCATGAAACTCCGAACCGAGCATGTGCGGCCCAACGCCTCGATCGCGACCGGTGCGGGCACGGTCTGCGCGAGGTGCCACGACTTCTCGCCGGTGACCCGTGCGGTCGCTCGCGAGGACTGGGAGGCTCGCGACACGGCCTCGGCCTGTGCGGCCTGCCACGGCGCGCCAGGCGGATCGTCAACCCCTCACAGCAACATCGCGACCGCGCACGTCGCGACCGAACACTCCTTACTGGGCACGCCGACACCCGGCACGTGCGTGACCGCAGGCTGCCACGGTTCGACCGACGTACGCGTGCTGCATGCGCGCAAGGGATGCACGAACATCGCCTGTCATCGCGCTACCGATGACATTCGCGGGATACTCGCCAAGCCCTCCTGCGGTCGCGGCGGATGCCACCCCACCGTGCTTTCGGCGACCACGCACCGACCGGCGCACGCGGCGGATCTCGACGGCACGATCGAGGGCGTCACCTACCGGGTGGGCGAGAACATCGGGTGCTTCGGCTGTCACTACCGAGACCTGCAACTCGAGCACTCCCGCGCGCTTCAAGCGGGCATGGAGGGCGGCGGAGCGAGTACGTGTCGCATCTGCCACGAGGGCCCGACAGCGTCTGAGAACGGTACCTTCTCTGCGCTGCCCGCCGTCAAGAATGCGATCGCTGCCGGGGACCGGCGCTGCGTAGCCTGCCACCGGAGCGGCTCTGCCACCGACGGACCGATCGCAGTCGCATCCCCGCACCGCGGGTTCCCGACAGACGGCTCGTCCCCGCCGGGCCGGGTGTGGGCCGACCCCGCCGATGAGTGGCGTGTCGCGCTTGATTCCGACACGGGCGGCGGGCACAACGTGCTGTCGGCCGAAGTGGTGGGCCTGCCCGCCTCGAAGAACAAGAACTTCCCGATGACGAACTTCACTATCGAGGGGACCGCCTACACGTGGGCGTCCATCCCGAACACCGGCACAACCCGCTGGCTGCGCAACGGCACAATCACGACCACTGAAACCGTGAATGCCGGGGTTCCGACGCGAGAGTTCCCCGGTGCCATCAGCACCGAGACGATCCGGCCCATCATGATCACCTGCGACGACTGCCACGTGCTGAACGATCCTACCGGGCCGCAGGGCGCATCCGTACCTATCTCAATCGATCCGGCGTACTCGCAGACCGAGTACGCATCCCCCACTGCCGGCAGGTTCCAGTTCGACCCGTTCAACCTGGACAGCGTCAACCGCGCAAATGGCGCCAACCCGCCCGGCTACAAGCCGGTGGTCTGCGTGAAATGTCACCTCGTCTACGCCCGTTCGCGCGAAAACACCATCGCGGTGACCGTCGGGGGACACGGGATGCACAACACCCACCGCAGTCGCTTCCTCATGCCGGCACTCGGGCGCACCGAGGCCTGCATCGACTGCCACGTACGCATTCCTCACGCGTGGAAACGTCCACGTCTGCTGTTACGCACAGTTGAGGCTGAGGGCATAGAGCCGGACAAGCCGCCGTATGCGGTCGTGGACAACAAGGGTCTCGTTGGCATGAGGCTTCGGAGCTTCTCGGCGCCGGCTCAGCTCACGCGGGAGAGCTGCGTCACCGGCGGATGCTACGAGGCGCCGGGTCGCTCATCGACGACAACGAACCATCCGCTGCCGGCGCAGCTGCCGGGACAGAAATACTGGCCGTGATCACGCTCATGTAGCACCGGCCATTAGCCGATATGGCGAAGTGAAGAACGAGGGAGAACGGCAAAGACAACGGGGTCCGAAGGACGAGGGAGAGCGCTACCATGAAGAACTGGTCGATACGCACACGCATCATCATGGGCATCATAACGGTGAACCTGATCGGCATGTTCACCGTGTGGGTCTACCTGCACGAATCCTACTCGGGGGGGCTTGATGTCACAGAACAGAAATCCGCAACGCTGGGTGTAGCCGCGTGGAACGCGCTCAGAGGGATCACGGGTAACAACCTGGGTTCGGTCACGGATAGAGTCGGTGCCAAGGCACACGTCGACGCGCTCAAGTCCATCACAGGCGCCGAGTACGGGTTGCTCCTCGACAAGTCCACCATCGACGAAGCGTCGTACGCCTCGATGGTCGAAAGTGAGAGCGTCCCCAACAACTGGGACGAACGTGACACCTATGTACTCATGGCCTCAACAGACGTGGCGGCTGCCGAGGAGATGCAGTTGAACGCAGCGGCCGACACGATTCCCGAGATCGGCAAGATCGTCGGCGTCGAGAACGGCGCGTGCTCCAGGATGTGCCACGACTCAGTCGAGGGCGAGGGCGACTTCTGGGGTGTACGTTGGAGCAAGGACCACCGGAGCCGTGGCCACATCGTGTTCCCGATCGTGGATGACGCAGGAAGGGCGATCGGTATCATCTACTCGATCGACGACATCAGTGCACAGGCTGATTCGGCGCGCGTGACGATGAACAACACGTCGATGGTCATCACATTCGGGCTCATCATAGCTACCGCCCTCGTCGTGCTCATGCTGAACGGACTGGTGTTCAAGCGTCTCGATCGGATGATGGGTAGCATGGAAGAGATCTCCATCCGCGTGGCGGGTGGCGACTTCGGAGCACACTTCACCCCCGACGGCACGACCGACGAGATCGGCCGATTCGAGCAGTTCTTCGCGCGGTTCATGGATCTCGTCACCGGAACGCTGAAATCCCTCACCAAGTAGACCGACTCGAAAGAGAGCAGCCCTGTGACCCCCAATTCAGGCGACATGGTGCGTGTCCACTACCGTGGCACCTTGGACGACGGAACCGAGTTCGATTCGAGCTCCGGCCGAGAACCTCTCGAGTTCGAGGTCGGTGCGGGCGAGGTCATCCCCGGCTTCGACAACGCCGTGAGCGAGCTCGAGGTCGGCCAGTCCACCACCATCACCATCCCAGCCTGTGATGCCTACGGCGAGCGCATGGACGACGCGATGCAGGAGTTCCCGCTCGAGGCGTTCGGAGATCGCGTGCCCGAGCTCGGTTGGGCTGTTGAACTGCAGGCCGAAGATGGCTCGAACCTCGCGGCGATCGTGGTCGAGGTCACTGAGAAGATCGTCGCGCTCGACTTCAACCATCCTCTGGCGGGAGAGCCCCTGACGTTTCAGATCGAGCTCGTCGAGATCGTTGACGGAGGTTCTTCGCAGATCGTCCCGTAAGGGAGCCATTTACCCCGGGTGACAACAGAGGCCTCCTCCGAAATGGAAGGGGCCTCTGTTTCATACGAAGTGGTGCGGGTGAAAGGAGTTGAACCTTCACGGGGTTGCCCCCACATGGACCTGAACCATGCGCGTCTGCCATTCCGCCACACCCGCGTAGCGCGAGTAGAGATACTAGCATCGCAGGTTGGAGCGGGCAAATCCCGATCTTGCCCGGGCCGTTCGACGCGACTGCTACTGTTCGGTATTCCGATTCAGTGGGTTCATCTTCTCGGTTCCGGTGCGCGCGCGATCGAGCAGGTTGTCCCCTTCCAGCACCTGGCTCGACCACAGGTAGACCTGCCAGATGATGATACCGCCCATGACGATGATCACGATGAGCGTGAAGTAGCCCTTGATCAGCATCCGGCGCCGCGCCTTCGCGACGTCTGCGACCTCCTTGGCATACCCCTTCGAGCGAGACGCGTGGCCGGCATCAAGCGGTGTGGCCTCGCCTCCTCCGGCGTAACTGCGAAGCACCTCACGATCGAGGCGCGACCAAGGAGATGGGTTCTCGCTGTAGGTCCGCTGGTCGTCGTCCATGGAACACCTCGCCCGTATCGACCCTTTCGGCGAATGATACCCCCCGTTGCCCCTTAGCACACGGCGAGCCCTCGCCGCGACCAACAGCGTCGGGGTCGCGGGCGGACGCGCGGATGCTGGGGTAGCATAGAATCCGAGCGCAGTGAACAGCCGCCGCACCCGCGACGTGACACGTGCGAGGAGCCCTGTGGATGACACGTTGATCCTTGACCGCTACCGCCCCCTCGAGGTTCTCGGCGAGGGCGGTTTCGGAGTCGTCGTACTCGCGTGGGACACGCGGATGCAGCGCCGCGTCGCGATCAAGCGGTTCGACCTACCGCTCGACATCCACGGCGATCCCCACCGTCCCCCGGGCCTTGCCGAGGCACGCACTGCAGCCATGCTCAACCATCCCGGCATCGTCACGGCCCTTGACTTCGACACCGATTCCGACGAGGCGTTCATCGTCATGGAGCACGTCGACGGCGCGTCGCTCGCCACCCTGCTCGACGAGGTCGCCGGGCCGCTCACCTCCCACGAGGTCGCGGCGATCGTCGAGGGAGTGGCCTGCGCACTGGAGTTCGCGCACGACAACGGGGTGCTGCACCTCGACATCAAGCCTGGAAACGTCCTGGTGACGCGAGACGGGCGGATCAAGGTCGCCGACTTCGGACTCGCGGAGCTCTCGACGCTCACCGGACACGGTGCGGCCTTCGGTGGCACTCCGGGTCACATGCCTCCCGAGCAACGCACGGGCGGGGAGCTTGACGAGCGCACCGACGAGTGGAGCCTCGCCGTCCTGGCGTACGAGTGCCTCACCGGCGAGAACCCGAATCTCGACACCACAGGCCAGGTGAACCTGCCCGCGCGGCTCGACGAAGTCCTCTTGACAGCTATGGCGGACAACCCCTCTGAGCGTTACCGATCTATGGATGAGTTCTGCTCGGCACTGGAACCCCTCCTTGGCGACGCGGTGACGGGGCGACACTCGTTGGCGGATCTCGTCTCCGAATGCGTGAACGAACTCGAAGACGGAACCGGACTTGAACGCGTGGGCCTGTGGGATCGCTTGGGAGGCCGGCTGGGGTCGACGTTCGTCAGGCTGATCGCCGCCGTTCAGGCGGGGTGGCTCGCCTGGATGGGGCTGGCGCCGCTTGGCCTCGATCAGCCCGCTCATCTCGCGGGGAGCGCTCTCGTGGTCGCAGCCGGCGCACTGGCTCCGTCGCTGGGGATCGGGCTGGGTGTCGTCTGCATGGTCACCGGACTGTTCGCGGCCGGTCTGCCCCTCGCGGGTGCCGGACTCGCCGTGTTCGGCGCCGTGTGGTGGTGGGCCGTCGCGCGCCGAAGTCCCGGTGCGGCCGTGTTGCCACTCGCTGCACCGATGCTCGGGGCGCTCAGCCTCCCCCTCGCCCAGCAGCTGATCGCCGGGTTCGCGCTGCGTCCGCTCGCTGCGGCCGTCAGTGGGCTTCTCGGCGGGGTTCTCGCCTTGCTCGCTTCGGCGGCCACTCTGCACGGCCCGCCCTACTCGAATGTCGGAGCCTCTCTCGCCGTGCGTCTGTGGGACCTGGATCTCGCGGGCAACTCGATCGAGGCGCTCGTCACCTCGCCCGCCACCTGGGTCGCGCTCGCGGGCTGGCCACTCGCCGCCGCGCTCATGGCCGTGGGCTGCTCTCGAGCGAGCCGACTCGGGGCGTTTCTCGGGACGATCGCCGGATCCGCGGCCTTGTTCGGCGCCTACACGCTGGCCGGGCGCGTCGCGATCGCGAGCTCGTCGCCTACGGCATCCGAATGGACGGGATCGAATCTGTCCCTGGTACAGGCGGGCTCACTTATACTGGTGCTGCTCGTGGTTGCGCTCGGAGCGCCGCTACGAGCCGAAGAGGAGCCGGTGCGCGGTCGCACCACGATGGAGGACTGACGCGGAAACCGTGAGCATCCTGTCCGATTTCGAAGACCGGGTCGGACGCGCCATCGAAGGCGTGTTCGCCGGCGTGTTCCGCGGCCCGGTGCAGCCTGCCGAACTCGCGCGCGCAGCGGCCAAGGAGATGGACCGGCGGCGCAAGCTGGGCGTTGGCAAGGTCTACGCGCCCACGCTCTATTCGGTGTTGATCTCCCCTGCCGATGCGGAACAACTGGGCGGCTTCACCGACACCCTGGCTGCTGAACTGGAAACGTACCTGCGTGGCTACGCGCAAGAACGCGACTACGAACTCGCCTGCCGTCCGCGCACGCGTTTTCTCGTGGACGAGGACCTCAAGCTGGGTCGCTTCGAGGTGATCGGCGAGCTTCTCTCGCCCGAACAGGTCGCTGCCGAGATGGGCGACGACGTTGCTGGTGCGTCGCAGGTCGCTACGCCGGTCTCGCCCGGACCCGAGCCCGATGACGCATCGGACACCTTCGCTTCGACCGGCATCTGGCAGGCGACCCCGGATGCCACGCCCCGACTCGCCACCGTGACGGTCCCAGGTGTCGCGCACGATGTCGCGCTCATAGGTGACCGCATCGTCGTTGGGCGCCTGTCGGCCTGCGGAATCTGTCTGGACGACAACAACGTCTCGCGCGAGCATGCGGCCTTCGTGCGTTCGGAATCGAACTGGGACGTCGTCGACCTGGAGTCGACGAACGGCACGTTGGTCAACGGCGTGCGCGCTGCTCGCAAGCGTATGGTCGACGGTGACATCATCACGATCGGCGTGACCGAGCTCGTCTACCACGAACCGAGGGGCTGAGACTCAGTGATCGATGTCGCGCTGCTGGCCGGCCGACTCATACTCCTCGCGTTGCTGTACCTCTTCCTGTTCGCAACTGTGAGGACCGGCATCGGCCTCGTGTCAGGTGGTCGCCAGGTGCGCGAGGGCGCGATGACCCTCACGATCACGAGAGGCCCGCGCACATTGCAGGGCACCAGCATCGCTGTCAGTGGCCCCGTGGTCATCGGGCGCTCTGTGGGCGCAGACATCGTACTGGACGACGACTTCGTCTCAAGCAAGCACGCCAGAGCCTTCCCCTCGGGTTCTGAGACCCTGCTCGAGGATCTCGGGTCCACGAACGGCACGCTGCTCAACGGTCGCAGGATCGCAGGTGCACAGGAGCTTCGGCCCGGCGACGTCATCGACGTGGGCTCGATGCGCCTGGAGGTGGGACGCGGATGAGTGCGCGTGTGCGCCAGACGTGGGCGGCGCTGACCGACGTCGGTCGGGTTCGCTCGCACAACGAAGACGCCGTCTTGGCCTATCCTCCCCTGTTCGCGGTCGCAGACGGACTCGGCGGCCACGAGGCGGGCGAGGTGGCGAGCTCGCTCTCGATCGAGACCCTGCGCGACCATGCGCCCCGGCGCGCCGATGCCGCCGCGCTCGCGCGTGCCGTGAAGGCGGCGAACCGCGAGGTCATTCGAGCGGCTCGCGAGGGCGTCGGCGGAACCGGCATGGGCACGACCGTCACGGCGGCGATCGTCGAGGGCACGCGCGTCGTGGTGGCGCAGGTGGGCGACTCGCGAGCGTATCTGCTGCACGGCACCACGCTCTCCCGCGTCACCCAGGACCACTCGCTCGTCGCCGACCTGATCCGCGACGGCTCGCTCACAGAGGCCGAGGCTCGCCGCCATCCGCAACGCAGCGTCATCACACGCGCGCTGGGCACCGACCCCGGTCTGGCCGTCGATACCTTCGAGATCGACTCCTCGCCGGGCGACCGACTGTTGCTGTGCTCCGACGGCCTCACGAGCATGCTCCCCGACGACACCATCGCAGAACTTCTCGGTGGCTACCGCGATCCGTCCAGTGCGGCTCACGCCCTCATCGAGGCCGCGAACGAAGCGGGAGGCCAGGACAACATCAGCGTCGTCGTGGTGGACCTGGGCGACGGCGCGGGAGAGAACCGCGGGCCACGGGAGTCCGAGCGACGCGCGCGCGGCTGGATCGCCGTGATCGGGTGGATCGTGGCCGCAGTGCTGGTGGTGACCGGCGTCGGCTTCGGGGCCTTCTCGCACGCGAAATCCCGCGCGTACCTCTCGGCCCAGGACGGCACGGTCGTCGTATTCCGCGGCGTGCCGGGCACGCTCGGACCACTCTCGTTGTCGTGGTTGGTGAAGCGGACAGACATCCCCGTCGCCGATCTGGAACCCGGCGACCAGCGGCGTCTCGCAGAGCACTGGGAGTTCGAGAGCGTGGACGCTGCTTTGGCGGTCGCGGACTCATTGCGCCGCGAACTGCCGGCGGCGGCGCCTTCTCCCGACTCCTCGCCCACCCCGAACCCGTAGGCCGCGACGATGCGCTCCCGCCGCACCAGCGAACTCCTCCTGCTCATGGCGGCGGCGTTGCCGGTCCTTCTCGTGTTCGCGCTCGTCGAGGCCGAGCAGGCACGCGCGTTCGGATGGGCGCAGCTCGCGGTGCCCGGCGCTCTGCTCGCCGCCTTCGTCGCCGCACATCTCGCCGTGAGGCGCTTCACGCCGGGCGCTGACTCAGCGCTGCTGCCCATCGCGTTCGTGCTGTCGGGCCTGGGGCTCGCGTTCGTCACGCGCTTGGACCGCGATCTGGCCGCGAGCCAGGTCGTGTGGCTGTTCGTCGGCGTGACCGCACTCGTGCTCACGCTCGCGGCCGTGCCCTCACTCGAGCGGCTGGGGCGCTACAAGTACAGCGTCATGCTCGCGGGAATCGTCTTGCTGGTCCTGCCCGCCATCTTCGGGCGCGAGATCAACGGCGCGAAGCTGTGGATCCACATCGGCTCGATGTCGTTTCAGCCCGGTGAGATCGCGAAGATCCTCATCGTGATCTTTCTCGCCGCCTATCTGGCCGAGCATCGCGAGATGCTCTCCGTCTCGACCCGCCGTGTGCTGGGTCTCAATCTGCCCGAGCCACGCACGCTCGGGCCGCTGCTGTTGATGTGGGCCGTGTCGCTGTTCGTACTCGTCTTCGAGAGGGATCTGGGCTCGAGCCTGCTGCTGTTCGGAACGTTCCTCTTCATGATCTACATCGCCACCGGCCGGGCCGGCTACGTGGTGGTGGGGCTCGCGTTCTTCGCGGCGGGAGCGACCGCCGCATGGCGCGTGTTCGATCACGTCCAGACGCGTGTCGCGATCTGGATCGACCCCTTCGCCGACGCGGCGGGACGCGGCTACCAGCTGGTGCAATCACTGTTCGCTCTGGCCGCTGGGGGACTCGTCGGGGTAGGACCCGGCAAGGGCCTGCCCGAACGCATCCCCTTCGTCGAGACGGACTTCATCTTCTCGGCGATCGGCGAGGAGCTGGGGCTGCTCGGCGCGGCGGCTGTAGTGCTGTGTTTCCTCGTCTTCACGTTTCGAGGGCTCGCAACGGCGACTCGCGCGCGATCCGACGTCGCCGCGTTCATCGCTGCGGGCCTCGTCGCGTCCATCGCTCTGCAGACGTTCGTGATCGTCGGCGGCGTGACGCGGCTCATCCCGCTCACCGGCATCACGCTTCCGTTCATGAGCTACGGCGGCTCATCGCTCCTTTCGACGTTCATCGCCTTAGGGCTGCTGCTGCGCGCGGGCGACGAGGGTACCGGTACCGGGACGGAGATGCAGACGGCCGACGAAGACGTCGGCGTCTTGGGACGCATCGCGCTGGGGCGCCGTCTCACACGGGTCGCTACCACGCTCGTGTTGCTTCTGGCGGCGCTGATCGCGAACCTGACGTGGCTGCAGGTCATCAACGCGCGCGCCCTCGTGAACTCACCCGCGAACAGTCGCGGTATCGCCGAGTCCGCCCGCTCCGACCGCGGCTCGATACTCACGCGCGACGGCGTGGTGCTGGCCGAGTCGGTGCGGGAGGGGCGCTCGACCTTCAAGCGCGTCTATCCGCGCGGCGCCTTCGCGGCACACACCGTCGGTTATCACTCGCTGCTTCGGGGTCGCTCCGGTATCGAGTCCGCAGCTGACGACGCGCTGTCCGGACACCGCACCTTCCGCACCTGGAACGACGTCGTGGATGCCGCGGCGGGCAAGCCGATCAAGGGCGACGACGTGGTGCTGACGATCGATTCTCGCGTGCAGAAGGCCGCCGAGAAGGCGCTCGCCGGGCGTCGCGGTGCTGTAGTCGCGCTGGACCCGCGCACGGGCGCGGTGCTCGCCAGCCACTCGGCTCCCGGCTACGAGCCCGGCAACGTCGACGCGGGGTGGGACGTGCTCTCCTCGGCGGATGCGGCCTACCTGGTCGACCGCACGCGCCAGGCGCTCTACGCGCCCGGCTCGACCTTCAAGGTCGTGACGCTCACGGGAGCCTACGGTGCCGGGATCGCGACCTCGGCCACGGCGTACCCGGGCCCGGCTCGCATGGAGATCGGCAACGCGCAGGTGACGAACTACGGTGGCAGCGGCTATGGACGCACCGACCTCGTGAACGCGTTGGCCAAGTCGGTGAACACCGTGTTCGCTCAGCTCGCGGTGGACCTGGGCGCGAAGCGACTCGTCGACCAATCCAAGCGCTTCGGCTTCGGTGAGAACCCCCCGTACGAGCTGGAGGTCAAGGCGTCGCTGATGCCGGTGCCCGACGAGATGACCACGTGGGAGCTCGCGTGGGCCGGCGTCGGCCAGCCCGTGGGCGAGCACGAAAGCCCGCCCGGCCCGCAGGTGACGGTCATGCAGATGGCGCTCGTGGCGGCGGGCATCGGCAACGACGGCGTCGTGATGCGACCGTACCTGATCGACTCGGTCGTGGATCCGGATGCCGGTTCGGCATCGGCGCTCGCCACCACACGCCCGCGGGAGTGGCTCACCGCCACCGATCCGGCCACAGCAGCAGCCGTTACCGCCGCCATGCGCGCGGTCGTCGAGCGGGGCAGCGGGACGCGCGCCCGCATCAAGGGCGTGAGCGTGGCCGGCAAGACCGGCACGGCTGAAGTGGGAAAGGGCCAGCCCGGCAACGCATGGTTCATCGCCTTCGCCCCTGCCAAGAATCCAACGGTGGCCGTGGCGCTGCTCGTCGAGATGACCAGCGGAACCGGCGGCCAAGAAGCTGCGCCCCGTGCGCGTGCGGTGCTCGAGGCGGCGCTGAAGGCACAGCGTGGCCGGTAATGGTCTCCGATGCGCCCACACCCCGGCGCTTCGGCTAGAATGTGGACAGCCGGGGGCGGATCGTCCCCGCAGGTGGCGAGCGTGGAGGCTGGATACGTGAATGACAGGGTCTTTGGACGTAGATACCGCGTGACCGAGCAGATCGGCTCGGGCGGGATGGCCACGGTCTACAAGGCCGTCGACGAGACGCTCGGTCGCACCGTCGCGATCAAGGTCCTGCACCCCCGCTACGCGAGCGACCGCGACTTCGCGGTGCGTTTTCGCCGCGAGGCGCAAGCCGCTGCCAACCTGCAAAGCCCCAACATCGTCAACATCTACGACTGGGGCCAGGACGGGGACACGTACTACATCGTGATGGAGCTCGTTCGCGGCTCCGACCTGAAAAGCATCATCACCGAGAATGGCGCGCTCGATTCGAAACGAGTCGCCGAGATCGGCGCCCAGGTCTGCTCGGCACTCTCGGTCGCGCACGGCTACGACGTGATCCATCGCGACATCAAACCGCACAACATCATGGTGGGCCCCGACGGTTCCGTGAAGGTCATGGATTTCGGCATCGCGCGGGCAGGCAACACGACCATGACACAGACCGGCTCGGTGTTGGGCACGGCGCACTACGTCTCGCCCGAGCAGGCGCAGGGCCGCGAACTCAAGCCGCAAAGCGACCTGTACTCGCTAGGCGTCGCGCTCTACGAAGCCGCCACCGGACAGGTTCCCTTCGACGCGGACACGCCGGTGGCGGTGGCGCTGAAGCAGGTCAACGAGCAGCCGATCCGTCCCACTCGCGTCAACCGAGACGTCGATCCCGCGCTCGAGCGTGTCATCGGCCGTGCACTCAGCAAAGATCCCACGAAGCGACACGCGACCGCCGATGAGATGCGGCGCGATCTGCTGCGGGTGGTGTCCGGCGAAGCTGCGGGCGAACGAGACTCGGGTGCGGCGGCGAACGACTCTGATCGCACCAGCGTTCTGCCTCGCGTTCCGGAGCAAGCTCCTTACGAACAGGGGCCCACGATCCGCCCTGTCCCGCAAAGGCGACGGCTGTGGCCTTGGATCGCATTGGCGGCCGCGCTCATCGTCGCGGGTCTCGTGGTCGCGTATGCCATGGGGCTCCTCGGTGTGCAGTCCGCCAAGGTCCCCTCGCTGATCGGTAAGACGCAGGTCGAGGCCGAGGCGCTCATCGTCGAAGCCGGTTTCGCCTTGGGTGAGCCGGAGCAGCGGTTCGATGACGCGGCAACGGGCACGGTCATCGACCAGTCCCCGGTCGCCAACGCCTCCGCCGAGAAGGGCTCGGAGATCAATCTCGTGGTGAGCAAGGGGCCGGAGTTGACCGAGGTGCCTACGATCATCGGTCTGTCCGAGGAAGAGGCCCTGGCGGCACTGGAGGAAGCGGGGCTCATTCCGGCACCGCTTCCCGACCGGTTCAACGACAAGTTCGAAGCCGGTGACGTGTTTCAGCAAGACCCGGGACCCGGCGAGATGGTCCGCAAGGGCTCGACAGTGCAGTTCGTAGCCTCGCGAGGCGTCGAATCGACGAAAGTCCCCAACGTCGTTGGCAAGTCACGAGCCAAGGCTGAGGCCGCGTTGCGAGAGGCGGGCTTCAAGCCTTTGGTGACCGAGGAGTTCGACGCGAAAGTCGCAAAAGGCAAGGTCGTGAGCCAGAACCCCAAGGCGGATCTTCAGGTGGCGCTCGGCTCGGCGGTGGCGATCGTCGTCAGCAAGGGTCAGGAGCGCGTCTTGATCCCCGATGTCATCGGGAGAAGCCAACTCGACGCGACGAACACGCTCGAAGCAGCCGGGTTCGTGGTCAAGATCCGCTACGAGCCGCACGCCAACAACAACATAGTCCTGGATCAGAATCCCAGCCCCAAATCGAGCGCGACGAAGGGCTCGAAGGTCGAGTTGCTGGTCGACGGAGTCGCGCCGTAGTAGCGAAGCATGCCCTAGTGTGTCCTTGCATGAAGGATATCTTTTTGCTAGTATATCCTCACAGAAAGGACACCTGTGGACGTACTTGAGCGGCTGATAGCGGATTTTCAAGAGCGGCCGCTTCCCAAAGTGAGCCCTCGGCTCATCACGCTGCCAGACGCGTCGAACATGGCCCGAGTCATCATAGGTATGCGTCGAGCGGGCAAGACCTACTTGCTCTTCCAGGAGATGCAGCGCCTTGTCGCGACGGGTGTCACCCGAAGGCATATCCTGTACGTCAACTTCGAAGACGACCGCCTGCACCCCCTCGGATCCGAAGTGCTCGACAGGACTCTGGAGACGTTCTATCGCATGAATCCCGACGCCCGCACCGAGGGCGCCTACTTGTTCCTCGATGAGATCCAAGCGGTTGACGGCTGGTCGCGTTTCGCGCGCCGAGTGCTCGACACGGAGTCGGCGCTCCTTTACGTATCTGGATCCTCGGCCAAGATGCTCTCGGCCGAAGTCGCCACCGAGTTCCGCGGACGTGGCCATACGGTTGAGCTACTTCCGCTGAGCTTCGCAGAGGCGTTGCTGTATTCCGGTGTCGAGCTACCCCCATCGAAGCCGGGATCTCTTCTCCGCTCGAAACTTGAGGCGGCGTTCACGGACTACTTGCGAGTTGGCGGGTTCCCCGACGTGCAACGGCTGATGGAAGCCGAGCGCATCCAGACGCTTCAGGACTACGTCCAACTTGTCCTGCTCCGCGACGTCATCGATCGACACGAGATCAAGAACGTGCATGCGGTGCGCTTCTTCGCTCTGGCTCTTCTGCAAGCATCCGGCTCGCTCACCTCGGTGAGCAGACTTGCGAACGATCTGAAATCACGCGGTGTTGCGGTTGGCAAGGATACGCTCTACAGCCTTCTCGACCACTTCACCGATGCATTCCTGCTGTTCACGATTCCCGTCTTCAATCGTTCCCTGCGTGTCCGAGAGGCGAATCCGAAGAAGGTGTACGCGATTGATCCCGGGCTCGCATTCGCTGTCTCCCCCGCAGGTGTCTCGAGTCTGGGGGCGCGACTCGAGAACGCCGTGTACCTCGAGCTGCGTCGGCGTTTGCGAGGGACTAGCGACGGCTCCATCTCGTACTACTCCACAACTGCGGGCACCGAAGTCGACTTCATCGTCGGCGACCCTGAGACCGATCACGCGATTCAACTTCTGCAGGTCTGTGCGGACATGTCGGCGGCCAAGACCCGCGAACGCGAGGTCCGCGCGCTAACGGATGCGATGAATGAGACCGGACTGCGCGAGTCGACCATCGTGACGATGCACGATGCCGAGGACATCAAGGTCGATGGCGGACTCATCCATGTCGTACCCGCATGGGCCTGGATGCTGGGGGTCTGAGTCATGCGTGCCGCGAAAGAGCTAACGTCCGTAGTTGGCGCGGTCCTCCGCCAGCAGATAGACGCGCTGTGGATCGTTGGGGCTGGTTCCGAACTCGACCACGAGCCCGACGGCTGCCAGCTCTTTGAGGCGTGTGCGCGCCGTGCGCCCGCTGCGACCGATTCTCTTGGCCACCTGCGCAGTTGAGAGGCCCTGAGGCGACTCGTCAAGAGCGCGAACGATCGCCTCGGAGGTGTCGTCGAGGGACGGCGCGAGTATCTGCCGAGAGTAGATCGTGACACGGAAACGACCGCCGATCTCCTCGAGCTTGGGGTCGGGAACACCGGCCTCCCTGCACGCCTCGACCATACGACCAACGCCGCTCCCCCACTGCTCGACCAGCCCGAGTTCGCGAAAGACACGTCCGATGACGCGATTGCGCAGACGAGAAACCCCGGACAAGACATCCTCGACGGTGAGGCCCGGCAGGAGCAACCCCGGATTCTCAAGCTCGATCCGGTCGTCGAAGACCGAAACACGAAGCGGTGCGCCTCTCTGCGAGTAGTCCGCATGAACGACCGCGTTGACGAGCGCCTCGCGAACAGCGACCAGCGGGAACTGCCAGTGCTCCGTGCGCCGGGCACCCTCGATTCGCATCTCCAGCGCCATCGAACGCTTCACGAAGGCGAACGCCTGATCGACGGTGATGGGCAGGTCGGAGACGATGTCTGCGGAGTCGACGATGTGGGACTTGGTGTCCCCTCGGAAGCGGCCCGCCTGCAGCCACGCGTCTGGAAACATGGACAGGCGGTCAGCGCCGAACAGCAGCACTCCGCCCACTGTGGGAACAGTGCGACGCCCAACGCGTGCCGCGATTCCAAGCGTCAGTGCCTCAGATGTGCTGACCTGCCTGACAGGCGCGAAGGCGGCGGTCGCGGAAGTCATGTCGAGCGCCGAGAGCTCCGAATCGGGCAACGGCTGCTCATCGTAGCTCTCGCCGCGCACCGCCCGAGCCAGCTCTGCGCGAAGCGGCGCGTCCGCGAGGCGGTTCGTGGAACCCACTCGAACGTAGGTGCCTGCCGCAGGCCCGTCTGCGACGACGTGGTACGGGCGGCCCGGACCGGGATACACCGTGATGACAACCAGCTGCGTCCCGCGCCACGCGACGATATCGATGTCAGGCACTATGCGCGGCTCGACACCATCGCTCACGATGCTCGCCACCTGCTGCTCGAACTTCAACGCGTCCGCGATGCCCTTGATCTCCCTGGAGTCCTCAACCCCGAAGACGAGCGTGCCGCCGGCCGTATTCGAGAAGGCACACAAGGTGCGCAGCACGTTACGGCGACCTGACAGGTCGCGCTTGAACTCGAGTGTCTTGCCCTCGGGCCGCGTGATGAGCGAAGCGATGTCCATACTCGGCAATATACTCTGCAGTACTCGGAAGGGCAACGCTTCAGAGTCGGTTTCTTAGTAGGCCAGTATGGCCTCGCGCCTCGCCTACTCCTCGATGACCGCCACGAAGTCGGGAAGAACCCGGACGCGGATGGTATCGCCCACCCGCAGAGCACGCTCGGGGTGGGCGTGGATGAGTAGATCCAACGACTGGCCGTTAGCGGTCGTGGCGCGCATCGTGACGTCGGTGTTCGTCCCGGCGTAGATCTCCGAGAGCACCGTGCCCTGAACCGGCCCGTCCTCGTCGATCTCGAAGCTGTCGGGGCGCACCGACAGCAGCACGTTGGTGCCGCCGGCTAGGCCGTGGGTGTGCGCACAGGCGATCTCGCCCAGCGCGGTGTCGACACGGTCGCCGGTTGCGCCCATCACTCCATGCAGCACGTTCGAGGCACCTACGAATTCGGCGACGAAGCGTGTATGGGGGAACTGGTAGATCTCGCGCGGAGTGCCCACCTGCTCGATCCGCCCGTCGCGCATGACCACAACGGTGTCGGAGATCGCCAGCGCATCGTGCTGGTCGTGCGAGACCACCACGGCGGTGGCACCCGCATCCTTCAGAATCCGCCGCACCTCCGCGCGCATCTGGAGTCGGAGGTCGGCGTCGAGGCTCGAGAACGGCTCGTCGAGAAGCACCACCACCGGGTCGTGGGCAAGCGCGCGCGCCAAAGCCACGCGCTGCTGCTGGCCGCCCGACAGCTCATGCGGCATCCGGTCGCCCAGGCCGGTGAGACCCACCAGCTCGAGCATCTGAGCCACTCGCTTCGCCGCGTCGCCGCGCCTGAGATTGAAGCCGATGTTTCTGACCACGGTGAGGTGCGGGAACAACGCGTGCTCCTGGAACACCATGCCCACACCGCGCTGCTCGGCGGGCACCCAGGTCGCGGAGTCCGCGACCACGCGCGCGCCCAAGCCGACGCTGCCTGAGTCCGGCCGCTCGAAGCCTGCGATGAGGCGCAGTGTCGTGGTCTTGCCGCATCCGCTCGGCCCAAGGAGCGTGACGATCTCTCCCGGCCGAATCGAAAGCGAGACGTCGTCGACCGCGCGCCTGTCGCTGCCGGCGTAGCTTTTCGAGACGCCTATCAGGTCGATACCACTCATCATCATGCCTCTCTGAATCTGTCGAGCATCCACTTGAGCGGGAGCAGGGACAGCAGCACCATCACGAGTGCAGGGGGTGCGGCAAGATGGTAGGCGCCGTCGCTCGCTTCGACCCACACGCGGATCGCGAGTGTGTCGAAGCCCGCGGGCCTGAGCAGCAACGTCGCCGGGAGCTCTTTGGCCGAGCTCACGAAGACGAGTGCTCCGCCCGCAAGCACGCCCGGTGCTATCAGGCGCGAGATGACCTTCACTATCACGCCCAGCGGGCGCAGACCTGCCACGCGGGCAGCCTCGTCGATGCGCGGTGACACCAGCTCCAAGCTCGCTGAAGCGGACTGCATCGCCTGCGGCAGGAAGCGGATCACGTAGGCGATCGAGAGCATCAGCGCGGTGCCGTAGACGACAGGCGCGAGGCGCAGCGAGAAGAAGATCACGCCCAGCGCCACGATCACGCCGGGCAGCGCATAACCCGCGTGGGCCAGCCGCTCGATCACCGCAGCGGGCACCGATGCGTGCCGCGAGCGCAGATAGACCACCGGCACCGCGAGAAACATCGCGACCGCGGCTGCCAGTCCGGCCGCCTGAAGGGTGTTGAGCGCGAACTGCAAGAAGCGCGGATCAAGACCGTCGATCAGCAGCCCTTGTGCGGTCCAGTATCCCAGCACCATCAACGGCATCAAGCCCGCGAACAGGAAGACCGTCGCGACATAGATGAAAGCCGGCCACCTGAGCCGCCCCAGCTCGATACGCCGAGGAGACTGCGCGGCCCCGGAGGACTCGTAGAAACGGGCACGGCGTCGCGTCGACGCCTCGACACCCAGCACCACCAGGGTGAGCGCGATCAGCACCACCGACAGTATCGCCGCCGCACCGGTGTCGAACCCGCCCATCTGATAGTAGATCGCCGAGGTGAGCGTCGAGTAACGCAAAAGGGCCACTGCACCGAAGTCACTGAGCACGTAGAGCACGACCAGCACGATGCCGGCTCCGGTGGCGGGCCTGAGCAGGGGTAGCGTCACCCGGCGAAGCACCGCGAACCGGCCAAGTCCCAGCGAGCGCGCGACGTCTTCATGTGCTCGCCCCATCCGCCCGACGGCGGATCCCGCGACCAAGAAGACGTAGGGATAGGTGAAGATGCTGAGTACGAACGCCGCGCCGGCGAAGGAGTACATGTCGATGGGCGTCGAACCAACGATGTCGCTCACCCAACCGCGCGGGCCGAATACGACCACATAGGTCATCGCGCCCACATACGGGGGAACGGCGAGCGGGATCGCCACGAGCCAGCGCAACGTCTGGCGCCAGGGCAGGTCGGTGCGGGCCACGAGCCACGCGAGCGACAATCCCAGCACGCCTGCCGAGAGTCCCACGACCGCAGCGAGCGAAACCGTGTTCCACAGCAGGGCGGGGATGCGCTCGTCGAGCAGTACCGTCCACCGCTCGGCGTCCTCGGCCAACGCCCGGACGCCCACATACAACACCGGGGCGGCCATGAGGATCGCGGTCGCAAGTGAGACGAGAAGCAGCCACCCTTGGGGTGGCCGTCCTCGCCATGCTCGCGCCCACAGTGTGTGGACGGCTGAGATCATCTACTTGAGCTCAAGGTCAAGGCCGGCACGCTCGATCAACGAACGGGTACCCTCCCAGACCTCTCCCAGGCTGCTGAGTTTCAACGCGTGCACCTTGTAGGAGTCGATGGCCGCGGCGCCTTCAGGCGCTTCGATCCGCGGGTTGAGGGGCACCTCGAGGGACGTGCCGCTGAACTCCTTCTGATTCTCGGGGAGCAAGACCCACTCAGCGAACGTCTTGGCGGAATTGGCGTTGGGGCCGTCAGCGACGAATCCCACGCCCGCCGCGTTGACCATGGCGCCCATGTCGCCTTGTCCCTGGTCGGGGTAGATGATGCCTACGTTGTTGTCCTCGGGCTCACGCACCTGCAGGTGGTAGTAGTAGTTGTTCACGAGGCCGAACGCGAACTCGCCGGCACCCACTGCTTTGCGGATGTCACTGTGGCCGTCGGTGATGGCGCCGGCGTTCTCCTTGACGGCGCGGATCCACTGCTCGCTCTTCTCATCACCCCACACGAAACGAAGCGCCGAGACGTGCGCGACCATCGAGCCATTGCCGCCACGGGTGATGGCGAACTTGCCCTTCCACTGCGGGTCGGTGAGCTCCCAGATCGTCGCAGGCATCTCGGTCTCGGTGATCAGGTCTTTGTTGTAGATGAAGACGCGTGTGCGGGCCGACAAGCCGAACCACGAGCCGTCGGTGGCGCGATATGCCGGGTCGATGCTATCCAGCCCGGCGGGAGGCGCAGGCAAGGGGGCCAGCACCTTCTGCAGACGGAGGTACTCGAGGGCGCCGGCGTCGTTGCCGATCATGATGTCGGCGCGGGGCCGGGACGCTTCCTCTTTGAGACGATTGACCACGGCGTCGTCAGCGTACAGCGCTTCGACTTTGATGCCGGTGTCGGTGGTGAACTTCGCTAGCAGCGGCTCGACGAAAGCTTCCTTGCGTGACGTGTAGACGACGAGTGTTCCGGGCTCGTCTGCCGATGACGACTCGACGGGGGTCTGCGTCGCGCAGCCGGTGCCCGCGATCGCGAGCAGCGAAAGCATCGCAGCGAGCAGGATCTTGATCTTCATGGTTACTCCTCTGACGACATCTGTTGCTGGTTCTTCGTCCGAACTAACGGTACGTGTTAGCATATACTAACATCATGGGAGCGGTTGTCAACAGGGCGCGAGCCGGTCTGCTACGGAGCGTTCAGCTGACGAGCTCAAGCGTTAGGAGAGCCTCTCTGACTCATCGCTGGCAACGCATTTTCCGGCAAACGTGAGTATCTCTTTCGCCGTCGCGGGTTTCTTAGTAGCTCCTAGCGGTGATCAGTCTTGGGCGAAGATGTTGATATACGACGTGTACCCGAACCGTCGGTTTCTGGCTTGACCTGTCATCTCTACAAGGAGGCCATGTTCGACAAACTTGTTCATGAGGCTGCTCGCGGCAGGGTAGGTAACACCAGTCACGTCGGCAATCTGGTTCACGGAGATGTAGGGCCTGGAGTACAAGCCCTCGAGCACCATCAGGGCATTTCCTGCCGCCCGGCCGAACTCACTGACGATCAGTTCGCGATGCGTCTCCCGGAGGTCGACAATGCTTCGGGCCGTATCGGTCGCCTCCCGGGAAACCTCGGCCATACCCTTGAGGAAGAACTTGAGCCAGCCCTCCCAATCGCCCTCGTCACGGACGTTTTGCAAAAGCTCGTAGTACATCGTCCGATGGCGCTTGAAGTAGTGCGACAGGTACAGCACCGGCTTGGATAACGTGCCTCGTTCACAGAGCAGGAATGTGATGAGCAGGCGCCCCATTCTACCGTTGCCATCCGAGAACGGATGGATTGTCTCGAACTGCGCGTGAGCAAGTCCGATTCGAATGAGCGCCGGAATGGGGTTTGTTGAGTACAGGAATGTCTCGAAATCACCTAGCGCACTTGGTACTTCGTGAGCAGGAGGCGGCACGAACGTGGCGTCCGTGAGTGTGGCACCGCTCGGACCTATCCAGTTCTGCGAGCGACGCAGTTCTCCTGGCTGCTTCTCGGCACCTCTGGTGTCTCTGAGCAGGTGTGCGTGGATCTCCTTGAGCAGACGAATGGAGACCGGAAGCTCCTGCAGACGCGTAAGACCAAAGTTCATCGCAGCGACATAATTCAGGACTTCGTGGACGTCACGAGGTCGCGCTGGGTCGACGATGGCAGCCTCGGCCTCAAGCACGTCGTTCAGTGAGCTTTGAGTGCCCTCAATCTGGCTTGAGAGCACGGCCTCCTTGCGGACGTACATGAACACGAAAAGGTCAGAACCTGGAAGCGTCTGTATCGAGCCGTCGAGTCGCCCAAGGGCACGATCCGCATCGGACAGCAGCGCGAGAAGCTCCTCGTCCATGTCAATGGATGGATCCGGGGGTAGTGACGCTGGGATGAAGGCCGAGTACCCCTCATGCTGACGAATGTAGCGTCCCGCTCGATAGCGACTCTCCGACATGGTGTCTCCTTCGCTTGTAGAAGGCAGACTTAAATATAGCGACAGAATCCGTCCATAGCAATGTCTGACTTGAATACTGGTCCTGCTCAAGGCGCGACATGTTCAAGGCGCGAGCGTACAAGCGTGTTCGCATTTGATACCATCTGACGCGCGCCCTCGTAGCTCAGGGGATAGAGCACAGGTTTCCTAATGGCATTTATGCCGTACCACCTGCGCTTTTCTAGTGCCCCTCGCTCGGGTTTCGTGTTCAGGCAATGCCATCCACGTTCGCCCGGTGCTGCGGGTTCGTGCCCCTCCAGTGCCCCTCGACCTGTCACCCTGCTTTCGCACGGACGACTAGCACCGGATACTCTGAGGCGCCACGTCCGACCCACGTATTCGACGCGAGGCTGCGATGGATCCCAGGAAGCTCTTCTACGACGACCGGCTGAAGACCTGCGTACACTGCGGTTCGGCGCCAGAGGACGGTGATCACGTGCCGTCAAAGGTTCTCTTGGATCAGCCGTACCCGCCAAACCTGCCAGTCGTATCCAGTTGCAGGAGCTGCAACAACTCCTTCTCCGCAGACGAGCCCTATCTGGCGTGCATGATCGACTGCGCCGCGTCAGACGCTGAAGAAGCCGGACACGTCCCACGTGATCGAGTGCGCCGGCTGCTGGTTGAGCGCCGAGAGCTAGCGCATGAGATCGAGGCTCTGCGAGCAACCGACTCCCTGAACCGCTTGATCTGCGATCTGAGCAACCCTCGGGTTGCGAACGTAGTGCTGAAGCTTGCGCGTGGCCATATCGCATTCGAGTGTGGTGAACTCGTTCTTCAGCCTCCTCACGTCCTGTCCGCAGTGCTGCTCGAGGAGATGACTCGTTCTGATCGAGCCGCCTTCGAGACTGAACCTGAGCCGAGCATCTTCCCTGAGATCGGCAGCCGTGCATTTCTTGCGATGGCTACGGCGGGAGGGTTTGCAGCGGCAGCCCCTGGCTGGAACATCGTGCAAGCAGGCCGCTATCGCTACTTGGTGTCGTGGGGAAAGGGGCTGTCCGTGCGCATGGTCCTCAGCGAGTATCTGGCATGCGTCGCCGCTTGGTAGCTACGCCCCTAGTTGATGTCTTGCTCGGCTGGTGTGATCCTGGGCAGGTCGACAGGAGGCTCACTTGGATCGCCAGCTCATTCAGATCTCACCCGACGAACTCGAGGCGCTTGCGGTCATTCACGACGACGGGTCTCTGACCATCAGCTCCTCGGTGCTCGCTGGCATCATCTCTCGCGCCACTGCATATGTTGGGATCCGAGTTGCGATCGTCTCGGCTGACTACTACCAGCAGGCCGACGGAGCGCCTGAGCCTGCGACTCGCAGCATGACGGGCATGTGGTGGCTATCGCACGGCGACGACACTGCAGTGGTTGGCAGCGTCTCAGTCGACGGCGTGACCGTGACCATCGTCTCCGAAGGTGAGACCGAGGCACCGGTGGCTGAGGATCTTGCACTATTGGAGCGAGCGACCAAGGCGATCGCGTCTGAGTACCCCGAGGCCAAAGTGCTCGAGCCTGGCAAAGCAGAAGTGCAGTCGCCTTCAGGCGGGAAACTCGTCAGGGTCGTGGTTACCCGTGATCATCGGGTGCGTCGACCGCAGGATCTGCTTGATCCAGAGGAAGTTGCCGCGTTCAACGACAACACTCTTGCACTGGCGATAGTGCAGGTCATCGGAGGCGACAAGGCACTGGTGATCAAGCACGGACTCTAGCGGCGCCTACCTGCGAAGTCGGGCTTGCGCCCAGCCTCGGGTTCACCGATGGTGTAGGCAATGCGCTGGGCTGGTGCTTGGCGTGACGAGAGCCGAGACCGGACGGGGAAACGATGTATCTCGACTTCATGTCAGACAAGTACCTGCTGGGCTGCGTTGACCGGCTGTATCGCCAGTTCCAGGGCGCATACTGCGAGGTAACCGTAGATGGCTTCACGAGCAACAAGATCGACGTGATCTCGATGCGGGTTGTATCTCAGTTCGCCGGTCGCGACGAAAAGACGCTGATCGAGGCCGAAACTGTAAGACAGGCCGAGAAGACCTTCGGAAACGCGGTTGGCACCTTCCACGAGGAGCTAATGGGAGGACTGCCCGGTATCAAGAACTACCCCGTCGGGCACGGCTACGACCTCAAGGCCGATGACAACTCGATCTTTGCCGAAGTGAAGAACAAATACAACACCATGAACTCGGGCGCCAGTAAAAGCGTGTTCGAGCGGCTCGTCGGGTTTGCCGGCTCCTACCCAGCAGCGACCTGCTATCTCGTGCAGATCATCGCGCAGCGCAGCCGGGACGACATCTGGGTGGTCGGCGGCAAGCAGCATGCGAGAGTGCGCGTCATATCTGCAGACCGCTTCTACGCAAGTGTCACCGGACAGCGAGACGCTTTCGCGCAGCTCTATCGCGTCTTACCCACGGTCATCCATGACTACCTTGAAGCCCACGGAGACGGCTGCGTTCATGAGGCTCTGGGGCCATACGGAGCCCTTGAGACGATGGCGCAGCGCCGCAGTAAGTCAGTCCTCGACATTCTGGCGTTGAAGACGTTCAGCGGGTACTGGGGCTTCTAGGCCGGCACAAGCTGTGTCTGAACGCCAGCCGGATCCATGGGTCGCTGCTCTTCCATGGTCTGCGGGTCGGCTTTGCCGTCGAGCATGGCCACTACGCATCTGCCGATGTGGTATCCAAGGTTGACCGGCACTGCGTTGCCTATCTGCTTGTACTGCGAGGCGGTTGAACCACAGAACTGCCACGAGTCCGGGAAGGTCTGCAGACGTGCATACTCACGAACCTGCAGCGGACGCGTCTCCCCCGGATGACATCGCTCTGTCTGCTTCTGAGCAGGGTTGCAGGTAAGCGTCAGGCTCGGCTCGTCCCAAGACAGCCTTCGCGCCATGCCGGTCTTGCCGCCGCCTAGATGAAATGATGCGCCCATGTAGTCACGCTGAAGGTCGATGGGCAGATCGCGCCAATATCCGCCGGGGGGGATCAGCTCCATGATCCTGTGCTTGCGTTCCGTGTAGACCTGCCCTGCAGAAGAAGGACAGCCTTCCAGGGCTTCGCGAACCGAGACGGTGTAGTCATTCTCTTTCGGGAAGAGCAGTGGCATATCGAGATCGCTCCGCTTGGCAATAAGAATGAGGCGCTCTCGCTTCTGCGGAACATCAAGGTACTGAGCCCGAAGAAGACGATAGGCGACATCGTAGCCGAGGTCTTGAAGGATAGACACCATCGTTGCCAGAGTGCGTCCATCGTCATGGTTCAGAAGACCACGGACGTTTTCTCCCACCGCGACCTTGGGTCGCACGTCGCGCACGCAACGGGCGAACTCGTAGAACAAGGTTCCGCGAGCGTCCTCGAAGCCGAGACTCTTGCCGGCGTAGCTGAACGCCTGACATGGGAAACCGGCCTCGACAACGTCGGCCTTCATCCCCTCGAAAGAGAGCATCCTCACGTCTCCGTCGGCGACGTTCCACTCAGGCATGTTGGTTCTCAAGGTGCTGACCGCATCCTTCTCGAGCTCGGACAGTAACACGTGGTCAAGCCCGGCATTATGAAGGCCGAGTGCCGTGCCACCTGCTCCGGCAAACAGGTCGATGCACGAGTAGGAACTGCGTTTGTCGGCAACCAGCACTCGATATGTGTTCTCGGTGGCGTGGCCGCTGAGCTTGCTGTGCAGCCTCTGGACGACCTCGAGATCAAACACCCGGTGGTTGAGCTCGTTGCGATGATGCTTGATCAGGCCCTTCTTGCTCCATCGCCGAATGGTGTCGGGTGATACCTCAAGGATCTCAGCGGCCTCGGATACCGTGACGTACTTGCTGCCCACTTTGCCTCCAGCTGGTTCTCGGATCCGACGTACAATAGCCACAGTACAAGTAACCAAAGCCCTATGCAATGGTTACTGCGAACAAATGTTCGTATTGGAGGTGCGGTGCCGTACAAAGACCTGGCTCCGTGCCCTCCGCCGTCGTCGGATGCTGTTCGACGATCAATGAGGGGCAACCGGAGCATCAACACGAAGCCAGAACTGACTGTGAGGAGACTCCTGCGGGAAGCCGGCTTCGGCGGCTACCGGCTTCACTGGAGAAGCGCCCCGGGGCAACCCGACGTTGCCTACCCCGGTCGGAAGGTGGCCGTCTTCGTCAACGGCTGTTACTGGCATCGGTGCCCTATCTGCGAACCTCCTGCACCCAGAACGCACAGCGAGTACTGGACGCCCAAGTTCGGCAAGACGGTGGAACGGGACGAACGAAAGATCGCAGAGCTTGAGGCCGCTGGCTGGCAGGTATTTACGATCTGGGAATGCGAACTGAAACGCCGTCCTTTAGAGGCCGTGTCGGACGTGGTCGACGCGCTGCGCGAGGCTGACACTCGTTCACATGAGTCGAAACGCTAAGGGCGCACTAGCGCTATTTCAACACGCCTTGGTCGAGTGCCTCCCAGAGGTACAAGGAGGCCACGGATCGAAACGGTTGCCACACCTCCGTAAGCTTGACAAGCGCCTGCGGTGTCATCCCGCCAGCCGTCGCGTATGCCAGTCGCATTGATCGCTGCAGGCCAACATCGTCAAGCGCGTACACGTCCGGTCGCCCGAGCGAGAAGATGAGAAACATCTCCGCAGTCCATCGACCTATACCTTTCACCATGGTCAACTCCGCGATGACTGCTTCATCCGCTAGCTGCTCGAGCTGGTCGAGGTTCACCTGACCGCCTTCAACGCGCCAGGCCAGATCTTGCACGTAGGCGGCCTTGGCGCGAGAGAGTCCTGCGTCCCGAAGTACTTGGGCATCCACGGCGGCCACGGCACCAGGCTCGAGGCTTCCCACGGCATCGACAAACCTCGTCCATATGGTGCGAGCCGCTGAGACCGATAGCTGCTGGCCGACGATCGCCCTGGCCAAGGCTACGAAACGGTCATCCCGAAGATCGAGGCAGTATGGACCGACGGTATCGATCAAACTGGCGAGAACTGCGTCCACTTCTCGCAGATGCAGGACCGCCTCGCTGTTTTGGTCGAAATGCAGTGTTGTCAACAGTCGGCCTCTCGCCCTTTCGTCACGATCAAGTCAGCATCGCAGAAGCCATCAGCCACAGGGCGTTGCCCGGAGCGAAGCGACGGGGTGAAAAGGGGTTTCGGTATCCAAAAACCAAGACACTTTGCGAGGCGGCTACAGGATGAGCCGAACTTGAGATCGCCGGGAAATAGCCCCCTGCCCGTCTGGATGACAGTGTTCTACATGTGTCTGTCTGCGTCGACCTTCACGAAGACGACTCTCTCACCGACAAGACTGTGGCTGTCGACCTTCCAGCCGGCATCCATCCACTGCATGGCCCACACGTGCGTTCCTCCGTAATGGTTGGCCCAGAATGCGGAGTGCCGACGCGCCGAGGCAGGCAGCGTACTTCCAAGGATCTCCTCGATCTCGCCGAACGACAGCTCCGCTCGCACACTGGTCAAGTTCCCGAGGTAGGCGCCGAGCGGCGCGTACTTGGATCGCGCAGGTGCAGTCACTGTGTGCGGCTTCTCTGACTCAGACGAGTTGGACTCATGCCGCCAAATGGCGTGATCCAGCCGACGGACGTCCATGTCGATGCCATCGGCCTGCAGCTGGACGCTCACGTCATGCAGGAGAGTGACCGCTTTGTCGGGGCTCGGCTGGTATCCCAAGTGCCGCCGCATGAACCGCAGGATCATCCTGTCCGGCTTGGCTTCATCTGTGTCTCCGGCCAGCATGAAGAGGTAGCGCAAGGAGATACCAGACCCCTGGCCCGGCAGCGAGCGAAATGCGGACTTGAACTGCTCGTCGTCACGATGCGCTAGCAGGTCCTCTAGGTTGTCGATGCCGAACGACAGGCAGACATCGGCCTCCTTGAGAATGGCAGCGGCTTTCAGGATGCCGTTCCTGGAGGAAGTCCGGTGAAGGTGGCCAAACACCGTCTTTGCCATATCTCTTGCGCTGCTCTCGGTCTCAGCTAGGTCGAGCGGCACCGCCAGTGCGAAGTCGGAGAGCGCCAAGGCAGCTGAGGTCGCAGCCGGATCGCCCGCGTTCGTATCCCACCAGCCAATAAAATGACTCACCACGCGCCGCGTTGTCGTGTATCTGATGCCGATCGAGAAGATCGCATCGATCAGGCAGAGCACGAGGTTGCTATAGCCGTACTCGCTCCCCAGCACGCCGATCTCCATGTCGCGGACGGCGTCAACGAGTACTTCGACCTCACTCCTGGCGTCAAGCAACTCGTCGGAGTACTCCTCGTCTTCGTCTGCTGTCGACCGATGCACCTCGAACCCGAGTGCCGCCAGCTTGGTCTGGGCGACAGTCGAGATGAACTCCCCACGGCCAAGGCCAGTGGCGACAGACAAAGCCTGCTTGACCGGGAAGCTCCTGCCGGCGACCTCAACCATCCACTTGGTCTCAGGTTCTGGGGTGACCCCTTCGAGCGCAGCAACCACATCTTGGTGGCTGATGGTGAACTGCCGACCGTTGGCCGTGAACTGCATGACTTACCCTCCTCAGATATTATGACTTTATAAGCATAATACCCTACTCATGGTTTCGTCAACGCAAGGGAGGTGATGCTGCGTCGCGTTCCTCAAGTCCACGCTGAAAGGAGGTGATCAACATGCTTATCGAACTGGCCGCTGCCATGACCGTGACCGCCGTCATCCTCGAGCTGTGGCTCGTGTGGCGCTACCGCTGGTTGCTACTGATCTTCGAGAAGAACATCCTGCTCGGCATCGCGTTCTCGATGATACTGAGCTGGCTGCTTGGCGAGGCGTTTGGGGCTTCCGGCACCGTTATCTTGCTTGCCGCCGTGTCGTCCACTCTCGTGACCGCAACCGTCTACCGGACCGGCACCCTGCTCGTCATCGATCCACTGCTCGCTCTGATAGCCCACTAGTCGCATCAGGCACCGTCTGTTGCCCGCCGCCTCGCCGAGGTGGTGGGCGTCGTTGTGTCTGGAGGGAGGTGAACACCATGACCGAGAAGAAGTCGCTCAAGCACCGTGGCGAAGATGCAGCCTCGGCCTATCTCGAGAGGCTCGGCATCTGCGTTGTCGAGCGGAACTGGCGTTGCAGCGCTGACACCATCGACATCATCGCCTGGGACTCTGACACGCTCGTCGTCGTCAACGTGAAGACCAGGAAGAGCTGCCACCAAGAGAAGAGCGGGGCGGTCTCTACTGCTGTGGCCCGTCGCATCAAGCGTCTTGTCGAGGCGTATGTGGAGCACGCCGGCCTCGAGAGCGTTGCATGGAGGTATGACCGCATCGACTTGCTCGTCATCAGCAATGATCGGGCACTGCTCAGGCACCACCGCAATGCGTTGGACACTACGTGATCTGACGCATCTCAGAGGTCCAGAGAGCCCGAATGAGACACGCTCTATTCATCGATGCCGCCCAGTGAGGCGGCGTCTCCATTTCTAGGGGGTTTTCGCATGGTTCCGAAGGCAAAGCAGGTCTGGGTGAGGCAGCTCGATGCCGCACGTCAGGCCCAGATCGCCGTGGTTGTCGAGATCCTTGGCGAGCTTGAGTACCTGAAGCCAGAGGCAGTCGAGCTCGATCCTGCGCTCGTGGCCGACTGCGTCATCAAGAACGTCGATCTGAACGGTGTCATCCGTGATCTCGATGAGGCTCATGAGCCCGAGCTGCCGGCTGCGCCTGCTGTCCCCGTCAGGGATGAGCAGCCGAACGATGAGCACCCTGTGTGCCCCAAGTGCGGTGACGAGATGACGGTGCGTACCGTGAAGAACGGTGCTCGTGCTGGGGCCAACTTCTGGGGCTGCCTGTCGTACCCGGCCTGCAAAGGCACGGTCTCGATCGAGGCGTAGTGCCAGCGAGCGTCAGTACACTCAACCAGTCGAGAGCCCGGTCGCTTCGGTGGCCGGGCTTTCGGCGTTCTTCAGGAGGTGTCGCAAGTGATCTACACCGTGGATAAGTTGAGCGACCACGAACTCGTGGCGCTCGTGTTGGGTCTCCGCCCCGACGATGAGGCCGCAGGTCGCCTCGCGTCCGCCATGTCCTCAGACGGCTGGCTATCGGGGGTTCCACTCATGCAAGTTGCCCGGGAGTGTGGCTCGGTCGGAAACCGTCGTCTCGCTCGCTTGGAGGCTTCGGTAGAACTGGGTCGCCGTGCATTGGCTGCTCGTGCTGCTCGCAAGGGTGCGGTCGTCTCTACGCCTGAGAACGTGGTCGACATCGTCAAGCCGCTTCTGGTCGGCAAGGATCGGGAGCACTTCCTCGCCCTGGCGCTCAACACCAAGAACATGCTGCTCAAAGTGATCGAAGTGAGCGTCGGCAGCCTGAACGCCTCGATCGTCCATCCTCGTGAACTGATGCGCGAAGCGATCTCCGTTTCGGCAGCTTCGATCGTTGTCTGCCATTGCCATCCGTCGGGCGACCCGACACCGAGCGGTGCCGACATCCAGTTGACACGGCGCTTGGTGAAGGCCGGCGACGTGATCGGGATCGAAGTGCTCGACCACGTGGTTGTCGGCGGAGGTGAGTTCGCCAGCATGAGGGATCTCGGCTTGATGTAACAGGTGCAATGCCGGCGGACGGTGGGGTCGATCTCGAGTCAGGCAGAGTCCCGTATCCATTGTGGAATGTCTGCCGCAACCGGTTCGGCCTCACCGTCCTGCGGGCGCCAGTGACCGTACGCGATCATCGTCTTGCGCATCCGCTCTGCTCTCGCCTTCTCGGATGCCTCGGGCAACTTGTCATAGACGGCCAAGGCCCGATGGTGCGCAGCGGCAAGGTACCTGTCTGCAAGCGCGAACCGGCGATAGGCGGAGTAGTCGATCGTTCCGTCTAGGTTGCGATGCAAGCGCATGCATTCCTCAGAAGCACGACTGAACCGAACTGCAGCTCTGTTGGCCAGAAGGTGCCCGATCACGTGTTCGCGCAACAGCGTGTCGTAGTCATCCAGGTACTTGGCGACGGGCTCGCGTGGGAAGGTGCGCTCGAAGTCCTCGCTCATCAGGCCAGCGAACCGGACTTCCCAGGGGCAGGCACTGCCGACCGCCGGCAGCTCGGAGTCATCAAGGTCGCAGAACCTGTACCGGCACCGCTCGCCGAGGCACACCATGATGTCATCCCGCCGAGACTGCCAAGTGCAGGCGTTCCAGCGACACACGTCATAGTTGCCAGAACGACTCTCGCCATCCGATCGGTAGCGAGGCTCTGAGTCCTCCCGCGTGCCGGGAATAGTTGTTTCCGGATCTTCGGGCATGACTACGCGGCCTCCGTCCTCATCCCGCGAGACGACTTCGCGCCACGTCCTCTCGGCCTCGGGTGCCGCCTCCACGTCAACCGCTCGTCGTACGCGGCCTCCTTGGTGTGGTAGTCGATCGCACGGTTGGCGCAATACAGGTAGGCACCGCTTCCACGGATAGGGCCGTCGTCGACCTTCTGCACGTTACCGAAGCGACGGGCCTCCACAGCGATACGCTCGCAGAGTCCCGACTTGTAGTCAGCGAGCAGCACGTGCGCATGGAAGTACCTCGTGTTCCAGTTGTCGTGCGGCACTATCACGTACGGGCCGAAGTACCCCCAGAGCTCGAGCCGTTGCCTGACGAAGCGGACGACGCTGTCCGGCTTGTCGAGCCGATACCGCTCGTGTGTCCGCTGGTCGAAGCTGAACGTCGTGTACCAGTCGAAGACGCCGGCGGCTTCCCATCTGGCGGCCTCCCATGCGGCAACGTCCGTGTCGGCAACCTCCTCCTCGTGCGCGTTGTCGTCGTGATCCTTGCCCGTGACCTCACTCATCCGGTACTCACCCTGCCTCTCTCGAGAGACTGGCTCTCGACATAGCTATCGCCTTCCATGCGACAGACTGCGACCGCTATCGACGCCCTCGGGAGCGGAGCGGCTTGGCCTGCGATCCGTATCCGTGAAGGTCCTCAACAAATACAGTACGCTGCTGTTTCGTTTGTGCACCGAGCAGGATGAGCCGAGTTTGTAAACTTTCTTGCCAGCAGGGTTTGTAATAAACCCGTCTGTGGGTATACTTCGTAGGACGAGACCAGAAGGAGTGCTGATGGACCTGATACCGAGATCGAAACTACCCGGCCATTTGGCACGGTTCGGCATGCCTTTTGGCGACGCCGGACTCGAAGCAGCGCTCAGAGCAACAGGTATCAGGCCGACCAAGTACCAAGGCATCGCGGGCGGCAAGGGGCGTATCGCCCTACTAGACCCGATGGTGTGCTGGCTGCTCGTTGCCGTGTGGGAGGCCAACAAGCGCCGGTTCCGGGGCGTGTCCCGTGAGCTGGAGACATTCCGGAAGCTCTACGACAAGTTGGTCGAGAACGCGGACTGCAAGTACGTCCCGGGCTTTGAGGACGACCGTGAGTTCGGTGCGCAGTTGCTACTGCTGACGTCACCGGCATGGGGTCTCGAGCCCCGCGACATCAGGCGGATCGTGAAGAAGGACTCACGCGTGCTCGACTACAGCATGAGAGGACGCGAGTTCTTGGTGGTGGTGCTGCAGGCGTACAACAACGTGTACGGGCGCACCATCGCCGGACTGTCGATCGACCCCGGGAAGAACCCCCGGCAGAAGGCAAGCGAGCAGATGCTCGACTTCGCCGAAGCGTGGCTTCACGAAGCACGGCTCTTGTTCGAGATCGAGGCGCATAACGCCGATGTGGCTGGTGCGCTTGGGAGCAGTGTGTGAGCGAGGAGATCGCGATCACGACTGCGAATGTTGGCGATGGCGGAAGAGGCCGACCATCGAAGATGAGGCGCATTGCGACGCCGCGACAGGGTCTGAAGGAGGATCGTCCTAAGCAGTGAGCTGAACCCGAGGCCCCCACGACCGCTTGACGGTCGGGCCGCTCGCTCCGCCGAGCCCCCAGTATTGAAGACTCGAGAACGATCTCAACCTGATCATGACATTGGCGGGGGCCACTCATACCGATGACGCCGAGAGCGTCAACAACCACGGGAGAGTGGTCCATCCGTGCATGTCATCACAGGCGGCCTCGCCGCCACCTACAACAACTGTGTCTGGAACGTCCGTGACGTCGCCGAGTACCTGAGCGTCACGCCTAAGTGGATCTACGAGCACACGGCCAACGGCTATCTGCCTCACCGCCGCATCGGCAAGTTGATCCGCTTCACCCATGCCGAGATCGACACCTGGCTGATGTCCAAGCTGTCCGGACACGCCGGTGACGAGACGCTCGACGGTACTCCCCTCATCGACGCCGATGAGCTCGCCGACTATCTGCGTGTTTCGCGCAGCTGGATCTACGAGGCCCGGCGCTCTAAGCACCTGCCCCACTTCAGGCTCGACGGGAAGCTTCGGTTCTCACACGCACTGATCGACGCCTGGCTGTCCGCGTTCGCAACCAGTCCATCAAGCAAGCATTAGGAGGCTCCACATGGAGAACGACATCCAGGCCGTGATCGGTCTCATCGAAAGGTCGATCTACGTCCGTATCGCTGAAGTGATGAGTGGTGCAGGAGTCGAGGGCGACTCCCGTCTCACCGGCAAGACCGATGATGCACGCAGAGCTCAGGTTGGCTGGCGTTGGAAGGAGTCGTCCCGTCAGCTCGCATTGCGTGCCGTGACCTACGGGCCGGCCAGTGTCTCGAACGAGTGCATTCTGCCCTACCGTCGTCGCCAGCATCTTGGCATGCATCACGACTCCCTTACTCGCTTTGTCGAGGTCATCGATCGTCTGCGTGTCCCCCTGATGGAGATGCTCGTGTCGGACGAACTCGACGCACTCTGCGAGACCGCCGGAGGGCGCGACTTGGGCCGCTCACTGCTGCTGGCGCTGGTCACCTATGACCTGCCCACGGTGGCCACGCTCGCAGAACAGCACTCAACGGTACGCCAGGGGCTTTCCGACGTGCTGCGCGTCACACGTACCGAGCTTTCCGCTATCGAGGATATCGATCGCAGCGTCTGGGATCACCTTGCCGACGGAGAGTACGGCTTCACACGCTTCGACCCCACCTACCAGTCTAGGTAGAACCAGAGAGGAGGTCGCCATCATGGCGATCGAAGTCATCAAACTGAAGAGCGGCAAGAAGAGTTACAAGGCCCGTGTCTGGGATCCTGTCCTCAACCGGCGCGTCAGCAAGACGTTCTCGCGGCGCAAGGACGCCGAACAGGCTCTCGCAGACATGAAGATGCGTATCTACATGGGCGAGGCACTTGAGCGTCGCAAGGACATCATGTTCGCCGAACTCGCTGACGATGTACTCGAGAACTGCACCGCCGGCGAGTCGACCGTAACCGAGTACCGTCGCATCAACGCCCAGCTCTCGGAGCTACTCGGCAAGAAGTCGGTTCGTGCCATCACTGCACGCGACATCGAGAGGGTGGTCGCGGAGCTCTGCCGGAGGTACGCGCCGAACACCGTGCAGAAGGCGATCGTCCGTCTGCGCCATATCCTCAAGCGTGCTGTGGCGTACGGCTACATCCACGTCTCCCCTGCCGAGTACATCAGCAACAAGCCGAGGATCGTTAACGTGAAACAGATGGAGATCCTCGATGCCGACGAGATCAAGAAGCTCTTCGAGATAGTCGATCCCTATTGGGTTCCTTTGTTCACCCTTTGGCTTGCAACCGGCCAGCGCAGAGCCGAGATCTTCGGGCTCGACGCCTCATGCATCGATGTGCCGAACTCACGCATCCACGTGCGTCAGCAGCTCACGGAGAAGGGCACGATCGTCCCCTACACGAAGAACAAGAAGGCCCGCACCATCGAGGTCGGTCCCGAGATCATCGATGTGGTGGTTCGCCACATGCAGACGGCACCTCACCTCGAAGGAGAGCCACTCGTCGTGTTCCCGTCGAAGACCGGGAAGGCGGTTCACTTCTCGGACTGGCACCGTGACGTCTTCAAGCCGTTGGTCACTGCACTGGGACACCCCAAGATGGGGACGCACGATCTGCGCCACACTTTCGCGAGCCACGCTCTGTCACAGGGCACGAACATCAAAGCAGTACAGGAAATGCTCGGTCATGCTGATGCCGCGCTGACCCTGAACAGGTATTCTCATTTGGTACCATCTGATGGCCGCGCAGCCGCCACGCGGATGGCCGACTTCCTGCTCCGTGAGGAAAGCGAGCCCCTCTACTGCCCCTCTAACCGGATGGGCTTGATGTCCGAGGATGCCGCATAGGTCATCTACCAGCGGAAACAAGGCAATACGCCCTCGTAGCTCAGGGGATAGAGCACAGGTTTCCTAAACCTGGTGTCGCACGTTCGAATCGTGCCGGGGGCACCACCAAAACCGCAGGTGGGAGAGGGTACGCGCCCTCTCCCCCTTTGCGTTCTGGACGCTACTTGCTACGAGACCTACCGAGAAAGGATCGTGCGGCGCTACTGCGCTACTGCGCTTCGTCGTCACGCACGCCAAGTTCAGCATGACGAGTCGACTCCTTGACAAACTAAACGTGCTTTATTCCGATTCGTTTAGTTCTGCATAGTCTGTAAAGATGCGGCGGCGCCATGGACCTCTGAGAGAACGCTCCCCGCGGATCTCCCGATTCGCCGTTCAGAGATCGAGTATGGCCGCCAGCGCGTGCTCGACCTCGCGCATGGTGCGTGCATCGAGCGTGGCTACCGGGCCGCCCAAGACGTCTGGTATACGCTTGTCGATGTCGATGGTGACGAGCTGCTCGCACTTCACCATGGAGGCCTTCGGCAATAGCCCATCCGGTAACCGAACATGCATCGGGTACGACTTCGATGGTAGATGCGAGCTGATCACCGCGACGATGGTCGTCGACGCCGCCCTATTCGCCGCATCCGTCTGCACGACCAGCGCCGGGCGGCGCTGCCCCGGCTCGCTACCCACGGGATCGCCGAAGTCCACCCAGTGGATCTCCCCGCGCATCACCACTCGTCGCTCACCTCACGCGCTGCAGGCATGGCCGCTTGTGCATCCGCGCGGTTCTCCATGGCCATCTCGGCGAAACCTTGCGCGATCAGGGCATCCATATGCTGTCTGTTCAGCAGTTCGATCGCCTCGGAGACCACCTGTGTCTTGCTCAGGCCCAAGTCAGAAGCCAGCGACTCCAGGACCTCCGCCACGCCAAAGGGAAGTCGAAACGAGTAACTGCTGCGAGTGGTGTAGTCGGTGCTCATACAACGAAGTATACCACACATATACATATTGTCTAGCTGATTTGTCTGGCATTTCGTATTGCGCGCGCGGACTCCAGCGCGGCGCTGACCTGCTCGTCATCGGTCTGTCCGAAGACGCGATAGAACTGCCCGACCGCTCGGAATCCTTCGGGTTGCTCGAGCACGACCACCTCGTCGGCGTGCTTCAACATCTCGCGCACCGTCGCGGGAGGCGCCACGGGAACGGCGACCACCACGCGCTTCGCTCCCGCCCGATGCAGCCACTGAGCTGCGGCGATCGCCGTGAGCCCGGTTGCGAGTCCGTCGTCGACCAGGATCGCGACCGCGTCTCTGGGCGAGGGCAGCGCGAAATCCTTCTCGAACCACGTGATCTCGCGCGCGACTTTGTGCCGGGCCTCGGCCGCGAGCGCGTCGACCGCCGCTTGCGAGTAGCCCGACTCCGGATTCGCCGTGACCAGCCCATCGGCGGCCACAGCGCCGATCGCGTACTCCTCGTAACCGGGCGCTCCCACCTTCGCGGCGACGGCCACGCCCAGCGCCAACCTCAGGGCACGGGCGACCTCGGCCGCGACGATGACGCCGCCGCGCGGGATGCCGAAGACCACCGCGTCGGGCGCGTCTCGGTATGCGAAAAGCGCCTCGGCGAGCTGTCTGCCAGCGTCGATGCGATCAGCGAACATGCGGAGTTCCTACCCGTCGTGAGTCGGAACCTGACCTACAGGGAGCATCGATCGAGCGTGATCTCGCGAGCTCCAGGAACCGCTGCGGCAAGCACAGCAGCCGTCGCCTCGTGACACGTGAAGAAGATCACCTGGCGCGACTCGGCGAGCTGGGCAACGGCGACCGCCGCCCCTTTCAGCCGCTCGGCATCGAAGTTCACGACGATGTCGTCCATCAGCACCGGCAGATGCGGACCCTGCTCCCCGAACGATCGGATGAGCCCCACGCGCAAAGCGAGGTAGAGCTGCTCGGCCGTTCCGCGCGAGAGACGCGCGGTGGGAAGCACCTCTCCTGACGCGGTGACCACCGTGATCGACTCGCCGCCCAGAGGTACGCGCACCCCGCGATAGCGACCCTCGGTCATCGTCTCGAACAGGCTCTCAGCGGCACGCACCACCGCCGGCTGGCGGTCCCGCTCATAGCGTTCGCGCGCGAGATCGATCAGGCGGACCCCAAGCGCCGCCGCGAGGAAGTCGTCCGCCGCCACGTGGGCCTCGGCCGTCATGCCCTCCATTCGCTGCCGCGCGCGTGCGAGCGAATCGTCGCGGCCCTGCGTCCCCAGTCTGCCGGCGAGCACGTCGTGTTCTGACGCCAGCAGCTCGCACTGCTCGGAAGCGTCTCG
>CAMTUW010000011.1:0-5522 GCA_947085035.1 uncultured Actinomycetes bacterium
ATCTGCTCGATGGTGGGCAGGCTGACCTGCATCTGTTCGGGAAGCGACTCGACCAGCTGATACTCCGCGATGCCCAGGGGCTTGGTGTTGTCGCGCAAAGCGTACTCCGCAACGACCTTGTTCCGGTTCTTGCATAGCAGGAGGCCTATTGTCGGGCCATCTGACTCGTGTTTGATCTGCGCATCCACGGTGGTCAGGTAGAAGCCGAGTTGGCCAAGGTGCGAGGGCTTGAACGCTCCGGCCTTGAGTTCGATGACGACGTAGCACCTCAGCTTGAGGTGGTAGAAGAGCAGGTCGAGGTAGAAGTCCTCGCCGCCTACCTCCACGTGCACTTGGCGACCCACGAAGGCGAAGCCAGCGCCAAGCTCGAGAAGGAACTCGGTCACGTGTTCAACCAGAGCCCTTTCGATTTCGCGCTCCTGGGCCTCCTCGCCAATCCCCAAGAAGTCGAAACGGTAGGGGTCCTTCAGAGACTCACGCGCGAGGTCGGATTGGGGCGACGGGAGCGCCTGTGCGAAGTTCGTGACGGCGTGCCCCTGACGCTCTAGCAAGCGCGTCTCGATCTGCATGACCAAGATGTTGCGTGACCAGCTGTGCTGGAGTGCGGCTTCGGCATACGCAAGTCGCTCCTCCCGCACCTTGAGCTTGGTCAGAAGCACGATGTTGTGCCCCCAGGGCAATTGGCCAACAGGCTGTTGGCCAATTTCATCCTCGGCCCACGCTCCCGCGAACACCCGCATGTACTTCAAGTTGGCCTGCGAAAAGCCCCTCATGTCAGGGAACGCTTCGCGCAGGTCATGCGCAAGGCGCTCAACTACCTTCGAGCCCCAATCCTGCACTTCTTGGCGGGCAAGGATCTCGCTTCCGATCTGCCAGTAGAGCCGGAGCAACTCCGTGTTCACGGCGAGCGTGGCGCGCATCTGCGCGGAGTAGATCCGGGACTTGAGGCTCACAAGCCACTCGGTGTACTCCTCCGGGGGCTCGGTGAGCGCAAGCGATCTCTCGGTCATGGGCGGTCCCCCTCCAGGTCCGCCACGATCGCGTCGATCTGCTCCCGCAACTCCGCCTGCCGCCCTACGATGCGCGCAATCTCCGCGTTCAGCGCGGTGATGTCGATGACCTCGCGCGTGTCCTCCTGCTCCACGTACGAGCTGACCGCGATGTTGTACTCGTTCTCGGCGATCTCGGTATTCGGCACGAGCCGCGCGAAATGCTCGGCGTCCGCGCGCGCGGTGAACGCGTCGAGGATCTTCTGCCGGTTGACCTCGGTGAGTTTGTTCTTGTTGCCGCCTCGGACGAACTCGGCAGATGCGTCGATGAAGAGCGTTGCGTTGTCGGTCTTGGACTTCTTGAGCACGATGATGCAGGTGGCGATGGTGGTGCCGAAGAAGAGGTCCGGCGGCAGCTGGATCACGGTGTCCACGTAGTTGTTGTCGATGAGGTACTTGCGGATCTTGCGCTCCGCGCCGCCGCGGTAGAGCACGCCGGGGAACTCGACGATCGCAGCGGTGCCGTTGACCGCGAGCCAGCTCAGGATGTGCATCGTGAACGCGAGATCTGCCTTCGACTTGGGTGCGAGCACGCCGGCAGGCGCGAACCGCGGATCGTTGATGAGTAGCGGGTTGGCGTCGCCGTCCCATCGGATTGAGTACGGCGGGTTGGAGACGATCGCCTCGAACGGCTCGTCATCCCAGTGCGCTGGATCGGTCAGCGTGTCTCCGTGCGCGAGGTCGAACTGCTCGTAGTTCACGTCGTGGAGGAACATGTTGATGCGCGCGAGGTTGTAGGTGGTCAGGTTGATCTCCTGACCGAAGAAGCCCTGGCGAACGTTCTCCTTGCCCAGCACTTTCGCGAACTTCAGCAGCAGTGACCCCGACCCGCACGCCGGGTCGTAGACCTTGTTCACCTCGGTCTTGCCCACGACGGTGATACGCGCGAGCAGCTCACTCACTTCCTGCGGCGTGTAGTACTCGCCACCCGACTTGCCCGCGCTCGACGCATACATCTGCATGAGGTACTCGTACGCGTCGCCGAAGGCGTCGATCGTGTGGTCCTCGAAGCGGCCCAGATCGAGATCGCCGATCGAGTTGAGCAGCTTGACCAGCTTCTCATTGCGCTTCGCAACCGTCTGGCCGAGCTTGGCGCTGTTCACCTCGAGATCGTCGAAGAGACCCTTGAGGTCGTCTTCGCTGTCGGCGCCGACCGCGGATCCCTCGATGTTGCGGAAGGCCCGCTCGAGCGTCTCGTTGAGGTTCTCGTCACGCGCAGCACGCGCACGGACGTTGGCGAACAGCTCGCTCGGCAGGATGTAGAAGCCCTTCTCGGCCACTGTCTCGCTGCGACCGAACTCCGCATCGGGGTCTGAGAGCTTCGTGTAGTCGAAGTCGGGATGCCCGGCCTTGTGCTCGCCCGCGTTGAGGTAGGCGGTGAGGTTCTCGGAGATGAAGCGGTAGAAGAGGATGCCGAGCACGTAGCTCTTGAAGTCCCAGCCATCCACGGACCCGCGAAGGTCGTTCGCGATCCGCCAGATCGTCTTGTGGAGTTCGGCTCGCTGGGCTTCCTTGGTGGTTGGAGCCATGTGGCGTCTCTTCTCCAGGTCATGGGGCGCGGAAGCTCCGGATCGGCGCACAGAACCGGCGTCTTGCCGGAACCTGGGTTTCATCTTACTGGACGGGACTGACAGGCGCCCCTGGTGGCCTACGGCGGAGAGCGCGAGCCTCACTGGAGTCCCGACCGGAGCCGCTGCTGCCAACAAGCCGCTCGATTGGTGGGCCCGACAGCCCTGGCGTCCTGCTGACGTTCTTTGGCATCAGCTGCGAGCGCAGCGAGTCTGTTGGACGCCAGTGTTATGCGACACAGAGCGGTTTGATGTGCCGCACGTCGTCCTTGATCACAGCCTGTGCATCCCACAGGTCTACCGAGCGCTGCATGTTGAGCCAGAACTCAGGAGAGTTGCCGAACAGCCTAGCGAGACGGAGCGCCATCTCGGGACTCACGGCGCGACGCTCGCGAATGAGTTCGTTGACGGACTGGCGCGACACGCCGAGCGCGGAGGCGAGCCCGCTCACGCTCAGGTCGTAGTCGGGCATGAAGTCCTCCCGCAGAATCTCGCCGGGGTGGATGGGGCGGCGCTGCAGCGGTCTGGTGTTCGGAATGCTCATCTCTGGTCACCTCTTCACTAGTGGTAGTCGCAGATCTCGACATCGTAGGCGTCGCCGTCCTCGAACCGGAAGCAGACTCGCCACTGGTCGTTGACGGAGACCGAGTACTGGCCAGCGCGATCGCCTTCGAGCGCCTGCAGCCTGTTGCCCGGCGGGACCCTGAGGGACTCAACCTGTTGAGTCTCGTTGAGTGCGGTGAGCTTGCGCAGCGCACGCCTTGCGATATCCGGCGGCAGCCGACGCGACTTGCCGGTCACGTAGAACTCCTCGGTCTGCTTGTCCGCGAACGTCTTGATCATGCACCAAACGTACCGCGTCACGTGACACACGTCAAGCTGGAGCCGAGGATGTAGTTCGCATAACGTTGTTGCGCATGACCTGCAAACCGACCTCTGCGCGATTGCCAACCGAGCTTACCTCACGCGGCCGGTTTGTCGGTGTCGATGCGCTTTGAGTTAGGCGCTTCGTCACCAGCGGACAGCACCAGCTCGTAGTACACGAATCGGGTGAAGCCGAGTCGACCGGCGAACGGACCGACGCCACCCGTCCGCGTCTGGATGAACCCCGAGCGCTCATACAGGTGCCGGGCCGGATTCGTGTCGCCGACGTTGAGCTCGACGGCGCGAGCGCCCTCCGCACCGGCGTCAGCGGCGATGCGCTGGATCATGGCGGCTCCGATTCCCCGGCCGCGGCACAGTGGATCGACCGAGAACCCCTCGAGCCCGCGGACATCCTTGAAGCGGTCGAGGCGCAGCCATGTCACGACTCGGTAGAGGGCGAAGATCAGCGACCCACGAAAGTCACCGTAGGCGGATGCGAGCGCATCGCGCTTCACGCATAAGACGGGAGCCCGACCGGTGACGAACGCGACGCCCGTGGCCCGTGACCCGTCCCGATGAATCAAGCGCGGCATAGACGTTATCGAGGTAGAATGTGGCTGCCAGCAGGGCGATGGCGGTCGCGCATCGGTACCGTGACTTCGACGGCCTGGTGGCTATGCTGCGCGAGCTCGTCCGTGAGCGGCCTGAGCCCGGCGAGCCCCGCTCACTCTCGGCGCGCTACACGTTCGACGTGTTGAAGGGAACATACCTCGAGGAGTTTCGAACCATGGCCGAAAGGACCCGCGCGTGAACGAGCTGCCGACCCTCAGCCCACCCCTCATAGCCGGCCTCATTGTCCTGCTCGCCATACAGTTCGGTCTCTTGGCATGGGCGCTGTTCGACTGGATTCGCAGGCCTGCCGAGCTTGTCCGCGGCAACAAGATCGTGTGGCTCATCGTCGTGGTGTTGTTCAACACCATCGGGCCGATCCTGTACCTCACGATCGGTCGCGAGACCGCGGCGGTGAACGAGCCCGCTGCACCCGCGATGGGTGACGCGAGCGCGGCGGTCGACGCTCTGTACGGCGCGGACGACACGAGTGACTCGTGACCGGTGCGATTGAGCTCGTCGGCCTCACCAAGCACTACGGTGACGCACCGGCCCTCGACGGGGTCGACCTCGTGGTCCCCGAGGGAGCGGTCTTCGGGTTCCTCGGCCCCAACGGGGCGGGGAAGACGACCACGCTGCGTATCCTCAACGGGCTCGCGCACGCGACGTCCGGGCGGGCTTGGGTCTTCGGGCACCCCGCCGGGAGCAGGGAGGCGCGTGCAGCCACCGGCTTTCTCCCCGACGTGCCCGGCTACTACGAGTGGATGCGCGCCGATGAGTTCCTGCACTTCACCGCATCGCTGTTCGGAGTGGAGTGCGGCGTGGCGACCGAGCGCGTGAAGGTGTTGCTCGAGATGGTCGGCCTTGCTGGCGTCTCCACCCGCATCGGCGGCTTCTCGCGGGGCATGAAGCAGCGTCTGGGGGTCGCGCAAGCGCTCGTGAACGCACCAAGGCTCCTGATGCTCGACGAGCCCACCAGCGCGCTCGATCCGGTGGGGCGCCGCGACATCCTCGAGATGATCAGGTCGCTGCGCGGTAGGACGACGGTGCTCTTCTCGACGCACATCCTGGCCGACGTCGAGCGGGTGTGTGACACCGTCGCCGTCCTCGCGCGCGGCAGGGTCGTCGCTCATGGGTCGCTCGAGCAGCTGACCGGAGGTCATGCGGCGCATCGGATCGCTCTTGCGGTCGAAGGCGACGACGGCCGGCTCCTCGATGCTCTGCGCGACGCGCCATGGGTCCGCGCCGTCGAGCGGGAAGGGGAGACCCTGTCGGTCGCGGTGACCGACCCAGAGGTAGCCGGCAGGGAGACACCGGCGCTGCTCGCCCGCCTGGGAATCGGCCTGCGACGGTTCGAGTCGGCCGAGGCGAGCCTGGAGGATGTCTTCATGGACCTCGTGGGCGGCCACGCGGGCAACGAGGCCGAGGGGCG
>CAMTUW010000012.1:0-50553 GCA_947085035.1 uncultured Actinomycetes bacterium
GACCGCCTATTGACCTTCAAGGAGGCGGCCGCATGAGGGGCAAGCACATCGAACTCTTCCTCGTCGAGGGCGTTCCGGGCGGGATCACAACGGCGGAGATCGCTGGCTGGACGGGACACGTCCTGTCCGGACCGCGCTCGGACCTGGGCGACGTGCTCAAGCGTCCCGAGCCTAAGCGGAACGGCGCCTACCTGCTCCTCGGCGACGATGAGGCGGCCGTGGGAGGCGTCCGCTGCTACATCGGGCGCACTGAGAACTTCATCAACCGGTTCCGCGATCACTCGGCCAAGAAGGAGTTCTGGGATCGCGTCATCATCATCACCTCGAAGGACGATTCGTTCACGGAGGGCCACTGGGGCTACCTGGAGTGGCGGCTCGTGGAACTGGCGAGACAGGCCGACCGCGTCACGCTTGAGAACGGCAACGACCCTCAGGGCAGGAAGCTCTCAGAGGCGCAGATCTCCGACATGGAGGCGTTCCTGGAGCAGCTGCGGATCGTCCTGCCGGTCCTCGGGGTGAATGTGATTCGCGGCCGCGCCACGACCGCTTCAGCACAGCGCGCAACGGAGGAGTCCCCGGTGTTCACGCTCAAGAACGCCAAGTACAAGGTCGACGCACGGGCGCAGCAGATCGGCGACGAGTTCACCATGCTCAAGGGCTCGCGGGTCGTCGCCACATGGGCGGGAACCGGCAAGGCGGAGAGCACGAAGCGTTCCTACGCCTCACACCGTGCCCGGCACCAGCGCCTCGTCGCGGACGGCTCCATCGACGTGCGGGGTGATGTCGGCATCCTCACGCGCGACGTCCCCTTCGGCTCGCCCTCCACCGCTGCTGCGGTGGCTCTTGGACGCTCCAGCAACGGGCGCCTCGAGTGGAAGTGCGAGGATGGCGGCACGTACGGGGACTGGGAGAATCGCGGGGTCGAGTAGGAGCGCGTGACCGAATTTGTCATTGTTGACTTCACCAGCGCTAGCGAGACATATTCCGCAGCCTCGATCGGCTCGCCCTATTTTCAGTCGTGTGTTATTTTCATTGCGTAGTGAAAATGGCGATGGAGTGAAAATGACCGCCGAAGCGTACGCCCTAGAGCTGGCACGCCGCCTCACTCAGGCTGAAGCCGGTCGTTTCCGCGCCCAAGGCGAGACGGTCGTCCTCGACGGCGCCGCTGACAACAAGGGCCGTCTGCAGATCATAGATGCCGGTTCGGGTCGGACCGAACAAGTGATCCAGGCCTTGCGACGCGCGCAGGCGTCGCCTTTCGTACCCGTGATCGCAGGCCGCCGTTTCAGCCAGCACGCGCTCACGGAGTTGAACGCCGCAGACGCGAACTACATGGACGACCGTCACCTGCGGATACGGCTGCTCACCCCCAGCATGCTCATCCGGTTACAGGATGAGGCCGCACCGCCCCAAGAGCGCCCATCCAAGACAGTTCGCCTGAGCGGTGCCGCAGGAGGCGTTGCGCTCGCGTTGCTGTCGGATCCCATGCGCGACTGGAAGGTCGCCGATCTGGCAGCCGAGGGATACGTGTCGCTCGGGGCAGCACAGAACACTGTCGTCGCACTCGAGTCCGAAGGCTTGTTGGAGCGCTTCGGGCGCGGGCCGTCCACACGTCGGCGCGTGATCGACGCAAGCGCGCTGCTGGATCGGTACGCCCGAGACGCAGCGGCCGATCGGAAGGTGATTGCGCGGGGGTTCCTTCTCAACAACGGTGCTGAAGAGACGATGCGCGCCGTGTCGCAGCACCTAGTGAGCGAGGGGCAGCGCGTTCAGACATGGTTCACCGGCGTCGCTGCTGCGCAGATGATCGCGCCTCATGTGACCGCTGTTCGCAGGTTCGAGGCGTGGATCACGGCCCCTCACAGCACCGACGTCATCTTGGATGCGATGAGCGCGATGCCCGCCGACGAGGGTGCGAACCTCGTGGTGATGCATGGTCGCAAGTGCGTCACTGTTGGATCGGAGTACCGCGACGGCATTCACCGGGTGTCCGTCTTCAGAATGTACGCTGATGCTCTTGCGGACCCCGCTCGGGGCGAGGAGCAGGCGGAGTATCTTCGCGAGACCGTCATCGGCTTCTAGGGGGAAATCAGGTGGTTGAGAAGTACAACAACGCGGCGACCGAACGGTGCGAGCGAGCTCTCGGCACGCTCATGCGCGGGATCGGTCAGCCATGGCGGCACAAGGTCTGTCTCGTCGGCGGACTCGTTCCGCGCTACCTCGTGCAGGGAAACGGCTACGAGCAACCGGCGCACGTCGGATCCACGGATGTGGACGTAGCCCTGCGCCTGGCGGTGGAGACGGATGACGAGGGTGCGTACGCAACCCTTGAGAACAACCTGAAGCGAAATGGGTTCGTACGGGTCGACGGAAGCTCGTGGCGCTGGGCTGCAAACGTCGATGGAGAGATCGTCGTGCTGGAACTCCTCGGTGATGCAGAGGACGCCGCCCCGGGAACGGTATTCCGCCCCAAGGTCGTGCCGCCCGCAGGCGCGGGTGGTGTCGGGCTGCTCTGTGTAAGGGGCGTCGAGCTGGCCTTCCGGGATGCGCTCACGATCACCCGTGACGTGCTGCTATTCGATGGCGCGCGTTCGCAGGTCGATTTCCAGGTCGCCAATCTAGCGCCGTTCGTGGCGCTGAAGGCGGACGCCTATCTGGACAGGCGAAAGCCGAAGGACGCGTACGATCTCGTCTACGTGCTCAGGTGGTGGCAGGGTGGGCCAGAGGCAGCCGCGGTCGCAATCGCGTCGAGCCCGGTCGCGAGCGAACCCTTCGTCACCACCGCGATCCCTCGAGTGCTTGGCGACTTCGCGGAAGCGGACCGGGCCGGGGCCGCCGACTACGCCAGCCTCGGGGCGTCGGGTGGCGCCGCAGCTGAAACGGCCCGGGCACGCAACGAGGCAGTGCTCGTCTTCCGGCAGTTCGCAGAGGCCTTGCGCACGCACGGCTTCGAGGAGGGCACGGCATGACGGAGGCACGCGAAGGCGCCCGTTACGACCCGATCGCCGTGAGCGCGGAGAGCACGGTCGTCTCCGAGTACTTCCCGGACGCCGCGGAGGAGACGGCGTATCAGTCCGAAGCCGCCTTGGAGCAGGCGTTCATGAAGCTCCTGCAGTCTCAGGCCTACGAGCATCTGCCGCTCACGAGCGAGGCCCAGCTCATCGCGAACCTCCGCACGCAGCTCGAGGCCCTCAACGGGATCACGTTCAGCGACGCCGAGTGGGAGCGCTTCTTCTCGGAGAGGATCGCGGGCGCGAATGAAGGCACCATCGAGAAGACGGTGCGCATCCAGGAAGACCACGTCCAGATCCTGAAGCGCGACGACGGCACGACCAAGAACGTCGCACTCATCGACAAGACCAACATCCACAACAACCGGCTGCAAGTCATCAACCAGTACGAGGTGGCCCAGGGCGAGGGTGGTGCGGTCCGATCGAACCGCTACGACGTGACGGTGCTGGTCAACGGCCTGCCGATGGTGCACATCGAGCTCAAGCGACGTGGCGTGGACATCCGCGAGGCGTTCAACCAGATCGACCGCTACCAGCGAGACAGCTTCTGGGCCGGTTCCGGTCTCTTCGACTACGTGCAGCTCTTCGTGATCAGCAACGGAACGCTCACGAAGTACTACTCGAACACAACCCGCCGTCAACACATCAGCGAGGCGGCCGGGTCGAAGCGTATCCGCAAGACTTCCAACACCTTCGAGTTCACCTCGTGGTGGGCGGACGCGACGAATCGGCCGATCCAAGACCTGTCCGCATTCGCGAAGACGTTCTTCGCCAGGCACACGGTACTGAACCTCCTCACCAAGTACTGCGTACTCACCGCCGACCGGATGCTGCTCGTGATGCGGCCCTACCAGATCGTGGCCACCGAGCGGATCCTGCAGAGGATCGAGATCTCGACGAACTACAGGCGACTCGGATCCGTGGCCGGCGGCGGGTATGTGTGGCACACCACCGGATCGGGCAAGACGCTCACGAGCTTCAAGACCGCGCAGCTCGCGAGCAGGTTGCCGAGCGTCGACAAAGTGCTCTTTGTTGTCGACCGCAAGGACCTCGACTACCAGACCATGCGCGAGTACGACCGGTTCGAGAGGGGCGCCGCGAACTCGAACACCTCGACCGCCGTGCTCAAGCGCCAGCTCGAGGACCCATCCGCGCGGATCATCATCACGACGATTCAGAAGCTCTCGACCTTCATCACCGCGAACAAGGGCCACAGCATCTACGACGGCCACGTCGTCATCATCTTCGACGAGTGCCATCGCTCCCAGTTCGGCGAGATGCACGCTGCCATCACCAAGGCGTTCAGGCGCTACAACCTCTTCGGCTTCACCGGCACGCCCATCTTCGCCGAGAACGCGGGTGCCGGCGGCAATCCGCAGCTCAAGACCACCGAGCAGGCGTTCGGCGAGAAGCTGCACACATACACGATCGTCGATGCGATCACCGACAAGAACGTGCTGCCGTTCCGCATCGACTACGTCAACACCATCAAGCTGCCGGAGCACATCACCGATGCGCAGGTCGCGGCGATCGACACGGAGAAGGCGCTCCTCGCCCCGGAGCGCATCAAGAAGATCGTCGCCTATACCCTGCAGCACTTCGACCAGAAGACCAAGCGAGCCGAACACTACCCGCTCGCGGGCAAGCGAGTGCGCGGTTTCAACGCGCTGTTCGCCACGGCATCGATTGAGGCGGCCAAGCGCTACTACCTCGAGTTCGCCGACCAGCAGAAGGACGAAGTGCCTGACCGCACGCTCAAGGTCGGCATCATCTACTCGTACGCAGCGAACGAAGCGGTCGACGACTACCTCGACGAGGAGGGCTTCGAGACTGACGCTCTGGACCAGTCCTCACGCGACTTCCTCGAAGAGGCGATCCGCGACTACAACGCGATGTTCGGCACGAGCTTCGACACCTCGGTCGACAAGTTCCAGAACTACTACAAGGACCTCTCGCTGCGCCTGAAGAACCGAGAGATCGACCTGGTCATCGTCGTGAACATGTTCCTCACCGGCTTCGACGCGACCACGCTCAACACACTGTTCGTCGACAAGAACCTGCGCGCCCACGGCCTCATCCAGGCGTATTCGCGAACGAACCGCATCCTCAATTCGGTGAAGACCTACGGCAACATCGTCTCCTTCCGCGACCTGGAGCAAGAGACCAACGACGCGATTGCGCTCTTCGGCAACAAGGACGCATGCGGGATCGTGCTGCTCAAGCCGTACGCCGAGTACTACGCCGAGTACGCGGAGGAGGTCGTACGCCTGCTCGAGCGCTTCCCGCTTGGGGCGCCGATCGTGGGCGAGGCGGCGCAGAAGGAGTTCATCGGACTGTTCGGCGCGATCCTGCGGCTGCAGAACATCCTGACGTCGTTCGACGATTTCGCCGGAAGCGAGATCCTCACCGAGCGACAGAACCAGAACTACCGCAGCGTGTACCTCGACCTGTACGCGGAGTTCCGCGGCAGGGCCGCGACCGAGAAGGAGCCGATCAACGATGACATCGTCTTCGAGATCGAGCTCATCAAGCAGGTCGAGATCAACGTCGACTACATCCTCATGCTCGTAGAGAAGTGGCGAGCGGCGCTCGGCGACGGTACCGACACGGAGATCCGCGCCTCGATCAGCCGCGCCATCGACGCGAGCCCGACGTTGCGCAACAAGAAGGACCTCATCGAGGCGTTCGTCGATTCCGTGTCAGCGAGCGGCGAGATCGATGAGGAATGGCAGGCGTTCATCCGTGCCCGGCGCGAGACAGAGCTTACTGCGATCATCGCCTCCGAGGGACTCCACCCCGAAGAGACGCGCGCGTTCGTGGAGACCGCCTTCCGCGACGGAGCGATTCAAACGACGGGTACTGCAATCACCAAGGTGCTGCCGCCCGTGTCGCGCTTCTCGCCTGACGGCGGGCATGGAGAGAAGAAGCAGCGCGTGCTGGCGAAGCTCGGGGAGTTCTTCGAGCGATTCTTCGGGCTGGGCGCGGGCTGAGTCGCTTCCGGCAAGCTCGCGCGCGGTGGCCACCACGGCGGTGTGTGCTCCTTTCTTCGCCGATATCCTGCGAAAGGTGGAGTCGAGCCTCACCTGTGCCGCCCACGAGTAGGCCGCCACCTCGGGACTCTGTCCCTCGAGTCTCTCACGCAGCTTGCCGCGCACCGCAGGCACGTGTCGGTAGGCCCAGGCGGACTCGACGAGCACCCTGCGCACGTGACGGTTCCCGGTCTTGGTGATCGAGCCCTGGTGCCTGCTCGCCCCGCTCGAGTGTTCGCTCGGAACGAGTCCGGTGAAGGCCATGTAGCTCTTCGCATCGGGGAAGCGGGCGAAGTCACACGTCTCGGCAAGAATCGTCATGGCCGAAAGCGTGCCCAGACCTCGAAGCGCTGGCTCCACCGGTCAGGTCCTGCCGGGTAGCGCTTGCCGTAGCGCAGAAGGAAGCTTCGGATGCGCTGACGTGCGATCCGTCTGTCGCTCTTGACCTCCTCGCGCACGCGGATGAGGTCGCGTACGTCGATGCGTGTCATACCCGGTCGGTCCCGCCTCGTAAGCGACACGAAGTTGACTAGAAGTACAACCGGGACCCCTCTCTGGTTGACTGAGTATCCGTAAGGGTATAGTTTCTATACTGTCATGGAATTGAGGGGCAGACGCAGCACGCGTTCGAGTTCGATGAGACCAAGAGCCGCGCCAACAGTGCCAAGCACGGGATCGATTTCGTCGTGGCGCAGGGCCTGTGGCTCGACGGCGACCTGCTGCGTCTCCCTGTCCGTTCCGACGCGGAGTCGCGATTCCTGTTCATCGGCAGGATCGGCGACGTGCACTGGTCTGCGATCGCGACCTATCGCGGCGAGACCATTCGTCTTATCTCCGTCAGGAGATCCCGGCCCCGGGAGGTGCAGGCGTATGAAGGCGAGTGACCTGGACAAGAGGTTCGACGAAGGCGTCGAGGACGTCATCGACGAGTTCGATTTGTCGAGAGCGACCCGGCCCAACCGGGAGCAGAAGCGCGTGAACGTCGACTTCCCAGTATGGATGGTCGAGTCGCTCGACCGTGAGGCGAGCCGACTCGGCGTGACCCGGCAGTCCATCATCAAGGTATGGATCGCTGAGCGGCTCAAGCGAGCCAGCTGACCGATGGGACTGACTTCTAAATGGCATCGACACCGACAAACCGCGGCAGTGAGGTAGTCTGAGTCGGGGCGTGATCGGGCCGCGGTTTGCGGGTCATGCCGAACACGTTCGACCGAGCCGGAGGTGCTACTTAAGCACTACCCCAAGAGTGCCGTCGGTTCCGTCGGCGTGGCAGCCCTCGCAGGGCTCCACCGCGATTCCCTCGGCAATCGGCTTGCCTTGCGTGTCCCACTCGCCCCAGTACCAGCCATCGACCGTCTTCTTCATCGCCGCGATCTGGATGAGTTCGCCACCACGGAAGATATCCTTCGCGATGATGGAATCCAGCGGCCACCGGTCACCGCCGCTCGCAAGACCCTCCTCGGCGGTCGGGTCGAGCAGAATCTGAACCTCATCTCCATGCGGCCCCTTGGCGGCCACTCGGGACTCGTTGCCAGGTGCGGGTGTCCACTGCGTGTAGTTCGCCGCCTTGAGCTCATCGAGCAAGTTGACGGGCTCCGGCACGTCAGCAGAGTCACTCGGTCGGCTCGCATCATTCTCTGGTGCAGGGAGGTCAGCGCTCTGCACCGGCTTATCGGGCGGCGCAGCGCCACATCCGGCCAGAGCGACGGCGCAGGCGAGTGCCACAGAGGCGACGAAAAGAATCAGGTCTGACTTCATGATGGACTCCATTGGTCGAGGTTCTTCGGTTCTAGGTACCCTTCGAGACAGGTGAGTCGTCGGTGAGGCTGTGATTGCGCCGGTCGAACACGTTGGACGTACAGGGTGCGACCGTCGTCCGCTTGTCGCGCAGACCATCGCACCGGTGCTACAATCGGCACCAGATTATCGGTATCGATGGGAGGTCGTCGTGAGCCAGGCTGTGAAGTTCTCGGAAGATGTCGTCCCGCTGGGCGACATGAAGGTCAATCCGGGCAAGGTCGTGCGCCGCGTCGATGAGACTCGCCGGCCCGTGCTGCTCACGAGTCACGGCCGCGGCGTCGCGGTGGTCCAGTCGCTCTCGCAGTTCGAGGCGGCTCAGGAGGAGCGCGACTTCATGCGCGCCGTGGTCGTCGGACTCGCAGACATCGACGCTGGTCGCGTCGTGCCGCTGTCTGATGTGAAGCGCGAATTGGGTCTGTAGGTGAAGGCGCCGGTCCGTATCGACTTCGCGCTCTCGGCCCGCGACGACCTGATCGGAATCCGCGAGTGGTACACCTCACAAGGCGTTCCGGACGTCGGGGTGCGTCAGATCGCCGCCATCATCGAGCGCGTCGAGCAGCTGTCGGCGTTCCCAGACAGCGGCAGGATGGTGCCGGAGTTCGAAGTGGAATGGCTGCGCGAGCTCGAGTTGCCGCCGTATCGCATCGTCTATCGGCGTGATCCGGATGTCGTCACTGTCGTACGCGTGCAGCGCAGCGAGCGGCTGATGGATCCGGACCTCGCGTGACGTCCAACAAAGGCATCAACCTGACCGCCAGAAGGTAGACTGACCTGGAGGCGCCTGCGCGGCAGGTTATGCGTACGCTACTTGGAGCCCAGGGTGGCTGACAGCCGCGTACTTGCTGCTGATGTTGTCCGGTCGACTTCCGGATTCCCTGTGGCTGGTTTCCGTCTTCTCGTTCGTGCCGTTGCTTCCAGTTGTGCGCACGATTAACGATGCAAACCCCGCCTCCCTTCAAGCGAACAGTCGCTTCTCTGCATGGGACATCGCCGGCGCCGCTGCCGGCGGTCTCTGGTCACTGCTGATACTGTCTGCCTATGTGTTGCCAAGCTGACAGCCCCAAGCTGACCCGGGCGTCCAGCAGACGCGACAAGCGCTAGACTGAATGATAGGCATCGGCGCGCAACTGACGCCCACATACGTTGCACCATCACGGCTCCAGTTCCGGCTCTTGGTCGTCCAATGCGACGACATGAGTGGACTTCGAAGCAATCGATTCTGGCGGCCCTAGTGGACTTGGGAGGTCTAGCTTGGACATTCTGTCAATCGCCATCATCGCATTCTTGGTGATGGAAACGCTCAACATCTTCGTCCTGTACTTCTATCCGAGCAGCGGCATGGGGAACGGCGTCGGTGTGTTCAAGGCGTATGCGGAGTCAAAGTCCGACCCGGAGGTTCACGCATTCATCAACTACTTGATCAACTGGGTAGCAGGAACGAAGCTCATCTTCGTCGCACTGCTGATCGTGATTCTCGCCACGGGTAGCACTACGACCAAGTTGCTTGCCGTGGTCGCCCTCATCGTCTCGATACTGTCGTTCTTCTGGAGGCTGTTCCCGGCGATCCAGAAGATGGATGCACGTGGCTGGATCAGCCCGGAAGGGTACTCGCGAACGCTCGGGATAATGATCGCCTGCTTCGTAGGGGGTTTCTCTGCCGCGCTCGCCGTGTACCTGCTTCTGAACGCGGCGGCGTGATGCAGCCCGCAGGCGCAATTGACCCTCGGCACCAAGGAGAGGCGCTGTCCGACCCTGCTGAGACACGAGTCTACGAGGCAGTCGATATGGTGGCGTGGAGCGGCACGGGTAACACCCTTCGCGTCGCTGAGCGTATTGCTGAATCAGCTCGCTCTCAAGGGGCCGTCGCTCACGTATTGACGAGCACGAGCGCTGTCGAAACACAGTCTGATTCGAGACGTCTGCTCGGCTTGCTTGCGCCGACCCACGGCTTCACAGCGCCATGGCCGCTCGTCAAAGCCGCGTTCGCCCTCCCCGGAGTCCGGGGCACCGATGTCTTCGTCCTCGTCACGCGCGGCGGCACGCGCGTTGGACACAGGACCCTGTCGGGGTTCGAGGGTACCGCCGCCTACTTACCGGCAGCATTATTGGCGCTGAGGGGTGCTCGCGTTCGCGGAGTCGGTGCCATCGACATGCCGCTCAACTGGACGGTCGTCGTTCCCGCGTTCGACGCGGATGGCATCGCTGAAATCGTCAAACGAGGAGATTCCCAGACGGATACCTTCTCCGACCGTCTTCTTGGTGGCGACAACGTATTCGGGGGACGCGGGCAGCTGGTCCTCGGCATCCTGATCCTGCCGCTGTCGCTTGGATACATGCTCGTCGCGCGCCTGCTGTTGGCGAAGATGTTCTTCGCCGACGAGCGCTGCACGTCGTGCGGAACGTGCGAGAAGCGCTGTCCCCAGAGAGCGGTTCGGCTGATCGGGAAGGCGCGACGCCCGTACTGGACGTACGACTGTCAGAACTGCATGCGATGTATGTCCCATTGCCCAACGGATGCCATCCAGGGCGGGCAGGCGTGGCTGCTGTTCTACGCGTGGCTGATCAGTCTGCCCATCGCTGCGCTGGTCGGCACGGCGCTTCTCGGCACTCTGGGGATTTCGACAAGCTGGGCCTCGGGCGCGATCAGGTTCCTCGTCAGCTACCTCTGGATCGTGGCCGCCGTGTGGCTGGCGTACGGCGCGCTCTGGCTCGGTCTGAGCGTGCCCGGTCTGCGTCTGGTGCTCTCCAGGGCGACTCTCACTCGCCTCTACCGCCGATACAGGGGACCGAACCCAGCTCGCAAAGCTGACCGATGAGAACGGAGTGGGCAATGCCTACGGTGCCGGTGAGGGCACATCTTGGGCGGAATCGTACTGGTTTGACGCATGGGCCTCCGTTGCCGTGTCGGCGACCGTGTCGGCTGCGGCCCGTGATGCGCGATCCGTCGGTTGCCTGAGTTCTTCGAGACGTCCGCGTTCACGAACCTCGCGGATCGACATCCGGAGTTCCACCCGCGTTTCGGATTTGAGCGTGCCTCCGCGACGAATTCGACGCTGCGATGTAGGCTGGCTACGTAACCGACGCGACGGCCGAGTCGTCAGACCTACGAGGTGTACTGAGCTGGGAACGAGGGGGCGGTAGTAGTGCAGGTCATCTTGGCCACACTCGCAGTGCTCGTCATCATCTATATGGTGCCGCTGGTCGTGTACGGCGTCGCCAGCGCCCTGTGGGATCTCAAGCCGGACCAGTCCTACCGGAGGCGATCTACGCTCCGGCCTCGGCGTTCGTAGTGTACGCACTACTCGTGAGCTGAGGCTCGGGCACCCACGAGCACCGCGCGTGCGGCGGGGCCCTTCATCACCTGGGAGGCTTCGACGAGGTCTTGCACGGTGACGAAGAGGTAGCCTCGCTCCTTCAGGTCACGAATGATCAGAGGCAGCGCCTCGACGGTCTGCGAACGGTCGCCTCCCCCGTCATGCAGCAACACGATCGAACCGGGCTTCACCTGTTTGACGACGGATCTCGCGATCTTCTTCGCGCCGCGCTTCTTCCAGTCCCGGCTGTCCACGTCCCAGAGCACGACTCGGGCACCCGTGTCACGAACCGCCTCCCACGCCTCATCATCCATCGCGCCGTACGGTGGCCTCAGCCACGGCGAATCGTAGCCGGCAACGTCCCGGATCAGTTCTCGGCCCCGCACGATCTCGTTTCGCACTTGAGCGGGCTTGAGCGCGGAGAAGCGCCTGTGACTCGTCCCGTGCGCAGCTGCGAGATGCCCGTCCGCGACGATGCGACGCACGAGATCGGGGTGGGCCTTGATGCGGCCGCCCAGCATGAAGAACGTAGCGCGCGCGTCGAGCGAATCGAGGATGTCGAGAATCGCCTCGGTACTGACGGGCCAGGGGCCGTCATCGAAGGTGAGCGCGACGAGCTTGCTTCCCGGCGACAGCGCCGTTCGCAAGATGATCTGGTCTGTGGGCGGCACTATCATGACGCTGGTCATCTCGATGCCTGAGACCGCGCCGCGCGTGACGCGCCGGGAGCCGTCGACGCCTTGCTGCGTGGCCACCGCGATCGGCCCGGACCCCCTGATCTCGATTCGGTACGGGACGGGCACGACCGCGACCTCGACCGACTCGGTGCGGCTCTCTCCTCGGGCACTCACGAGCACGTCTCCCCGGTAGACGCGTTGCGAGGATGGCGCGACCGAGCCGTTCCAGTACACGCGCGCGGGCGCTCCGCCACCCACCTTGGCGATTCCGCCATCGACACTCAACAGGTCGCCGGATGGTGCCGAGAACACCTTGTCCGCGCCCAAGTCGCCCACCGCAGTCCCCGCCGAGACCGTCCGGCTGACTCCGTCGATCGTGACCGGGACGGGGCGCATCGTCGCGGCTGTCGCCATTGCCGAGACGAGCACCATGAGCGCGACCACAGCCAGCGCGACACGCCCGCCCATCGCGGGGTGTTCAGGGGGCACGACGGCGGGATACGACAAAACGGAGCCACCTCTCAGGTATGCGACGCGCGATTCAGCGCGAGATTCGTGCCACCCGACCGCCTACGAGGTCCAGCAGCCGATCACGCCGCATGCGGACCATCGACGTCGGGGTGCCGGCCGCCGGAAAGACGGTATCGTAACGCATCAGCGACTCATCGATGAGCACCGGAAGGTCGGCGGACAGATCGAACGGTGACACGCCGCCGATCGCATAGCCGGTGGCCGCACGCACCGCATCCGCATCGGCCATGCGCACGCTGGTGCCGCCAACCTCCAAGGCGATGGCGTCGAAGTCGCCGCGTCGGTCTCCCGCGACCAGTGCGAGCACCGCTTGCGAATCAACAAGCACGACCAGCGATTTCACGATCTGGCCGAGCTCGCAGCCCATGGCCTCGGCTGCCTGCGCCGCAGTCTTGGTGGACTGCTCGAACTCGGTCAGCCCTTCGGCCAGCCCGCGCTCTTCGAGGTAGACGCGAACCCGCTCTCGCGAGCCCGATTTCTTCGGGGGTTGTGTCATCTACCTTCCGTTCATCCATGTCGCAGGCGCGCGCTTCGGCGCCATGCGGGGGAGCTTGAGTGATTCATACACCGTCTCGATGTTGTCCGTGAGCGTGACGAGTGACCGCAGGTCGAGCCGCAACAGCGGATAGCGAGGATCGGGATTCGACACGGTGAAGCCGATGCGGAGCAAGAAGTCGAGCCCGATCATGGGGGACTCGTCAGGCGCCACGAGCGCTTGCGCCGCCCCGAAGGCCTCGACACGACGTTCGCCGCGCTGTGCCAGGTCCCGAAGCGCCGCCCGAATCAACACGCCCCCCAGGCCACGATGCCTGGCTTCCGGGGCGATGTGGAGGCACGCGATCAGCGGCACCGAGGGGTCGTTGGGTCGAGCCGGGAAGGTGATGGCCTGGGGGAAGTAGGCGCTCGGAGCGTACTTGATGAAGCCGAGAACCGCGTCGTCTTCGACCGCGACCCTTCCGCAAGCGCCCCACTCTTCGTTCACGCGGAGGAACCAGTCCCTGACGTGATCGGCGTCGCATACCGATCCGCATCGGCGTGCGCGCTCGCCAGCGCTTTCCCAAAACGAACACTCGCCGCAACCGACCGGGAGTCGGCCCAGGTCGTCGAAGCCAAGGGGCTTGAGTTTGCGAGTCATCGTTGCCGTCCGGTGAGCAGGGTTCGGTTCGAAACAAGTATAGCTACCAGAATAGTCCCCTCAGTCGTCTTTGGGGGTCTTCGCGGCGTCGACGAACTCGTCTTTGACCGACTTGAGCCATCCTACGGCTTTGCGCCCAGACTCACTGCGAGCCGCTACCCGAATCGTAGCCGCGCCATAAGCGGCCGTCTTCTTGGCGGCGGCGGTGACGATGTCGGCAGTCTCACCGACCGCCTTCTTCGCGACCGCCGTGCCCTTGCCCGCAGCCGCTGCGACTCCCCCACTGGTATCGAGGACCGCCGTTTCGTCCGAGAACACGACCGCCTCGCCGTCAAAGCCAACCACGTGCCGAGACGGGATATCCCGCACGCCCAGCGCGATGTCAGCGGCCATGCCACCACTCAAGCCGATCGCCCCGATCGCCCCGGTCGTCGGGTCGAACAGCCCGTCGCGCACACGCCCGAGATCGCGTCCGCTCGACGATCGAGCAGGCATGCCGACCCAGACCACGGTGTCATCCCACGACAGGCCCAACCGCTTTGCAGCAAGACCGTCCCATGCGTCGAGGGACTGCTGGACCACGACGGTCTGCTCGGTCGTCTTCGTTCGATCGAGCGCGACGAACCGATCGGTCCGGTCGAGCAACATGAGGAAGCGAGGTCGCTCGACGACGAAACCGACGACCTCGTTTCGTCCCGGCGCGAACAGAACGTTCACGACGCGCCCCAATCGACGTCCGGAAGGCCCAACGACCGCAACACCCATCATCGCCATCAAAGACAGCACTGCACACCCCGGTTCGACAGACGGCGGAGCCGGTCTCCCGAAGTCGACCGGCTCCGATGATCGTGATCTGAATACAGTCCAGAGCTCCTAGAGCGGCTTCGGACCGGAGACCTCGGCCTCCGAATCGCCCTGGGCCTTCTTCGCCACGAAATCGAGCGTGTCCTGCGCCTTGGCGCCAACCGCCTCGACCCCTGATTTGGCGACTTCCGCCACTCTTTCCACGGCGCCCTCGACAACCGGAACGGCCCCGGCGACCTTCTCCTTGCCGACCTCCACCGACTTGGCGACCTGCTCCTGAAGTCGCCCGCGAGCCTCATCGATCTTGCTGCGCAGCTGCTCGGTGGACTCGACGACCTTTTCCTTGCCTACCGAGTAAGACTCGGTGACCTTCTCTTTGCCGACCTCATACATCTCGACGCCCTCTCCCCAATAATCCTCTGCCCTCTCGGCGATCCTGTCTCGCGTCTCCTTGCCTGAACGCGGCGCGAAGAGCAGCCCCAACACGGCCCCCACGAGACCTCCGAACAGAAACGCACCGAATACCGAACCTCCACGACGATAGTCATACATGTCCAAGCACCTCCGTGATCGATACAGCGAACCCCTTGGGGTGACGGTCGGCTCCGTGCCAGACCCTACAGCTGCTCTATACCCGAATCGCTGCGCGAAAGCGCTGCGAGTGTCACCTTTGATACCACATCTTGGAAGCTCATGCCTGACGCCGCCGCGGCCATGGGCAGAAGTGAGGTCTCGGTCATCCCGGGAGACGAGTTGCACTCGAGCACCCACGGCGTCCCGTCCGAATCCACCACCATGTCGACACGGCTCACGTCGCGGCAGCGCAAGAGTCCGTGCACGCGCAGCGCGATCTCTTCGACCAGTTGCAACTCCGTCTCGGAAAGCCTCGCGGGCACGAAGAAGTCGGTCTCCCCCTCGGCGTAGCGCGCCGAGAAATCATACAGCCCGCTTTTCGGAGCGATCTCGACCGGCGGCAACACGCGAGCGTTCTGCCCGTGCCCAAGCACACTGACCGCGACCTCGGTGCCTTCGACCCATCGCTCAACGAGCGCGGCCGTGTCGAAGGACAAGGCGTCGAGCAGCGCTTCAGCGAGCTGCTCACGCTCTTCGACGTACATGAGCCCCAGAGCCGAGCCCTGGCGCGACGGCTTGACCGCCACCGGGAACCCGCCAACGGAGTCGGCCATCATGTCAACGGCGGTCGCGGCTCCCATCTGCTTGAACGCGTCAGCCGTGAGGGTGATCCACGGCGGCGTGGTCACTCCCTGCTCGGCGAGCAGGTGCTTCGTGACCGACTTGTCCCATGAAAGCGCACATGACACGACGCCCGGGCCCGTGTAGGGGATCCGGAGGAACTCGAGCAGCTCCTGGATGGTGCCGTCCTCGCCATACTTGCCGTGCAGCGCGATATAGGCGGCGTCAGGCCGCTCACAGCGCAATGTGTTCACGAGGTCTGCCGTGACGTCCAGCGCAAGAACGCAATACCCGAGCGCATCGAGCGCATCGCAGACCCGTTTGCCGCTCGCGAGCGACACTTCGCGCTCGAGAGAGCGGCCCCCCATCAGGACAGCGATCTTCTCTCTCATGTCGATCCCCTCTCCGTGGCCTGTATCGCCCCCGCGTCGATGAATGCTCGGTAGAGCTCAAGGCGGTCTTCGAGAACCTCGCCCAACCGACGGATGCCCTCCTCGATCGCGCTGGGCTCGGCGTAACAGAACGCGAGCCGCATGCAGTTGCGCCCCCGCCCGTCAGGGTAGAAACCGTCGCCGGGCACGAACGCCACGCCATGTTCGACGGCCTCGGCGAGCATGTTCGAGCAGTCCACGTAGGCGGGCAGTTCGATCCAGACGAAGAAGCCGCCCTCGGGCCGCGTCCACGATGCCTCCGGAGGGAAGTGCTCCGCAAGCGCTGCGAGCATCGCGTCGCGTCGCTCGGCGTAGACCTTCGTGAGTCCCTGCAATACGCGGCGCCAGCGTGTTCCCTCGAAGTAGCGCTCGGCCGTGACCTGCGCGAACGCGCTCCCGCACAGGTCTGCTCCCTGCTTGACGAGCAGCAGTTTCGCGAGGATCGGCTTCGGGGCGATCACCCAACCGAGGCGCAGTCCCGGTGCGAATATCTTGCTGAACGTGCCCAGGTAGATGACCTCGTCATCGAGCGCGCGCAGCGGTTTGACGTGTCCGCCCTCGAACCGCAGCCGGCCGTAGGGGTCATCCTCGACGACCGGGATGTCGTACTCACGGGCCAGCTCGAGGAGCCGCCGTCGGCGCTCAGCGCTCAGGGTGACTCCGCCGGGATTGTGGAAGTTCGGGATCGTGTAGATGAATTTGGCGCCGCGAACGCCCACCCGCGCGAGTTCGGCTTCGAGCAGGTCCATCCGCATACCATCGGCGTCGAAGGGCACGCACCGGATGTCTGGCTGGTAGGCCGAGAACGCCTGGAGCGCACCGAGGTAGGTGGGCCCCTCGGTCATGACCACGTCGCCGGGGTTCAGGAACATCTTGGCGAGCAGATCGAGTCCTTGCTGTGCGCCGGCCGTGATCACGACGTCATCGGCGCTCACGCGCACTCCCGTCTCGGCCATCAGCTCGGTAACGAGCGCGCGGATCTGCGGGCGGCCCTCGCTCGAGCCGTACTGGAGCGCCTGGGCGCCCATGTGGAGAACCGCCTCGCTGGCCGCACGGGCGACCGCCTCCGCCGGCACGCGCGACACCTCCGGCATCCCGCCGGCGAACGAGATCATGTCGGGGCGCGAGGCAGCGGCGAACAGATCGCGCACCGCGCTTGAGCGGACCCCCGTCAGCCGGTCCGCGTAGCGCCCGTCCCACTTGTCGAAGACGACCCTGGAAGTACCCATGTCTCTCACCTACCTCCGGGGATGGCGAGCCAACCCCGAAAACGAGAAAACCCCCTCGGCCTGATAGGGCGAGGGGGTTTCGCGGTACCACCTATCTTCGCTCGCGGTGCGCTGGGTGAGCGGCGACCGCGAGCCTCATTCCCGGGATACCGGTCCGGGACCGACCCGCTTCCCTCGGTGACATGCACCGTCCTGGCGGGGAACATCGGAGGGGTGGCCGGGCGCATGGCGACGCCCTCTTCCCTCACGTCCGTGGTGTTTCCTGTTCAGTCGCCAGAGTCACCCCCAAGCGTGGGCGCATCGTAGCACCGTCCGTTTCGACGGGTCAAACGTACCCGGGGCACCGCTCGCGCTCCATCGTGCTAACCTCCGAGTATCCAACCAGGTCCGATACCGGAAATATCATCACAGGAGGTGAGCGCTGTGCGTGACGTCCCGAGGTGCATGAGCACCCAACACCCCGACAACGTGACGGTGCCCTTCTTCGCGTCCTCGCCGGTCCTCGCTGGTGAAGACGAGGTTCGCGAGGCCTACTACGCCTTCTCCCATCTGGGCTGTGACGAGCAGATGTGGGATGTCGAGGGCAAGGAGATCGACACCCATGTCGTCAAGAAGCTGTTCTCGACCTACGAGCAGTACTTCGCGACCAACGTGCTTGGCGAGGATCTCCGACTGACACTGCGGGTGCCCAACCCGACGGTCGAGACGACCGAGGCGAAGATCCTGCTCGAGACACTCGAGAGCATCCCACGCTCATTTGACGCGGCGCGGATCTTTTACGGCAGGGACGTCTGTCCGATCTTCGAGGTCATCCTCCCCATGACCACGTCTGCGCTGGGGCCGGATCGGATCTATCGCTACTACCGGGACTTCATCGTTGGTCGTCAGACGCAGCGGTTCAGCGACAGCGACATCACGATCGCCGAGTGGATCGGGACGTTCGCGCCCGACCACATCGAGGTCATCCCTCTCTTCGAGGATCTGCCGAGCATGTTCGCGGCCGCCGACATCGTCGAGGAGTACCTCTCTGACAAAGACGTCGAAGACCAGCGGGTCTTTCTGGCCCGCTCGGACACGGCGATGAACTACGGTCTCGTCTCGGCAGCGTTGTCGAACAAGATCGCGCTGTGGGATCTCGATCAGCTCGCTGATCGCATCGGGGTGCGGTTGCACCCGATCCTGGGGATGGGCTCAGCGCCGTTTCGCGGCGGATTGAGCCCGCAGACCGCCGAGTGTGTGGGCAACGAGTACCCAAGCGTCGCGACGTTCACGATCCAGTCCGCGTTCAAGTTCGACCATCCTGCTGATGAGGTCCGCTCGGCCATCACCGCCATGAAGGCGCGCGAGATCGGCCGCGCGACGCCCATCGACACCGAGCAGGCGCTGCCGCTCATCGAGCGCTACAGCGAGACGTATCGCAAGCGGATCGTCGACCTTGCGAGCGCGATCAACAATTTCGCGCGATTCATGCCGCCACGCAGGGCACGCAAGCTCCACGTGGGCCTGTTCGGTTATGCGCGGCAGGTCGAAGGCATCACGCTGCCGCGCGCCATCACCTTCACGTGCTCCATGTACTCACTGGGGCTGCCGCCCGAGTTGCTCGCGTTCGAGGTCCTCTCGGTCAGCGATCTCGCGTTCTTGCGCGAGGTCTACCCGTCGTTCGACACCAAGATGCATGAGGTCCTGGCCTTCTGCGACATGGACGGGCCGCTGATGAGCGCCGAGTTGCGCGCGGCCATCATGCGGGCCGGATACGACTGGACACCCGATACGGAACACCTCGACGTCGTGCGTAGGATTCAAGCGATCGGCACGGCCTCCCAGGATCACCGACTGACCGACCTGCTGTTGCGAGCCGCTCTGATCCGGCGGTTCCTGGGGTGATCCCGGAAACCGACGCCACCAGCTCGTATCACCTGCTCGATGCGGTGATCGATTCACTGGCGTGCCCGCACTGCGGCCAGAGCGTCATCCGCGATGCCGGTGCGGTGCGATGCGCATCAGGACACTCGTTCGACATCGCACGTCAGGGCTACGTGAACATGCTCGCCGGTAACGCGAAGACGGGCACGGCGGACACGCCATCGATGCTGGACGCCAGAGCCGCGTTCTTCGCCGCCGGTCATTTCGCACCGCTCACCAACGCGATCGCCGAGACGGCCACGCTGCTCGGAAACGATGTCGCCGGCTGCTACGTCGACGTCGGCGCCGGGGCCGGCCATCACCTCGCGGGTGCGCTGGAGCGTGCGCCGCAACGCGCCGGGCTCGCGCTCGACATCTCCAAGCATGCCGCCCGCCGGGCCGCGCGGTCCCACCCGCGCGCGATCGCGATCGTCTGCGACACGTGGCGCCCGCTGCCGATCCGCGACGGCGCGGCAGCGGTCGTCCTCGACGTGTTCGCGCCACGCAATGCGGCCGAGTTCCACCGCATCCTCGCTCCCGGTGGCGGGCTGCTGATCGCCACGCCGACCTCGGCGCACCTGACTCAGCTCGCCGGTCCACTCTCGCTGGTGTCGATCGACCCACGCAAGGCCGAGCGCATCGATACCGCACTGCACGGCCGTTTCGAGACCATCGCCGAGAACCTCGTCGAACACGAGATGCTCCTGCACCACGATGACATCATCGCGCTCGTGGGCATGGGTCCGAGCTCCCGCCACATGAGCGAACACGAGCTGGCGGATCGCGTAAGACTCCTGCCGGCACCGATGGCCGTCACGTCAAGCCTCCTCGTCTCAAGCTACCGCGCCGCCTCTGGGGCGGGTGGAGATTCGGTGGAAGAAGCCGAGCGCGCTCCTCACCAGGCGTACACTTAGCTGGTGGGCGGCCGAGTGTGTGTCGCTGCATCTTATGAGGAGGTCTGATGTCTGCGGATACGCGCAGGATTCTGCTGGTCGAAGACGAGAAGTCGATTCGCGAGGCGGTGGTAGCCTACCTCGAGCGTGAGGGTTACTGGGTGACCCCGGCCGCCGACGGCCAGGCAGCACTGGAGCAGTTCGCCAAGTACCGCTTCGACCTCGTCGTTCTCGACCTGATGCTCCCGAAAGTGCCGGGCGAGCAGGTCTGCCGCGCGATTCGCGACGCCTCCGACGTCCCCATCATCATGCTCACCGCCAAGGGCGAGCTCGAGGACCGCGTTCGCGGACTCGAGCTGGGTGCCGACGATTACCTGGTCAAGCCGTTCTCACCCCGCGAACTCGTGGCCCGCGTTCGCGCGCTGTTGCGCCGAGCCAAGGTGACCGACGAACCCCAGCGCAATCGGCTCGTCTTCGGAGACCTCGAGGTCGACATCGCCGGTCATAAGGCGTTCCTCGCCGGCGAGGAGCTCGATCTCACCGCAAGTGAGTTCAAGTTGCTCACAACCGTGTCGCGCTATCCGGGCCGCGTCTACTCGCGCATGGAGCTCGTCGAGAAGGTACTCGGCTACGATTTCGAGGGCTACGAGCGCACGATCGACAGCCACGTGAAGAATCTGCGCGCGAAACTCAAGGACGACCCGCGCGATCCCACCTTCATCTACACCGTCCACGGGGTCGGCTACCGTTTCGAGGCGCCGCCCGCTGATGCCTGATCCTCTCGCCGAGAGGCCTCCTTCGTGGCGGCGCCCCGCCGGCGGGACCTTCGGCCGCCGTCTCGCCATCGCGTTCGCCGTGGTCGCCGCTGTCACGGCCGCACTCGCCGCCGTGTTGATCTCAGGCGCGTGGAACGTCGAGTTCGACCGCTACCTGCGAGACAACCTACAGCGCGCCGCCGACGGCATCGCGCAGGTCGCGGCGGCGACGTACCCCTCGCATGGCGGGTGGACGATCCAGACCCTCTCGACGATCCCGCGCTTCGGCTCCATGCGTGGCGTCGCCGTCCAGATCCTCGATGGCGACGGGTCGCTCATCTACGACGAACTGAGCGTCGCCACGCAGTTGGAGATGATGGACGCGCGAGCGGGCGAGGAGCAGGGCTTCGCCCTCCAGCCCGAAGGTCCGGTCGTGACGTCGCCCGTGATCGTCAACGGCCACGATGTCGGAACGGTGCGCGTCTGGGCGTACGGCCCCGGAGCGCTCGTCACCGAGCGAGACCAGCAGTTCCGACAGGCGTCCGTGCGAGCGTTGGGGGTGGCTGCCCTTGTGGCCATCGCGTTCGCATCGATCGCCGGACTGGGGTACGCCAACCGCCTCGTGCGGCCTATCGAGACGATCACGGTGACCGCGCAGGCGCTTCGCCGAGGTGAGCGAGAGGCCCGCACCGGCTTTGATGGCGATGACGAGATCTCGGTCCTCGGTCGCACGCTCGACGAGATGGCTGACGCGATCGAAGCCGACCGCGAGCTTGAGCGGCGGCTCACGGCCGATGTCGCACACGAGCTGCGTACCCCGCTACAGGCGATCCAGGCGACCGTCGAGGCGATGCAGGACGGCGTGCTCCCGGCCGATGCTGAGCGCCTCGGCACCGTACGCAACGAGACGGTGCGGCTGGGGCGCCTCGCTGACGCGATCCTCGAGCTCACGCGGATGGAGCGAGGCTCGCTTCCGTTCGACTTGCGCCGAATCGACCTCGCCACGCCGGTACGCACCGTGGTCGACGCCCACGAGGCGCTCTTCGAAGCGGCGGGCCTCACGCTGTCGGTGAACCTCGCGTCCGGACTCATGGTCAAGGGAGACTCCGACCGGCTCCAGCAGGCGGTGGGCAATCTGCTCTCCAACGCCGCGCGCTACACGGCCGCGGGCGGTCGCGTGGACGTGGTCGTCTACGCGAAGGGCACGGATGCCGTCGTCAAGGTCTCCGACAGCGGTATCGGGGTCGCCGAAAGCGACCTGCCCCACCTGTTCAGCCGCTTCTGGCGGGCCGACGATGCGCGAGCCACGTCAACCGGTGGACTGGGAATCGGACTCGCCGTCACGAAAGAGATCGTGGAGCGTCACCAAGGCCGCATCATCGTGGAGCGTCGGTCCGAAGGTGGCTCACGGTTCTCGATCGCGGTGCCGCTGGCGTGATAGGGCTTGTGGCCGCCCGGCTACGGCACGAGCTGCACCGCTGAGGCCTCCGCCTGCACCGGATAGCTCTCGGCGATGGGACCGCCAAGCCACACGCGAACACCCAGCCCGGTCCGCTCGAGCGCGCTCGCGTCCGTGAGTGCCCCGCCTATCGTGAACACGCGGGTCTTCTCGGTGATTCGAACGCTCGCTTTATCGGAAACGAACCCCTTCGCCGCGTCAGGCCCGTCGGGAACCTCGACGAGTATCGTGAGCAGCACATCTCCGCTCCCCGACGAGATCGCTGTGATGACGCCTTCGATGCTTGAGGGCTCGGAGGGCGGTGTCGGCGCGCAACCGTTCACGGCGAGCAGTGCGACCAGCACGAGTGCGATCGATGCAAGGCGGCTCATGACGACCTCCAAGGTGGGCGAGAGTCCGTGTTCCTTCGGCAGTGGTTACGACGGACTGTACCCTCTTCTGGTTCGCGTGATGCCCCGGTGCCGATGTCGTATGATGCTCCGACGATTCGAGCGGGCGACGATAAGGCGGCGAGGCCTCGGTGATGTACCTCATGACGGCGGGCGGATTCGTTCTACTCTTCGGCGGCGGCGAGTTCCTCGTTCGCGGGGCGGTGGCCATCTCGAGCCGACTGGGCATCTCGCCGCTTCTCGTTGGCATGACGGTCGTCGCGTTCTGTACCTCGGCCCCGGAGCTCGTCGTGTCCGTGCAGTCCGCACTCGCGGGGAACCCGGATATCGCGATCGGCAACATCGTTGGCTCCAACATCGGCAACATCGCGCTCATCCTCGGGCTCGCCGCCCTCATCAAGCCGATCGCCGTCAATCGCGCCAGTGTCCGCCCCGATACGATCATGATGCTGGTCGCTTCGGCGTTCATGCTCGCGCTGGGCTTCTGGGGCATGATCGAGCGCTGGCAGGGACTACTCATGGTCGGCGTGCTCGTGACCTACGTCGTGATCCAGTATCGTCGCGAGATCAAATCGAACTCCGAAACACCGAACTGGCACGCCGAGGAGACCGAGGAGTTCCGCACGAAGCTCGGGTTGACGAGTGCCGTGGGCGCCGTCATCGCCGGCCTGATCGCGCTCGTTGTCGGCTCGGACCTGCTCATCGGAGGCGCGACCTCGATAGCGGCCCTGTTCGGCGTCCCCGACGCGGTGGTCGGTCTCACCGTCGTCGCGGTAGGGACCTCCTTGCCCGAGCTCGCCACATCGGTCATCGCGGCGATGCGCGGCCACTCGGATGTCGCCGTAGGCAACGTGGTGGGCTCCAACACCTTCAACATCCTGTCGATTCTCGGGATCACGTCGATCATCACGCCGGTGAGCATCGCCGAGAGCATGGCGCGGGTGGATATTCCTGTGATGCTCGCGGTCGCGGTGTTCGCGAGCGTCGTGCTGCTGTGGCGCGGACGTTTCGGCCGCCTTCTCGGAGGTGCGATGTTTCTGGGCTACGTCGTCTACGTGGTGTCGCTGTACGCTCTGTGATTTCGCGAGGGTATGCTGTAGTCGACGAACGTAATCCACGGAGAGGGGCACGGGATGGTCTTCGGTATTGTCTTGACGCCGATCATGATAGTTGCGGGCGGCGGCTTCCTTCTGGCGCTCATGATCGCTCAGATCCTCATTGGTTTGCGCAAGATCAGCTTCAAAGGGCGATTGCACCTGCAGGTCCACAAGTCAGTGGCCTGGGCACTTCTCGCCACGGCGCTCGTCCACGGGTTCCTGGGTCTCGTATTCGCCACAGGGCTGAAGCCAGGCTGATGCGATGAGCCCCACGACCGAGCTGATCCCCGACTCGCGGGGCAAGGTGCGCGACCTCTACGATCTGGATGATCGTCTCCTGCTCGTCGCCTCCGACCGCATCAGCGCGTTCGACGTCGTACTCCCCGACCTGATCCCGTTCAAGGGCGAAGTGCTCACGAAGCTCTCGCTGTTCTGGTTCGATCTGCTCGGCGACGTGGTTGAAAACCATCTGCTCTCGACTGATGCCGCCGATCTGCCGCCGCGCTTCGAGCCATACGCGAAGAGCCTGACTGGGCGCTTCATGCTGGTGAAGAAGGCGAACGTCTACCCGGTCGAATGCATCGTGCGCGGGTACCTCGCAGGCTCGGGGCTCAAGGAGTACCAGCGCCACGGGACCGTGTGCGGGATCGCGCTTCCCGACGGGCTCGTGGAGTCGAGTCGACTGGACGAGCCGCTCTTCACTCCGTCGTCAAAGGCCCAGATCGGCGCCCATGACGAGAACATCGACTTCGAGCGCATGTCTGCGATCGTTGGCGAGGACACCGCCGCCCGGTTGAGGGCCACGTCAATTGCCGTGTACACGAAAGCGCGCGAACATGCGGCGAAGCGCGGTATCATCATCGCAGACACCAAGTTCGAGTTCGGCGATGTCGACGGACGGCTGACGCTCGTCGACGAGGTTCTCACTCCGGATTCGAGCCGTTTCTGGCTGGTGGACGACTACGAACCCGGCCGGAGTCAGACGGGTTTCGACAAGCAATTCGTGCGCGACTGGCTGGAGAGAAGCGGGTGGGACAAGCTCTCGCCACCACCGGCATTGCCGCGAGAGGTCGTCGAAGCGACCTCGGTCACATACATCAAGGCGTACGAACTGATCACCGGGCGTACGTTCGAACCTGAAGGAGGCCGCTAGCGTGGCACGCCGTAACCCCTTGAACGAGCGCTATGGAAAACACACCGCCCCGCCGGGAAAGACTCGCAAGTCCGCTTCATCCGCGAAACCGAAGCGTTCTGCCGGAGCGTCGTCCGGAACCGGCAAGGGCTCGTCGTCGAAGAGCTCAGCCGCAGTCGCTCGCAAACGGCGACCTCGGCTGATCATCAACCCACCCACGCCGGAGTTCAAGCTCTGGCGACGCATCTGGTGGGCTTTCCTCGTACTGGCCATGGTGCTATCCACGGCCGCGTTCTTCATGTGGCGCAACGAGAACCTCCGCACTGCGGGCAACTGGGTGCTGGGAATCGGCTACGCGATGATCTTCGTGGCGTTGGGCATCGATTGGCTGAAGCTGCGTCCCATGCGTTCCGCATGGCTGAAATCCGGCGGGGCGAACGCCAGTGAGGCGAAACCCTCCAAAGCGAAGTCGGACGACAGCAAGTCAACGCCGTCCGCACCCGGCGACAAGTCCTGACCGCGTACGAAAGGAAGACAACGAGATGGCGGCCTATCAGATCTTCGTGACCTACCGCGACGGCATCTTCGACCCCCCCGGCGCCACAGCCGAGCGTGCCCTCGCCAACCTTGGCTACGAGGGCATCGAAAGCGTCGGCATCGGCAAGTACATCCGACTGTCCGGCGACGTGACGTTTTCCCAAGTCACCGAGATGTGCGAGAAGCTGCTCGCAAACCCGGTCATCGAGGATTTCCGCATCGAAACCGTCGAGGAGTAACGACATGAGGTTCGGTGTCATCACCTTCCCCGGTTCGAATTGCGAGCAAGACGTGCTCCACGCCGCACGCTATCTCGGCTTCGACGCGGCGTCCGTATGGCACGGCGATACCTCGCTCGAAGGGTTCGACGCGATCGTGTTGCCTGGCGGGTTCTCGTACGGCGACTACATCCGCTGCGGCGCGGTCGCGCGCTTCTCGCCGGTCATGGCCGAAGTCGTACGCTTCGCCGAGCGAGGCGGGCCGGTTCTGGGCATCTGCAACGGCTTCCAGATCCTGACCGAGGCCCACCTGCTGCCGGGTGCCCTGCTTCGCAACCGCGGCCTCAAGTTCATCTGCCGTCGCGTGCCCCTGCGGGTCGACGGTGCGTGCGACTGGCTCGACCTGCCGCTCGCCACTGTGCTTGAGGTGCCGATCAACCACAACGAGGGTAACTTCACATGCGACGCGGCCACTCTCGCGCGACTCAACGACAACGGCCAGGTGATCTTACGCTACTGCGAACCGGATGGTTCGCGCACCGAGAACAGCTCACCCAACGGTGCCATCGATGACATCGCCGGGATCTGTAACGAGCGCGGCAACGTGTTCGGCCTGATGCCGCACCCTGAGCGCGCGGTCGATCCGGTCAGCGGCAACAGTGACGGGCGGCCGTTCTTCACGACGATCGTGCGGACGCTCGCCGAGGTGGTCGGCTAGTGCACGGCGATGTGGTACTGGGCGGCCCCGTGTGGCTGCTCGCGACCGCCTTCATAATGGGGACCGCCGTTCTGGCGATCTTCGTCATCGTGGATTCGCTCAGGCCGCTCAGGCGCTCCTCGGTTGCAGGGCGCCTGCCTGAGCCGTTGTGGGCATACACGGCGGTGCAGTTCGCGTTTCTCGCGACACTCGGACTCGCTCAGATCCTCGCGGGAATCTCGCTGGCCAGTGCCGCCCCGGTCGCTGTCGCCCCGTTCGCTCTGGCGACTGGCGTGGCCTATCTGCTCCGCGCCGTGTTCCCGCGCGAACGGTAAGACGTGGGAAAGACCCTGGTGCGACCGCTCGCGTAGAGTCGATCCCGAGTCGGCATTCGGCTCCGGATGGAATCTGCTCGAGGAGGTCGAAGTGGAAGCGCGGCACGTTGTCGTCATCGACGACTGCGAGTTCTTCCGGCAGGGACTCGCGCACTGGCTCGAGCGGGACCTGGGTGCCCGGGTCACCTTCGAGCCTGCCGACAACGCCTCTGTGATCGTTCTCGGCGTCAGCGCGAAGCCGACCTCGGGACACCTCGAAGACCTCGGATGCGGAGACGTGCCCGTGGTCCTGCTCGTTGACTCCTCGTCGACGTCGTGGATACTCGGAGCGCTCGATATCGCCCGGGTGAAGGGCGTCTTGCACAGGACCGTCCCCGCGCGCGTGCTGCGCGACGCGATGCTCGCTGTGTTCGACGGCGCCAGATACATCGACCGCGACGTCATCCCCCTCTTCGCTGAAGGCAACGCCCTGAGACTGAGACGCTGCGGTCTGACTCGTCGGGAGCTCGAGGTTCTTGAGGTGCTGGGAGAGAATCTCGCGAACAAGCAGATCGCTCAGCGGTTGGGGATCTCCGCGTCCACGGTCAAACAGCACGTCGCGGCCATCCTCGCCAAGACCGGACTGCCGAACAGACACGATGCCGCCCGACTCCACCAGATGAGTGCCCGGGGCCTATGGTGACTCAGGCGTGCAGCTCAGGGCGCCTACCCTGCCGCCCCCAGTCGCTCGACGATCGCTTCTACGTCCGGCCTGTCTGACTCCGCGCCACCGGCGAGCAACCACTCGACGATTCGCACGGCTTCGCGAAGGGCGCCCATCGCGACAAGGTCATCGTCGAACTCAAGCGTCACCCGAAAGACTCCCCATCCGTCACGGGCGAAGTCCCACTCGGTACGCCCCTTGAGTGAGCGCGGCGAGCCGGCGAGCGCCATCAACTCGCAGGCGACGTGTTCCAGCAAGTGAACGCTCTCTGTATCCCGCATCTCCCTCGTGAAGTCGATTTCGCTGTCGTTCTCGCACGAATGGCGCGCCAGACCCGGCAAGAGATCGATCGCCTGTCGAGAAAGACCCGGTGCCGTCGAGGTTCGCATCGACGCCACGTCAGATACGATCAGCGTGGCCTGAAGGCTTCGCTCCCCCACGTCGATTCGCCGACACGTCAACACGTCGCGGATCGTCAGTCCGACGACCGCGGACGCGTACCCGCACGCGTGCCCGCCATATACGCCAGCGAAACGACGACGCACACCACCCCTGCGATGATCAGCGCCTTGCGAGTGGCTTCCATCGCCGACACCCTTGATGCGACCGCTTTGGTCTCCGAAACAGCGATATCCCTGACCGTCTCGGCGCGATGCTTCAAGTCATCAAGCGTGATGCGTGCGGTGGGTTCCAGCGCGTCCTTGCGTGCGTTCATCGCTGAATGCTCCTCATCTTCAGGAATGCCAGTACGGACGAGCCCAACACAAGCACGCCGCCAACCGCGAAGAGGGCACTGACCCAACCGATGAAAGACGCGAGGAACATGAGCGCCGCCACGCTGATGAAGGCGATTCCCATTGCAAGCACCATCGCCGACCCGAGTGCGAACGCGACCGCGAGACCCGCCTTCTGTGTGGGCCGCACGACCTTCTCCTGAACCACGTCGCCGGTCTCCTGGCGCACGTAGTCGACGGTCATCTGTACGAAATCCGTGACCGCATCCGTGACTTTTGGGCGCCCGAAGATCTCGGGCGCGCCCGTCGCCGAACCGGGGGGACTCGCTTCGGGTTCGACTGACATCCGACCGCCCTCCTGCATCGCCTCGATTCCGCTCACAATGTAAGGTACCCCAACGAGACGCTAGAGGATGCGGTATTTCACAGTTCCGACGCCGCCGAAGCCAAGTGCTTTGGCCGTACCCGGTCCGAGGTCGAACACGCGTCCATGGATGAAAGGCCCTCGATCACGCACAACCGCGATGACGCTCTGGCCTCGATAGCTGAACTCGATCCTGGTACCGAACGGCATCGACCTATGCGCGACCACCATGCTGTCTCGGCGCAGTTTGCCGCCACCGGCCATGGTGTTGCCGTAGAAACCGGGGCCATACCAAGAGACCCGTGCGCTGCGCCAACCGCTCGCCGAGACGCGGCCAGGTTTCGCTGCAATCCGCTTCGCCGCAACCTTCTTCGCCACCTTTTGCACGGTGATCCGCTTCTTCGCGTGAGCCAGCAGTCCTGCTGCGGCAACCGTGTCGGCGTCTTCGACCGCTTCGTCAAGACGAGTGTCAGCGGGAACTTCCTCGCCAAGTAGCATGGCCGAGTCGGACTCGACACCCAATGCTTCGACGGGAACCACTGATTCGATGAGCGCCGCCGATGCGATCGTGGTCGGGAATCCGGTCCATCCGACCACCGTCGCCGACACGATGGCTGCCGCGCCAACAAACATCATCGCCACTGAAACGAGCCGTGCTGTGTTCATACGTGAACGCAAGGTATTCCTCCGAGTCCGGGGACATGACCAACGGCGGCGCGGAGGCGTGAAGGGCACAAGCGTACCCAGACAGCGAAGTGGAGAGGGGAATGGCTAGCTGCCTCGCATCCGGCACGAACGGGCGTCGTCGCCACCGTCGTGTGCCAGAGAAGCGCTATGCTCTTGGCTTTGGACCTAGTGCGTGCAGTTCGGTCGTTCTGTGCCCGCCGCAGTGATCGAGCTGGCGGGCCCCGTCTGGCCGATCCGACCGGCTTTCAGTCTATCGACTCCCGCTTCGCAGGTCCCTCGGCCGTTCCGGTCTTCCACCGGCCGAACGCATGCGGGCGTCGCGTGCAATGCCTCAATCCGAACGCAAGAAGCGTACCACGACGTTGCCGAGACGACAACTCCGGGTACGAACGCCTGTTCGTACCCGGAGTCTGTTTCGTCAGGCTCCTCTTACGGTGTGCGGGTCGCTTCGGTACCCGCAAGTCGATCGAGGATGCGACCGAGCTCGGTGATCCTCTCACCGTAGGTCGCCCAGTCGCCCTTCTTCTGAGCCTCGATGGCCTCTGTGAACAGACGCGCGGCCACAGCGGCATCAGCCGTGCCGCCCGTACCACCCGTACCGGAACCCGGTGCTGCGGGTGTCCCCTCTTCACTCTGTGCGGCACTCCCGCCGAACACCTTGACCAGCGCCTCTTCGAGGGTAGGCTGCATCTCGACCTTGTCGGCATAGGCGACGATCACTCGCGCGAGTTCGGGGATGGCGGTCTCTTCAGCCTGGAGGTACACGGGCCTGATGTAGACGATGGACTCACCTATCGGGATGACGATCATGTTGCCGAACAGCACGCTGGAGCCGCGCTGATTCCACAGCGTGAGCTGCGGAGAGATCACCGAATCCTGATTGGTCCGCGCCACCACCTGTTCTGGGCCCAGGATCACGCGTTCTTTCGGGAAGAGGTAGACAGTGCGCTCGCCGTAGTTCTCGGGATCAGACGAGACCGCGATCCAGCCGATCATGTTGTCTCTGTTGCGCGGGGTGTAGGGCTGCATGAGGTAGAACTGCTCGCGGACAGTGCCCGGCAACTGGAGCAGCACGAAGAAGGGCCGCATGGTCCTGCCCTGCCGCTCGCCGGGAATCTCCCACTGGTCCTCCTTGTTGTAGAACACCCCGGCATCCGTCATGTGATACGTGCGGTAGATCTCGGCCTGGGCTTCGAAATAACCCTGCGGGTAGCGGAAATGCTCGCGGACAGTGTCCGGCACCTCGGCGATGTCTCTGAACAACTCCGGATAGATGTTGCGCCATGCCTTCAGCACCGGATCTTGCTCATCGAACGCGTAGAAGGTCGTCTCCCCCGAGAAGGCATCGATGGTCACCTTCACCGAGTTGCGGATGTAGTTGGTTCCGTCTGCCATACGCTCGGAGTAGGGGAACATCGTGGAGCGCGTGTAGGCATCGATCACCCACACGATTCGCCCGTCCGCGATGACCGGATACGGGTCGTCTTCGTAAGAGAGCCAAGGGGCGAGCGCCTCGAGCCGCGAAGAGAGATCGCGGCGCATGAGTATGCGGCTCTCAGGGGTGAGATAGTTCGAGAAGAGGATCTGGCTGGAACCCAACCGAAGCGCCCACGCGGCTCGACGCACCAAGCCGCCGACTTCGACACCCCCGTCACCTTCGTACTCGTAGAATGCGTTCTTCTCGCCAAGCGGGTAGTCGAACTCCTTGATGCCGGTGTTGACGATCACGTAGTCGTTGGTCAGTTCGCCGAAGTAGATACGAGGCTGCTTCTGCTCCAGTGCAGGGGAGCCGCTCTTCACCGAGCTGGCGACCTTCGGCGGCACATCACCAACCGCGAAGATGGGAAGCCCGCGACTGTCGAACTCGCTGGCCAGGCTCACGATCAACCCGAACCCGTGGGTGTAGACGAGGTGGCGGTTCACCCATGTCTGCGCCGTGCTCGCAAGCAGGCTCGAGTTCATCTCCCGCGCTGCGACGAGCACCTGCCTGGGCCGACCATTGATGTCGTAGCGATCGACGTCGACATCAGCGAACTCGTAGTAGGGCCGAATCGTCTGCAGTTGGGCGTAACCCTGCTTGACGATGTCCGGGTCCCAGAGGCGAACGTTCGAGAACGTCGCCTGGTCGCCTTCGACCTGCTCGACGGTGACCTCGTCTGAAGCCGGGAAACTCTGCCCTTTCACGTCGGTGAGGTCGAACGCTCGACGCGTCATCTCGATGTTGCGCTTGATATAGGGAGCCTCGAGACCCGCCTCGTTGGGAGAGACCACGAAGCGCTGGACGGCCCCCGGCCACACACCCGCGAGCAGGATGGTGGCGACTAGCCAGCCCCCGACCGCGAGCACCGGCAGACGCCATCCACGGTAACGGATGTTGAGCAGCAGAAGCACCGCGACGAGCACAGAGACCCCGATGAGGATGCGATACGCGGGCAGTTGGGCTGTGATGTCGGTGTGCGAGGCGCCCAGAACCGGTCCCCTGGGAGAATAGTTGAGCGAGTAGATCGCGATCCAGTATGCGTACGCCCTCGAAAGCACCAGCGCCGCGAGCAGCACCGAGATGTGCGCCTTGACGTGAGGAGCGAACCCCATGAGGCGAGCCCACGGCTGAATCGCCCCTCCGGCGAAATGGACGAGCAACGTCAGCATGGTCGCGAGGATGAGCGACCCTGTGAGCCACGTGAGTATCGCAGAGTGAACCGGCAAGTTGAACACGAAGAAGCCGACATCGCGACCGAACTGCGGGTCAGTGACTCCGAAAGGAACCGCCGCGAGAGCCAAACGGAACGTCTCCCACTGCTCAGACATCGCGGCACCGTTCGTGACCGCGAAGAACAGGGCGCTCCAGAAGATGACACGGCCAAGCATCGAGCCCAGTATGGTCCTGAAACGCTCGATGAGCAGCGCATATTCCGCAGGAACCGAGTCGGGGATGCCAACCGGCCTCACGCGCGGCGCGAAGCTGCGCGCGATACGCATCGTGCCGTAGAGCAGCGCGAAGGTGGCTACTCCGAACAGTGCACCCACGGCCCACTGCGAGCCGATCCGTGTCCAGAAGACGCCCGTCTGACCCATATCCGCGTACCAGAGGTAGTCCGTCCACGCCTCTGAGAGCCATGTGACCAACGGAACAACCGCGAAGAGGATCGCAGCGGCGGCAATCATCACGAACGGCGTTCGGTTAGATGTGTTGCTTCCTGACATTACGTTCCCTTTCACGGGTCCTATAGGTAAGTGTCGACATCGATGTTGAGCAGACGACCGTCGATGCACCCCCGTACCAAGATGTCGGGCGCGGTCGCTAGGTCGAGATCGACCGGTTCGATGAATTCACCGGTCTGGGTGGCGATGACCCTCACCACCGGTCGCAGTGGATCCGTCGGGCTGGATTCGAGCACGATCGCCACCTGACCCCCGGACAAGCGCACCACCGACCGCGGCGGATAGACCCCCATGAGCCGAATGAACAGTCGCACGAGTACGGGGTCGAGTGAGCTGTCAGCTCCTGCTGCGAGCAGAGCCATGGCTTGATCTTGAACTCGGGCAGCCGAGTAGCTGCGTCGCGAAGTCATCGCGTCATAGCTGTCAGCGACCGCGACGATGCGGCTCGCGAGGTGCTGTGGGCGCTGCGGCACCCGCACCGGATAACCGATGCCGTCAAACCGCATGTGGTGCTCGAGGATCGGGATCGTCGCCGCCCTGTCGACACCCGGCATGAGCAATACCGTCTGGGCCCCCCGAATGGGGTGTTCCCTCACGTTCTCCCACTCGTCCGGAGTCAGTGCCCCTGGCTTGTTGAGAATCTCCAGGTCCACCGAGAGCTTGCCGATGTCGTGCAGCAGCGCACCCACGCCCAACGACGAGAGGAAGCGGTAATCCGACGTTATCATCGAGCCGAGCGCGAGCGAGAGAATGGCGACGTTCGCCGAGTGGAAGAAGGTGTACTCGTCGTAGTTCTTGAGGCCGGTGAGCTGAAGCATCGCGTACCGGTTCGTCAGCACGTTGTCGACGAGGCTCTTCACGACGCCCTTCACGCGACCCGGGGACACATGCCGATTGGCCCGCATCACCCGATCCATCTCGCGCAGCAAAGACACCGCACCACCGTACGCCGCCTTCGAGTCGTCAGAAGCAGTCACATGATCCGCGTCCACGCGTTCGACGGCCTGCACGGCACCCACGTCCACATGCTGAAGATCCAGTGAGGCGACGACGGAATCGAGGCCGCCGGACTGTGCAACGGTAGCGGAGTCCGTCATGAGCAGCTGTACGAATCGTGTCAGCTCGGACAGGTCCACGCCTCTTCGAATGACGATCGAGCCTATACCGATACTCGTCAGGTCGCGCACCAACTGATCGAACAGGATGCTCTCCTCGGTGAGCAACTGCTCGCCCATGAGAATCTCGCCCTCGAAGAACCCGAAGTGCAGATCGACACCGTCGGAGTGAAATGACCGGACGTTATCGGCGAGCAACCCGATCCCCTCGGTCACCGAAGGATGGGCCAGAGGGTAGAAGCGTGCGGCTCGCTTGGTCGCGTATATCCTCGTCAGCGTCTCGCGTGCACGCCGCAACTGTGACTGCGAGTATCTGACTGTGACAGAGGACTGTGTCGGAGCAGAGACGGGGGCGATCGGCGGCGTCGCTTCAACAACGACGTCCGCAGATTCCGGCGCCTGCGGGATGTCTTCAGTCGATGTCAGCACTTCGACTGCATCTTCCGAACCTGTGAGGTGCTCGTCGCTCACGATCTACCCCCGTTGGCGACACCGATACGAGCGATAGCGGCTTCAGCGGCGGCCCGAAGCTCCCGAGCCTTGCCCGCCCCGAGGATCGAGCGCTTGCCAACGATGTACTCCAGAGTGTGGAGCGACTGTGTCGCCTTGAGACGGCCAAGAGCCTCGATCGCCTCGACCCGAGGCCCGGTCGCGCGACTGCCCATTCCCTCGCCTCGAGCGACCTGCTCGAGGGCGGGTATCGCGCCACGGACGTCGGCGGCGCCCAGGTAACGCGCGGCCAGCTGGACGTTTTGCGCGTCCTCGTCAGACAGGGCTGCGACGAGAAGCTCTTGGGCCGCACGGTCAGGAATCACCGAGAGCGCCCGGACGACCTCCCGTCGAACGCGAGGCTCGGGATGTCTGACGGTCCGCTCGAGGAAGGGCAGCGCCGACGACGATCGCGTGGACCCGAGAATCTTCACGACGTTTCGCGCGACGTACCAGCGCGGATCGGTGACATGGACGCCGAGTTCCGCGACATAGGCGGGAGCCATCGAGCACAGCAGGTCGACGAGGGACTTGCGGACCGCCATATCCGGCTCATCGGCGAGCTGTTCGAGCATGGGCTCGATGGCAAGCGGTCCCAACGCGCCAAGGATTCTTTGGGCCGCACGGTACTCGACCGTCCCGGGTTCGTAGATCCTCAGAGAGTGGGCCACCGTTCGGATGTCTTCCGGTCTCGTGAACCGTCCGATCGCCTTGCGCAGGCGCGTTCGCTGCTCCTGACTCAACGCCTCGTTGTCGGCAGCGGCAGAAAGCGCATCCGCGGCATCAGCGGCGATGTCGATGTCGCCTCGCTCGATGAGCATGTCCAACGAGTCCTCGAGTATCGCCATGGCAGAAGAGAAATGACTGTCACTCGGGTCCATCGTGACCAACGAGACGGACGTCATGATCACGTCGCCATCGGTGATCCCGCGTCGTGCCTCGACACGAAGCGCCGTGAGGTCAGACTGTTCCACGGTGCTCGCGCCACCGCTGTCGGTCGGCGCTAGGTCGATGAGCCTGAAGATGGCTGCAGCCGGCGTCTCAGCTGCGGGGGTCCCCCCCGCCTGTTCGCGCACGGTCAACCTGCTTGGCAAGGCCATCTCCGTCACTTCTGAGATGGTCTTCTCGTCGAAGCCGACGCCGCGCATCGCCGTCCCGGCGGCGGAGACGATGTCTCCCCTGCTCGACATCGAGATGAGCGAGAGATTGCGAATTGCCCGCGCGAGGCCCTGGCGGTGAACCGAACCCGCATCCATATCGGCGACGATGACCTCGCACAACTCGTTGACGTCCATCTGTTGCACGAACGCCGCCAGCGCTCCGTTCGTCCGCGCCTCGGGCAGAATCTGCTCCACGAGCAACGCGCGCTTCAACGACGGATCGAGGTCACCGAAGGCCTCCCCGAGCGAGCCCATCAAGGGGCTGCGTTCGGCCTCACCCGCCGCGTAGGCGATCTCGGCGAACTCGGCGAACCTCTCCCCGGCTCCGAGCAGGTTCGATGTCACACCACTACTCGTGTACGTACTGGTGAGGTAGCTGGACACGGTGCCCCTGTCGCCCAAGAGGCGCGCTATCGTGAGCTGGTCGCGCGAGCGTCCTCCGTAGGCGCCCGCGAGAATCTCGTCGATCCCGCTTCTCGACAGACCGTCTGGTCCGGACTCTTCCTCGCCGCCCACGACGGCCTCCGCGTCAACGAGCGTGATTCTCGCCTCGCGCACGGTGATGGTCCCGACGCCTCTGTCCCACAACCTCGCCTCGAACCCTCCGGCTGCCTCGAGGTCTTCCGGCGAGTGACTGAGAAGGGAGAGGAACGACATGATGTCTTTGGCAGTGGTGCCCGAATGGAATCGTACTTCGGCGAGCTTGCGGCTGTAGAGCTCAAGTGCGAACGCACCGTAGGCCGACTCTCCCGCGAACAGCAGGACATCGTTGTGGTAGATGCCCTGTTTCGTGACGACCAGTCGTACCTCGTGGCGCTCTTCGAGAGCCTGACCGAGAATAGCTGCGGCCTCTTGGGCGGTGTCCCGGGGGATACTGCTCGCCGGCGGATAGAGGGTGACCGCTTTCGCGGTTACCACCAATGCTTTCACCAGCCGCTCGATCACCGGTTCGACTCTTGGCGCATCGCGTTTCGCGGTCAAGAATCCTCCTTGTGGACTCACTCCATTCGAACGGGGTGACCCCGTTCCGCTCCATTATAGGAGACTCGCTCACGTCAGGAGCCGTACGCTATCATGCGCGCATGGATTCCGACACGCGGGCCGATTCTCGCATGGTACTCGCTTCGCGATCGCCCCGTCGGCGAAGACTCCTCGCATGGCTCGATCTGCCTTTCGATTGCGTCGCGTTCGACACTCCGGAAGACCTCGACTCGCCGCTGGCCCACGATCCTCGTGCGCTGGTGGCCCATCTTGCCGCCGAGAAGGCCCTTGCTGCTCGCGATGGGGGCGTCGCCGACGCTTTGATACTCGGATTCGACACTCTCGTCGTGGCAGACGGCGAACTGCTGGGCAAGCCAGTCGACGTTGCCGATGCGTGGCGGATGCTGCGCTCGCTGGCTGGCGAGACGCATGAGGTGGTCACCGGCTGCGCGCTCCTTGCGCCGAATGATGTTTCGCCCCGCACCTTCTCTGTGACCACCCATGTGAGGATGAAGCCGCTTTCCGATGCTGACATCCGTGCATGGATGGCGATGGGCACGTTCCTCGGGTGCGCCGGCGCATACAACATCGAAGCGCAGGTCGCCTCGGTGACCGATGACGAGTGCTACCAGAACGTCGCGGGCCTGCCGCTGTGTCACCTGTACGCGGCGCTGAGCGGGTCACCAAGCGAATCGCGACCGGGACTTCTCGCCTCGCCGATCGCGGCATGCGACGCGGCGCTGCATCGGACCTGCCGCCTCGGCCCGAAGATCGCGTCAGAGGCGGCGCGAGGCGCCTAGCGTCGCTGCGCCACCACGATGACGCTCTCGTCATCGTCTGTGAGCGCGTGGCCGTCGTGTCCACCGAAGAACTCGACGCGACCGAACCCGGCACAGGGCAACTCGGCCGCCAACACTTCACGAGGAAGGGCGGTGTGCGGCGAGCGTCGGCTCGCAACACTCCACTCGCCCGAGGTATCGCGCGAGAGCGTCACGAAGTCGAACCCCAGATACTCGTCACCGCTCGGATAGTCGATGACGCGCACGAACACCTTGGTCGCACCTGCGGCCGTGTCGACCACTTTGAGCGGAACCGTCCGCGGGCGCTTCGAGAGCAGGCGCTCGTGATTGAGCAGGTGCAAGACCAGCACGCCGCCCGGCACCAGCACACTCGCGAAGTCGGCGAGCGCTTCGGTGAGCCCGTCACGCCCGTTCACATGCGGCAGCGCGTTACCTGTGCACGTGAGCGCGTCGGCAGGCGAGAGGTCGGCGCGATGCAGTTCCCCGAAACCGCCCTGGAAGATCTCGAGCGAACCGCCCGCCTTTGCGATGTCTTGCGCAAAACGCTCAGCGTTGACGCGCGCTTGGGCAAGCATCGATTCGTCCGGGTCGACAGCGACCACGTGAAGGCCCCACGACGCGAACATGACCGCGTGACGGGCGCTTCCGGCACCGACATCGATGACGCGACGGACTCCCTCGCGATCGAAGAGTTCACGAAAGAACGGGCCTTCGGCGGTCAACCGCTTGTCCCAGTTCACGAACTCGTCGTAGTCGCTCGCGGGGGCCGCCTGTTGTTCGTCAGCGCTCATCGGGTCCGACTCTCTCGTGGGCGACCAGCGGTTCATCGAGACGGAAGATGCGGCTGGCATTGCCGCGCATGACGAGGTCGAGGTCGCCTGCGGAGAGTCCCATCTCCTCGAGTACGCGAGGCTGCATCCAGCGGATCCACCTCCGGTACGGCGCCGTGGTATTTGAGTCGGTGCCGAAGAGGACCCGCTCGGGCCCCATCGCAGCGAAGCACCGCTCGGACACGTCGGCGAGACTCATCTTCAAGACGTGGTGATCGAGCCAGTTGTTCGTGCCGCTTGAGTCCACGCAGACATTGGCGCACTGGTATGACACACGCAGCACGCTGTCCAGCCATCCGGCTCCGAAATGCGCGATCACGAAGGTGATCTGCGGGAAGTCCCGTGCGACCACCGACAGGTCGATGGGGTCGGCATAGCGCAGGTCAGCACCGGGATCGACGGACACCCCATAGTGCACCGTGATACCGATGCCCAGCTCGGCGGCCTTCTCGAAGAACGGACGACAGGCCGGGTCGCTCAAGTGGTAGCAGCGGTTCACCGGCAGAAGCTTCACGCCGCGAAACCCAAGCGCGACCTCGCGCTCGAGCAAGGCGGCTGCTCCGGGGTCACGCGGATCAAGGTTGCAGAGCGCATGAACGTGCCCCTTGGCCGCGACGAGGAAGTCGCGCGTCCACTGGTTGTCAGGCGCCACCGAGACGACAAGCGCCTTGGCAACGCCTGCGGCGCGTAGACGCTCGACGTACCAGGCTGCAGTCTGCTCGGGAGACATATCGGGGAGCACCTGCTCGCCGTGCCTTCCGAACCGACGCGCCTTGAGCGCCTCGCGAAAGCGTCGCATCTGCTCTGGAGGCAGCGTGTCGAGCCACTCCTCGAGCAAACCGACAGTGAACAGGTGCACGTGCGCGTCGATGACGTCACCGACACGCGTGGGTTGGGCCGCGGAGAGAGAGGGCTCCATCGATTCAGCCCACAGGGGGCGGCGGCGGGGGTGGAGGCGAGGGCGCATCGCTGGGGAATGCGGATGGCCAAGGCGCCTGTTCGGGAGGCGTCAGGGGCTCCTCGGGAATGATGATCAGCGCTATGACGTAGGCGGCGATCGCCAACCAGAAACCGGAGAACACCGCCAGAGCCGCGAAGACGACACGTGTCAGGGTCGGATCGATGCCCAGACAGGCAGAGAGCCCGCCGAGCACTCCCCCCACCATCCGCTCAGTGCGAGAACGGTACAGGCGCCTGTTGGGGACGCCGATGCCGCTCCATCTGCCGCTTCGTGCGCCGATCAGCAGCAGGACTCCCAGCGCGATGAGGAGCAACGGCCATGCAACCTCGAAGGCGAACCGCAGTGCGCCGCGCAGCATGCCCCACCAAGGGCCACCGACGCGCTCCAGAAGCAGGCTGGCGCCTACCGCGATGAGCACGACGGCGCCGATCACCTGCCAGTCACTTCCTCGCTGCTCCTTGCCCATCACGCGCCTCCTAATACGTATCGATCGTGATCGAACAGATTCCCGCTCGCACCCGAATCACCCAGACTGGGTGTCCCCGGTCACGGGCTCGCTGATACGAGGAAGTCTCCCACACTCCCGAACCCCTACTCTTGAACCCGCCTCGCACCTTCGAGTCACTGATCCCGCTCTCGATCTCGAGACGGGCAGCGGCCCCCTTCGGAATCCGCAGCGTGACCGACGAGATCCCCGAGCGCACCTCAGCACGCGCCTCGCGTTGGCCCGCCGGGACGTCGCCCAAACGAATGTCGCACAGGGCCAACCCCGGCCTCAGGTCCAGTTCGCGTATCGGAATACCGGAGAAGTCAGCGGTCAGCGACGCGACCCCCGTATTCATGCGAACGTCCCACACCACCTTGTCAGACAGGGCCACCTCGTAGCGCCCCACACATCCATCGCGCCAGGACTCCGTGAACCCCGGACCACCGATTCTGGCTGAGACATCAGCTACACGGCCGTCGCGCCGGACCTCGATCGATGGCTCGGCCAGCGAGCTCGCGCCGAGAATCTCGACAAGATCCGAGCCACTCCGCACGCGTACCGCGGCGACACCGGAATCAAGGGTGAACCTCGCCTCCTCGATCGTATCGACCGGCTCTGACACGCTCACTTGACCCGACTGCCCGAGGTAGACGTCGTCGATATCGCGAAACGTGGTCGTCACGCTGTAAGCGAGCGCGACGATGATGGCGAGAGACCCGGCCACTCGCAGCCAGCTCGAATTGAGCGCTTTGCCCAGCAGATCGAGTCCGGCTGCGACGAGAAGGACCGGCCACAGACCGATCACCGTGATCCAGGCGTCTTCTCGCACCATCCCCGTCGTCATCGCCAGGAGCGCGCCGCCGAGCGCGATGACAACGAGCCCGTCGAACGCCCGCGGCAGGCTCCAGCCCTGCCTACCGGGCGTCAGCGCCTGAATCACCCCGAGAATCACGATGAGCAACGGCCATGTGTTCCACCACGATACCGACGGGACAAGCCTCATGAACAGGAATGCGACCCCCACCGCGATCAACGCGATGGCCAGCTTGACCGTTCCGTCCGCGCGCGGCGGGTTGGGAACGGATGATGGGGCAGATGGTATCCGCTCGCTCATCACGACCTCCGGGTCAAGCTCCGGCATCCGAACGTGGCATGGTTTCCGGCTCGGAGTCCTCGGATTCCCCATGCGACGCCTGAACCCGCAGCCGTGCGATGCGCCTGCGCCTCATGGCCTGCACAGTGAATCGATACCCATCGCACTCATATCGGTCACCCGGCGAGGGAATCCGACCCAGCTCGGCGAGAAGCCACCCGGCGACCGTCTCGAACTCGTCGGACTCGGCGACCGGCAACCCCAGTCCCTGCGCATCTTCGATCGGAAGCTTCCCGTCCACCACCCACTCCGTGGCCGAGATCTTCGTGATGTATCTGTTATCCCGGTCGAATTCATCGGCGATCTCGCCAACGACCTCCTCGACGATATCTTCCACGGTGACAAGACCCGCAGTGCCTCCGTACTCGTCGACGACGATGGCCACCTGGTTGCGACGCACCTGCATCTCGGAGAGCAGCGGGAGTATGCGCTTGGTCTCCGGCACGAACACCGGCTCACGGGCATAGCGGGTCACCGGGTCGTCCGAAGAGCCTTGTACGAGCGGCGTGACGAGGTCTTTGAGGAACGCTACGCCAACGATGCGGTCCCTGTCCTCGTGAAACACAGGCACCCGCGAGTACCCGCTGCGCTCCATGATCTCAGCGGCCTCGCGCACGGTCTTCCTGTCCTCGACCAGTACCATATCGACCCGCGGAACCATGATCTCTCGGGCCACCGTGTCCCCGAGTTCGAAGATCTCGTGGATCATCCGCTTCTCCTCCTCGAGCAAGGAGCCCTGCTCGGTGACGAGAAGTTTGATCTCCTCTTCGGTCACGCCCTGACGACCGCCGTCTCCATGAACCCCGAACGGCCTGGCCGCGAGCGACGTCGAAGCCGACAAGAACCATACGACCGGAGCCGCGATGTTCGCGAACAGGTTCACCGGACCTGCGACCCTCACCGCGACCTGCTCCGCGCGAAGAAGCCCGATGCGCTTCGGGACCAGCTCACCGAAGATGAGCGTCATGTACGCGACCACCAGTGTCACCAGCAGAATCGAGAGCCCGGTCGCGACGCCGGCGAGCCACGACACCCCGAGGGAGCGAAGCCATACCTCAAGCGGTTTCGCGAGCGATACCGCGGCTGTCGCCGATGCCAGAAATCCGACCAGCGTGATGCCGACCTGGATGGTGGCCAGCAGACGAGTGGGCTTCTCGGTGAGCGCGACGGCGATTCGGGCACCCTTCGAGCCGGCTTGCGCCCGTTTCTTGAGTGCTGCTCGTCGAGCGCTGATGAGAGCGATCTCGGCGGCTGCGAAGTAGCCGTTCAAGGCAACGAGAACAATGATGAGTAGGATTTCACCCCATGCGTTTTCCATGCGGAGTAGATTACCAGCATCCGCCAACGATTACCGTATCCGCGATTCCGGTCAGATCTGAGCGGGGCCCTTGCTGATCCGATGCAACACGAGCGCTATCAGCGCGAGTCTGCGTCCACGGTCCTGGCAGGCCTCCACGAACTCGGCCACGCCTGTACGCAGTTCAGCTGTCGGTTTGTAGCGGATAAGCCCTCCGGCGCATTGAAGAATCCGGCCGTCGCACAGCGTCGAGATCTCGGGGCCGACCTCCTCCACCCGTCTTCCGAGCCGCGTCGCGAGCCCCTCGGGGTCAAGCACGGCATCTTCATTGCGGTGGAAGAACACGAGGATATCCCACGCGAGCAGTGAGCTCACATGACCCTCCACGAAATGAATGACTGAGGGGCCTAAGACCCCCTCGAGATCGTACAACTACCGACCGCCCCTCCTCCGGCAACACCCCATGACGAAACCCCGCATCGAATCCCGTCACTCCCCCACTATCGGCATTCAATGCCCACGTAGTTTACAGCATTGGCAACTCATTCTTGATATCTGTGTCAGGCGGCAATTAACCGACTCCAAACGGATACGTTCGGAGTTGAACGGTCGGACAAACGGTCAGGTTGAGCAGATCATCTGCATACGAGCGGCCATGAAATACAGAACCGACGCCGCCAGCAGCGGCATGATGAAGAAGAAGAACACCACCGCCCACACACCAGCCTCCCAGCCGCCAAGGACTCCGAGAACCACGACGGCGACCGAACCGAGCGCGAGCACGGACGCCGCGAGCCTCTCGAAGAACAGGCCAAGAACGAAGACGGCGAGAATCGCGCCTGCGTACAGCATCGCGTAGCCGAGGGCCTCGGTGAACGGTGCGCCCTGATAGGCCCATCGGGCACCCCAGGCAGCAGACCCCCAGAACAGCGCGCCGACGATGACCAGCCCGCGTGCGGCGATCCGCTGAACGTTCATCTGCTCCATCTTGCACGTGCGCGCCATGAGCTCCATCCGTGACTCCCTCCACCGTGTTGTCTCACGCACCGAAGCGCTCGACGATACATCTCTCTTCATCTATCCCCAACTCGTCGAGAACCGCCACCATCGCCTCGGCCATGAGTGGCGGCCCCGTCACGACGAAGGGTCTTCCGTCACCCGGATCAACGTGCCGTTTCACCGTCTCTGCGGAGATGAAACCCCTTTCGCCGACCCACCCCGCCGCAGGACGCTCATATACCGGGATGACGCGCACTCCCGATGCACACATGGCTGCGAACTCTTCGAGATACGGCGCACACCCCTCATCGCGGTTGCCGTACAGCACCAGCGCGTCAGCGAACGAGCGGCCTCGCGAAACGGCGTCTCGCAGCAAGCTGCGCACGGGTGTGATCCCAACGCCCCCCACCAAGAAGGCGATGCGGCCTGCCTGATCCGGCAGACGCAACCGTCCCCCCGGGCCGCCCATCTCGACCTTCTGCCCCACCTCAAGCGCGTCGAGCGCGTTCTTGAACGGCGAACCTGACAGCCGCGTGGTGATCTCGATATCCGGGTCCGCCGGTGCCGAGGCGTGCGAGAACGTCTTCGTCTGGACTCCTTGGCCGGTTTGAAGTGTGAGCCGCAGCCACTGCCCCGCCTGGAACTCGTAGCCCTCGGGTCTCGAGAACGTGAACGATGCCACGTCGCTTCCGCAGTCGAGCCGACGCATCAGCACGCTCGAGTGTTTCCGGGTCACTGAGCCCTCCTCCCGAGCATGGATGCCATCAGGGTCAGCGGATGACGAAGAGCAGTACCGCCAAGAAATGACAGGTGCTGCCGGCGAGTACCCACACATGCCACACCGCATGCATGAATTTCACGCTCTTCAAGACGTAGAAGATGGTGCCCACGGTGTAGGCGAGCCCCCCCGCGGCGAGAAGCCACACGCCACCGGGTTCGAGGTTGGCGATGAGCGGCTTCATCGAAAAGACCACCATCCACCCCATGCCAAGGTAGACAGCGGCCGAGAGCCACCGTGGACGATAGGCCCAAAACGACTCGAACGCGATACCGAGAACCGCAAGCCCCCAGACCATGGAGAAGAGCCACCAGCCGTTGGCGTCACGCAGCGTGACGAGGCAAAACGGTGTGTACGTGCCAGCGATCAGCACGTATATCCCACAGTGGTCGAGTACCTTGAAGATGTGCTTCACTCGCGGTTGGGGGAAGCTGTGATAGAGCGTCGACGCGGTGTACTCCAGTACAAGAGCGACGCCGAGAACGATGGCGCTCGCCAGCTTGAAGCCGTCGCCGGCAAGCGTCGCGAACGCGACGAGGATCACCAGCGCCGCAACGGACAGCCCTATGCCCAGGCCGTGAATGACGCTGTTGGCGATCTCTTCGCCGAGAGTGTAGTCGCGCCGCCCCTTGTGCGAATGTGCGGTAGCTACCTGTGTACTCACGATGAATCCCCTGTCTGATGTCCGTGCCCGTCAGAATATCATCGTGCCCAACAACGCGACTCGCGTCTCGGGTAACGTCTTCGGGAATACCGAGATGAGAAGGGGGCCACCGCCATGAACACGCCGTGTCGCACAAGAGTCGTGATCGAGGGCCGCGTTCAAGGTGTCTTCTTCCGCGATTCGACACGGAGCGAGGCTCTTCGCTTCGGCGTCGACGGATGGGTGCGCAACCTGCCCGATGGAAGTGTCGAGGCCGTGTTCGAGGGCCCTTGCGAGTCGGTCGCTGCCGTGGTCGAGTGGTCCCGACAGGGGCCGCAACGCGCAGTCGTGACCCGTGTGACGACCACTCAGGAGAGCCCTGAAGGCCTCGTCGGATTCCGGATTCTCGGCTGATGCGGCTCAGCGCCGCTGTCCCTTCGCCTGCACGATCGCCACGCCTGCTATCGCGACCGCTCCACCCACGAACGTGAGCACAGAAGGCACTTCGGAGAGCCAGAACCACGCGATGATGGCCGCGTTGATCGGCTGGAAGTTCAGAAACACCGCGAGCGAGGACACGGGCATCTTGGAGAGCGCTTGGCTCCAAAGCACGTAGCTGATCGCACCGGGAAAGACGCCGAGGAAGATCGCCGCAAACGTCGCCTCGCTTGTCGCAGAGGGCACCTGCGACAGGAGTCCCGGGGTGAAGTAGAGCAACGGAAGCGTTCCCGCCCAGATAGCGTAAGAGGTGAACTCGAGTCCCGAGTACCGGCGCAGCGGCCGCTTCGACACCGTCATGTAAAGCGCCGTTGCAACGGCCGCGAGCAGAATCAGAAGCGCGTTCGGATCAAACGAGATCCCCTCGCTGTGACCGAATGCGATGAGAGCGACCCCCGCAAACGATGCGAGAATCCCGCCCCACCCCCACCACGTGAGTCGTTCGCCCAGGAAGCGCGCCGCGAGCATGGCGGTGAAGACAGGGCTTGCCGAGATGATGAGCGCAGCGGCGGCCGATGGCACCGTCTGCTCGCCGAAGTTCAAAGCGACATGATAGACGCTGATACCCAAGAGCCCGGCGATGGCTATGACGGGCAGGTCGCGGCTGTCCGGCATGCGCATGCGCGTGAGGGCTGCGTAGACGACCAGCACGACCGACGCTGTACCGAAGCGAAAGAGCGCGAGTTCGCCGGGGCCGTAGCTTTCGAGCCCAGCCCGGATGCCGGCGAACGCGGCGGCCCAGAAGAGCAGGGCGACGGTGATCGCGACGTATGTTTTCGGCTCGATGCGCTCTGACATGCGGCCCATCGTAGCGGAAACTTCTGCCAGCGGAGTATCCGGAAAGTGACGCTTTCTATTCGAGTCGCAGGCGGGCGACACCGACTCCCAGCATGACGAGCCTCCGAGAGGGCCCCGCTCGGGTACGATGAACGGTGGGCGTAGAGGACAGAATCCGCATCATGCGCCCCGATACCGAGGGGACGAACACGTGCTCGAGCTGATTGTCTTCGCCTGCGGCGCTTCGCTCATGTCGCTGGAGTTCATCGCGGCGCGCCTGCTCGCGCCTGCTCTGGGCAGTTCCATGTTCGTCTGGGGGGCTGTCATCTCGATCGTGATGGTGGCGCTGTCGCTGGGCTACTGGGTGGGCGGCCAGATCGCTGACCGCTTCGGCTCGACACGCACCCTCGCTCCTGTGATCGCCGGGGCCGGCCTCTTCACGGTGCTGGTGCCCGCACTCACCGGCGTGGTGCTGCCCCTTGTCGAGGGGTTGGGAGCGCGGACCGGATCCCTCGTCGCCTCGGCGATCGTGTTCTTCGTGCCGGCGCTTCTTCTGGCCATGGTGTCGCCGCTGGGGGTGCGGCTGGCAACGGGCGCGCGCATCGAACACGTTGGGCGCAGTGCGGGCCAGCTCTACGCGATATCGACGGCGGGCAGCATCGCGGGCACCGTGAGCACGGCGTTCTGGCTGATCCCGCTGATGTCGCTCGACGGCCTGGCCGTGGGCATCGGAGGTGTCCTGTTCGCCGCGGCGCTGCTGGCGCTCAGGCTTCCCGCGAGCCGTGCGGAGGTGGAGCCCTCGAAGGGAGAGCGCACCACATCCGTCTCGATCGCGGTGACGCTCACGGCGGTCGCGCTCGGTCTGGTGATCGGCGCGGTCACCCTGCTCACGCCCGCGCCGCCGGCTCCCGGGCAGGCCATCGGCGAACGCGAGCTGCTGCGCAAGGACACCCAGTACCACCGGGTCATCGTCACCGAGGACGCCACCCAGCGTCACCTGCGCTTCGATCGCAGCAATCAAAGCGCGATGAACCTGGATGACCCTTACGAGACGAGCTTCGCGTACCCCAACTACCTGCACTTGGCGCTCGCCGCCAAACCTGACGCCCATTCGGTGTTGGTCGTCGGTCTGGGCGGCGGCTCGCTGGTCAAGCGCATGTGGCGAGACTATCCGCAGATGGAGATCGACGCGGTCGAGATCGACTCGTTCGTGATCGATGTGGCCTACGACTACTTCGAGCTACCGCGCGATGACCGGATCACCGTGATCGCCGAGGACGGACGACGCTTCCTGAACGCGAGCGAGAAGCGCTACGACATCATCGTCGTGGACGCCTACTACGCCGACGCGATCCCCTCGCACCTGACGACTGAGGAGTTCTTTCGCGAGGCGGACAAACACCTGGTGCCCGGCGGGGTGCTCGCCTACAACTTGATCGGGGCGGTTGAAGGTGATCGGAGCCGGTTGTTTCGCAGCATGTACCGGACCGTCGGACGCGTCTGGGAGACGCGCTGGATCTTTCCGATCGGTATCGCCGAGGACGACTCACCCACGTCGAGCCGCAACATCATCGTGCTGGCGACCAACGCGAGGATCGGCCGAGAGACCCTCCTGCAGCGCATCGAAAACCGGGTGAACGGCATCGTCACCATCACCGGGTTCGAGCGATTCGGAGCCGATCTGTACGAGACCGCCATACCCACCGCAGACGTTCCCGTGCTCACCGATGCGCACGCGCCCACCGACTCTCTCATCGAGGTCGACTGACGGCGGGACCCACCCGACACCGGTGAGCGTGAGGGTATACTCGGTTCTCAGGCGGTCCGGGGTGCTGCCACCCGTCACAATCGGGATCGGAGGTGATTCGGTATGCGGCTGATCGTGCGCGGAGTGCTGTGGTTCGGCCTGTACCTGGCGATCATCTTGTTCCCGCTCGTCTCGGGACTCGTCTTCTTCGATGCCCGACAGGCGGCCGGGCCGCTCATCATGCTCGCCGCCGCGGCCGGCTATATCGCACTGGCGCTGATGGCCACCGAGCTCGCGCTGGTCTCGCGTTTCGGGGGCATCGCGGGCGCCTTCGGCTTGGACTCGTTGCTGCAGTTCCACCGCCAGATCGGCATCGCTTCGATGGGGTTCGCGGCGGCGCACCCCGCGCTGCTCATCGCCGATCGCGCCTACACGACAGGCCTGCTCGTGCCCACCCGCACTACGCCGTGGCCGGTGACCGCCGGACTGCTCGCCTTCTTCTTCGCGCTGCTTGTGGTTGGACTGTCGGTCTATCGGCGAAAGCTGCACCTCTCCTACGAGGTGTGGCACACCACGCACGGCGTCTTCTCCTTGGCCCTCATCGGCATCGCCGCCGCCCATGTCCTAGGGATCGGTCGCTTCGCCGATCTTCCGGTGATGCGCGCGATTTGGGCTGTCTACCTGGTGTTCTTCATCGGAATGTTCCTGCGCTACCGGCTCGTGCGGCCGCTCGTGCTGATGAAGCGGCCTTGGGAGGTCGTCGAGAACCGGCGCGAACACGGGAACTCCCACACGCTCGTGCTGCGCCCGGTGGGGCACGAGGGCTTTCGGTTCGAGCCGGGACAGTTCGCGTGGATAGGGTTCGGACGCAGCCCCTTCAGCGCGAACCAGCACCCCATCTCCTTCTCATCGAACGGCGAGATACCCGACGAGAACGGTGAGGTCGCGTTCACGATCAAACAACTGGGGGACTGGTCCTCCCAGGTGGTCCCGGTCGTCGAGCCGGGAACCCTCGCGTGGATCGACGGGCCGCACGGGGTCTTCACCATCGACCGCGAGGAAGGCGCCGGCTACGTACTCATCGGCGGGGGCGTGGGAATCACGCCGCTCTACTCGATGCTGCAGGCGCTCGAGACACGCGGCGACGTCCGGCCGGTGTACCTGTTCCACGCCGCCAACGACGCGACCGAGCTCACGTTTGGTGAGGAGCTCGCGGCGATGGCGCAGCGCATGCCCACCCTGACGCTGGTCACGGTCCTGCTCCGAGCCCACGAGGGCTGGGACGGCGAGCGGGGATTCGTCACCGCCGAGATCCTGAACCGCTACCTGCCGCAGAGGCTCTACCGCCGCTTCCAGTACTTCATCTGCGGTCCGGCCCCCCTGATGGATGCGATGGAAGAGGCCCTGCCGGGAATCGGCGTACCCGCGGAACGCGTCCACACCGAGCGCTTCGACATGGTGTAGGGGGCGGCCGTGAACCATCGCATCGTGTCGACCGTCGTCGTGATCATCGTGTCGCTGTTCGTCGTGGCCGCCCTGCTGTTCACCTGGGCCGCGGCGACAATCGCGCCTCCGGGTGTGGGCGCGGCATCAGCCCCGGATGACCCGCATCCGCCCGCGCGACGAACCGCCCGGTGCACAGATTGCCACACCGTCGAGCTCGAGACGATCCCCGTGACGCATCGCACCTTCCGGGTTGGTAGCTGCGCGTCGTGCCACCGCCCCGCCATACGTGTGCTGGTTCCGCATACCGCCTTGATGGGTGAGAAGCGCTGCCCTCTGTGTCACGGAGACCCCGCTCGCGAGCACGGCATGCCCGCAGCCCACCTGCGATACCGTACCGACGTGTGTTTGCTGTGCCATCCGGTCGACCCCGGTCGCTACTACGTGGAGCCCGCAGCGGCCGGATTGGCGCTGAGTCCCGCGAACCCGATCCCGCATGAGACCGAAGGCATCTTCGAGGACTGCGCGTACTGTCACAGCATCGAACCAGGCCGCTCGCTGCCTGAGAACCACCGCGACTTCGCACTCGAGACCTGCGAGGACTGCCACGAGTCCTCAAAGCAAGACGAGTGATGCCTCGCACCCGTACTGCACGAAAGCCGACCCGCAGGGCCGGCTTGCGATGGTTTCCATGGTGGAGACGAAGGGGCTCGAACCCTCGACCTCAGGCTTGCAAAGCCCGCGCTCTCCCAGCTGAGCTACGTCCCCGTGCGCGGGAGAGTATAGCAGGTGGGCCGCAGGTGTTTCGCGCACTTCCGAAAAGGCAACACAAATGACCGGAACGGCCTTCGCTTCGCTCGTCTGCCCCTGAAAAGGGGCTGCTCTTCGGACCTCTTGGTCGCGTGTGGCCCTTGCGACCGCATCCTAGGTGATCATACGAGCTTCTGCCGGGTCCTCGGCGACATCGTCACTTCTGTGAGTTTCTTTCGCCCACTCGGGCATCATCATGCGGACTCTACCGATGAATCACTAGCCAAACCCCATCGAATTCGCCGTCCGAAGACCTTGATCTGCCGTCCCGGTCGTGTGTTCTCTTATGTCGGATTCTCGCACCTCAGTCGAGCCTCCTTCCGAGCGGCCCGAGGCGATATCCCAATGCCTTGAACAACCGCTCTGCTCGTTGAGTATATACCCATCAGCACGTCACTGAAGCGCGTCCAGCGCCTCGACGAGCTTGCCCTCCGGAATGCTGCCGACGATTCGCCCTGCTTGGACCCCGTCGCTGTTCACGAAGATGAACGTCGGGACCCCGGTCACCCCCATCGAGTTCGCCAGCTGATTCGCCTCAGCGTCCGTCTCGACGTTCAGGATGCGGAACTCGACCTTGCCCTCGTACTTCGCTTTGAGCCCGTCGACCACGGGCTTCATCTCTATGCATGCTGGTCAACTGTCAGTGTAGAACTCGATCATCAGCGGCTTGCCAGACGTCTCCACCTGAGTCAACGGAGTCGCCTCGCCCTTCTGAAGCTCACCGGGCCAAGCGACTATCCCCGCAGCGAAGTGGCGCACACTCGTGAATCCGAGGCGTTGCATGATCTCGACCGCAGACTGGGATCGGGCTCCGGTAGCGCAGTAGACGAGATACGTCGCGTTCTTGTCCCAACTCGCGGCCTGGTTCTCGAACTGTTCGATCGGTACGTTGAGCGCCCCCTTGATGTGACCCAGCTGAAACTCACCGGGCGAGCGCACGTCCACGATCTGCACGCCTTGCGAGACGGCCGCCTGGGCGCCTGCCGCGTCGACGTTCACCACACCCGCATCCGCCGGGCGGAACAGATTCCATGCCACGACCACAGCGACGAGCGCCCCGATCACGATCCATGCGACGTTCTTCGATCTCATCTGCACTCCTTGGTCGGACGACTCGGTTGCAGTATACCCTCAGGGGTATACGACGCGCAAGTGGTCCGGATACGCCGCTCAGTGCCAGCGACACTCGGGCATAATCACTCTGTACCCTGATGAGAAGCAAGACGCTGACCAAGCGCGACCGAGCGCCAACAACACGCCTGGGGGGAGACGCATGGTTCGCGAGGCAAGGGCCGACGGTACGCCGCGAACCGCGGGTGTTCCGATAGATACTCCCCTGCGTGGGGAGATCCTCTCGCCTGAGCGC
>CAMTUW010000013.1:0-50243 GCA_947085035.1 uncultured Actinomycetes bacterium
GCGCCTCGCCGCGCTCGAAATCGCTGCCTCACTGCTTGCTTTGGGAGACGTCGCGGCTGCTCGCAGGTGGACTGATCCTGTCGTCGCGGCAGGCTTCGACGGGAACGCCTATCATGCGTTGCGCGCCGCGATGATCCTCGCGGAATGCGACCGCCGCGACGGCCGCATGGACGAGGCGGTCGCGTCTCTCGTCTTGCATCGCGAGCACATCGTCTCCGAGAGCTCGAACTGGCAGATGGCCATGTACTGCCGAGCATTTCCCGAGCTTCTCGGGCTTCTCGCCATGGCGGTCGGTGCTGCGGAGCTACCCGTGCATTTCCTGCGGATGGTTCTTCCCGAGTACGGTGAGCGGGCGCTTACGGCCTGCAAGCCGTGGCTCAGCGTGGAGGACTGGAGTCTTCTCGGTAGCCGCGTTATCGGGGAGACGGGTTTCGCTCAACTCAGGCGACGCCGTGGTCAGCCGGTGTGTCGGGTGCGGCTCTTCGGGGGATTGAGCGTCACGGTCGCCGACAGGACGTTGACCGAGAAGGACTGGCGCAAACGCAAGGCACGTCTGCTGTTCGCGATGCTCGTCGCTCGCCAGGGGCGCGATATTGCTCGTGAGCAGTTTTTCGAGCATCTGTGGCCCGACCTTCCGGAGACGCGGGCGCGCAACAATTTCTATGTCGTGTGGAGTGCGATGAAGGGCGCCTTGATGGGCGAGAGCAAGCGCGCGGTCGCGTGTCCGTACGTCGAGAACACCGGTGGACGGTGCCGCATCATCGTTGACGCGCTGAGGTCTGACGTCGACGAGTTCGAGGAATCGCTCGCCTCGGCTCGCGTTGCGGAGGCGAGCGGTGACCACAGCGCAGCACTGTCGGCATACTCCCGCCTGTCCATGCTCTACCGGGGCGACCTCTTGCCGGGAGACATCTACGACGACTGGTTCTCCGACCTTCGCGAGAGGTATCGCTTCGAGTTCGTCGATGCCATGGTCAGAGCCGCCGAGATGCTGCTCGCCATGGATGATCCGTGCGAGGCGCTCGTCTACACTCGCCGGGCACTGCAGGTCGACTGTCTACGAGAGGACCTGTATCAGGTCGCACTCAGATGCCAGATCGCCGCTGGTCAGCGCAGTGGCGCGATCGACACCTTCCTCCAGTGCCGCTCGAAGCTCTCAGATGAGCTGGGACTCGATCCATCCGGTCAGACGATGTCGCTTTACCAGGAGATTCTCGTGATGGAGGACTCGCCGCGTTACGAGGATTTCGGTCTTTCCTGACGCGAGGCGAACTTGGCAGGATTTTGGTAAGAGTTTGGTAAGACCCGCGCTGTAGGCTGTGTCCAGGCCGGAGAGATACTGGTCTGGCGCAAGGCCCGATGGGCTCCTCGAAAGGGGTCTCGCGGTCGGGGCACGGCTTACCGAAGGTGTGGAGCGGGAGAAACTCCAGAGGGGCACCGAGAGAGCCGTGATTCTCCGTCCGGGTCCGACACGGCCTGCGTTGCTGATACTCCCTGTCGGGCCGGCCAGCGTGTCGGACCGGTCCGACAGGGACTCAGCGAGACTCGTTTCTGTGCTAAAATCTGCTCTGCTTTTCTCCGATAATCCCGCCTCAAGAAGGTGTCGCCCATATATGGCAAACATTCTCCAGAAGCTCCTCACGCTTGGTGAGGGCAAGCAACTGCGTGTTTACGAGGGTCTGGTCACGCACATCGGCGAGCTGGAACCGACGGTCAAACCCCTCACCGACGATGAGCTGCGCGCACGCACCGCTGAGTTCCGTAGCCGGATCGAGCGTGGCGAGGATCTGCCGTCGCTTCTCCCAGAGGCGTTCGCCACCATGCGCGAGGCGTCGGTTCGCTCCCTCGGAATGCGCCATTTCGACGTTCAGTTGATCGGCGCCATGGTGCTCAACGACGGCATGATCGCCGAGATGAAGACCGGTGAGGGTAAGACCCTCGTATCGACGCTGGCAGGGTATCTCAACGCCTTGCCCGGTCGGGGCGTCCACGTCGTAACGGTGAACGACTATCTCGCCAAACGAGACAGCGAGTGGATGGGACGCGCCTACCGGTTCCTAGGGTTGGATGTGGGCCTGATCCAGTCGCAGATGGACCCGTCTCGCCGCAAACCCGAATACGATGCGGATCTGGTCTACGGTACCAACGCGGAATTCGGCTTCGACTACCTGCGAGACAACATGGTCGTGCGTGCGCACGAACGTGTTCAGCGGGGACATGCGTTCGCGATCTTTGACGAAGTCGACTCGATCCTGATCGATGAGGCGAGGACTCCGCTGATCATCAGCGGTGCGGGCACCAAATCGGCGACCATCTACAAGGATGTCGCCAAGGTCGTTTCGCGCCTGCGCGACGGCGTTGACTTCGAACTCGACGAGGCGAAGCGCACGGTCGCCCCGACAGAGGCCGGTATCAAGAAGGTCGAGCAGGCACTCAACATCGAAGACATCTACATGGACCCCTCGGGCCAGATGGTCAACCATCTGCAACAGGGGCTCAAGGCACAGTTCCTCTTCAAGCGCGACGTTGACTACGTGGTGACTGACGGTGAGGTCCTCATCGTCGACGAGTTCACGGGCCGCCTCATGTACGGCCGTCGCTACTCGGAGGGGCTCCACCAGGCCCTCGAAGCCAAAGAGCGCGTTCATGTGCGCGAGGAGAACCAGACGCTCGCCACGATCACGCTGCAGAACTACTTCCGTATGTACGAGAAGCTCGCCGGCATGACAGGTACCGCAGTCACCGAGGACCAGGAGTTTCGCGAGATCTACAAGCTTCCGGTGATGGTGATTCCCACGAACCAGCCGATGATCCGAGATGATCGCAATGACCTCGTCTATCGCACGGTGGACGCGAAGTTCGATGCTGTCGTGGCAGATATCACTGAACGCAACGCCGACGGTCAGCCCTGCCTCGTCGGTACGATCTCGATCGAGAACTCGGAGAGGCTCTCGCGGCTGCTCAGCAAGCGCGGGATCAAGCACAACGTGTTGAACGCGAAGTTCCACGAGCAGGAGGCCGAGATCATCGCCCAGGCCGGTCGCCTGGGAGCGGTGACCATCGCGACGAACATGGCCGGCCGTGGTACGGACATCGTTCTCGGCGGCAATCCTGAGCACCTGTGGGACGACATCGTCCGCGAGCGAGGGGTTCAGCCCGAAGACGCCACTGACGAGCAGAAGGCGCAAGCCATCGAGGAAGCCAGAGTGATCTGTGCCCGGGAGCATGTCGCTGTCGTAGAGGCCGGCGGGCTTGCCGTTCTCGGCACGGAACGTCACGAATCGCGCCGCATCGACAACCAGCTGCGTGGCCGCTCGGGCCGCCAGGGCGACCCGGGTGTGAGCCAGTTCTACCTGTCGCTGGAAGACGACCTGATGCGACTGTTCGGCGGCGCCAAGATGGAGCGCATCAGCGCGTTCATGGCCAAGGCCGACATCCCCGACGATCTGCCGATCCAGGCCGGGATGGTCTCGAAGGCGGTGGAGGGCGCGCAAAAACAGATCGAAACGATGAACTTCGCAGCCCGTAAGCACGTACTCGAGTATGACGACGTCATGAACAAGCAGCGCGAGGTCGTCTACGCGGAGCGCCAGCGGGTTCTCGACGGCAAAGACATCAACGAGCGTGTCGAGTCGATCGTCGCCGAAGTGGTCGTCTCGAACGTGCTTGAGTTCTGCCCTGAGCGAGTCTACGCGGAGGATTGGGACTGGGACGGGCTCACCGCGTGGTTCCGCGATCTCACGGGACTTGGCGAGTCAGTCATAGCCGCCGCGCGTGAAGACGCCGAGAACCCGCACCTGCTCGCAGACGACCTCGCTGAGGCGATCTTGAAGGCGTACGCGGCCAAGGAGAGCGATATCGGCTCCCAGGGGCTGCGTGAACTCGAGCGGCAGGTGATGCTGCGCATCATCGACGCCCGTTGGATGGAACACCTCCAGGAGATGGACTATCTCAAGGAGGGCATCGGTCTGCGGGCGATGGGTCAACGCGATCCCAAGGTCGAGTACAAGAACGAGGCGTACGATATGTTCGCGGGCATGGTGCAGGGCATCAACGAGGACTTCCTGCGAACGGTGATGCACATCCAGGTGATCGTTGAAGAGCATGAGGCTGCGTCGGCGCTTCGCAATGTGAGCTACTCGGCACCCAGCGAATCGACGATCTTCGCCGGTGCCGCTCAAGCTGCGGCGGCCGTGGGCGTGAACGCGCCGTCGCCCGACGCGATCGCCGCAGCCGCCGCGATGGCCGGAGGAAGCGCCAGAGCCGCGACCGTGGTCAAGGACAAGAGCGACCCGTGGGCGAATGTGGGTCGCAATGACCCGTGCCCGTGCGGTAGCGGCAAGAAGTTCAAGAAGTGCCACGGAGCAGGTGCCTGACGAGAGATGATCGAGAATCGCACACCTGACATAGAGGCCCTGCGCGCTCGCGCGACGAACATGGCCGCCTATCTTCACCTCGAAGAGAAGCGAGCGGAGCTGGCGACTCTCGAAGCGAAGGCCGCCGAGCTGGGGTTTTGGGACGACCAGAACTCGGCCCAGGCGGTGATGGCCCAGTCTTCGGGACTGAGAGACGAGATCGACGTGTACGCGGCGGTCATCGCGCTGCTCGACGACGCAGAGGTCGCCAACGAGCTGGCTCTCGGTGAGTCCGATGAAGAACTCGCAGCCGAGGTGAGCGCTGCGCTTGAGGAAGCCGCGGCGAGAACCGACGCCCTCGAGGTCGCCTCGTGGTTCACGGGTGAGTTCGATCACGGTGACGCCATCATCACCATCACCCCCGGTCAGGGAGGCCTTGAAGCGCAGGATTGGTCTGAAATGCTCCTGCGCGTGTACTCGAAGTACTGTGAGCGCAAGAAGTGGAAGCTCGACCTTCACGATGCGCCTGCGGGTGTCGAGCTGGGAATCGATCGCGCGGTGTTCACCGTTCGCGGACACAACGCCTATGGGATGCTGCTTTCCGAGATGGGCGTCCATCGCTTGGTGCGCATCAGTCCTACCGATGAGAAGAAGCGCCGTCAGACCACGTTCGCCGGCGTCGAGGTGTTGCCGGTTCTCCCGGACGACATCGCCGTCGATATCGTCGAGGATGATCTTCGCATCGACGTGTATCGCTCGAGCGGACCCGGTGGGCAGAGCGTGAACACCACTGACTCGGCGGTGCGTATCACCCACATCCCCACGGGGACCGTCGTCACCTGCCAAAACGAGAAGTCCCAGCACAAGAACAAAGACGCTGCCATGCGGATCCTCCGATCGCGGCTCTATGAGCTCGAGAAGGCGAGACGCGAGGCCGAGCTCGACGAGCTCAGGGGACCCAAGCGTGACATCTCCTTCGGGAGCCAGATCCGCAACTACGTCCTCTACCCGTATCAGCTCGTCAAAGACGTCCGCACGGGACACGAGACAGGCAACGTCGATGCGGTGCTCGATGGCGACATCGAGGAGTTCGTCGTCGGATATCACCGCTGGCGCGTGCACCAGGAGCAGGCTGCGAACGTCAGCCCTGCCGGCAAGAGGGCCTGAGCGTGCGCCTTCTGGCTGATCTGCATACACACACCATCGCCTCGGGTCACGCCTACTCGACCGTCACTGAACTGGCGCTCGCCGCCCGGTCGACGGGGCTCGAGCTCATCGCGATCACCGATCACGGGCCCTCGGTTCCGCAGGGTGCGCACCCGTGGTACTTCTGGAATTCGAAGGTGATACCCAGCGTGCTTGACGGGGTGCGGATCCTCAAGGGCTGCGAGGCGAGCCCCTCTCATACCGAGGACAACGGCATCGATCTGCCCGATCAGGTTCTCGAGCTGCTCGACTTCGTGTCGGTCGGGTTCCATCCGCTGACCGGGTTCGACGATCGCAATCGGACCAAGAACACCGAGGCCCTGCTCAGAGTCATGGAGAACCCGTGGGTCGACCAGATCACGCATCCCGGGAACGAGGCTGAGTTCCCTGTCGACCTCGACCTCATCGTCGCTGCGGCGGTGCGTCACAACGTCATCATCGAGCTCAACGACCACTCCTTCTCGCCAGACAGCGCGCGCTCGAACGGCTGCGCTCGCGAGCGGGAGTTCGCACAGGCCGCCTTCGAGGCGGGCGCACCCATCTCGATCGGCAGCGACGCGCACTACGCGCTGCACGTTGGCCGCTTCGGCGCTGCGCTCGAGGTCGCGAGTGGCCTCGGCATCCCGCGCGAGCGGATCGTCAATCGCGATGCGGCGAGCGTTCTCGCGCATCTGGTGAGCAAGCGTCCTCGCCCTCGCCTTGATCTGGGAGGCGAGTTCGAGTGGCCAGGAACCATGGTCATGAGCAGCGGCGTTTCCCGTGGCGAGGAGGACTGACGTGGTTCCCGCGAGCCTGAACCCAGCCCGCGTCTTGAAGGCGCGCCCAGTCCGCGACTACCTGCTCATGACGGTCGGGCTGGCGCTCACCGCGTGGGCACTCGTCGTGTTCTTGATCCCGCATCGCATCGCGGCGGGAGGGGTCTCCGGTCTGGCGACGGTCATCTATCACTGGTCTGGTGACGCGCTCGGGTTCACCCTGCCGGTCGGTGTTCAGATGCTTGCGATGAATGCGGTGTTGTTGATCGTGGCCGTCCGCTTCCGAGGCATGAGATACGCCGTCAAGACGATCTACGGAATAGTCCTACTCTCGGTGTTCATCGACCTGTTCGCCACGTTCGCTACGCCGCTCGCCGGTGACGACCTTCTGCTCGCCGTACTCTACGGCGGCGCGCTCTCGGGCGTGGGCATGGGACTGGTCTTCAAGGCCGGCGGGAACACCGGTGGCACCGACATCATCGCGCAACTCCTCTCGCGCAAGCTGCCGTTCGGGATCGGCCAGATCATGCTGGTCGTTGACGCGACGGTCACGGTGCTCGCGGCGTTCGCGTTCGGGCCCAAGCTCGCGCTGTACGGGGCGGTCGCCATCTTCGTCACGACCATGACGATCGATTTGATGCTCGAGGGAATCAGCGTCGAGAAGGCCGTATGGATCATCAGCGACTCCTGGGAACGCATCGGGGAGGCGATCACGAATGACTTGGGTCGTGGGGCGACCCGCATCGGCGCCACCGGCGTGTGGACGGGCCATGAGCGCGGCATGCTCTTCGTGGTACTGTCTCGAAACGAATTGGACGACCTCAAGCAGGTGGTGAGCACGATCGATCCGAGTGCGCTCGTTGTCATCTCTGACGTGCACGAGACGATCGGAGAGGGTTTCAAGGAGATGAGAATCGGATGACGCCAGGTTTCGACGCGGTTCAGGTCCGTACCACTGCCGTGGGCATGCGGCGAGACATCATCGAGATGGTCGCGGCTGCCGGCTCGGGTCACCCGGGCGGTTCGCTCTCGGCGGTCGACATCGTGGCGACGTTGTATTTCGGAGCGGTCCTGCGCCACGACCCGACCGACCCGGGCTGGGTGGATCGTGACCGCTTCATCCTGTCCAAGGGCCATGCGGCGCCGGTGCTCTACGCGGCGCTGGCCGAAGCGGGCTACTTCGGTCGAGACCACCTCGCCACACTCAGGAGACTCGGGTCGATCCTGCAAGGACACCCCGACAGCAAGAAGACGCCCGGAGTCGAGGTGTCCACCGGCTCACTGGGACAAGGGCTCTCGGTGGCGAGCGGGCTGGCCGCCGGCCTGCGCACGAGCCCCGATGACGATCGCACGGTGTATTGCCTGATGGGCGATGGCGAGCTTCAAGAGGGCCAGGTGTGGGAAGCAGCGATGTTCGCCGCGCATCATGGACTCGAGAACCTCGTGGCCATCGTCGACGACAACGGGCTCCAGATAGATGGTGCATGCACCGAGGTGATGTGCGTCGGCAACATCGCCTCGAAGTTCGCGGCGTTCGGTTGGAAGACGTTCGAGGTCGACGGACACGACGTCAGCGCCCTGTATGCGACTCTGAGTGCAGCGCGAGAGCACGCGGGCTCGCCCGCCGTGGTGGTCGCCAAGACCGTCAAGGGCAAGGGCGTCTCGTTCATGGAGAACAACGCCAACTGGCACGGGAAGGCTCCGTCCGCTGAGGAACGCGAGGCGGCGCTCGCCGAACTATCCGTGATCGAGGGGGGCGCCTAGATGGGCAGGGCGACGCGAGAGGCGTTCGGTGCCACGTTGGTGGAACTGGCTCGGGAGGGTATCGACGTCGTTGCCGTCGAGGCCGACCTGTCGAAGTCCACGACCACGGCGACGTTTGCCGATGTGTATCCCGAGCGTTTCTTCAACGTGGGGATCGCCGAGCAGAACATGATCGACGTCGCGGCCGGTCTGGCTGTGGCTGGCAAGGTGGCGTTCACGGGCTCGTTCGCGGTGTTTGCAACCGGGCGTGCCTACGATCAGGTGCGAAACACGGTGTGCTATTCGGGCCTTGACGTGAAACTGGCGCCCACTCATTCCGGCATCACCGTGGGACCGGATGGCGGAAGCCATCAGATGATCGAGGACATCGCGCTCATGCGCGTGATTCCGGGCATGCGCGTTCTCGTGCCGGCCGACTTCCAGGCGGCACAGGCCGCGATTCGGCTGGCCGCCACGACACCCGGCCCCTTCTACGTGCGTCTGGGCCGCGTCGCCGCGCCTGATGTCCACCCCGAGGGATTCGAGCTCGAATTGGGCCGCGCTTACGTGTTGCGTGAGGGAAGCGACGTGACGCTTGCGGCGTGCGGGGTCGAGGTCCACGAGGCGCTCATGGCGGCAGACCTTCTCGCCGAGAAGGGAATCTCGGCCGAGGTCATCGATGTGGCCTGCATCAAGCCGCTCGACGTCGACACACTGGTCGCGAGCGTGTCAAAGACCGGGCGTCTGGTGACGTGCGAGGAGCACAGCGTTCTAGCGGGAATGGGCTCTGCGATCTCTGAGGTGCTCTCCGAGGCGTGCCCCGTCCCCACGCGCAGAATCGGCATGGCCGATGTGTTCGGTACGAGTGGCGAGCCCGCGGAGCTCATGGAGCACTTCGGGCTCACAGCCCCGCACATTTTCGCAGCCGCGATGGAGCTGTTTGACTGACCCAGCATCGAATCCACAGGCTTTCCACGCGCCACTGACGGAAGATGGCCCCGTCTTTGGTAGACTTGTCGTTGGAAACGCCGCACGGAATTGGAGTACTCCTTGAGCGACAACAGCGACGCGCAACAGCCTTCGCACGCAGCGACGCAAGCGGTGGCATCACCGCCACGCACGGGACCCTCGATGATCGGCATGAGGGCCGTATCCAAGTTCTACGGACCCGACAACCCCGCGTTGTCGGATGTGAACGTCGACATCAAGGCCGGCGAGTTCGTGTTCATCGTCGGGCACTCGGGGTCGGGCAAGTCGACGTTCATCCGGCTGCTGCTGCGCGAACTGCTGCCTTCACGGGGACAGATCGTCGTGGCGGGACAGGATCTCGTGAAGCTCAAGAACTGGAAGGTCCCGTATCTTCGGCGCAACATCGGCTGTGTCTTCCAGGACTTCAAGCTTCTTCCGAACAAGACGGCCTTCGAGAACATCGCGTTCGCTCTCGAGGTCATCGGCAAGTCGAGGCACGTCATCCGCACTCAGGTTCCCGAGGTCCTCAGGCTTGTCGGCCTCGAAGACAAGATCGAGAGCTATCCCGATGAGCTGTCCGGTGGCGAGCAGCAAAGGGTCTCGATCGCACGCGCGTTCGTGAACCGTCCGCCGCTGCTCCTGTGTGACGAGCCCACGGGTAACTTGGACCCCCAGACGTCTCTGGGCATCATGAAGTTGCTCGAGCGCATCAACAAGACGGGCACCACCGTGCTCGTGGCCACGCACGATCGTGACATGGTGGACAGCATGCGCAGGCGCGTCATCGCCCTCGAGGGCGGCCGCATCATTCGCGACCAGGATCGAGGGGTGTACGGCTATGCCGATTAACGTGGGCTACTTCGTTCGCGAATCGATTCAGAACTTCCGTCGCAACTGGGTGATGAGCCTGGGTGCCGTGATCACGATCTATCTGTCGCTGCTCCTCGTGGGCATCTTCATCGCGACGGGATTCGTGGTGAACCGGGTCGTTCAAAGCGTCGAAGACAAGGTGACCATCCAGATCTTCCTGAAAGATGGCGCGCCCACCAGCGACGTCAACGCGTTCCAGCAGCAGTTGCTGGCCGACCCGCTCGTGCAGGGTGTGGACTACACGACCAAGGATGAAGCGTTCAAGAAGTTCAAAGAGGACACGAAGCACTCCCCGGAGATGACCGATCAGTTGGACGGCAATCCGTTTCCCGCGTCCCTTGACGTGACCCTGAAAGAGCCCCGCACGGTTCAAGAGATGGTCACCAACATCTCCAAGAACCCGCTCTTCGTGAAGGTGGCCGACAATCCCGAGAAGCCCGAGAAGTCGCTGAACTACGGACAAGAGATCGTGGACAAGCTGTTCGCCTTCACGAGGGTCATCCGTATCATCCAGGTCGTCTTCGTCGTCATCCTCGGAATCGTGAGCCTCATCTTCATCAGCAACACCATCCGCCTCGCCATCTACGCGCGCCGCAAGGAGATCGGCATCATGCGGCTCGTTGGCGCGAGCAACTGGTTCATCCGGACGCCGTTCCTTCTGGAAGGCCTCATGCAGGCCATGATTGGCGCGACGCTCGCTATTCTGTCCGTCGTCGGTCTCCAAGCGGTGATTCTTCCTCGTCTGCGCGAAACGTTGCCGTTCCTCGCGGTGTCGCTCAGTGGAGGCGCGACTCTTCAGATCGCTCTAGCACTGATAATCGGTGGCGCCGCGGTCGGTCTCGCCGGATCGTGGCTCGCCATGCAGCGTCACCTCAAGGTCTAGCCGCCCGAACAGCGGCACTGCCGGAAGCAGGCATCGAACATGAACTCGATACTCAAGACACTCTTAGGGCTCGCGCTCGCCGTGATCATCGCCGCCGGTGGGTTCATCGGCGGCTTCGCTTCGGCGAAGTGGCCCTCCGGTGCGATTCCCGGGCCCAACGATTCGGTACAGGTCGATTCTGTGGGCGAGAAGCTCGAAGAGGTCCGCGAGATTCTCGCACGCGACGCCCTTGAGCCCCCGAGCGAGACGTCTTCGACCGCAGGCGCCATCCGAGGACTGCTCGAAAGCGGCGGAGACGTGTACTCCGCCTACCTCGACGAGCGGCACTACGCCTACTTCAACGAGGAGATGTCCGGCGAGTTCGGCGGCATAGGCGTGTCGCTCGGGGAGCGAGAGGGCACGGCCTACGTGGTTGACGTCTTCGACAAGACCCCTGCCGAGAAAGCCGGCATCAAGGCCGGAGACATCTTCTCGACGATCGACGACGTTCGACGCCAGAAATGGGCGACGGATGAGGTCGTCAAGCGCGTTCGCGGCAAGGAGGGCACTCCGGTCAAGCTCACGATGATTCGCCCCGGAAAGGGCAAAGTGCCCCCCAAGGAATACACGGTCAAGCTCACTCGCGAGGTCATCACGTTTCCCAACACCCGAAGCGAGCTCAAGGGCGACGTAGGCTACATCCGTCTCGCGCAGTTCAACGGCAACGCGACCAACGAGATCATGTCAGCCGTCCAAACGCTCGAGAAGAAAGGCGCGAAGTCGTTCGTGCTCGACTTGCGCAACAACCCCGGAGGAGCGCTCGATCAGGCGGTCAGCGTCACCTCGCTGTTCGTGGATAGTGGTGTCGTGGTGCGTGTCGAGGAACGCAACGGCACCGATGTCGAGCATCGCGCCACTGCCAAGAAGATCACGACTGCGCCACTGGTGGTGCTCATCAACGCCAACTCGGCTTCTGCGAGCGAGATCGTCGCCGGGGCGCTCCAGGACTACGATCGCGCGACTATCGTAGGCGAGACGAGCTTTGGCAAGGGGAGTGTCCAGACGATCAAGCAGCTGTCGTTCGGCGGCGCCGTCAAGTTCACGACCGCGCACTACCTGACGCCCAAGGGTCGCGTGATCGACGGCAAGGGCGTGACCCCTGATATCGTCGTGAAGATGGACATCGAGAAGCAGATGGACGAGGCCACCGACACGCAGCTCAAACGCGCGCTGAAAGAGGCCGCTCAGGTCCGATGACGACGCTTCTTCGTCTAGAATTCGTCTTCGTCGTCGAGCATGATGAGGCTCTCGAAGTCGGGACTCTCCCCGAGTGACAGCAGGTGCGGGCGCTCCCGACCCTCTTCCTCGTCGGCTTCGGGAAGCGAGATCAACTCGAGCGATGTGCCATCGCCGTGCAACATGAACCGCCAGCCATCCTCGTTCGCGGGCTCGAAATCGAGGTAGCGAAATGACGCGACGTTCAGGAACAGGCACCCGTTGACGGCGAGCGTCGACGACTCCGGGTCGGCCATGAGCTTCACGAGAGCGGCTCGCCCCTCGTCGATCGTCTCTCCTTCGACGATGTAGCGGTACTCGAGGTTGTCGAGCGTCTCGAGCGCGCGCAGCATGTCGCGAAAGTCAGTGAGTGTGCCTCGTCCGATCAGGCATGGGGTGAGAGGTCGTGAGACGTCCATCAGCAACTCCGAAGGATGAGCGGTTATCGTGACGGCATTCTAACACCGTCAGACATTGGCCTGGCGACACGCTCGCCGTGCGGTAGACTCATTTCGACGGACGGCGAACGGAGCAACCATGGGTGACCCGAAGAAGACCACGAAGGTGAAACGGTCGGGATTCGTGGTTGGGAAGATCACTCTGACGCGCCAGGGATACGGGTTCGTCGCGGCCGAGCACGGCGACTACTACGTCGCGGCGCGCGACACGAACGGCGCCATGCACGGCGATACCGTCTCGCTTCGGCCGGTTGCCGCGCGCAGCCGCCAGGGCCGCAGCGGTACGGTGGTCAGCATCGTGAAGCGCGCGGTCACCCGAGTCGTCGGGCGCTTCGAGCGTCACGCTGGAATCGGGGTCGTCGTCCCGGCTGACCGCCGCATCCGCGGTGACGTGTTCATCGCGGCCGGTGCGATGGGCGACGCGCGCAGCGGCGACGTCGTTGTGGCGCGCCTGACGGCGTACCCCACCCGCCACACGGCCGCCCAAGGTGTCATCGACGAGGTGGTGGGGCACCACACCGATCCCGGCATCGCGATCGAGATCATCATCCGCGAACACGGTCTTCACACCGAGTTTCCCGCAGCTGTCGTGCAGGAGGCCGCTGAGATCCGTCTCGATGTCGACAGCACGCTCGCACGAGAGCCGGAGCGCCGAGACATCCGCGAGCGGTTCACGTTCACGATCGACCCCGTCGACGCTCGCGACTTCGATGACGCGATCTCGATCGAGCACGTCGACGGACTGATCAGGCTCGGCGTCCACATCGCTGACGTGAGCCACTACGTCGCATGGGACTCGCCGATCGACATCGAGGCGCGCGAGCGGGCCACGAGCGTCTATCTCGTCGATCGGGTGCTTCCGATGCTTCCCGAGAAGCTCTCGAACGAGATCTGCTCGCTGAACCCTGACGAGGATCGGCTGTCGTTCACCGTCGACATCCTCCTGGATTCGGACGTGATGGTTCGCGGCTACGAGTTATATCCCAGCGCCATGCGCTCCGACCGACGCTTCGACTACGAATCGGTCGACAGGATGCTCGCCGGTCACGAGCCCTTCCCGGACGCTCGCAGCGAAGCGGCGTTGAAGGATTTCGCTCGTCTCGGCGCCCGAATCAGCGAACACCGTGTCGCCCGCGGGGGGCTCGATTTCGAGACGGTCGAAGCCAAGGTGCGACTCGACGAGACGGGCGCGCCTGTTGAGGTGCTCGTGCGCGCGCGCACCCAGGCGACCAGCATGATCGAGGAAGCGATGATCCTTGCAAACGAGGTCGTCGCCTCCCACATGCGCGAGGCGAAAGCGCCCATGGTCTACCGCATTCATGAGGACCCGGACGCAGACGCGCTCTCGCGCCTGGGCGCGGTTCTCAAGGAGTTCGACTACCCGATCAAAGATGTGCACGGCGCGAGCCCGCAGACGTTTCAGCGCATCATCAGGTTCGCACACGATCGGCCCGAGAAACGCCTGATCAACTCGCTGCTCCTGCGTGCGCTGGAGCGCGCGCGCTACGTCGACTACCTGAGCTCGCACTTCGGGTTGGCCAGCGCGGCGTACACGCACTTCACGAGCCCGATCCGCCGCTACCCCGATCTGATCGTGCACCGGCTCTTGCGCTCGCAGCTCGCTGGCACACTGCACACGGACCGCCGGGTCGTCTCGATGATCCCTGAGCTTGGCTGGCTAGCGGAGCACTCGTCGTTCATGGAGCGCGAGGCCGAGAGGGCCGAAGGCGATTCCGTGCGACTGAAACTCTGCGAGTTCATGGCTGCACACATCGGCGAGGAGTTCGACGCGTTCATCTCCGGGGTCGTCCCGTTCGGGCTGTTCATTCAGCTCGACAACACCGCCGAGGGGCTGGTTCACGTCGAGAGCATGCGAGACGACCACTATCGACTCGACGCGAACCGCTTCATGCTGCAAGGCGAACGCACAGGGCGTTCCTACCGATTGGGACAGTCGGTGAAAGTGCTGCTCGTGAACGCGAGTGTCGCAGACGTGAGGCTCGATTTCGAGATCGTCTGACACCGCACGCGATACACTACCCACGTCCACTATGCGATTCGGAGGCGAATCCATGCACAAGAACGACCTCGCGTTCCTGAAGTCCCTCGTCGAGGCGCCCTCGCCGTCGGGTTTCGAGCAGCCCGCCGCCGCAGTGTTTCGCGCGAGGCTCGCGCCCGTGGCGGACGCTTTGGAGACCAACGTCATGGGCTCGGTCCACGCGACGCTCAAAGGCACGCAGGTCGATGGCGTGAGCGTCATGCTCGCAGGGCACATCGACGAGGTCGGGCTCATGGTGAACTACATCACCCCTGAGGGCTTCATCGCCTTTTCCGCCATTGGCGGCGTTGACGCCGCGGTGCTCCCCGGGATTCGGGTCAACGTCCACACGAAGGACGGCGCTTTGCTCGGCATCATGGGACGCAAGCCCATCCACCTCATCGAAGAGGATGAGCGCAAGAGCGTCACCAAGCTTGAGAAGCTCTTCGTCGACGTGGGGCTGCCGGCTGAAAAGGTGAAGAAGCGCGTACGTGTTGGTGACTGCATGACCTTCGCGGTCGGCTTCGAGACGTTCGGCGATTCGATGGCGGTGTCTCGCGCCTTCGACGACAAGATGGGAGCGTGGATCGCTGCCCGAGTCCTCGAGGAGGTCAAGAAGGCCGGCGGTGCTCCGGGTGACCTGATCGCGGCCGCCACGGTCCAAGAGGAGATCGGTCTTCGCGGCGGCATCACGAGCGCGTGGGGAATCGACCCTCAGGTGGGGATAGCCGTCGAAGTCGGACATGCGACCGACTACCCGGACATAGACAAGCGCAAGCACGGTGAGGCCCTGTGCGGGAAAGGCCCGATCATAGCGAGGGGAGCCAACATCAACCCCGTGCTGTTCGAGGCTCTTGTGAGCGCCGCCGAGAAGGCGAAGGTGCCCTACCAGATAGGAGCGGAGCCTCGCGGCACGGGGACGGATGCGAACGCGATTCAGTTGTCCCGAGGGGGAAAGGCCGCCGCAGTCGTCTCGATTCCCCTGCGCTACATGCACACGCCAACAGAGGTCCTGTCGCTTGCGGACATGGATCAGGCGGTCAAACTGCTCACGCGCTTCGTCCTTGACCTCGAACCGGGAACTGATTTCACTCCCTGAGGTGCTCAGCTGGAGTCTGGCGTTTCGCGACAATCGGAGACAGATGAAGATCACGCTCCTCAGCCCGCCTTTTGGAGAAGGTGGGCAGAAATCAAAAGGACTGCCTATCGCCCCGCCGGTGCTCGAGTACCTGGCCGGACTCACTGAACACGTGAGACCGGGTGAACACGAGATCACCCTGGTCGACGCGAACAAGCGTGACTTCGACGTGGAGCGTTGCGACGCCGACCTCGTAGGTATGACGGTCCTGACACCGCAGGCGCCGTGGGCGTATCGGACGGCTGACGCGCTTCGGGCTCGTGGTCACCGGGTGCTCCTCGGGGGCATCCACGTTCACGCGCTACCGGACGAGGCCGCTTCGCACGCGGACTCCGTTCTCGTGGGGGAGGCCGAGACCGTCTGGGGCGACATCCTCGACGACTTCACCGCTTGCACCCCCAAGGCGCGCTACGACGGGCCATTCGCCCCCCTTGAGAACCTCCCGCGCCCCCGAACCGATCTCTTGCCGGATTACTACGCATTCGGCTCGTTCTTCACCAGTCGGGGGTGCCCGCACTCCTGCTCGTTTTGCTCGGTGCACGAGAACTTCGGACACGTCGTGCGCATGCGCCCGATCGACGAGGTCGTGGCAGAGGTGGCGGCGAGCACGAAGCACATGTTCTGGAACATCGATGACAACGTGTGGGGCGTCAACGTCGATCGCTCCATCGAGCTGTATCGCGAGATGGCGAGAACGGTGAAGCGCAAATGGTGGTTCGGCTCAGGAGACCTCGTCACGTTGCAGCACTCGCGTGCCGATGAGCTGCTCGAATCCGCGCGAGAAGCGGGTATGACCGCCGCGATGGTCGGGTTCGAGTCCACGAGTACCGAGGTCCTCGAAGAGCTTCGGGCCACTCGCAAGCAGGGGCATTCGCGCATGGACGCCATCAAGCGGATTCGGGCGGCCGGAATCGAGGTGATGCTGTTCACGATGGTGGGCAGCCGCGCCGATCACATCGAGGACTTCCGTCGCATCCTCGAACTCTGCGATGACCTGGAGATCTCGGCCCACCCGGTCATGACGACCCCGTTTCCCGGGACCAAACTCTATGAGCAGTACCGGCCCCACCTCATCCCGGGCATGGACTGGGATCTCTACGACGGGAACCACGCGACGTACTATCACGACGACCCCGAGATGACACCTGAGGCGCGAGAGGAGGCGGTGGTGCGTTTGCGGGCAGAGCTCTTCACCCTTCCTCGGATCCTTCGCCGGATTCCTCGCATCGGTCGCGCCGGATTCCCCATGGCCCACATCACATCGTGGATGGTGCAGTATCCTCAGGGACGGGCTTTCACCGAGTTCGCTCGCGAATACGACCGCCAACATACCGACGCCTACGCGCAGCCTGCTGAAGGGATGGCCTGATGGACATCTCGCCGATGGCGAAGGTCCTCATCGTCATGAACAACTACTTTCACGACGTGGCCACGGCGATGCTCCTTGCCAGCGCGCTCGTCATGTTCGTGCTGTTCCGAGCGGCCAAACGGGAGGGTGAGGGTGCGCGCCAGTGGCTAGCGAAACTCTATCCACACCTCACGAAGATCGCGTGGTTCTCGCTTGGCTGGATCGTCATCGGCGGAATCCCACGTACGATATTCTTTTCAGACGTCGAGTGGAACATGGCCGACCCGAGCAACAGGTACCTGTTCACAGCGCTGATGGTGAAGCACGTGTTCATGTGGGTAGCCGTGGGGCTCGGAGTCGCACTTTGGGTGAAGGTGCGCCGTCTCTCGCGCGAGAGCTGAGTCGGAGACCACTGCGTCACGAGGCGCTGTGAGCGCGGTCAGGGATGAACGTCGCTCAGGGTGAGCGCTCGATGCGCCGATACTGCCGTGGCAAGCCTCGCAGGGCACGCCGCAAGGCCTCGGAGCTCCCCACGATCGCGAGTAGCGACAACCCGAGGATGATTTCAGCGACGAGGTAGTCCGGTATCGGGAGCAAAGCGAGAGGTAGCCATACGACCGCGAACGCCCCAATGTCTTCAGTATTCGCCGATGATCGGCAACGAGGTGGTCCAACACGGTCCACCAGACGAGCAGGACTCCCCCGAGCGCCATCACATCCCACATCGGTTCGCCTCCCACGGCGATGATCACGATCGGCCCGAAGGTCGCGATGCCCAACACCAGCAGAGAGACTCTGTCAGTGAAGTGGATGACATGCTTCCACGGCGAGCCCGAAGAGAGTTCGTCAGCTGCGGCGAGAAGACGCAGCCCAGCAACAGACAGCGCGAACAGGAGCGCTGCGATGGCGTGGTAGGGGTTCGCATGAACGGCGGCAGACACCACCATGAGCAGTATCCCCACAGCAACGAAGGCAAGACCGGGGCCGCGCAGGAGAGCACGGGCAATGGCGATCGATCCTGTCACGGCGCTCCCCCTGCGCGAGGCGATACTCGACCCATCGTATCATCGCAAGGCGTGCGCGCTCGGCTAAGATGTCACTCCGGCTCGAAACGAAGGTTGATCCAGTGCCCAGAGATGATCGACTCATAGCCTCCAACAAAAAGGCCCGTCACGATTTCTTCGTGGACGAGGAGTTCGAGTGCGGCCTCGTTTTGACCGGAACGGAAGTGAAATCCCTTCGCGAGAACCGGGTGACTCTGCGCGACTCGTTCGCGACTGTTCGCAAGGGAGAGGTCTGGCTGCACGGGATGCACATCTCGCCCTACAGCCACGGAAACCGCGCCAACGTCGATCCCGACCGGGCGCGCAAGCTCCTGCTCCACAAGAAGGAGATACGCTATCTCATCGGCAAGACCAAGGAGCGCGGCTTCACGTTGGTCCCGCTCAGGCTCTACTTCGCACCGAACAACAAGGCGAAGGTCGAGCTTGGCCTCGCTCGCGGGAAGAAGCTCTACGACAAGCGGGATTCGATCGCCCAAAGAGACCAGCAGCGAGACGTCGAGCGAGCACTCAGGGACCGGCAAAAAGGCCTCTGACTCTGTCACTCGCGGGGAGTATACTTACAGGTGCACGGTCTGGTGCAGGCACATTGACAACGTTGGAGTGCCACCCTTCATGCGGGGGTGACTGGTTTCGACATGATAGTTCTGACGGAGGAAGCAGGTCGAGGTCTCCTCGCCTCGTTAAACAGGGGTACAAGACGCTAAGCGTCGACAATGACTTCGCCCTCGCTGCCTAAATAGAGCAGCGACGCCAACCGGTATACGTCTCCGATACCGCGACGGCGCCATTAAGGAGACTGCCGCAACGTACGTAGTCGGTATGACGTTCGCGAAAGACTGAACCGACTGGGCGAGGGCACGTGGGTCACCGCGTGTCGCCCGAGCCGAGAACCAAGCGGTGACTGAGCCTGGAGATGCCTCCCGGAGGGCTGTTGTGGACATGGGTTCGACTCCCATCACCTCCACCAGATGATCACGGTCGAGTTTCGTGCGCGACCGATGAGGGCCCGCCGAGCGAAAGCTCGCCGGGTCCTTCGTGCTTGAGACGGGGAATATCACATATGGTGAGTCGTTAGCGGGAAGGAGCCTTCGCGCACGGCGAAGGTCGGCTGGAGGGGTTGCCATGGTCACCGAGAACGAGCGTTCTCCTGAAGCGCTCGATGCTGGACTGCGGCTTCTTGATTCCGTCGATGCTCCTGCCCTGTACGCCGATGCTGCCGGTGTCGTTGTGCGGGCGAACGCCTCGTGGGTGGCGCTGTTCGGCGAATCGGACGCAGGCGAGTGGGGCTGGCTCGAGCCGATGTTGCCCGGCTCAAGGATCCGCGCCAAGCGCTCGCTGATCGCCGCGATGTCGTCGGGCTCGAGGATCGAGATCGAGGTCGACGTCCGCGGCGCCGATGGAGAGGTGCTTCAGTTCGCGCTGGTGGGCGGGGTCCATCGGGCGAGCGAGGGGAACGAGCGCGGCATGCTGGTCCTCGCGTGGGACGTGACCGAGCGTCGGAGGAACGAGGAGCGGCTCGCGTTCATCGCGGGACACGACTCGTTGACGGGGCTACCGAACCGCCGGACCTTTATCGAGGCGCTGAATCGCGCCGTCAACAGGGCCTCTCGCGGAACACCTTCGGTGTTGCTCATGCTAGACGTCGATCACCTGAAGGCGTACAACGACGTCTTCGGGCACCTCGCTGGGGATCAGGCACTCATCAACGTGGGAATGCACATTCGGCGACATGTGCGCGCCTCAGACGTTCCCGCCCGCATCGGCGGTGATGAGTTCGCGGTGATTCTTGAGGGTGCCAGCATCGAGGAGGCGTCAGTCATCGCTGATCGCATGCGCGAGGCGGTGTCGAGTGGTGGGATCATTCCCGGAGTTGTCGAGCAAGCTCTGGGTTTGTCGGGCGGGCTGGTGGTGATAGAGGCCGGCGCGGATGCGACGACAGTGATGAACCGCGCGGATCTGGCTCTGTACGCCGCGAAGACGACCGGTCGAGACCGAATGATCGCATGGGACACATCGCTCATCGATGGCGGTACTCCCGCGCGGCTCGAGGCGGCCATACGCGAGGCCTTCAGCACCGACGGCTTCTCGCTCGTGTTTCAGCCGGTGGTCCGGTTGAGCGACGGCTCGGTCAGCTACTACGAATCGCTGGTGCGTATGCACTCGGCCGACGGCACCGTGTACGGTCCAGCGGAGTTCCTGCCGCTGGTCGAGAACATGGGTCGGATGCCGGGCCTCACACGTCGCATCGTGGAGATGGCCTTGTGGAACCTCGCTTCCGTGTCGGACTGCGCGGTGTCTGTCAACCTTTCAGCGAGTGATCTTGGCGATCATGAGTTGTTGGAGCACGTTGAGCGCGCCATCGTGGCGGCGGGACCGCTGGGTGGTCGACTGATCTTTGAGGTGAGTGAGTCCGCCCTGCTCTCCGGTCTTGTGCGTGCGCGTGCGTGGATGCGCCGCCTCGTCGACTTGGGATGCCGGTTCGTTCTGGACGATTTCGGCAGTGGAGCCGGTGTCTTCGCGCTTTTGCGAGAGGAGCGGATCGAGCAGGTCAAACTGTCTCGCACAGTCGTGAATGCACTGTCAGACGAGGGCGGTACCAGGGCGTTCGTCGTCGCGCTGCGGGAGATGATCGAGCTGCACGGCAAGCAGGCCGTGGCGACATTCCTCGAGAATGAACAGATGTTGGGAGAGGTGAGACATGCCGGCTTCACCTTGGGTCAAGGGAACCAGTTGCACGAACCGACGGCGGATCTGGCCGGGCTCGTCGCCGAGTTCAGCTCGCACGAGTAGCGGGGGTCCGGGTGAGCGGTGATGCGGCGCGCGAGTACCTTGCGGGGCACTCTGTCGCACCAGTGTGCGGTATCACGTGGGTCGAGACCTTCATCGCCGCTGCGGTCGTGGGCTCGGATGCATCCGTCAGTCCCTGCGACGTGCTGCCAGCTCTGGCGACCTGGCTCGGAGCGGACCTCGCGTTCGTGCCTCAGGAGGAATGGGCGGCCGAGACGGTCGGCGCGCTACGCCGGGGAGACGTGGCTGCTGCGTGGACGGTCGCGGGGCCCATCGGCCGGTGGGCGAGGAGTTCAGGCTGGCCGGACGTGCTCATGCGGTGCGCGCGTGATCCGGTCGGGGCGAGCGACCAGCTCTCCTCGTGGCTTCCGGAGATCCTCTCGGATGTGCAGCGTGGTCTCGCCGCTGGAGCAGACGCGATCGTGGTCGCCGACGACGTGGCAGGCGACGGGGGTCGCATGTTCAGTGCAGACGTGGTGCGCTCCTTGTCGCGGTTCGTGCTCACTCCCATCGCGCAACTCAGCACTCGGCACGGAGTCCCGACCGTGTTTCACTCCGATGGGGACCTCTCACCGTTTCTGACGTACCTGGGCGATGCCGGTGTTCGCGGCGTCCATGTCGCCTTGCCGGGCGGATGTCTCATCGGCGACGTGGTCGAGGCGGCCGACAAGGCGGGACTCGTTGTTCTTGGCGGAATCGGTGTTCGGGACGTCTCGCGTGGCGATACGTCCGACGCCGACGACGCCGTGAAGCTCGCGAGGACAGGGGCGCTCATGCTCACGGACGACGGTGGAATTCTCACTGAGCAGGACGTGATTCTCATCAGGTCGTTCTTCCGACGCGTGAGTGCCGCGTGCTAGGATTGCGGAGCGGTATGCGGTGCGAGTGCGACGAGTGGGGTGGTCGCATGTTAGAGCCCGTCCGTCCCACTCCCGACCCGGAGGTCTTTCGTGGCGCTCGAGGGTAATCTCAAGGACTTCTCGCTAGCCGATATGTTTCGGCTGTTGCAGACCGGCTCGAAGACGGGCGTTCTCAACATCTCGCGCGATGACGTGAGCGGTTTCGTCTGTTTTCGCGACGGTATGGTCTACAGCGCGAGCGCCGGTGAGGTGCGAGAGCTGGTCGGCAAGAGGCTCACACGGCTCGGCGTGATCTCCGAGAAGCAGCTGCGTCAGGCTCAAGGCCTCATGAAGATTCAGAAGAAGGACAAGGCCACTCGCGGGCTGGGTCAGATTCTCGTCGATGAGGGGTACCTCGAGGCCTCGATCCTCGACGCTTTCATTCGCGAGCAGGTCGCTGATGCCCTGTTCGATCTTCTGCGATGGGACAGCGGTCAGCTCAGGTTCGATGCCGACAAGGTCGTAGCCGACGCCGACCTGGGGATCGCGGTGTCTATCGAGGCGGTTCTCGGGGACGCGAACAAGCGCTTGGAGACGTGGAACAAGATCAAAGAGAAGATCCCCTCGGTCGACACGCGGTTCTGTATGGCGGCTACTCCCGGGTCCAAGTCGATCGATATCCACCTCAAGCCGCGCGAGTGGATGCTGCTCTGTCATCTGCACGGCAGCAGGAGTGTTTCAGACCTCGTCGAGCTGACGGGCTACAGCGACTTCGACACCGCTCGCATCCTCTACGGGATGTACGCTTCTGGCTTGATCGAGAAGGTTGGCCCGGCCGGGGAGCCATTGTCGGAATGATGCAGCCTCCGCGCGAAGAATCGCTCAGGAAAGACCTCACTCCAGAGGAGTTCGGGCTGTTCCGCGACTGGATCCACAAGCATTCAGGCATCTTCCTGGAAGAATCGCGCATCGACTCGTTGCGCATCTCGCTCGTGACAAGGGCCACACGTTTCGACTTCACGGACTACCAGGATTACTTCCGGTTGCTCGCGAGCGACGAGGCCGAGTTCAAGGAACTGATGAATCTCGTCACCATCAACGAGACGAGCTTCTTTCGGTTTCCCGCGCAGTTCAACGCGCTGAGAGACCGGATCATCCCTGAGATCGTCGACACCATCCCCCGGGGTGCGTCTCGACAGTTCAGGGTCTGGTCGGCCGGCTGTTCGACCGGCGAGGAGCCCTACACGATCGCGATGACACTGCTGGACTCGGCGCTTGAAGCGATGGGGCACGGCATCGAAGTGGTTGGCACTGATGTCTCGACGCAGGCGCTTGAGCGGGCGCGCAAGGGCGTCTACCCGGACAGAGCCTTCAGCAATCTGGAGCCCATGCTCCGTACGAGATGGTTCGACCCGGTCGACGGGGGTCATCGCCCGGTCAAGCGTGTCCGGGACGCCTGCTCGTTTCACTACCACAATCTGATCAAGGAGCCCTATCCGCTCGCGCTGATGAGCAATTGGGACGTGATCTTCTGTCGCAATGTCACGATCTACTTCCGCGTGGACTCGACAAGACGCGTCGTCGACCACTTCTTCGACGCACTGAATCCGGGTGGCTACCTGTTCATAGGACACTCCGAGACCCTGACTTCGATCTCCGAGCGTTTCGAGCCGGTCGAGATCGACGGGGTATTCCTGTATCGCAAGCCCCCCGCGAAGCGGGCTCTGTCGTTCGAAGAGATCGTGGCCAGACGCCAGCGCCGCACAGACCCTTCGAGACCGCGAAGTGAGTCCGTGAGAACCGGGCGACGAGTGGGGACGCTCTCGCGCAGCGCTGAGCCCCCCGTCGAACCTGATCGCGTGGGAGCTCTTCTCGCCGAGGCCCACCTGCTGCTTGAGCAGGCGTGCGCTGCCCAAGCGCTGGTTCTCGCAGACGACGCTTTGAAGCTCGAACCAAAGAACGTCGATGCCCACCTCCTTGCAGCGTTCGCCTATGCTGACCTTGGTAAACTCGATGAGGCGATGGGTCAGGCGGAAGAGGTATTGCGCACGTTTCCGCTCACAGCGGCAGCGAGATACATCATGGGGATCATTCACCAGCAGCGCGGAGACGTCGATTCTGCGCTCACGGATTTCCGAAAGACGATCTACATCGATTCCGACTTCGTGCTCGCCCACTTCGCGATCGCGAATCTGTTGCGTCAGCAAGGCAAACTCGCCGATGCCTGCCGTTCGTACGAGAACACGTTGCGCGCTTTGCACACCAAGCCCGAAGGGTCGTGGACTGCGTTTCTCGGGGGCTTTCGAACCGACATGTTGGCGCAGACGTGTGAGCGTACTCTGCTAGAGTGTGCGAAAGGCACCTGAGTTGCGAGGCCACGCCCGAGCGGTGGGGCGTCAGTCCGAATGAGCTGTCCGAACGAGGGGAGTCACCCGAATGCCCACAGCGCGGATTCTTGCTGTCGATGACAGCCCGACCATTCTCGAGATGATCAAGGCGATTCTCATCGCGGGCGGACACGAGGTCATCACCGCCGCAGACGGAGCCGAGGCGCTCGAGAAGGCGCGGGCAGAGATGCCCGATCTCATCCTCTTGGACGTGATGCTTCCCAAGCTGGACGGCTATCGAGTGTGTCGCCTGCTGAAGTTCGACCAGAAGTACAAGGGGATTCCGATCATCATGCTCACGGCCAAGACGGAGGAGCAGGCGATGGCCACCGGGATTCGCACGGGGGCCAATCAGTACCTGACCAAGCCCATTGAGCCTGAGAGGCTGCTTGCGGCTGTCGCCGAAGAGCTTCAAAAGGTCCAGAGCTGACGGCCGCGGGGGGAAGCCAGATGGCAGAATCCTCTAGCATCGCCACTCGAGTCCTTGACGCGCTCGTGGCCGCAGGAAGCGTGACGGCCGACCAAGTCGCGACGGCGCGTTCCGGGAGCTTCGACGATGCCATGGCGGGCCGAGCGCTGCTCGAACGCGAGCTCATCGGGCAGGAGCAACTATCGATCGTGCTCGAGGAAGAGTTGGGATTTCCCAGAGTCGACCTTGAGAGTTACGCCCCTGACGAAGAGGCGCTCGCCCTTGTTCCCGGGCACGTAGCGCGTACGCGGGGCATCTTGCCGCTGTTCGAGATCGAAGGCACGCTCACGGTCGCGATCGGGACCCCCGGAGACGTCTTCGTCCTCGATTCGGTAGGCGATGAGATCGGTCTCGGCATGGATGCCGTTCTCGCCGCGAGAGCTGACGTCGATGCGGCGGTGATGCAGAACTTCGGTGTGTCTGCCGACGCCGCCCCAGGTGCTCTTGTCGTGGATGAGCTTGAGATATCGGCGGCCGACTTCTTCGAGTTGGGCGACGATACTCCGGTCGTACTCGAGGTTCCAGGCGAAGATGATTCACCGGGAGCATCCTCGATCACGCAGACCGTCGAAGAGGTCGTTGAGGCCGTGGCGCCGGCCGGTGCGCCGACCGTCGACTTGGACGTGCTCGCCGTAGCCGACGAACGCAAGCTCGCGGTGCTCGTGTCAGATATTCTCGAACAGGCGGTCCAGCGTGGTGCGAGTCGCATCCACTTGCTGCCCTACAAGTCCGACTTCTTCCTCGTCTTTCGAATCAAGGGACGACTCGAGAAGGTGGCGAGCGCCCCGCTGTCGATGCAACTGCCGCTGATCGACGGATTCAAGGCCTACACGCGTCTGGGAGGCGTTGGTTCCAGTCAGCCGGCGCTTGGGCGCGTACACGCTGAAATCGCGGGTAAGGCCGTGGTACTGACGCTCTCGTCGGTGCCCACGGTAGCCGGACAGCGTCTCGTGGTCTCGATAAGCGCACGCAGGCCACAACCGCAAGCGCTCTGCGACATCGGCATGTCGGACGCCGAGTGTCGCGCGCTCTGTGCGATGGTTGAGCGTGGACGTGGGTTGATGCTGGTGGCAGGACCCATGGGAGGCGGACGATCGACCACGTACTACGCGCTTCTCCAGCACGCGGCTCAGGTCGGCAAGACCGTGTACTCGGTGGAGCGCTCGATCGACTTCGAGATACCTGCCGTCGCACAGGTCTTCGTCACTCCCGGGCAGTCGGTCGGCGCCGCGAACTACTTCGCCGCCGGCATGCGCCAAGACACGGATGTGATGGCCATCGACTCGCTTCAGTCAGTGGAGGATGCGCATCTCGCGATCGAGGCCGCAGGGATGGGCAAGCTCGTGATCGCCACGTTCGCGGGGGGCGACATCGTGTCCGCTGTGCGCAGGCTGCTCGACCTGGGTGCCGAGCCCGTCTCGCTGGCAAGCGCGCTGACCCTGGGTGTCGGACAACGTGTGGTCAGAACGAACTGCCCGAACTGTTCGATTGAGGAACGGGCGCCCCTTGCCGATACCATTCCAGGGGCCGAGAGCGGCATGACGACGCGTCGCGGCACTGGGTGCACGAACTGCGGGAAAACGGGCTTCGTCGGCTCCGCGGTGGTCTACGAGGTGCTACCGTTCACCGAGCCGGTCAGGGCGGTCATCTCGTGTGGGGGTTCGGGAGCCGAAATCGAGGCAGCCGCCCGTGCAGCCGGCATGAGGCCCATGATCGCATCGGGTCTCGCGATGGTGCGCGAAGGCCGCGTGAGCCCGTCAGAACTCGATCGCGTCTTGAGATTCGCCCAATGAGGATGAGATGACCAAGAGCAACCAGACGGAGAACGACCAGGTGGTCGCTGATAGCGACGCTATCCCGGTCATCGACCGGATCGTCGTGTTCTATCTGGATGGGCAGCGCTACGCGTTGCCCATCGACCGTGTGCAGGAGATACAGCAGATCGTGGCGTTCTCCGAGGTACCGGGTGGTTCTGGTGTCGTTGGCATGGTCAATCTGAGGGGACTCGTCATACCCGCGATGGACATGCGTCACCTGGTGGGTCTTTCGTCCGCTGAATACACACTCGAAACGCCGATGATCATCTGCCGCGTTCACCAGCAGCTCGTGGCGCTTGTCGTCGACGAGGTCCAAGACGTTCTCGAGTTGTCTCACGATTGCCTTCAGTCGCCGCCGGCCATGCACTCTCTCGCGTCGAAGATGATCGCCGTGGCGCGCCTCGACGACGGGCTGGTCTATCTCATCGACGTCGAGATCCTGCTGGGATCGATACTCAACGGAGGGCGGTGACCGTGGCTGTTCTCGACATCGACATCGGGCGGGGCCGCTCACTGGCTGAAACGGCACAGGAGGTTCTCGCCCGCCGGGCTGACTCGCTCGCTCGCGAGACACTCGACGAAGAGTCCTCACATCGCATCGCCCTGCTGCTGTTTCGCATCGGCGTGGAGTGGTACACGGTGCGCGTGAGTGACGTGCGCGAGATCTTCCAGGAGTACGAGATCACGACTGTTCCTGGGGTACCTGACTTCATTCTCGGGGTCACCAATGTGCGTGGCGAGATCCTGTCGATCACCGACCCCGCTCGCCTGATGCGACTGGGCAACGTCGAGACCGTCGGCGCGGTGCCTCCTCCGGCGATCGTGGTCACGGATTCAGTGGTCGCCACCGCGCTTGTCGTTGACGAGATCGGTGATATCGCTGAGGTGGCCAGTGACAGTATCGAGCCTCCGGTGAGCATCATCGATCGCGCTCAAGCGGAATACGTCGCCGGATCCGTATTCATCGAGGGTAGTATGGTCGGGCTTCTCAACATTGCGCGTATTCTGCAGCCGGTCACCACCGGCGCTCGATAGCGGTTCGAACACGAGCTGGAGGACACATGGGTATCTGGAAGTGGATCAACGGTAACTTTCTCTTCAAACTGATTTTCGCGACGGTGTTGATCCAAATCGTCTACCAGATGGTGCTCTATTCCATCTTCTGGGTCGTGTTCGCCGATGCCGTGGCGGGAGTCGAGAACCTGGCCATCGACATCGCCATCATCATCAGTGCTGGGCTGCTCATGTTGGGCGCGTGGGTCTTCATCCTGTACGCGCTCGGTCGCAAGTTCATGGCCCCGCTGACCGAGATCTTCGATTCGGTGCGCGCCGCGTGCCAAGGTGAGATCGGTCACAAGGTCCAAGTCGTCTCGCAAGACGAGATCGGCGTTCTCGCCACGAGCTACAACCAGCTGCTCGACCTCATCGTCTACCTGATTCGCCAGACCCAGGAGTCGTCGCGTCGTCTTCAGCAGTCCTCAAACGACATCTTGTCCGCCACCGAGCAGCAGGCCTCCGGCTCGGCTGAGCAGGCCGCATCGATCAGCGAGACGACCGCGACGATGGAAGAGCTCGCGAGTACCTATCGCCAGATCGCCGAGAACGCAGACCAGGTCGTGAACATGGCGGAGGCGTCGCTCAGCAACGCCGAGTCCGGACAGCAGGCCGTTATGAACACGCTCACGGCGATGGAGAGCATCAAGACCCGCACGCAACAGAGCGCGACCAAGATCCTCGCGCTGGGCGAGCGCAGTCAGCAGATCGGCCAGGTCCTTGCGATCATCAACTCGATCGCGGATCAGACGAAGATCCTCGCGCTCAACGCCGCGATCGAGGCCGCGCGAGCAGGCGAGGCGGGCAAGGGCTTCTCGGTCGTCGCGATCGAGATACGCAAGTTGGCCGAGTCGGTCGTCGAGTCCACCGGTGAGATCTCATCGATCATGACCGAGATCCAGGCTGCGGCCAACGAGCTCGTCATGTCCACGGAGCAAGAACTCAAGCAGGTCCAAGGGGGGGTCGACCTCGCGCATGTGACGGGCGAGTCGCTCGACCAGATCCTCGAGATGGTCGAGCAGACGACGATAGCCGCCAAGGAGATATCGGCGGCCACTCAGCAGCAGAAGTCGGCCACGGACCAGGTCGTCAAGGCGATGCGTGAGGTCGCCGCCGTTGCCCAGCAGACCGCGGCTGGTTCACGACAGGTAGCCGACTCGGCCGAGCAGCTCTCGAGCATGGCACGTGAGTCGAGTCAGGTTGGCTCGGCGTTCCAGATCGTGGACGGCGCGTGAGGTCACCAGCCATGCCAACGGACTGACAGGAAGGCCCGTGATGGTCGAGTTCGACCGAAGTGTGTTCATAGTGAAGTTCCAGGAAGAGGCCCAGGATCTTCTTCAGCGCCTGAACGAGGGCGTCATCATGCTCGAGGCGGACCCGGGCGATCGCGAGATCATCGACAAGATGATGCGAGACGCCCACACCATCAAGGGATCCTCGAGGATGGTGGGCCTGATCGAGATCTCCGACGTTGCTCACTGGCTCGAAGACATCATGGTGAAGGTTCGCGACGGCGAGATGGCCTACGTCCCTCAGATGAGCGACTACTTCTTCGACGCGCTCGACGCGATCGTCTATCTCGCTGATCACAGAGGGGAGAACGTCGACGGTTTCTTGGACCTGGTCGCTCTGAAGGCCAGGCTTTCCGCTTTGGCAGAAGGTGGCGCAGGGGCGGCGAAGGAGACGGCCCAGGCTCAAAAAGAGACCGCCGAGAAGGCTCGCGAATCCGAATCGTCGCCACAGGAGCCCGCACCCAAGAAGCGCGCCCGCAAGAAGGACACAGGGTCGGCATCGGTCGAGCGCGATACGGGAGACTCCGCCGATGAGCTGTCTGTCGATGCCACACCTTCGTCCGCATGCGAGTCCGGGCGGGGCAAGAAGTCGACGCCGGATGAGCTCACCTCAAAGACCCAGGCCACGATACGTATCCGGACGAATCAGGTCGACAGTCTGCTCAACCTGATCAGCGAGGTCGTTATCGGCCAGATCAAGGCTGAGCAGCGCGCCAACGAGATGCGGTCGATTCTGACAGAGGCCTCCGACGCGTGGCAGGCCTGGGCGCGGATACGCTCTGTGCTCAATACGCTTGGGGATCAAAGTGGCCTCGAGGGACTCGACGAGGACGTGAACATCCTCGACGCGCGTCTCGCCGAAACACGACGCTCGCTCACGGGCTTCGTCAAGTCCTACTCTGAAGACGTCAGCCGCACGTCTCTCGTCGTCAATGACCTGCAAGAGCAGGGCATGCGTCTGCGGATGCTTCCGGCCAACACGATATTCCAGACGTTTCCTCGCGCGATGCGAGATCTGGCGAAGCAGTTCAAGAAAGAGATCGACCTCATCATCGAGGGGGGCGAGACAGAGCTCGACAAGAAGGTGCTGGAAGAGATCAACGACCCGCTCGTGCACATCATGCGCAACGCGGTCGATCACGGGGTCGAGGACGTTGAAACTCGTGCGCAACTGGGCAAACCGCCACATGGCACCGTGCGTCTGTCCACGCGCCAAGAGGGTGACCGCATCGTCATCGAGATCAGTGACGACGGTGCCGGAATAGATCCCGACAAGGTTCGAGCTTCGGCCGTGCGTAAGGGCTACATCACCGAATCAGAGGCCTCGGCCATGTCTGACCGAGAGGCGCGCTACCTCATCTTCGAAGCGGGTTTCTCGACAGCCGCGATCATCACCGAGATCTCCGGCCGCGGCGTGGGGATGGACGTGGTCCGCGAATTCGTCGTCGAGAAACTCAAAGGTTCGCTCGACGTCGAGTCCGAGATAGGGAAGGGCACGCGATTCAAGCTGACCATCCCGCTCACGCTCGCGATAATCCGCGCACTCATGATTCGCGTGGGCGGTCAGGTGTTCGCACTACCAACCGGCTCGATCGATGAGACTTTGCGTATCGACCATGACAGCATCCTCAAAGTCGAAGGGCGAGAGGTCATTCGCAGGCAGCGGCGTACCATTCCGATTGTGAAACTCTCGGAGGTCCTCGGCCTTCCGCATCGCGGGTCGGAGGGCTCGAAACAGCCCATCGTGACCATCAGTTACTCGGGCCATCGGATGGGTTTCATGGTCGACGCGTTCGTGGGCGAGCAGCAGATCGTCATCAAGCCGCTGGGCAGTCATCTCAAGAAGGTCGACAACGTTGCCGGTGTCACCATTCTGGGCGCCGGTGAAGTCGTGCCGATCCTCAACGTCCCGGACCTCATGTCAAACGCGCGTACCCGCTCGGGTCATCGGGTGGGACCTGTGGTGACCGAAGAGCGTCAGGGTCCTCGCAAGGTACTCATCTGCGAGGATTCCTTCACGACGCGCGAACTCGAGCGCTCCATTTTCGAGGCGGCGGGCTACGACGTGGAGACCGCCGTTGATGGCGCACAGGGGCTCACCATGCTCCGTGAGGGCCTTGAGGTCGACGCGGTGGTGACCGATGTGCAGATGCCGAACATGACCGGGTTCCAGCTCACGAAGATCATCAAGGCCGATGCGACCCTGCAGCATATCCCGGTCATCATCGTGACCTCGCTTGAGCGCGATGAAGAGAAGGCCGAGGGTATCGAGGCGGGCGCCGATGCCTACATCACCAAGTCGGTGTTCAACCAAGACACGTTGCTTGACACTGTTGAACGCCTGATTCGATAGCGGGGGACACACGTGCAGGAAAAGAGAAGACTCCGCGTCGTTATCGCGGACGACTCGTTGGTCGCGCGAGAGATGCTGACGCAGATCCTTTCAAGTGACGACGGCATCGAGGTGGTGGGGCAGGCCAAGGACGGCGCTGAAGCCATCGAGATGGTGGAGCGCCTGCGCCCCGACCTCGTCACGATGGACATCCACATGCCCAACGTCGACGGTCTGCGTGCGACCGAGCGGATCATGGCTTTCAGTCCGACGCCGATTCTCGTGGTCTCCTCGTCAGTGTACGCCGAGGGGATGGGCCGAGCGTTCGATGCCCTGAACCTGGGCGCCCTCGAAGTCATCAAGAAGCCGGAGCCCAAAGACTGGGCGGATCTCGATCGTATCGGTCGAGAGGTCATCCGCAAGGTCAAGATCCTCGCGAACGTCCGCGTCATCACCCACATCCGCGGTCGTCGTGGGGTGGAGACCCCCCCAGTTGCGGTTCGAGGCGATGGTGCTGGGCGCTCGATCGTGGCGATCGGTTCCTCAACGGGGGGGCCGTCGGCACTTCTTGAGGTTCTGGGTCGTCTGCCGGACGATCTGAAGGTGCCCATCGTCATCGCCCAGCACATCGCGGACGGCTTCGTGCCGGGGCTTGTGAGCTGGCTCGATTCCGGGTGTCGGATACGAGTCGTGGCCGCCGAGGATGGGCAGCGCGTCGAGCCCGGGGCGGCGTACTTCGCTGCCACCGGTTCGAACATGGTGCTTGAGGGTAACTTCGTCAGGTTCGTGCCGCCAGGACATGGGCAGCTCTATATCCCAAGCGCCGACACATTGTTCGATTCGATTGCCAGGAGTCACGGTCACCGTGCGATCGGGGTGCTCCTGACCGGCATGGGGGCCGACGGCGCCGAAGGGCTCAAGCTGATGCGTAACGCCGGCGCCGCGACCATCGCCCAAGACGAGGAGACGTCCACAGTCTTCGGGATGCCCAAGGCAGCGATAGAGATCGGTGCCGCAGAACAGGTGTTGCCGATCACCAAGGTGGCCGAGGCTATCGAGGCCCTTGTCACGAGGTAGTGACGCGCGTTCTTCAGAAGGCTCGTTAAGAGAGCCTCCGCTCACTCTGCTACATACGCCGCTCGTCGATTGCACGACGCGAATCGGTCAGATGGACCTCAACTTGCGAGTAATGTGCGCCGATGTCCTGTCGAAGCGTGCTTTCGTTGCCTCACGACCGTCATCAAGTTGTTCGCACAGTCAACAATGAGTCCTGCAAGGGGTGAGGAATATGCCGTTAGGTATCTACCTGTCGCGCTGCTCCGGACGGCTGGACGGCTGTCTGGACGTAGATGAGGTTCTCGCGGGAGCGCGCGACAACGCCGACGTCGTCAGAATCGTTGACGACCTGTTCGACCCGCAGGTTGTCGGGCAGATGGCCAAGGACGTCGTAGATGCTGGCCTTGACAGTGTCGTGCTGGCGGGCAATTCGCCGGAGCACTATGCGAAGAGCCTTTCTGCGCACTACGTACGCGACCGTCTGGTTCAGGCGGGGGTCAATCCGAACCGCATCGTCGCCGCGAACATACTCGAGCAGGCCGCGCTCGCCCATCCCGATGACCGCGCGGGCGCGACGGCCAAGGCCCGTGCGATGGTCGACGTCGCCGTGCTACGAGCCCGTATGGCCCCGAATATCGAGGGCGACATCATCGAGCCGAGGCGCTCGGTGCTGATTCTCGGTGTGACCGCAGAAGCCGTGGTCGCCTCTCAAAGGCTGCTTCGACTGGGATACTCAGTGGTTCTCGTGGACAGGCAAGACGGTGGCGCCCGTGCGGGAAGATCGAACCAGATGCGCGCGACAAGCGGTTTCGTCTTGGGCCACGCCGAGGCCACGGTGATCGACGAGGCGAGACTCGTTGACGGTGACGGATGGCTCGGTGACTTCCATGTCACCCTCGAGTCACCGCAAGGACGCGTCACTCACCGAGTAGGTGGAATCCTGCTCGCCAGGCCCGACGATGCAGAGTGGATCGAAGAGCTCCGGCATCACTTCAAGATCGACATCGATGCTGACGGCTTCGCTCGCTCGATCAGCCCCGCGAGCCATCCGGCCGAAACCGTGGATCCGGGCATCATGGTGGTGCCACTGCGCAGGGAGCACTCCACCGAGGCCGAGAAAGTCGCCGCAGCTGACGCGGCCGCCATGGCGCTCGTGCTTCGGCTCTCACAGCCCACGGTCACGCACTATCGCGACGTCTCCGCCGTGGACGAGACGCTGTGCGGCGGTTGCGCCGCGTGTGTGCGCACCTGCGCGTTCGGAGCGTGCTCGCTTGACGCCGATGGCCTGAGTCACGTCGACATCCGACGATGCCAGGGTTGCGGCAAGTGCGTCGTGAGCTGTCCGGTTGGTGCGCGAGACATCCTCAACTCGCCGCATGATTACCTGCTCGAGGCCGTACGCACCCTGGCCAAGATGGATTGCGAGGGCGACAAAGCCCTGGGTTTCCTGTGCGGTGGCTGTGGTTATCCGGCTGCCGACGACGCGGCTCGCTTCACGACAGAGCGCAAAGAGGGGTACTCGCCCTCGTTCCTGCCACTTCGCATTCCCTGTGGGGGTCGACTCGACACGCTGTACGTGCTCGAAGCGTTCAAGCAGGGCTTTGACGCCGTATGTGTGTTCAGGTGTCGCGAGGGTCACTGCCACAATGTGATCGGCAATCTCGACATGGACCGCCGGATGAATCTGCTCAGAGTGGTCCTTCGCTCGCGGGGGCTCGATGACGCCCGCTTGCGTATCGTCGATATCTCACCGTTCGAGGGTGAGCGCTTCATCGAAGCCGTGGGAGAAGTATTCGAGAAAGTCGGCACTCTCACTAACGGCAAAGGAGGCCCGCAATGACGAAGCCGACGCTCGCGACCATCGCCCTGACCGGCTGCGAAGGCTGCCATGTCTCATTGCTGGACTCGCACGAAGGACTGCTCGACCTGCTCGCGAAGGTCGACCTGGTGTTCTCGCCGTTTTCCGGAGGAGACTCACTGCTGGCTAACGTGGACGTGATCGTTGTCGAGGGCGCGGTCGCCAACGACGAGGATCGACATCGCCTCATCGAGGCGCGCAAAGCCGCCAAGACACTCATCGCGGTGGGCTCGTGCGCCGTGCTCGGCGGAATCGGTGGGCTCAGGAACCTGTCGCGTCTCGACGATGTGACGAGAACCGCGTTCGGCGACGACGCAGGATCGAAGTCCAAGCGGCTTCCGCAACTGGAGGCTCGCGTGAGGCCCGTGAGCGATGTGGTCGAAGTGGACGCGAGCGTGCCCGGGTGTGCGCCCGAGACGCACCTGATCGTCGATGCGCTTCTGGCCGTCGTTGAGGGTCGACCCATCGAGCAGCCTCGCCGGAACCTCTGCGACGAGTGCCACCGCGAGAAGGTGCTGCTTCTCCAGCACTCGCAGGAGTTCGTCTCCGACAACGTCTTCGCGCTCATGGAGCTCGACGTGATCGATCCCGAGCGGTGCTTTCTCGAGCAGGGCATCCTGTGCATGGGGCCGATGACGCGCGAGGGCTGTGGAGCACTCTGCACCGCGGCCAACGTCCCGTGCAGGGGCTGTACTGGCCCATCGCGCCTCGAGTTCGAGCAAGGCGGCAAGACGGTCGACGCGCTGGCCGCGGTACTTCCCGCAGGCGCTCTCATGTACATGGAGGACCTCATCGGAACGGGCTACCGGTACTCGCTGCCGGTCTCTGTCTTCCCTACGATCTATGACCACGAAGGAGGCGAAGATGCCTGAGACGATCACCCTTCCGGCCGTGAAGCGGATCGAGGGCCACGGCCGCGTGTCGTTGCACCTCGATGATGACGGGCGCGTCGCCGACGCCCATTTCGACGTTGTGGAGTTTCGAGGCTTCGAGAAGATGCTCGAGGGACGCATGGTGTGGGAGATGCCCCTGATCACGAGTCGCATCTGCGGGGTCTGCCCGGTGTCGCACCATCTCGCAGCCGTCAAAGCCGTCGACGCGCTCTACGGTGTCGAGATTCCGCGCACGGCCACGCTGTTGCGAGAACTCCTGCACCTGGGCGGTTTCGCGCAGGACCACGCGTTGCACTTCTTCTTCCTGGCGGGACCGGACTTCCTCACCGGTGACGGCGCGGGTTCCCGTGACCTCCTGGGCGTGATAGAGGCGCGGCCGGATCTCGCACGGCGAGCGATCGCACTGCGTCGAGCGGGCCAAAGGGTCGTCGAGGTCGTGGGAGGTCGGGTGAGCCATCCCGTCACCGCGATTCCCGGCGGCATGAGCCGCGGCATCACGGTCGAGCAGCGCCTTGAGCTGCTGGCGATCGCTAGAGGGATGCTCGACGACGTGCTGTTCTCCGCCGAGCTCGCCGCTTCGTCGACGAGGCGGCTGCTTGAGCGCTACCCCGGGTTCTCTGACGCACCGATCCACAATCTCGCGCAGATGCGTGGGGGCCAGTTCGCGCTCTACGACGGGCGGATCAGGGTCATGCGACCGGACGGCACGGCCTCCGAGGAATTCGACGCGAGTGACTACGCGGCGCACATCGGCGAGCGTCATCTCGACGGCAGCTACGCGAACTCCCCCTATCTGCTCGCGCTCGGGCCCGATGCGGGAGGGTACCGCGTGGGTCCGCTCGCACGGCTGAACATGGTCGAGACCATGACCGGGCATCGCTCGGACGCCCTTCTGGGTCAGTTCCGCACCGAGTTGGGACGCCCCGTGCACGCGGTGCTCGCATATCACTGGGCGAGAATGATCGAGCTCGTCGCGACCGTCGAGCGTATGATCGCGATTCTCGAAGACGACGCGATCGCTTCAGACGAGGTCCGCGTACGGGTTGATCGCGGTGCAGTCGGTGCCGGTATCGCCGCCGTCGAGGCTCCGCGAGGCACCCTCATCCATCACTACGAGGCGGATGCCGTGGGCAAGGTCACGAAAGCCAACCTCATCGTCGCGACGACGCACAACGTGGGCTCACTGGACCGCTCAGTGCTCGACGCGGTGGCGGGTGTCTCGAAGGATGAAGCGCTCAGCGAGGAGAGTATTCGACATATGGAACTCGGCATACGTGCGCACGACCCCTGTTTGAGCTGCGCGACCCACGAGATCGGCAGGATGCCCATCGTCGTGACCCTGATAGGACCTGACGGTACGGTCGTCGGGGAACGGGGGGTGGCCTAGATGGATGCGAGCGCCGCGCTCGATGCGTTGAGAAGCAGGCTCGAGGCGAGCTTCGGCAAGGCCATGGCCATGATGGTCCTCATGTCGGCGAGCAACGCCTCCGCCACCTCGCTCGTGGGTATCACCGAGTCGGAGTTCTCCCGACTCGCCGAGGCGGTCGGTCGTGACCAGCGCGTGATCGATATGTGGGGTACCGTGGGCGCCTCAGAGGCCACCAGCGAGTGGAAGGCGCTCGTGGCCTGATCTCACCCGATGGCGTCAGGAGCCGTTTCCAGAACAGACACGATCGCACGGGCCGCTTCGCGTGAGGCGGCCCGTGCCACGTCCGAGAGCGTTTCCGAGTGACCCATATCGGGCGCGGCCACGCTGATCAGTGAGGTCTCGGGGGCGTGACCGTACAACACCACCGCGAGCGCGAGAAGTGATTCCGCGTCGATGCAGTGCCCCGTGGGCCGGGGTGTCTGCCCGGGATGAATCCGGCTGATCGCGACCGGCGGATCGTCTCGCCGCACGGCGTCCACGATCACGACGCGCGAGGAACCCGCGATGTCGGCCGCCATGGTGATGTCGAGATCGGTCGCGGTCACGATGCACGAGGTGGGTATCTCGCCAGTTCGCTTGAGCTCTTCTGCCACGGCATGGGCGACGCCGTCATCGCCGCGCGCGACGTTACCGATGCAGATGACGAGGGGCGTAGGCATGTTCCCAGTATACGGCTGATCCCGTCTCATAACGGTATACTCGGCACATGGAATCCGCTGCAATCGGCATCTTCGACTCCGGCCTCGGAGGGCTCACCGTCGCGCGCGAGATAGCACGCGCCTTGCCGGATGAGTCACTGCTCTACCTGGGAGATACCGCGCGCTGCCCCTACGGGCCACGCGATCTCGCCTCGGTCAGGCGTTTCGTTCTCGAGATCGGCGCGTGGCTCGAGAACCATTCGGTGAAGCTCATGGTGATCGCCTGCAACACCGCGACGGCGGCGGGTCTCGATCTGGCCCAGCAGACCTTCCCCGTTCCTGTGATCGGCGTCGTCGATCCCGGGGCGAGAGCCGCCGTGATGGCGACCCGCAACAGGCGCGTCGGGGTGATCGGCACCGTTGGCACCGTCGAGTCGGGCGCCTACAGCCGCGCGGTGCGCTCGCTCGACGCGGGAGTGACCGTGTTCTCGGTGGCCACGCCGCGCTTCGTCGACATCGTCGAGGAGGGGCTCAGGCGCGACACAGGCCGGGTCGAGGACCTGCTCGCCCATTCGAGCGACGTGTTCATCCGGCCGTCCTTCTACGAGCTGGCTCGCGACTACCTTGACCCGCTGCGCAGAAACGACGTCGACACGCTGGTGCTGGGCTGCACTCACTTCCCGCTGCTCGCCGCCGCTATCGGGCAGGTGATGGGCCCGCAAGTCAGTATCATCAGCTCTGCCGAGGAGACCGCGCGCGAAGTCGCAGAAGTGCTCGCGAGGCGAGGCGACCTCGCGCCTGTTGCAGCCGCGCCGCGACATCGTTTCGCGACGACCGGAGATGCGCGCGAGTTCGAGAACCTCGGCTCGCAGGTGTTCGGAGAGGCCCTGGGTCGAGTGGAAACGGTATCTGTCGACGATCTGGTGGCAGCCGCGAAGCAGCGAGTAGCGCTTCATGGTGACGTCGCCGACGAGGGGGTCGCATGCGTCTGACCGTACTGGGCGCGGCCGCGAGTCATGCAGCCGCCGGGCAAGCGTGTGCCGGACACCTGGTGGAGTCTGGTCAGACCCGCATCCTCATGGACTGTGGCAACGGCGTGCTCGCCAACGCCTATCGTGTCGTCGACCCGTACACGCTCGACGCGGTCGTGGTGACGCACGATCACCCGGACCACTATGTCGATCTGTACTCGCTTCAGTCGATGCTTCGCTATGCCCCAGAGGGCCCTTCGGCGCCTTTGCGTCTGCTGATGCCCGAAGGCCTGTTCGACAGGATGCAGTGTCTGCTCTCAGAGCGTGGAGCCATTGAGTTTCGCGAGGCGTTTCACGCCTCCGTGCTCGAAGATGGTGTCGGGGTGCGCATCGGCGACCTCGTCGTCACGCCGCACCTCGTGGACCACACCGACCCCACCTTCGCCCTGTGCGTCGAAGGCGAAGGGGCGCGCCTCGTCTACACTGGCGACACGGCCTTCGGCGATCAGGTCCTTCGGGCTGCTCGCGGGGCCGATCTGCTCCTCGCGGAGGCTACCGTGCCCGAGCGCTATCAGGGCATGAGCCCGCATCTGTGTGCACGCGAGGCGGGAGAAATCGCGCATCTGGCAGGCGCGGGCGCGCTCGTGTTGACGCATGTGTGGCCCACGAACGATCGTGAGGCGATGGCGCGCGAAGCCGCCGCCGCATACGGTGGCGACGTGCGGATCGCTACCGAGTTCGACGTCTACGACATCACATCACCTGGAGGTAACTGAATGGGAACGAGAACCAGTGGCAGAGCTCTTGACGAGATGCGCACCGTGCGCGTCACGAGGAACTACCTCAAGCACGCGATGGGGAGCTGCATCTTCGAACTCGGTGACACGCGCGTTTTATGCGCGGCCTCGATCGAGGACGGCGTCTCGTCATGGCGCCGGGGCTCGGGGCTTGGCTGGGTGAGCGCCGAGTACTCGATGATGCCCGCCTCGACCCATACGCGCTCGCGGCGCGAGACCATGACAGCGCCGAAGGGTCGCACGCTGGAGATCCAGCGCCTGATCGGCCGCTCGCTTCGCACCGTCATCGACATGGGTGCCTTGGGTGGCGAGGCGACCGTCACAGTCGACTGTGACGTCATCCAGGCAGACGGAGGCACCCGCTGCGCGGCGATAACCGGAGCGTGGATCGCGGTCCATGACGCGCTGAGCGTGTGGAAGGACGCCGGCAGGATCGACCGGCTGCCCCTGATCGATCACGTGGCCGCGACCAGCGTGGGACTCGTGGACGGAGAGTTGATGCTTGACCTCGAATACAGCGAGGACTCGGTGGCCGAGGTCGACATGAACGTGGTGATGGACGCGCGTGGCCGATTCATCGAGATCCAGGGAACAGGCGAGCAGGTTCCCTTCGATCGCGCGCGTCTCGATGCGATGCTCGATCTTGCCACATCCGGCGTTGACCGCCTCGTCGCGATCCAGCGCGAGATCGTCGATGGGGGACTGGAGAGCTATGGGTTCTGAGTCGGCCGAACGCATCATCGTGGTGGCCACGGGAAACGCCCACAAGGTCGACGAGATCCGCTCGGCGCTGGATTTTCCCGGGTGGCGGTTCGTGGCGGCCACCGACTTCGAGGCGGGCTGGCCAAGCCCCGTCGAGGACGGTCTGACCTTCGAGGACAACGCCCGGATCAAGGCGCGTGCCGCCCACGAGCGATTCGGGGTGGCCGCGCTGGCCGATGACTCCGGACTCGAGGTCGACGCGCTGTCCGGCGCCCCCGGCGTTCACTCGAGCCGATTCGCAGGTGACGACGCCACCGACGCCGACAATATCGCACTGCTGCTCAAGCGGCTCGCGGGGTTCGCCCCGGGTGAGCGCGCCGCGCGTTTCCGCTCGACGCTCGTCTTCATCGACGAGGCGGGCGCCGAGACGGTGACCTCAGGCGCATGCGAGGGATCGATCGGCCTTGAGCCGCGAGGGACAAGCGGCTTCGGCTACGATCCGCTGTTCCATCCGGATGCCGTCAGCGGGTGCACGATGGCCGAGCTCTCGATGGCGGAGAAGAATGCGATAAGCCACAGAGGCGTGGCCATACGGGTGCTCCGGGAGAGGTTGGCGCACGCCGGGCCGGATCTCGAGACGAACGGAAGCTAGCGCGACGCGAGAAGCACGCTATACTGTCACTCGCCTTACGTCAGGATAGGTCGTGCGCGGCCTGGCGGGGGGCGTGAAGTCGGGCCGTAGCGCAGCTTGGTAGCGCATCTGCTTTGGGAGCAGAGGGTCGCAGGTTCGAATCCTGTCGGCCCGACCATATTCGCGGCGGTAGTTCAATTGGTAGAGCATCAGCCTTCCAAGCTGATTGTTGCGGGTTCGAGTCCCGTCCGCCGCTCCATAGACTTTCCCGGTGGCCGCAAGGTCGCTGATTGACAGAGCCGCCCGCCGAAGGTACCGTAGCGCTTCGGTACTTCCGGGTGGTGAGATATGCGCCCGTAGCTCAGCTGGATAGAGCGGGAGACTTCTAATCTCTAGGTCGGGGGTTCGAATCCCTCCGGGCGTGCCAAGATTCACGGTGGGTGTAGCTCAGTAGGTTAGAGCGTCGGACTGTGGCTCCGAAGGTCGCGGGTTCGAGCCCCGTTACCCACCCCAATTCAATAATGTCGTGCGCCCGGGCAAGCCTGCCGGGCGCCGATATGGGCCGTTAGCTCAGTTGGCAGAGCAGGGGACTCTTAATCCCAAGGTCGTAGGTTCGACCCCTACACGGCCCACCATCGAAGCCTACGAAGTGCCGGTTCCCGAGAGGGGGCCGGTCTTCTGCTTTCACGACTGGCAAGTCGTTGTTGGACGCATGCGACAACGTTGTCGCGATTGCTACGATTATCATGTAATATGATTCTCTGGTTCGCAGGAAGGAGAATCGGATGTCTGAGACACTGACCGTCACCGAGGTGGTCCGCCACTTCGCTGAATACGTCAACCGCGTCACGTATCGGCGCGAGTCGTTCATCCTCATGCGCGGGAACAAGGCCGTCGCTGAACTGCGGCCGCTCCCGATCGGCAAGCGGTTGAGTGAGTTGCCCGGCCTGTTCGCCTCGTTGCCTCATCTGTCGGCGGACGAGGCTGACTCCTTCGCGGACGACCTCGACTCTGCACGCAACGAGATCGGCAGTTTGGAGGTGCGCGACGCGTGGGGGTCTTGATCGACGCGAGCATCCTCATCGAGGCGGAGCGTGGCCGGCTCGACCTTGAGCCGCACGTGGCCAGACACGCAGACGAGGAGTCGTTCCTGTCGGTCATAACCGCCAGTGAGTTGCTGCACGGCGTCCATCGGGCCGCGGAGCCTCGGAGACGCGCGAGGCGCTCGGCGTTCGTTGAGGGCATCTTGGAACGGTTCCCACTCCTGCAGGTGGATCTGGCCACCGCGCGTGCGCACGCGCAGGTGTGGTCGGATATGTCGGTTTCCGGCACGCTCATAGGCCCGCACGATCTGTGGCTCGCTGCGACGTGCATCGCACATGGACTTACCATGGTGACGGCGAATATCCGGGAGTTCGAGAGAGTTCCGGGGCTACAGGTCGAGAGGTGGAGCGACGCAGGCTGACGCTCGAGAGCAGCGCCCGGACAAAGGCATCGACCCGACTTCGCAAGTCCTCGGCTACCAAAGACGTTATCCCGTCCCCCGAACGGTGGTCTCGATCGTCACCCCATCAGCATCGTTGAACGTTGACGCCCTATGCATCGGTCGATACACTAGCTGTAGTATGAAAGTCGTATCGATAAGTGAGGTTCTCATGGATACTGTCACGCTCTCTCCCAAGTATCAGGTGGTCATCCCCAAGGGCATTCGAGAGAGTCTCGAACTGCGTCCCGGTCAGAAGATCGAGGCGATTCTCTATGACCGGCGCATCGAGCTCGTCCCGGTCCGTCCGATCTCTGAAATGCGCGGCTTTCTTGCGGGGCTCGACTCTGACGTCCCGCGCGAGGCGGATCGAGTATGAACGTCGTCGATTCGTGCGGATGGCTCGAGTACTTCGGCGACGGCCCCAACGCTGCATTCTTCGGGGACGCACTCCAAGACGTCTCCGAGCTGATCGTCCCTTCAGTGAGTGTCTACGAGGTCTTCAAACGAATCGTCCAGCAGCGAGATGAAGGGGCCGCGCTGCAGGCCGTCGCTATGATGCAGCAAGGTCACGTGGTCGAGCTGTCATCGACACTGGCTCTGTGGGCCGCCCGTCTCAGCATCGAGCACTCGCTGCCCATGGCGGACAGCATCATCTTGGCCACGGCACGCGCCAACGACGCCACCCTGTGGACGCAGGACGTGGATCTCGAGAGCCTTGCTGGGGTACGTTACGTCGCCAAGAACGCTGACGTTTCGGCGGGATGACAATGAGCAACACCCGATAACGCTTCGCGTTATGGGTACAACCGAGATAGTGATGTACAATCACGATGTATATTCGACAGAGGTGCACCATGCGACGAACACAGATCTACCTCACTGATCGCGAACATACGGCGGTCAAGTCAATCGCGCGGCGCTTGGGCAAGACCCAGAGCGAAGTGATTCGCACCGCGGTGGACCGGCTCATCGATCGGGAATGCTCCGCGAGTCGGCTCGATCTGATTCGCAGCGCGAGAGGAATGTGGAGAGACCGCCGGGATCTGCCCGACGCAGATGCTCTGCGGAACGAATGGGACCGGCTAGAGGCCGGAGCTGACCGCTCGTGACGGCGAAGCACTTCCTTCTCGACACCGACGTGATCATCGAGTACCTGCGCGGTCGCGATGAGGCGATCCGATACGTCGAGTCTCTCGAAGGTGAGCTGTACGTCTCGGCCATCACCGTGGCGGAGCTCTTCTCGGGCGTGAAGTGCATCGACGAGGAGGCGGCACTTGAGCGGTTTCTCGACGCATTCGAGGTCATCCCCGTTGACCGGGCGCTAGCCCGTCTCGGAGGCTTGTGCCGACAGCGCTACCGGCCGGCGCACGGCACCGGACTCGCTGATGCGATCGTGGCGACGTCGGCCGAGTCCGCGGGTGCGGCGTTGGTGACATTCAACAAGCGGCACTTCCCTATGATCAAGGATGTCGTCGTCCCGTACAGCCGCAGCTGAGCGGTGTCGAACAAGGATATCGACACCGACAAACCGCGGCGTGGAAGCGTAGTCTGGGCAGGAAGCGGGACGAGCCGCGGTTTGCGGGTCATGTCCCGGACGTTGGGCGGAGAAGGGGTTCCACGCGCGAGCAGTGAACGTCTGCGGTATCGCTGGTTGACGGGGCGTTCGCATTTATGCTAACGTAGACCCGTGTCCTACTCGGTTGAATACTTCCATGAACGCATCCGGGACGAGGTCAAGCGTTGGCCTGCCGGCATCCTGGCTGACTACACGCGCCTGGTGGACCTTGTCATCGAGTTCGGCCCGGACCTGCGCATGCCGCACTCGCGTGCGATGGGCAACGGGCTGTTCGAGCTCAGGCCACGAGGGCGCGAGGGCATTGGTAGGGCTCTGTACTGCTTCGTCGTCGGCCGGCGGGTAGTAGTACTTCATGCGTTCATCAAGAAGACGCAGGCGACACCGGAGCGCGATTTGGCGATAGCTCGCAAGAGGATGAAGGAGGTGCGGAATGGCTGATCTCGCATACAAGCCGGTTCCCCATGACCGCGAGGAGTTCCTCGCTCGTGCGATGGAGCGCAAGGGGTTCAAGGAAGCCTACGACGCGCTCGCTGACGAGTACGCGCTCATCCGTGAGCTGCTCTCGGCGCGGCTGGCCTCCGGGCTGACCCAAGAGGCGGTGGCCCGCTCGATGGGAACCACGAAGAGTGTGGTCTCGCGGCTGGAAGCGACAGGCAAGCATTCCCCTTCCGTCAGAACCCTGAAGAGATACGCACAGGCCGTCGGATGCCATCTCGAGATTCGACTGGTATCGGACGCGTCCCGCCCGACAAAGGCCTCCAGCGGATAGTTCGCCCGTGTGAGGTATCCTCGGCATGGAAGCTGGCGGGGGCGAACTACAGCTGGTGCCTAACACGTTCGATTCACACCAGAGCCAAAGGGCTTCATCCGCGGTATGATTGGTTGCGACGAAACTTGGTCGAGAGAGGTGAGGCGCGTATGACAGTCGATGAGCTGAAGCGAGAGGCGATGCATCTCGACCCGACTGAGCGCGCAAGCCTTGCGCGCGAACTGCTCGTGAGCCTTGACTCTTTGTCGGAGCCAGAGGTCGAGCTGCTCTGGCTCGAGGAGGCTGAGCGTCGTCGACTTCGCGTTGAAGCGGGCGAGACCCAGCTTGTCCCCATGGACGAAGTGTTCGCCCAGGTGCGCGCCCGCCACGCCTCGTGACCGATCGCATATTCTTCGATTCTGCCGCTCAGCGTGAACTCGATGAGCCGCTGACTTCTACGACCTGGAATCCACCGGACTCGGTGAGCGGTTCCTCGACGCCGTCCGCAGCGAGCTTGGTGGGCTGCTCGAGTTCCCCGAGTCGTGTCCGGTTCTCCTCGGCGAGACGCGGAAGCTCGTGCTCGAGCGATTCCCCTACTCCGTGATGTATTGGACCGACGGCGGGGTCATTGCTGTCTACGCGATCGCACACCAGAGTCGGCGGCCGGGGTACTGGCAGGACCGCTTCTGACTCGTTGCGTGGAATCGAACAAGCGCACCCGACTCGCGCAAGGTTGTCGTATTCTGGAATCCAGCGCTCGCGGGTTATGCGACACACGGTCCGCCGTGATCACGCATCGGGAGCAGCGGGTCCGAATCATCTCTGTGCGGAGATCTCGACCTGTCCAGCGCTCGCAGACCCGGACAGGAGCCTCGACGCGTCAACGTCGACTTCCCCGCGTGGATGGTCGAGTCCCTCGACCGTGAGGCCAGACACCTGGGAGTCAGCCGCCAGTCCGTCATCAAGTTCTGGATAGCTGAGAGGCTTGAGCGTAAGGCATCCTAGCAATCCATGCAGACGTCCAGCGGTGACTCCTAACACGTTGGAAAGACTATGCAACATTGGCTCGCGAGTGGTGTCAGCGGACGACGTCAGCGCTAAACTGATGAGAGGCATGGGCCGCCGCTCATGGTGATCGCAATCGACAGACAGTGTGGAGGCCGACGTGACTCAGATCTGTGAACCTGGTTTCTGTGTGGACCTTCCGGAGACTTGGGCACGCGCTCAGACCGAGCAGCCGGGGAGCCTCGTGTATCGCGACACCGCCGGAGTCGGCACGCTCACAGTCATGCTACTGGCCGTCCGTCCGGCGTACTCCATAGCGGACAGAGTCCGACTGCACAGCGACTATATGCAGCATCGTGCCAAGTTCGAGCGCGGACAGCTGCCATCACTCGAGCAATCGACTCCTGTGACAAACAGCTCCGAGCATCCAATCGAGGGTGTGTGGGGCGCGGTTGACCTCGAGTCCGGGCGACGCCAGCTCCATCGAGTTCTGTTGGACGGCGACATCCTGGCTGACTTCTGCTACGAAGACCTGGCGGTTGATGAAGCCGCGTTCACTGATAGTGCTTCGAGCATCCTTGGTAGCGCGGTAATCGAGCCGCCCAGCGACGCGGGCGCTGGGTCTGACCCAGGCTAGCCGCCTTCGGTGCGCGACATGCGTGACGCGCCCGGCGCGTTGAAAGGCTGCATTTTCATTGCGTGGAATCGAACAAGCGCATCAACCCATATCCCTAGTGCTCCGCGATGAACTCCTCCAGCAGTGCGTGCCACGCGCTCGGCTCGGAGACTCCCGCTGTGGTCTCCTCGGCGAAGAGAAGATCGACGAGGTACCTCGGCCGCTTGCCGCCGATGTGCATCGCTTTGATGCATGAGACGCAGTAGACGACCACGTCTTCTCTGGGCATCGAGTCCGCGCGCTTCTTCATCAGCGCCTTCACCGCGTCGTCGGGCAGCTCGCCAAAGAAGCTGTCACCACAGCAGACGGCGCGAGTGCGAGTCGCATCCGGCTCGGCAACGACGATGTTCATCCTGTCGAGCAGTGCGCGAACCGCGACGTGGACCCTGGTCTCGGCTCGCGTGGGGCAGGCGTCGTGGACCGTCATCTCGACGCCGCCGTAGTCGGGGAAGTCGAACGTGTCGCTTTCGGCCAAGACCTCCCACAGCGAGATGGTCGAGATGTCGTCGTAGAGCTCTCGGTAGCGCCTGTCACAGCCGGCGCACGTATTGATGACGACGGTGCCGGGGTCGAGCAGCGGGTCGTGGTGACAGCAGATGAGGTGGCTCGCGATTCCGGCCTCGACGGCGTTCAGATGGGCGAGCACCTGTTCGGTCAGGTGTGGCTTGTACAGCATGAGGGCGCAACCGGGGGCGTAGACGTGCTTCATGCAGTGCTCCTTCGTCTGTGGCGTATCGTGAGCCTACGACGAAACGTCGAGCGGTTCCATCCGAATCGTGCCATCCGGCGCGCTGGCGGGTACCATAGACCCGGAGGTCATTCATGGTCGCTCTCATCGAAGACAAGCGCGAGTCAATCGCCGCGCTGTGCAGCAGGTTCGGCGTCGTCCGAATGGACGTCTTCGGTTCAGTACTGCGTGAGGACTTCCGTCCGGGCGAAAGCGACGTGGACCTACTCGTCGATTTCTCGCCTCGGGACCCCTACGCGCTGGCTGAGTCCTATTTCGACCTACTCGACGAACTGAAGGCGCTCTTGGGTGCCAACGTGGATCTGGTGATGGTCGGCGCAGTCAAGAACCCCTACATCGCGTCCGACATCGAGCGCACTAAGCAGCTTCTGTATGCCGCGTAGTCCACTCGCATACCTGAGCGACATCGTCGAGTGCTGCGATGCGATCGCGGTGACTCTCGACGGCGTTGACCTGGCCGCGTATGAGGGCACGCGCACGATCCGCTCAGCTGTGGAGCGTGAGTTCACCATCATCGGCGAGGCGGTCAACTCGCTGTCGAAGATCGAACCGGAGTTCGCTTCTCGGATTTCACACGCCCGCATGATCGTGGGCTTCCGCAATCAACTGGTTCACGACTACCCCGCCATCCTCGATGCGGCGGTCTGGGCCATCGCGCAGAATGATGCTCCGGTGCTCAGACTGGAATGCATTGCGCTGATCGAGGAATTGCTGTGATCGAAGGTCTACCTGACTACCACAGCTCGTTCAGTATGAAGTTGATTGGGGATCTTCCGGCCGACCCCGAAACCGTGGAGACTGCATGTCCCAGCAGACGTTCGTGACCATCGACCACGTCGCGCGCAAGAGCGTCGTCCGCGTAGTCGCCACGCTCGCCCTCGTGCTGCTCCTCGGCGTCGCGGCGTTCGCGCTGTGGCGCGCCGGCGTGATCGGCCCTGACACCGGTATCCAGGCCGAGGACCTCACGCGCGTCCTGATCGTGGCAGCCGCTCCCGACGAGAACGGCGCGCTGATCGCCCAGATCGTCGCGCTCGTGGACCTGGGCGGCACGCAGCCGCGGGTGAGCTTCATCAGCCCGGCCATGCCCGTGTCGATTCCCGGAACCGCCTACGACACGCTCGCCGACGCGTACTCGTTCGGCGGTGGCGCGGGCGTGGACGACGCCTACGCGCGTGCAGCCGGGGGAGAGGTGCCGGCGCACCTGGCCGTGGGCCCCGAGGCGCTTGAGCGGGCCGTGGACGCTGCCGACGGCGTGCGGCTCACGCTACCCGGCGAGATGACCGTCTTCGACGGCGAGGCGCTCCATACGCTGACCGAAGGCCCGAACACGTTCTCGGCGGCCGAACTCGCGGCCATCCTGAAGGGCGCGCCGTACCTCACCAGCGCCCAGCGCGCGACACTTGATGCCGAACTGGGCCGCGTCCTGATCGACCTGATGGCGAAGTGGCCGCAAGGCGGTCTTATGTCCGCGCTCGACCGTGCCGATATCACAACGGATATGTCGCGCTCCGCACTAGAGCGTGTGCTCCTGGCATTACCGCAGGCGCGATAGGTCGTGCTGAGAGCCCGCGGGCGGCCAGACGCGTTAGAATGAACGGAATCAGCCACGGCCCGAGGGGAACGAAGTGGAGCTTCGCGACTACCTGCACGTGATCCGAGCGCAGAGGTGGGTCATCATCCAGGCGGTGGTGATCGTCACGCTCACAGCCCTCGTGGCAAGCCTCCTGCAAGCACCCGTGTACGAGGGCCAGGCCAAGGTCGTCATCGCCGAGAAGGGCTCGAGCGTCAGCGTCTTCGGAAGCTTGGGTCTCGATATCTCGAGCCAGCCCGAGCGCGGCCTTCAGACCCAGGTGCAGCTCATGCAGGTGCGCCCGCTTTTCGAGAGCACCATTCGCAAGTTGGGGCTGGGAACGACCCCGGAGGCGCTTGCCAAGCGTGTCCAGATCTCTGCGGTCGGGCAGACCAACATCGTGACGGTCACCGCCAAAGACACTGACGCGGCGCGTGCGGCTGCGATCGCCAACACGCTCGCCGACGAGTTCGTGGTGTGGAGCCGCGACTACAAGCGCGAGGCCATCGAAGCGGCCGTGGACGAGGTGTCCGTGCGCCTCGACGCCGCCCGCACCGAGATCCTCGAGCTGGGCAGGCGCATCCAGCGCGACGGCAAGAGCGACGAGCTCTCCGCAGAGCTCGCCATCGCCACCGGAAGCTACACGACGCTTGCCGGCAAGCTCGAGGAGCTGCGGATCAACGCGCAGCTCGAGACCGGAAGCGGGCGCGTGGTGAGCCCCGCCGTGGAAGCCGCGAATGCCGTGGAGCCCAGTCCGCTCCGCAACACCGTCCTCGGGCTCTTCGTGGGCCTCGTGTTCGGCCTGGGCATGGCGTTCCTCTACGAGTACCTGGACAACACCATCAAGAGCAGCGAGGAGATCGAGGAGCTCGTGGGCGCCCCGGTGCTCGGGCTGATCCCTGCCGAGAAATACGAGAAGGACGAGGGCCGGCGCGCGACCATCCTCACGCACCCGGGCAGTTCGGCGGCCGAGGCGTACCGCGTGTTGCGCAACAACCTGGACTTCATCAACTTCGAGCACAACATCACCACGTTGCTGATCACAAGCGCCGCGCCGGCCGAGGGCAAGAGCACGGTGGCCGCCAACCTCGCGGCCGGTCTGGCGCAGGCCGGCAAGAGGGTGGTGCTCGTGGCGAGCGACTTTCGCAAGCCCACCACCGAGCAGTTCTTCGGCGTCCAGAACCTCATCGGACTCTCCGACGTGCTCACGGGCGCGCACTCGCTCAAGGCCGCGCTTCAGCGCCCGCGCGAAGACATCGGCCTGCTCGTGCTCACCAGCGGCAAGATGCCGCCGAACCCCAGCGAGCTCTTGGGTAGCGAGAAGATGAAGGCGCTCATCGAGGAGCTCAAGAACTGGGCCGACTGGGTGATCATCGACACGCCGCCGCTTCTTGCGGTGGCGGACGGCGCGGCCGTGGCGCGCTGGTGCGACGGCGTGATGCTCGTGACCAAGGGCGGCAGCAGCACGCGCGAGGCGCTCAAGAAGGCGCACGGGATGCTTGATAACGTGGGCGCGCGGATACTCGGCTCGGTGGTGTGGGGTCTTGAATCCCGCGCCGGCGGTGGCGGCTACGGCTACGGCAAGGGCTACTACGGCGGCTACTACTCGTACGCCGACTACTACAACACGTCGAGCGCAGACGACCGAAGCCGAAGCGCCAAGCACGCCGCCAAGGCCGAGGCGACGGGTGCGCTGCGCGAGATCTACGTGCCGCACAAGAGCGTCGGCCGCAGGTTCGCCGAGGCGCTCGGGCGGATAGTCGGCGTCGTGTTGGCCGTGCTTGCGATCGCGCTGATCGCGATTCTGGTGACGTACTTCCTGGATCAGTACTTCGGGTGGGGCATCGTGCAGGGGCTGATGGGGTGAAGTGGAGCAATTGGTCGATCGTCCTCGCGTCGGTCGCTGCGGCCGTCGTGCTGTTCGCCGCAGGGGCGGTGTACCTGCGGGTGAGCTCGGACGCCGACACGGAACCCTCCAGGTGCGTGGTGGTCTTCGCCGCCCCCGGAGAAGATGCTACCGAGATAGCGCAGCTTGTCGTCGTCGTGGACATGGCCACAGGAAGCTATGAGATCGAAGACGCCAACCAGGCGGCCACGATTCCCGGGACGTCATACACGAAGTTGCGAGACGCCTATCCTTTCGGGGGCGCAGAGGTGATCGCCGCGGTACTGGACGGGGGCGTGGTCAAGCCCGAGACGGCTTGGGTGGGCATCTCGGAGTCCGGGTGGCAGGGGCTGTTGGTCAACGGCGTGGACGTCACCATCAAAGAGTCGTTCGAGACATTCGACGACGTCAGCGAGATCTACACCGAGTTCCTTGAGGGTCCGGGGCGCATTCCGGCAACCGATCTGCGTGCGCTGGTGAACGGAGCTCCGTACCTCAGCCCAGACGCACAGGAGAC
>CAMTUW010000014.1:0-97740 GCA_947085035.1 uncultured Actinomycetes bacterium
CCCCCCCCCCCCCCCCCCCCCCCCCCCCCCCCCCCCCCCCCCCCCCCCCCCCCCCCCCCCCCCCCCCACCTGGAAGGCGGTTGTTCAGAGCGAATACGGCTCTCCAGATGTCATGGAGTTGAAGGACATCGACAAGCCGGCGGTCGGGGACGACGAGGTGCTCGTGCGTGTGCGCGCGGCTGCGGTGAACCCTCCTGACTGGGCAGGCGTTCATGGCGTGCCATATATCGTCCGCTTGGCCTTTGGGGTACGCAGACCGAAGCTCGGCGTTCGCGGCTCAGACATGGCTGGAATCGTCGATGCTGTCGGCAAGAACGTGACGGGTCTCCGGGTCGGGGATGCGGTCTTTGGCCGTGGCGTCGGCACGTTCGCCGAGTACGCGGTTGCCCCCGAGGGGCACCTCGTGACCAAGCCGGCGAACATCACTTTCGAGCAGGCTGCCGGCGTTCCGATGTCCGGTCTCACCGCTCTCCAAGCCCTACGGGACACAGGTGGCATCCAGCTGGGGCAGAAGGTGCTGATCGTCGGCGCCGGAGGAGGCATCGGCACGTTTGCGGTGCAGATTGCCAAGTCGTTCGGCGCGGAAGTGACTGGCGTGTGCGGCACGTCGAAGCAGGCTCTTGTCCGATCAATCGGCGCCGACCACGTCATCGACTACACGCAAGAAGACTTCACCCAAGGTGAGAAGCGCTATGACCTTGTGCTTGACAACGTTCTGCAGCATTCGTTGTCGAACCTCCTGCGAGCGCTGAACCGTAAGGGAACGCTGGTGCCCAACGGCGGTCAGTTCTACAAGCGCTGGTTTGCGAGCACCGGTGTCCTCCTCATCAAGGCACCCCTGCTCTCGATGTTCGTGCAGCAGCGGATTCGCGTGTGCTCGGAACACCCCAATCAGAGTGACCTTCTGGTCTTGAGAGAGCTCATGGAGTCCGGGAAGCTCACTCCGGTCGTTGGCAGGACGTACCCTCTCAGCCAGGCTCGCGAGGCGATTTCCTACTTCGGGGAGGGACACGCTGAAGGTAAGGTCGTAATCACCGTCTGAGATGGATAGGCGACCCGAGCGCGGTCCAACCAAGGCATCGAGCGGACGGCGAGAGGTAGAATCAACCAGCGTGGCATGGGCCGCCGCTCATGCCTAACACGTTGGAAAGACCGGGTGCCGCGGGTTCCGCCCACAACTTGACGTAGCACAGCATACGAGGGAGGCGGCATGTCGACGGCCGATGAATACCCTGCTCTAGAGGCCGGGCTAACGGCGCTCTTGCGCAAGTACGACACTCGCTCCGACACCACCGGCGTGCGCTTCGCTCTCGACTCGCCGAACCGCGGCTGGAATTGGGAGTGGTCGTCTCCTGGGTCCATCGAGCAATACTTCATCGCGAGCACGACCAAGCTCTACGTCACCACGCTCCTGATGCAACTGCGCAGCGAAGGCCTACTCGATCTCGACGCGCCCGCTGCTACCTACCTGGATCCCTCGGTCATGGCGGGCATCCATATTCTGAGGGGCATCGACTCGAGTGACCGGATTTCCATCAGGGAGCTGTTGAGCCACACGTCCGGCATAGCGGACTACTTCGAGCAGCGGCGGGGGGATGGCTCGACCCAGATCGGTGACGCCCTGCGCCGCGACTTCGCGTGGACGTTCGATGATGTCCTGCGGATCACAAAAGAGGATCTCGCTCCCAGATTCGCGCCTTCTGCGCCGGGCAAGGCCTCCTACTCGGATACCAACTACCAGCTACTTGGGGCGGTGATAGAGGCCCTGACTGGCAGCAGCTACGAGTCCGCACTCCGACAGAGAGTGCTGCTCCCGCTTGGGCTCGAAGGTACGTATCCGTTCACCACCGAGACCATCGAACGATACGACAGTGTGGCCCCGATGCTCTACGGTGCCGAGCGAGTCAGCATTCCCAAGGCGATGGCCTCGGTGAGAGCCGACGGCGGCATCGTGTCTACCGCGCTCGATGGAATCGAGTTCCTCGAGGCGTTCATGTCGGGTCGTCTGTTCCCGGCTGAGTACCTGGACGAGATGCAGCGGCAGTGGAATCGGGTCTTCCCTCCACTGGAGTACGGTGTCGGCGTCATGCGGTTCGCTCTTCCGCGCTACTACACGCTGTTCACGAAGGTTCCCGCGATGATCGGTCACTCCGGGGCTTCGGGCGCCGTGCTCTTCCACGTCCCGGAACTCGATCTGTACGTCTCTGGCACTGTGAACCAGATCAAGAAGCGCAGCCTCTCGTACAATCTGATGACGCGACTCGTTGTGGCGTGCCAGGACGCGTGGGGACGCTAGCAAGGGAGGAGTCCGCCGCGGGCGCTCCAATGCTTCGGCGGCTTTCGCAAGCGCGTCAACCAGACAAGGCGCCCGTCAGGTATTCTCGGCAGGGAAGGTTAGGGGGCGCCTCGCAGGTTACGCGCCCAACGTTAGCCGGACTGGGGGTCAGCGATGCGGAGGCACCTCATTGTCACCGCCGTTCTCGTAACGGCCATCACCGCCGGACTGTGGCTGGTGACGAAAGGTACGTCTACGGGCTTGTATCTCTCCGTCGCAGAGCTCGAGCGGAGCCGACCTTCCGGTGAAGTCCGCCTCGGCGGCCGCGTCCTGTCATCGTCGAAGCAGGGGGAGACGCTGCGCTTGGTGGTCGGTGACGAGAGTGGATCCGCGGATGTGACCCTCACGCTCGAGTACTCAGGCACACAGCGCGTGACGTTCGGTCCCGGTGTAACGGTGATCGTGCGGGGCTCTCTGAGAGACGACGGCGTATTCGTTGTGTCCGAGTTCGTGACCAAGGTTCCGCGCAAGACAGGCTCGCCTGTGCGCTCCGCCGGCTCAAGCGAGTCAACCTGACAGTGATGTGGACTGTGGAAGAGAAGCGCGTGCGCTGCAGGTTACGCGCAATGCGTTAGCAGTACACGAACTTTACTCTTTCGGTTCCACTATGACGCTTTTATGGTATATGCTTTATACCAGTCGTACTGAGAGAGGTGTCCGTGGAGTTTGAGTTCGACGAGGCCAAGAGTTCGGCGAACGAGGTCAAGCACGGCATCGACTTCGTCGCCTCCCAGGCCTTGTGGCTCGATGAGTTGCGCGTCGAGATCCCGACCCGCATCGAGAGCGAGCTGCGCTTGATCGTTGTGGGTCTCATTGATGGCAAGCACTGGTCCGCTGTGATCACGCATCGGGGGCAACGAGTCCGAATCATCTCTGTGCGGAGATCCCGACCCGAGGAGGTGAGAATCTATGAAGGCTGAAGAGTTCGACCGCAGGTTCGACGAAGGCGAGGACATCACGGCGTATCTCGACCTGTCCAGCGCTCGCAGACCCGGGCAGGAGCCTCGACGGGTCAACGTCGACTTCCCTGCGTGGATGGTCGAATCCCTCGACCGTGAGGCCAGGCACTTGGGAGTCAGCCGCCAGTCCGTCATCAAGGTCTGGGTAGCTGAGAGGCTTGAGCGTAAGGCCTCCTAGCAATCCAAGCAGACATCCGGCGGTGACTGCTAACCATGAGATCGAGCCGACTCACTGCGTTCGCGGCCCATCTCCAACACGTTGACCGGACCTGAGGCCACTTCTGAGCGCAGAACTCCTGTTGCGCTCGGTGGCTCGCGGGTATAGACTGCCACCCAATCGAACAGCATCGCCTTTGATGGGGAAGAGTACGTTGGTCACGACGCGATAGAGAGCCGGGGACGGTGGAAACCCGGCGCGACACGAACCTTCGGAATGGGCCCCTGAGGCTCCGAGACAACGGCTTCACCGCCCATTAGTCTCGGCGGATTCCCACCGATACAAGGGGCCGGGTATGAACGGCGGAGCACAGCGCGCCGGAGTACCGTCAGGACACAAGTGGTCTCGCCGATTCGGTGAGGCAACAAGGGTGGCACCGCGAGAGAGGTCTCTCGTCCCTTGGGGACGGGGGACTTTTGTGTTCCCGGACCCAGACAGGTGGCTCCCGGGAAGGAACAACGCGAGATGATTCTCCCCAGCGCAGAAGAGTTCGTACGGCTCGCGGTCGATCACGACGTGGTGCCCGTCGCCCGCGAGGTCTACGCCGACCTCGCGACGCCGATCAGCGCGTTCATGGCGCTCGCCGATGGTGCCGAGCATGCATTCCTTCTCGAAAGCGTGGTCGCGGGCGAGCGGCTGGGTCGCTACAGCTTCCTCGGTGTGGGCGACCGCACCGTGATCTCCGGGCGGGCTGGCGAGGTGCTCGTCGAGAACGGCGCCGTGCACGGTGAGCGCAGCGATGATCCGCTGGGAGTGGTTGGTCGCGAGCTCTCAGCGGGCCGTGTCGCGCGCGTGCCGGGGCTCCCGCTGTTCGTGGGCGGCGCCGTGGGGTACGTGGGCTACGAGGCCGCATCCGCCTTCGAGCGCGTGTCTCGACACGACGTCGACGAGATGGGCGTGCCCGACTTCACGTTCATGATGGCCGACGTCGTCGTCGCGTTCGATCACGCTCGGCGCGTGTTGCAGGTGATCGTGCCTGTCCGGCCGGGCGGGGCGCCCGAGATGGCGTACGCGGCCGCCCTCAAGCGCATCGACGCGTGTCTGAGGCGTATCGATGAGGGGCCCCGGGGCGCAGAGCTGGGCGATGTGGGCGTCTCGCGGGAGGTACCGCTCAAGCCCCATACCTCGAAAGAGGAGTTCATCGCGACCGTTGAGCGCGCGAAGGAATACATCGCGGCCGGAGACGTGTTCCAAGTGGTCCTCTCGCAGCGCTTCAGCGCCCCGTACGAAGACGACGGTGTCGACCTGTATCGCGTCTTGCGTGCGGTCAACCCCAGTCCGTACATGTTCTACCTGCGCACACGCGATGTGACACTCGTCGGGTCGAGTCCCGAGCCCCTCGTGCGCGTCGAGGGCGACAGCGTGCTGACGCGACCACTCGCCGGAACACGCCCCCGCGGAGCCACCGCGACAGAGGACGGAAGACTTCGCGCTGACCTTCTCGCCGATGAGAAGGAGCGTGCCGAACACGTCATGCTCGTCGATCTGGGCAGAAACGACCTGGGTCGCGTGTGTGTTCCGGGAAGTGTGACCGTCGACGAGTTGATGGAGGTCGAGTACTACAGCCACGTGATGCACATCGTGAGCAACGTGACCGGTACGCTCGATCCGAAGCACGATGCCATCGATGCGCTGAAGGCCACCTTCCCGGCAGGTACCGTGAGCGGTGCGCCGAAGGTGCGCGCGATGGAGATCATCCGCGAGCTGGAACCGGCCGCGCGCGGCCCGTACGCCGGGACCGTCGGCTACTTCGGGCTCGATGGCGCGATGGACATGTGCATCACGATCCGCACGGTCGTGCTGGCCGGCGGTCGTGCCTACGTGCAGTCGGGTGCTGGCATCGTGGCCGACTCGGACCCGGAGCGCGAATACGAGGAGTGTCGGCACAAAGCCGCTGCGCTCCATCGGGCGTTGGAGCTTGCGGCGGGCATGCGTACCACCGAGGGGGCGCGAGTGCCGTGATACTCGTCATCGACAACTACGACTCGTTCACCTACAACCTCGTGCAGATGCTCGCGGCGCTGGGCGCCGAGGTCGAGGTGCGCCGAAACGACGCGCTCAGCGCCCCTGACGCTTTGGCGCTCGAGCCGACCGGCATCGTCATCTCGCCGGGACCGGGCACCCCTGATGACGCCGGGATCTCTCGCGAGGTCGTCAAGCTGGCGTACGAGAAGCGCGTCCCGCTGCTGGGCGTGTGTCTCGGCCATCAGTGCATCGCCGAGGTGTTCGGCGGCAACATCTGTCGTGCTCCCAAGCCTGTCCACGGCAAGATCGACCAGATCGCGCACGATGGGACGGGTCTCTTCACGGGGATTCCGAGCCCGTTTTCCGCCACGCGCTACCACTCGCTCTGCGTTGTCGAGGAGACCCTGCCGGAGCGCCTGTTCGTCACCGCTCGAACGCCCGACGGCGTCATCATGGGCCTCTCGCACAGGTCTGCTCCCATCCATGGAGTGCAGTTCCATCCCGAGAGCGTACTCACGCCTGAGGGCGCGAAGCTCCTCGCGAACTTCCTCGATGAGGCGGGCGAGGTCTCGCTCGCGGGCGAGACGGGCGGGGTCGCCCAGGTCGTGGCCGCCGCCGGCGGAAGCACGCGCGCCGCATGCGAGCTCGCAGACGTCGCCTCGGTCGCGCAGGCGATCGCGCGCGTGACGGCCGGTGACGCGCTCTCTGAGGAGGCCGCTCATCGGGTGATGGCGCTGATCATGGACGGGGAGGCGACGCCTGCGCAGATCAGCGCGCTCGTCACCGGACTTCGCATGAAGGGCGAGACGGTCGACGAGATCGTCGGATTCGCACGCGCGATGCGCGAGCGCGCGACGGTCGTGAGGCCACGCGCCACGGGGCTACTCGACACGTGCGGCACCGGCGGAGATGGTCTGCACACCTTCAACATCTCGACGACGACGACCTTCGTGGTCGCCGGAGCTGGTGTGCCCGTCGCCAAACACGGCAACCGGGCGGTGTCTTCGGCGGCCGGCTCCGCAGACGTCTTGGAGGCGCTGGGCGTCGACTTGTCGATCGGGCCGACGGACATGGCGCGTTGCATCGACGAGGTCGGGGTGGGCTTCTTGTTCGCGCCCGCCCTTCACTCGAGCATGCGTCACGCTGCGGCGCCGCGCCGCGAGATCGGTATCAGGACCGTCTTCAACATCTTGGGCCCCCTCACGAATCCGGCGGGAGCGAAGCATCAGCTCCTCGGCGTCTACGATGCGCGGCTGGCACCCGTGCTCGCCGAGGTCGCGGGGCGTTTGGGTGCCCAGCGCGTCCTCGTCGTCCATGGTCATCCCGGCATGGATGAGATCTCGGCGAGCGGCCCGTCAACCGTGGCCGAGTACGACGCGGCACGCGGCGAGAAGGTGCATGTCTACGAGATCACGCCTGAGCAGGTCGGAATCGCCCGCGGGACACCCGCCGATCTCGCGGGCGGAGATGCAGCCCACAACGCGGCGATTCTCCGGGCGCTGCTTGGTGGCGAGCACGGCCCGCGACGCGATGTCGTGTTGCTGAACGCCGCCGCTGCGCTGCTTGCCGCGGGCGTGGCCGACGACCTCGCGCATGGAATCGCGCTGGCACGGGAAAGCATCGATGAGGGCCGCGCCATCGCGGCGCTTGACGCTCTGATCACCGTGTCACAGCGTCTGGGTACGGCGACTCAGGGGGGCTTTGCCGGATGAGCGACTTTCTCGACAAAGTGATTGCAGCGAGGCGAGAGGCGCTTTCGGTCGCGTTCGGTGAACTGCGGCCCGGAGACCATGAGCGCATCGTGTCCGTCGCCCGACCGCCGCGCGACTTTCTCGCCGCGTTGCGAGATCGCGCCGATGTCGCGGTGATCGCCGAGGTGAAGAAGTGCTCGCCGTCTGCAGGAGCGCTGGGTCCCCAGTGCGAGGCCTCGAAGCAGGCGCTCCACTACCAGGATGGCGGTGCGGCGTGCATCAGCGTGCTCACCGAGCCGAAGTTCTTCGGGGGATCGTTCGCTGACCTCTCGGATGTGGCCGACGCCGTCGACATCCCCGTTCTCGCCAAGGATTTCGTGGTGGATCCGGTGCAGCTGTTCGCCGCTCGGGGGCACGGTGCTGACGCGGTGCTGCTCATGGTCAACGTGCTGGGCTCTGAGGTGGGCGACTACCTGGACCTGGCGACGACGCTTGGATTGACGGCGCTCGTTGAGGTGCATTCTGAACGTGAGCTGGTCTTGGCGCTCGCGGCCAAGGCCCCGCTCATCGCGGTCAACTCACGGGACCTGCGCACCCTCAACGTGACGCCCGAGCGGGTCGCTCCGCTCATCTGCGCCGCGCGGGCCGCCGGGGCCGTTGTCGTGGCCGCGAGCGGCGTGAAGCGGCGAGCCGACGTCGAGACCGCGGCTGCGGCCGGCGCGGATGCGGTGCTGGTCGGCGAGGTCTTGATGCGCTCCGCGTTTCCCGAAGACCTACTCGAAGAACTCACGGGCGTATCGAGGAGCCCGCGCGAATAGTGGCATGTCAATGCGAGCCGAGGGGCTTGCGAACCAGGGAGGAATGACGAGATGAGTGATCGCATGAAGTACGTTCTCGACGAAAGGGATATGCCCACGGCTTGGTACAACATCAATCCCGACCTGCCCCGACCGCTTGACCCGCCGCTGGGGCCCGATGGCAATCCCGTGACGGGCGAACAGCTGGCGGTCCTGTTTCCGATGGAGTGCATCAAGCAGGAGATGTCGATGGATCGCTACATCGACATTCCCGGTGCCGTGCTCGACGTCTACAAGACGTTTCGCCCCTCGCCTCTGAACCGGGCGATCCAGCTCGAGAGGAATCTCGGTCTGCCCGCTGGCGTGAAGATCTTCTACAAGTACGAAGGTGTCTCGCCTGCCGGGAGCCACAAGCCCAACACCGCGATTCCGCAGGCGTACTACAACAAGCAGGAGGGCATCACCAAGATCGCGACCGAGACGGGCGCGGGCCAGTGGGGCAGCGCGCTCTCGATCGCCGGAGCGCTGTTCGGCATCGACGTCGAGGTCTTCATGGTGCGCGTCTCCTACGACCAGAAGCCGTATCGTCGATTCCTGATGGAGACGTATGGCGGGATCGTTCACGCCTCGCCGTCCAACCTCACCGATGCCGGCAGGGCCATCCTCGCCAAAGACCCTGACTCGACCGGCTCGCTGGGCATCGCGATCTCCGAGGCCGTCGAAGTGGCCGCCAAGAACCCCGACGTCCACTACGCGCTGGGCAGCGTGCTCAATCACGTCTGCCTGCACCAGACCATCATCGGCGAGGAGGCCATCAAGCAGATGGCGCTCGCAGAAGCCGAGCCCGACGTCGTCATCGCGTGCGTGGGCGGCGGCTCGAACTTCGCCGGTATCGCGTTCCCGTACTACTACCGCAAGAAGCAGGGCCTCTCGAAGGCGCGTCTGTTGGGCGTCGAACCGAAGTCGTGCCCCACGCTCACAGCGGGCGAGTACCGCTACGACCTGGGCGATGAGGCCGGGATGACCCCGCAGATGAAGATGTATACCCTGGGCCACGATTTCGTGCCCGCCGGGATTCACGCCGGTGGCCTGCGCTATCACGGTGATTCGCCTCTCGTGTCGATGCTCGTCAACACCGGCGATGCTGAGGCCGTCGCCTACAACCAGATAGAGTGCTTCGAGGCCGCCGTGCAGTTCGCTCGCGCCGAGGGCATCTTGCCCGCACCCGAGTCGAGCCACGCGATCCGGGCCGCCATCAATGAGGCGCTCCAGGCTCAGGAGGCTGGCGAGGACAAGACGATTCTGTTCAACCTCTCCGGCCACGGCCACTTCGATCTGGCCGCGTACGAGGCATACAACTCGGGTCGGCTCGAGGACTTCGACTACACGGCGCTCGACCCAAGCGGCCAAGGCGATCGGTAGGGAGTATGCACCGGACGCGAGTGAAGATATGCGGTCTCACGCGGGCCCAAGACGTGCGGGCGGCAGTTGACGCCGGTGCTGACGCCTGCGGTTTCATCTTCGCCGCATCACCCCGGCAGCTCACGATCGAGCAGGCGGCGGCGCTGACCGCGCTCGTGCCGCCGCCTGTCGCGCGCGTCGGGGTGTTCGTCGACGCCGATCCGGAGTTCGTCGCCAGCGCGGTCGCGGCGGCCTCGTTGACCGCGGTGCAGTTCAGCGGCTCGGAGAGCCCCGAGCAGTGCGCCGCCGCTCCGGTTCCGGTCATCAAGGTCATCGCGGTTGGCACGGATTTCGATTGGCGAGACGCGGAGCCCTACCGGGGGCATGCCGCCACACTGCTGCTCGACACGTACGACCCGCAACGAGCAGGTGGTACCTCACGAACGTTCGCCTGGCGAGATGTGGGCGAATCCCCCGGTAGGGCTCCGATCTTCGTGGCGGGGGGACTCAGTGCGTACAATGTCGGTGAAGCCATCGACGCGCTTTCCCCGTTCGGCGTCGATGTCTCCTCTGGTGTCGAGACATCCCCGGGTGTCAAATGTCACGCGGAGATCGATGCTTTCTGTGCAGCTGTTCGCTTGGCGGATGAAGAGGGGTGTTTTCGGTGAGTCTGTTGTTTCCACGTGGTGATGAGGTCTACTCGGGACCTGACGAGAACGGATTCTTCGGTCCGTACGGCGGTCGCTACGTTCCCGAGACGGTGGTGCCGGCACTCGTTGAGCTCACCCGGGCTTTCGAGGAGGCGTCAAGCGACGAATCGTTCCAGAGCCAACTCGACGACCTCAATGTGAACTACATCGGGCGCTTCACCCCTCTGTACTCCGCGAAACGACTGGCCGAGGCCGTTGGTCTGGGAACGATTCATCTCAAGCGAGAGGACCTCTGCCACACGGGTGCGCACAAGATCAACAACTGCATCGGTCAGTGCCTCTTGGCCCAGCGCATGGGCAAGAAGCGCGTCATCGCCGAGACGGGTGCCGGGCAACACGGCGTCGCGACGGCGACTGCCGCCGCGTTGATGGGCATGGAGTGCGCAGTGTTCATGGGCGTCGAAGACATCCGTCGCCAATCGCTCAACGTCTACAAGATGCGGCTTCTGGGTGCTACCGTGGTTCCGGTCGACGAGGGTGCGGGCACTCTCGCCGACGCGGTGACGGCCGCGCTCAGGCATTGGGTCGAGCGTGTCGAGGACACGTTCTACGTTCTCGGTTCAGCCGTGGGGCCACACCCGTATCCCCTCATGGTCCGCGACTTCCAAAGCGTGATCGGTCTTGAGATCATCGATCAGCTCACCGCGCGTGGAGTTCGCGAGGTCGACGCTGTCATCGCGTGTGTAGGCGGCGGCAGCAACGCGATCGGCACGTTCTACCCGTTCGTGCTGGCGCCAGAGGTCCTGGGGGGTCCCGCGCTGATCGGAGCGGAGGCCGCTGGACTTGGGCTCGAGACTGACAAAACGGGCGCCAGCATGACGAAGGGAAGGCCCGGGATCATGCACGGCTTCTACAGCTATCTGCTGCAAGACGACGCGGGTAACCCGATGGAGGCGTACTCGATCTCTGCGGGTCTCGACTACCCGGGAGTGGGCCCTGAGCACGCGCACCTGCGCGACGAGGGCATCGTCCGTTACGAGGCCGTGACCGACGCGGAGGCGCTTGAAGCGTTTCAGCTGTTGTGCAGGACCGAGGGAATCATCCCGGCCATCGAGAGCAGCCACGCACTCGCTCTGCTCCCACGCCTGGCAGGTGAGCTCGGCCCTGAAGCAACGGTCGTCGTCACTTTGTCCGGACGCGGCGACAAGGACATCGATCTTGTCCGCGAGGCCGGCCTGGATGTCTGAATCTCTTCGTCTGGGCCGGGCGTTTTGCTCCGGGCGCCCTGCCTTGCTCACCTATCTGATGGCAGGTTATCCCGACCGAGAGGGCTGCTTGGACGCGCTCGCCGCAGTCACTGAGGCGGGAAGCGACCTGATCGAACTCGGTGTGCCTTACACCGATCAGCTCGCCGACGGCCCCGTCATCGTGGATGCGTCGGCAGCGGCACGACAGGCCGCAGGGGGCCGGTTCGGCCTCGCCGAGACACTTGAGTTGCTCTCGGAATACCGGAAGCGCGCGGGCGTGAGCGCTGTGCCGGTGGCGATCATGTGCTATCTGAACCCGCTTCTGACGATGGGTCACGCCGCGGCGGCACGAGCGCTGTTCGATGCCGGAGCGCAGGGCGTGATCGTCCCGGATATGCCGCCCGAGGCCGCCTCGCCGTGGTTGAGGGTGTCGGCTGACTTGCTCGACACGGTGTTTCTGGTCGCGCCGACGTCGACGCCTGAGCGTCTTGCCACCGTTGGAGAGGCGTCATCGGGATTCGTGTACTGCGTATCGACCGCGGGCATCACCGGTGAGCGGGCGACTCTACCCGCTGAGCTCGCCGAGACCGTTTCGCGCGTCAAGGCGCACACCACTCTGCCCGTGGCGGTGGGCTTCGGGGTCTCGACCACCGAGCAGGCGGCAGCGGTCGCTCGTCTCGCCGACGGGGTGGTCGTCGGTTCGGCTCTGGTCCGCCGCCAACACGATGCCGTCGCCCTCAAAGAGCACTGTGCGGCGCTCGCCCGGGCGGTTCACGCCGCGGGCTGAGCGCGCATCCAGTGCGGCCTATCGGGATTCAGAAACCGCTTCGGCGAGGGTGGCGGCCACGGTGAACGTCGCGGGCGAACCCGCGAGCGCCTCTCGGATCTCGATGGAGGCGAGGGCGCCGGGCGTCGGTACCACCGGGGCGGCCTTCGGAGCAACCGCCACTTTCAGCGGGGCTTTCAGTCCCTTGCGCCGCAGTGCTTTTGCGCGAGACGGGATGGTGCGCACGCGCCTCTTGGCGTGACTGCCCCACGTGGTCTGCTCGAGGGCGTAGTACTGGCGCTTCGACTTGTTCTTCCACCCGCCGAATATCGAGACGTGTCCGGGGATCCACACGGCGTCGCCGGGCTGTAACTTCGAGATGGGGATGCGTGTGGCTCGCGAAGATAGCGTTCGAGAGGTGTAGGAGCGCTTGAGACCCCACGCCATTGAGACGAATCCGGAGCAGTCCCGCCGATACCCGCGGTAGTGGCCGCGCTGTGAGTAGGCGACTTTCTTGGCCACCCACTTCTTCGAGCGGGCGATGATCTCTGCCTGAGTGATGGCCTGTGCGGATGCGGGGGCGGTGATGAGAGTGGCCGCGAGAACGGCGGCGACCAGGCCAGCGCGAACGAACGCGCGACCCACGAGACGAGCGATTCCTACCTGCATAGACTGCCTTCTGTCGACTGCATTGCACGCCGAGGGCCGTACCGGATCTCTGCCGGTCGGTGCCTCGACGGCGCGCCCATTCGCACGGTCTGCCATCGCGTGCTGGTACTCGTGTGCGGCGGGCGCCGGGGCCAAGCGAAGCGAGTTCGGTGCCAACTAGGAGAAGCGTGCAGGTCAGAGGTATCGTGTCTCGGTCGACACTCTGCTTCGGGTAGACTCACAGGAGCGCTGGTCCTTCATTCGAAAACGCGGTCACCTGGAGTTCGGAGGTGTCACTGATGCGAGTCGCACTCGCGCAGATCAACCCCACGGTCGGAGACATCGACGCCAACGCGGAGCTCGTTTCCGAGGCGATCTCACGGGCGCGCGGCGCGGGGGCTGATCTCGTCGTCTTGCCTGAGCTCGCCTTGACCGGCTACCCGCCTCAGGACCTCTTGCTCAAGGAGCACTTCGTCAGAGACAACCTCGATGCTCTGGCCCGCGTGGCGGCGTCGTGTACGGGGACGGCCGTCGTGGGGTTCGTGGACGTCGGGGCAGATGGGCGTCTCTACAACGCGGCCGCTGTCTGCAGGGAGGGCAGGGTCACCGACGTCTATCACAAGCAGCACCTCCCGAACTACGGCGTCTTTGACGAGAGCCGGTATTTCTCGCCGGGCTCGAGCACGTTGGTCATCGACGTTGGCGGCACACAGGTCGCGGTCACGATCTGTGAGGACATCTGGGTTCCCGGTCCGATACTGGCCGCTGCAGCCGCCGGAGCCGACGTGGTCGTGAACCTCTCGGCATCGCCCTTTCACGCGGGCAAGGGCGCGGCGCGAGAAGAGATGCTTCAGGGGCGCGCGCGGGAAGCATCGGTCTGGCTCGGGTATGTGAACCTCGCCGGTGGTCAGGATGAGATCCTCTTCGATGGGCGCAGTCTGGTCGTCTCGCCATGCGGCGAGGTCCTCGCCCGAGCCGTCGGGTTCGAAGCGGACCTCCTCGTCTTCGACACCCATGGCGATGCGCGACCGATGGAGCCGCTCACCGACGGTCAGGAAGAGGTCTACTCCGCGCTTGTGTGCGGGGTGCGCGACTATGTGCGCAAGAACGGCTTCACCGACGTCGTGATCGGTCTGTCCGGAGGCATCGATTCGGCGCTTGCCGCATGTGTCGCCGTCGATGCGCTGGGTTCCGAGCACGTCCATGGCGTGATGATGCCGGGTCGCTACTCGTCGCCCGGAAGCGTGGATGACGCGCGCTCGCTCGCAGAAGCGCTCTCGATCGACGTGAGGTCGCTTTCGATCGAGGAGGGCTTCTCGGCGTACCTCACGACGCTCGAGGACACGTTTGCCGGCTGCGATGTCGGCCTTGCCGAGGAGAACCTGCAGGCCCGCGTGCGCGGCACCTTGCTGATGGCGCTCTCGAACACGTTCGGATGGCTGGTGCTCGCGACAGGCAACAAGAGCGAGCTCTCGGTGGGGTACTCGACGCTTTACGGGGACATGGTGGGAGGGTTCTCGCCACTGAAAGACGTTCTCAAGACGCGGGTCTATGAGCTGGCGCGCTGGCGCAATTCGATCGGAGAGAGCCCGGTGATCCCCGAGGCCAGCATCGCCAAGCCGCCCAGCGCCGAATTGCGGCCCGATCAGACGGACCAGGACTCGTTGCCCCCCTACGACGTGCTCGATGCGGTGCTCGAGCGCTACGTCGAGCTCGACCAGAGCCGAGGCGAGATCGTCGCCGCCGGGTTCGACGCGGCCATCGTGGAACGCATCATCGCCATGACCGACGCTGCGGAGCACAAGCGCCGTCAGGGTGCGCTGGGTACCAAGATCACTCCGAAAGCGTTCGGCCGGGACCGACGCATGCCGGTGACGAACCGCTACCGGGGCTGAGCGCGGTGGCGCGGACGGGCGTGATGGCATACCCTAGTGCCCAGATACCGCAGTGCGGCCGAAGGGGTCCGCACCTGCTCCGAGCCACCAGTGAGGGAGGGTTTTCGCGATGCCGAGCATCACTCGTGATCAGGTTCGTGTTCCGGCCGACGTCCCGGCCGATTTTCGCGAGACGTACACAGACAACTACCTGAAGGCGACCCGTCACACCGGTCGTCTCATGCTGTTCGCCTGCGATCAGAAGATCGAGCACTTGAACGACGACTTCTATGGTGACGGGATCGACGAGGCCGACAGCGAGCCGGAGCACCTGTTCCGCATCGGCAGTCAGGGCGTCTGTGGTGTTCTCGCCGGTCAGCGCGGTCTTGTCGCCGCCTACGCCGCCGATTATCCCGAGATCAACTACCTCGTGAAGATGAACAGCAAGACGCATCTGGTGAGGACCTCGCAAGATCCCGCCAAGCACCAAGACGACCCGTACTCGCCGCAGCTCTACGGTATCGAGACGGTCGTCGATCTCGTCAACAACGGCGTCAACGTCGTGGGAATCGGCTACACGATCTACCTGGGCTCAGAGTATGAGTCGCAGATGATGGCCGAAGCCGGTCAGCTCATCGCCGACGCTCATCAACTCGGTCTGATCGTGGTGCTCTGGATGTACCCCCGCGGGAAGGCCGTCGCTGACGAGAAGAGCGCGCACCTCATCGCGGGTGCCGCCGGCACCGCATTGTGCCTGGGAGCCGACTTCGTCAAGGTCAATCCGCCGAAGGGCGATGACACCGGCTCATCGGCGAACAAGCTCAAGGAGGCGTCCCTTGCGAGTGGCCGTTGCGGCCTCGTGTGCGCGGGCGGCTCGACCGTCGACGCCCGCAGCTTTCTGCAGCAGCTGCATGACCAGATCCACGTGGGTGGCGCCAAAGGCAACGCAACCGGCCGCAACATCCACCAGCGCTCGCTTGACGAGGCGGTGCGCCTGACCAAGGCGATCAGCGCCATCACGCTGGGTGACTGGAGCGTTGACGACGCAGTTGCCGTGTTCGAGGGCGAGAAGGATTACTCGGCCTAGGAGCCGGATGCGATAGGCAGATCTGCCGCGGCACCGTCCGGAATCCGATTCTGGCGGTGCCGCGAGTCGCTTCGATGCGGGTACGTAAGAGAAGCACGAGACATCAGACGGTGCGCGAGAGGCTCGAATGTCCATTGCAGATTGGTTCACGGCACGCGAGAAGCGTCGCTACACGCAGGCGGGCGAGACGCCTGCTCCCGTGGCGCCTCAAGTGCCGGAAGGCGTTTGGATCGCGTGCGGCGGATGCCGACATCCGCTTGAGGAACGAGAGTTCATCTCAGGCGGTCGCGTGTGTCCCGACTGCGGGCACCACCACGCGATGCCCGCGCCGGAGCGCATCACCGCTCTTGTGGACGCGGGGTCGTTCGTCGAGATCGACGCCGACCTCACGGGAGCCGATCCGCTGCTCTTCGAGGCGGCGAAGTCATACCGCCAGTCGCTTGACACCGCTCGCGAGAAGAGCGGCCTGAGCGAGGCGGTGATCACCGGTCGTGCGCGCATCGGCGCCACGCCGCTCGTGCTCGGCGTCATGGACTTTCGCTTCATCGGCGCGTCGATGGGCTCTGCGGTGGGCGAGAAGGTGTCGCGCGCCTTCGATCTGGCCACGGCCGAGAGGATGCCGGTCGTCTTCGTGACGGCCTCGGGCGGCGCACGCATGCAGGAGGGGATGTACTCGCTCATGCAGATGGCCAAGACCTCGGCGGCGGTGAAGCGGCACGGTGATGCAGGGCTCGCCTATGTGTCGGTGCTCACGAATCCCACGTACGGCGGTGTCACGGCGTCGTTCGCCGTCCTCGCCGATGTGCTCGTGGCCGAACCGGGCGCGATGATCGGGTTCGCCGGCCCGCGCCTCGTCGAGCAGACCATCCGCAAGAAGCTTCCCAAGGGGTTCCAGACCGCCGAGACGATGCTCTCGCACGGCATGATCGACGAAATCGTGCCCCGCTCCCGCATGAAGGAGCATCTCGCACTGCTGCTGGGGTACCTCGGCTCGGGCGCGCAGGGTGGTGAGAGGTGATGGCCAGGCGATACGCCATGGAGTTCGAACGGCCGCTCTTCGACCTCGAAGCCAAGCTCGTCGAGCTCAAGCGCCTCGACCTGTCCGGCAACCCCGATCTGCTCGTCGAGGTATCCGCGCTTTCCGAGGAGATCGAGCGACTGCGGGCCGAGACGTACACGCGTCTTTGCGCATGGGACCGCGTTCAGATCGCGCGCCATCCCGATCGCCCCAAGACCCAGCACTACATCGAGTCGTTGTTCACCGACGTCATCGAGATACACGGTGACCGCGCCTACGGCGACGACGAGGCGATCTGGGCCGGGTTCGCGACGCTGTCCGGAACACCGGTGGTGGTGCTCGGCCACAACAAGGGCACGGACACCAAGAGCAACGTCCGCCGTAACTTCGGCTCGCCGCATCCCGAGGGTTATCGCAAGGCGATGCGCGCGATGAGACTTGCCGACAAGTTCGGCTTGCCGATCGTGACCTTCCTCGACACCGCGGGTGCCTATCCCGGCATCGAGGCCGAGGAGCACGGTCAGGCGCTCGCGATAGCCGAATCGCTCGCACTGCTCTCAGCGGTTCGCGTGCCGGTGGTCGTTGTGGGCATCGGAGAGGGTGGCAGCGGTGGGGCGCTCGCGATCGGGTTCGGTGACCACGTCCTCATGCTGGAGAACGCGTACTTCTCGGTGATCAGCCCTGAGATGTGCTCGAACATCCTGTACAAGGATCCGTCGCAGGCACGGATCGCAGCTCAACAACTCAAGCTCACGGCGAACGACTTGCTGGAGTTCGGAATCGTTGATGAGGTCGTTTCCGAACCATTCGGGGGCGCCCATCACGATGCCGCAGCGGTGATCGCCGATGTGGGCAAGGCGGTGGTGGCCGCTCTCGCGCAGATGTCTTCGTTCGGGCCGGACGAACTGGTCGCACGCAGACACGAGCGCCTCAACGCGATCGGTGTGTACGGGAGCTGACCCGCCTTGTTCGGATCGAGTCACTCTGGAGGTGACCATGAACGAATTTCCGCCCATCAGACGGGTCGGCATGCTGTTCTCGGGCGGCCCAGCGCCGGCTGCGAACGCCGTGATCTCGGCTGCGGCCATCTCGCTGATCAACGCCGGCGTCGAGGTGTACGGATTCTTGGATGGCTACGAGAACCTCGAACGCTTCAGTGCCGAGCGCCCTCTCGTAGAGGGTCGTGACTACCTGCGTCTGACTCGTGACGTCGTCACGGGAATCCGCACGCGCAAGGACATCATCCTGCGAACCTCGCGGGCCAATCCGGGTAAACGTATCGGGTCCTTGGCTGATCTGGCCGACTCCGACAAGAACGCGAAGTTGCGCGCTGTCTTTCACGCTTTCGAGCACCACGGCATCGACGCGTTGGTCTCGATCGGTGGCGACGACACCTTGAAGACCGCGAACTACCTGCTCAGGATGCAGGACTCGGTACCGAACCTGCGACGGGTGCGCATCGTGCATCTGCCCAAGACGATCGACAACGACTACTACGGGATCGACTGGACGTTCGGGTTCACGTCGGCCGCGCACTTCGCCGCCATGCAGATACGAAACATCGGGGCGGATGCCCGCTCCACCAAAGCGTGGTACGTGCTCGAGCTGATGGGCCGAAAGGCCGGGTGGCTGACGTATGCGGCCGGTATCGCCGGCGAGGCCACGAGGATGCTCTCGGTCGAGGACTTCCCCGGGATCTTCGACGCCGATGCCTTGGCGTGCGAGATGGTCGACCTGATGCTTGCGAGGGCCGCAGACGGGCGCGAGTACGGCGTCATATGCATTGCCGAGGGACTCGCCGACATCCTGCCAGAGTCGCAGCGTCCGCAGATCGTTGACGAACACGGGAACTCGATGCTCGGCAGCGTGAGGATCGGTGAGCATCTCGCAGGGGCGATCGAGCGCGAGTGGGAGCGGCGTACCGGCGCCCCGCGTAAGGTGCGCGCGAAGCAGCTCGGGTACGAGACCCGCTGCGCCGAGCCGGGCGCGTTCGATGTGATGCTCGGCTGTCAGCTGGGGTTCGGCGCGTATCGGGCGCTTGTCGAGGAGGGGCTCGATGGCGTGATGGTGAGCGTGCGCGATCAGCTGGACCTGAAGTACGTGCCTTTCGGTGAACTCATCGACCCCGAGACCCTGCATACCCGCGTTCGCTTCATCCGACCGGACTCCGATTTCTATCGCCTTGCCCGGGCGCTCGAGTATCAACAGCTCGACAACGATGACCAGGCGAGAGGGTAGTGGGCGGCATGCACGGATACATCGGTAGGATGCTCTTCGTCGATCTTGGAGAGCGATCATCGAGAGTCGAGACTCTCGATGAAGGGTATGCGCGCTCGTTCATCGGTGGACGAGGTCTGGGCGCGCGTCTGCTGTGGGATCTTGCTCCGACAGGCATGGACCCGCTCGCGCCTGAGGCGCCCCTGATCTTCGCGACGGGCCCTCTGACCGGCACGAAGGCGCCCACGAGCGGGCGCTTCTCGCTCACCGGGCGCTCCCCGCTCACTCGCACCGTGCTCGACACGAACTGCGGAGGGTCTCTCGGTGTTCGGTTGAAGAGCGCCGGCTACGACGGGCTCGTCATCACGGGCTCAGCCGACCAGATCACCACCCTTCATGTGGATGCTCAGGGCGTGCGCTTCGAGAGTGCGCTCGACATCGCGGGCCTCGAAGTCGCCGCTGCGACCGCCGCGCTTGATGGTGGGTCGCGCGCGGCGAGTGTCGCCGTGATCGGCTCAGCCGGCGAGAGAGGGGTGTTGCTCGCGACGATCATGGTGGACGGCAAGCGCGCTTTGGGTCGCGGTGGCATGGGCGCCGTCATGGGATCGAAGAACCTCAAGGCGATCGTCGTTCATGGGACCGGCGAGCGCCCCGGCGTGGCTCGTCCGGAAGACCTCGATTTCTTCCTCTACGAGGTGAAGAAGCAGCTCGCCGCGAATCCGGTCACGTCGACTGCGCTGCCGGCATTCGGAACCGCCATGCTCGTCGGGGTTCTCGGCAAGCGAGGCCTCATGCCGGCGATGAACTACCGCGAGTCGGCCGGCGAGTATGTCGACGCGCTTTGCGGTGAGCGACTCGCTGACGAGTTCCTCGTGAGACGCGGCGGTTGCTGGGGATGCCCGATCCAGTGCGGGCGGCAGACGAAGACGGCGCACGGGGTGGGTCACGGTCCGGAATACGAGACGATTTGGGCGCTTGGCCCGAACCTGGGGATCAGCGACCTTTCCGCCGTCATCGAACTCAACTACCTCTGTAACGATCTCGGGCTCGACACGATCTCTGTGGGTGGGACTCTCGCCGCCGCGATCGAGCTGGCGCAAGAGGGGCTGCTCGACTCTGCTGAGGCGCGCTGTGTCGGCGACCCCCCTGCGGTCGCGCGCGCGATCCGTGCGATGGCCGCGCGCGAGGGGGCGTTCGGGGACCTCGCCTCGCGTGGCTCGCGTGCGCTCGCCGAGTCTTGCGGGCGCTCGGAGGCCGCGATGCAGGTCAAAGGCCTCGAGCTTCCGGCCTACGATCCTCGCGGGATGCAGGGGCAAGGCCTCGGCTACGCCACATCGAACCGCGGCGGTTGTCACCTGCGTGGCAATATGGTCGGCTTCGAGGTGCTGGGCACGCCGAAACTCGTGGACCGCGCGGCGACCGGTGGCAAGGCGGGTCTGCTCATCGTCGCGCAGCATCTCGGGGCGGCGCTCGACTCGCTGTCGCTTTGCAAGTTCTCGAGCTTCGCTCTTTCCGAGGAATACTACGCGCGGCTCTACTCGGCGGTGACGGGCTTCGACCTGTCCGGGCAAGACCTCCTGCTCGCCGGTGAGCGCATCTGGAATCTCGAGCGGCTCTACAACATCCGCGAGGGTTTCACGGCCGCAGACGACACGTTGCCCACGCGCCTGCTCAGTGAGCCCAACGACGAGGGCGCGGTGGTCGATCTGGCGCCGATGCTCGCCGAGTACTACCGCTTCCGCGGCTGGGGCGCCGATGGCGTTCCAGCGTCGCGCAAGCTTGATCAGTTGGGCCTGGCCGGACTGGAGGGGGACTCCTAGTGTATGAGCAGTTCCGCGACATCGGTCGAGACATCTACCTGGCCGGACTGATCTCGAGCCATGGCGGCAACATGAGCGTGCGCGTCGGCGATCGGATCCTCATCACACGCCGAGGTTCGATGATGGGACGCCTGGGGCCGGGCGACATCGTCGAGACGGCGCTCGACCGAGACGATTCCGAAGTCGCTTTGGCCTCCACCGAGATCATCGTGCACCGCGCGATCTATGCGGCCACGAACGGGCTCGCGATCGTTCACACCCACTCGCCGAACACGATCCTTCGTTCGATGATCGACGATGAGATCGTCCCGATCGAATCAGAGGGAAGCTACCTCCTGCGCAAGGCCCCGGTCTTTTCAGTGGCCCAGACCGCCGGATCGAAGGATGTCGCCGACGCGGTGTCGGCGGGGCTCAAAGGCTACAAGGTCGTGTGTCTGCGAGGACACGGGCCGTTTGCGATCGGGACGGTTCTCGAGGAGGCGTTCCAGTGGATATCCTCGCTCGAGATGTCGTGCACGATCCTGAACCTCGCCGATCAGGTGGGTCGTCCTCTCAAGGAGTTTCGCGAGCACGGCGATGAGTACGGGAAATGGTGAGCGCACATGGATGAGCGTCGAGACCTGCTGCCCGAAGACTCCATCCTGCGTCAGCTCGCGGGTGCCGAGGGATCGTTTCTCGAGCACGGACGCGAGCGCGGCGAGGACCTGGAGAGCGCGGTCAGGGTCTTCCTCGAGTTCCTTCGCGGCTTAGAGCTGCTCGACGTGGGCCGTCCGGTCGTGACCGTGTTCGGCTCGGCCCGATTCGGAGAGGACCACCCGTACTACGAACTCGCGCGCAATCTGGGCAGAGAGCTCGCCGGACACGGATTCGCCGTGATGACCGGCGGGGGCCCGGGCATCATGGAGGCCGCGAACCGGGGCTGTCATGAGGCCGGCGGGTACTCGATCGGGGCCAACATCAAGCTTCCCAACGAACAGAATCCCAATCCCTACCTCGACAAGTACGTCGAGTTCGAGCACTTCTTCGTGCGCAAGGTGATGCTCGTGAAGATGTCATGCGCGTTCATCACGATGCCAGGGGGCTTCGGGACGCTTGATGAGGTCTTCGAGACGCTCACGCTCATGCAGACCGGCAAGATCGATCCATTCCCCGTGGTGTGCATGGGAACGGAGTTCTGGTTCGAACTGCGCGAGTTCCTCAGCCGGACTCTGGTTTCCGAGAAGACCATCGAGCCCGAAGATCTCGACTTGCTCTATTTCACCGACTCGTGCGAGGACGCGGCGGGCTACATCTTGAAACATCCGAGAGGGTGCAATCATGTGGGCGACTGATGCTCGTTTCGTGCGGGCGTTCCTGCTGGCCGCGGTTCTCGCCATGGGGCTCATCGGGGCCGACGACGCCATGGCGGACACAGAGACGACCGTCACGGTCACACACAGAATCGAGGATGACTCCCGGCGCGCGACGTTCACCGGGCCGTGGTCCTATTCGTGGAACCCCGCCTTTTCCGGCTCGAGCGCGATGCGCGCCTCGCGTGCGGGGGCCAGGGCCTCGATGCGCTTCGACGGTACAGGCGTGGGTATCGTCGCGCCCACGGGTCCCAGCGGCGGCATCGTCGCCGTCAGGCTCGACGGGTCGACTGTCGCGACCGTGTCACTGTACGCGGCAGAGGCCACCTCATCGGCGCTCGTGTGGTGGTCGGGAGATCTCGCACCGGGCGTCCATTCGCTCACGGTCTCCGCGACAGGTTCTCGCGAGCCGTCTTCGACGGGCACACTCGTCGAGCTCGATGGCTTCGAGGTCGCCGGTTCGGCGAAATGGCCTGCAGCGCGGCCGGTGCTTCAAGAGAACGACCACCTGATACACCGCTTGGGGACATGGCGGGTGCGGACCTCCGCTACCGCGAGCGGGAAACGCGCACTCAGTGCCGTGACGTCAGGCGCGAGCATGAAGGTGACGTTCACGGGCACCGGTATCGCGTGGATCGGACGCAAGTCTTCCAGCCACGGCCTTGCGGAGGTGCTTCTGAACGGCAAGCGGGTCGCTGTCGTTGGTGGCGCCACCGGCGTGCCGAGCGAGAACCGCGTCATGTGGGCGGCGTATGGTCTTTCGAACAAGAAGCACACCGTTATCGTTCGTGCGCTGGGCAAACCCGTCATCGAGGGCGGCGGCAAGGCGGTTGACGTCGATGGTTTCGTCGTGGACGGCAAGGCGTCCTTCACTTCGCGACCCACGCCGTTCTCGTATCCCTGGAAGACCTACATCGTCGTGGACAAATCGGAGTACCGGCTCTACTGGGTCAAAGACAAGATCCTGGTCAAGACGTATCCGATCGCTCACGGCAGGAAGTGGACGTACACGCCGCATCGCGCGTGGCGCATCGACGCCAAGTACCATTCGTCCGGAATCTACGGACCGAGGAAGATGCGGATGTTCAAGCAGGTGCGTACGAGCCGCGGCTACCGCTACGTCTTCACGCGGTATGCGATCCACGGCACGAACAACCCGGCGAGCATAGGGACGATGGCCTCGGCCGGCTGCATCCGGATGTACAACCGAGACGTGCGCGACCTCTTTCCCAGAGTGCCGCTTGGGACCATGGTCGTGACGCGTGAGTAACCACACGGGTGACCTCGCAGGAAGAACCGTCGCGATAACGGGAGCCTCGAACGGCATCGGACGTGCTGCCGCCATCGAGGTCGCCTGTCGCGGTGCGCGGGTCGCCCTGCTCGTCCGCGACCGCGATCGAGGCGAAGCGGTACGGGCCACGATCACGGAGCTGACCGGAGACGACGCCCGCTCGACCGTCGTGCAGTGCGACCTCGCACGTCTCGCGAGTGTGTCAGAGGCTGCGGCCCAGGTGCTCGCCATGTGTCCCACGCTGGACGTGCTCGCCAACAACGCCGGGCTGATCGCGCCCGAGCGCATCATCACCGTCGATGGTAACGAGCTCACCTTCCAGGTGAACCACCTCTCACATTTCCTGCTGACCGGCCTGCTCATGCCGGCTCTCCAGGCCGCTTCGGGGCGCGTGATCAACGTGTCGAGCGATGCGCACTTCTCAGCGTGGAAGGGGTTGCGCTTCGATGACCTCGGACTTGCTCGCGGTTGGAGTCCCTTTCGGGCCTACGCGCACTCGAAGCTCGCAAACGTCGTCTTCACCTACGAGCTGGCCCGACGTCTGCAAGGCTCGGGCGTGTGCGTCAACGCCATGCATCCGGGCGTGGTGAGAAGCGGTTTCGGGGCCAGCGGGTGGGGAGTGACCGGCAAGTTGTGGGAGTTGTGCGTGCCCAAGATCACGTCCGAGCAGGGCGCTGACACGCTTGTGCACCTCATCGGGTCGCCAGAAGTCGAGGGGGTCTCGGCAGGTTACTTCTTCAGACGCGAACTGAAGCGCTCCTCGCCACAGAGTCACGACGCACAGACGCAGCACATGCTCTGGGAGATGTCCGAGCGAATGACGGGTGCCGGAAAGCGAGACTGACGGAGTGTGTGGTGCCCGGGGTGGGAGTCGAACCCACACGAGGTTTCCCTCAGAGGTTTTTGAGACCTCCGTGTCTGCCATTCCACCACCCGGGCGCGGATGCGCCGCTGAGTATACCCGACACGATCGCGGTCGTGTCGAGCGGTCGCTGAATCCCCGTGGTCGCTATACTCGCGTCATGAGCAACCCAGTCAACAAGCCGATTCACGACGCGCATCTCGAGAATGTCGCCGCCAACCTGCAGTTGGTCGCCGACCTCGCCTACGCTGACATGGCGCTCGCCACGCCTCTCGCAGACGGCTCACTCGTCATCGTGGCCGACGCACACCCCGCGACGGCCGTCGCGCCCATCGCTACGTCCAGGGTCGGGATGGCGCTTCAACCTGACGAGGAGCCGGAGGCCTATGCCGCGCTTCAAGGGGGCTCGTCTGTTCCGAGTGGTGAGTTTCGAGTCATCCGAGGAATCGCATTCGACGCTAAGGCGTTTTCCGTGGGCGATGCGCCCGCTTCGTATGGCGTAATCATCCAGTATCGCGCCCTGCAGGTGACCGCCTCGCCCGGGACGATGGAGATGGTGTTCATGGAGGCGGCCGCAGATATCATCGATGCGCTCAGGTCCGGGCCGCTGCTTGACGCGCGTACCTCACAGCCCTTCTCGACGGTGAGACGCGCAGGAGACGGAGTCATGCGGGTCGACGAATCCGGGCGTATCAGCTACGCATCACCCAACGCCGTGAACATTCTGCGTCTGGCGGGAGTGACGGGGTCCATCGTAGGGCGGAAATCGTCGGCGCTTCCCGGTGGCGGATACGGGGTCGCGCCGGTGCTCGGCGCCACGACCGCCATCGCCGTTGAGGTCCAGGTCGCCGAACGTGTTCTCGCGTACCGAGCGATCGGGCTGGGAACGGGTGCCGTGGTGCTCTTCGAGGACCGCACGGAAGCATGTCGTCGTGAGGCCGAGATCGAGGTCAAGCAGACAACCATCCGAGAAGTCCACCACCGGGTGAAGAACAACCTGCAGACCATCGCATCACTGCTACGGATCCAGGCCCGGCGCACGCACAGCGAGGAGACACGCGACGCGCTTTTCGAGGCGGTCGAGCGGGTGTCATCGATGGCGGTCGTCCACGATATGCTCGCAACAAGCGATGAGGAGCGAATCGATTTCGCAGATGCCGCGACAAAGGTCGTTGAGCTGGTTCATCGAGGGCTCGTGGGTGCGGACTCCCATGTCAAGGTGATCGTCCAGGGCTCAACGGGCATGGTCGAGGCACCCGCTGCCACGTCTTTGGCGCTCGCACTGGCAGAACTGGTGCACAACGCGATTGAGCACGGACTGGGTGAGGGGTGCGAAGGCACGGTTGAGGTCCGTATGCGTCGGCTTGCCGGTGAGTTGGTGTTCACGGTTCGTGACGACGGTCGCGGGCTTCCGGTCGGCTTCGATCTCGCCTCCTCCTCGAATCTCGGTCTGGCCATCGTACGCACAGTGGTAGAGGATGACTTGCGGGGCACACTCGGGTTCTCGGGTGTCAACGGGACGACGGTGACCGTAAGAATCCCGCTTGCTGACGAGAGATAGGGAGGAGGCCCCGGTGCGCGTTGTCATCGCCGAGGACGAGGCGCTGATCCGGATGGATCTGCGTGAGATGCTCGTCGAGGAAGGCCATGACGTCGTTGGTGAGGCGCGCGACGGCGCCGAGGCCGTGGCGATGGCGAGAAGTCTTGGTCCCGACATCGTCTTCATGGACATCAACATGCCGGGAATGAACGGGATCGAGGCGGCCCGGATACTGTCCGAGGAAAACATCGCCCCGGTGGTCATCGTCACGGCGTTCTCGCAGACCGGCCATGTCGAGTCTGCTGCCGACGCGGGCGTGATGGCCTACGTCGTCAAACCCTTCACCCGCGCAGACATCGTGCCGGCGATGCATGTGGCGAAGTCGCGCTTCCAAGAGGCCCGCGCCCTGGCGGCCGAGGTCGATGACCTCACGGGCAGGCTCGAAACCCGCAAGATCCTCGATCAGGCGAAGGGTGTGTTGATGTCGCACGGCATGTCTGAGCCCGAAGCGTTCAAGCGTCTGCAGGGACTTGCGATGAACAAGCGCAAGACGCTTCGAGAGATCGCCGAGGCGGTGCTACTCGCCAGCGAGGTCCACGAGTAGCACCCGCGCATCCTGTTCGGCTCAGGTCCGCACCTTCTTGGGAAAGACCGCTTCCCAGTCCACGCGAGCCGTCTTCGCCATGAAGAACGCGAGTGTCAGGACGGCGCCGATCGTGATCGCGAGCCCGGTGACTCCTTCGAAGAAGAAGCTGTAGCTGAATAAGATGAGGAAGACCAACTGGCTTGCGGCGATCTCGGCCAGCGCCTTGATCGAGCTCACCACGACCCTCAGGTACCCGACCACCAGAGCAACAGACGTCACGGATGCGATGGCGAACGCGACGTTGATGTCGACCTGATCGGCGAGGTAGGCGAGCAGTAGATCGAACGCGAAGAACGCTGCGGCGAGAAACCCGTAGTGAATCGGGTGAAGGCTCACTTTCCGGGTGGCGGTCAGCAGTATCAGCGCCGCGAAGAAGAACAACAGTGAGACCGGAGCGAACAAGGTGATGCGTCCGACCAGCGGCCCCGGGTTCAAAGGAGACGGCATCACCAGTCCGATCATCTTGCCGCTGACGATCGATTCGTAGTCCCACGTGAGGTTCCAGCCCTCGGCAGTGCGCAGGGCGGTGGTTGGCGAGACGCCGTTGGCCGGATAATCGACGTCATCGAAGTCCGTGCCCATCGACAGTCGGAAGTCGCGGATGACGCCGGCCCCTGAAGGGCTTGGCGAGTAGGCCCAGTTCTCCATCCCGTTGGTGCGGTATCCGGTCGAGACAGATGCGGTCGTCCTCGCGGGTATCTTGAACTCCGCCACTGCCGCGCCGTCTTTGTAGGTGACGGGGGTCTCGGTGCCGTCGACCCTCACCGCGAACCCGTCGTAGCTCCCGGACGGATCGGGGAAGTCAAACGTCATCCGCGCTGTCACCGACTCGGTTGTCGGATTGCTGAGCCGATACTTCGCCTCGAAATCCACGACATAGGTCGCGTACCACAGGAGTCCCTTGCGCCGTTGATCGAGTTCGAAAGCCACATCGATCTCGCTGCCCGATGGCTCGAGTGTCTCCGACTTGTTGTTCGCGCCTCGGCTGCTGAAGGAGGGTGCGGGTTGTGTCTGTGGGGAGCCCCAAAGCCCGCTCACCGCGTCACCCAAGCGTCCTTGAAAGGTCTGGGTGCGAATCTGGAGAGAGCCGGCGAGCACCATCCACGCGGCTGAAGCGAGCGCGTAGATGAGGAAGATCGCGAACAGTCGTTTCCCCGACATGGTGTTCCTCCGTGACTCTCGGCGATTCCGGATTCCAGCGTAGCGCTGCACTCTGACCTCCCGGAGGCGGTTGGTTCACGACACGGCAACGACGAATGTGCTATGATTCCGGACAGGGCACAACGACGTGCCCATCGAAGAAGCGGGCAACGAGGCTCGCCAGAGGAATCCGAATGCGGATCTCTGGCGGGTTTTTTCGTTTCCAGCACGAGTCGGAGAGGTTGCGGTGACATGAAGGAGTTCGCGGTCTTTTGGGGATGCACGATCCCTGCGCGGTTCCCGTTCATCGAGAAGTCGACCCGTGTCGTCATGGACGATCTGGGCGCCAAGACGCATGAGCTTGCCGGACACACCTGTTGTCCCGAGGGCACGCTGGTCAAGGTGAACGATCCTGGTTCCTTCTACACGGCCGCGGCTCGCAACCTCGCCCTCGTCGAGAAGGCGGGTCTGGACGTCTTGACCCCGTGCAACGGCTGCTATTCGACGTTCAAGGAGGCGCAAAGCCACCTGTCAACGGATTGGCGCGAGCGTGAGACCGTCAACCGACGCCTCGCTACCGAAGAGCTGACCTATGACGGCACACTGAGCGTCGTTCACTTCGCCGAGTGGCTTGCCGACCACATCGGAGCCGGACTCATCGCGGCGGGGGCCGAGAAGCCCTTCTGGGGCATGAACATCGCCGTCCACTACGGCTGTCACCTTCTTCGTCCTCAGCCGGCCATCACCTGGGATGACCCGCTGCACCCGACCAAGATCGAGGAGATCGTCAAGGCACTGGGCGCCAATGTCGTCGAGTATCCCACCAAGATGCAGTGCTGCGGAGGCTATCTTGATCGCGTGGGCGAGCGCGAGACGTCGCTCGCGTTCAACCGTCGTAAGCTCAACGACCTCGAGCGTCACGGTGTCGACGCTCTCGTCGTGGTGTGCCCGTCTTGCTTCCAGCAGTTCGACCTGAACCAGGCGGCGTTGCAACGAGCCAACGAGCAGATCCACATTCCGGTGCTCTACATCTCGGAGCTCATCGGTCTCGCGTATGGTCATTCTCCGGAAGAGCTGGGGCTATCCATGCACCGCGTCAGCACTCAACCCTTCCTCGAAAAATGGGAGTCGCGCGCGAGCGACAGATCCAGGCTCGCGCAGGACTTCGACGTAGCGCTACTGGACACATGTGACAGTTGCCGCGCCTGCAAGGACGACTGCCCGGTGTGCAAAGTGGACCCGACCTTCCAGCCCAACGACCTCATCAGCAGCCTGCTTGATGGTGACATCGAGGACGTGTTGGCAAACGACCAGATCTGGAAGTGTCTCGAGTGCTACACGTGTCTCGAGATGTGCCATTCAGACATCGGGATGGCCGAGACGTTCCGCACGCTCAAGGAACTCGCCTTGAGGCGGGGAGGTGGACCGGAGTCGGTCTCGACGAGCTACCAGACGTTCATGCGGACCGGCGCGCTTGGAAGACCCAAAGAGGGTGCCCGCAAGAAGCTCGGTCTCGGCCCCCTGCCCTCTGGTGGCGGAGATGTGATCGCGCGACTCATGGGTTGCGATGCAGCTATCGCGACCTGCGACGACGAAGGGAAGGAGTGACGCCATGTGCGGCCTCATGGGAATCTGTGACGAGTCCGGTGCGCTGATGAGCGGCGAGAACGCGATTCTCGCGATGGCGGTTCAGCGTGACCGCGGGAACGGGCTGGGAGCGGGCTTTGCCGGCTACGGTATCTACCCCGAGTTCCCCGACCACTTCTGCTTCCACATGATGTTTGATGACCTGAAGGCCAAAGGACAGGCAGAGGCGCTCTTCGACGCGCACTTCACAGTCGACCTTGCCGAGCCCATGCCCACGCGATCAGTGAAGGGCATCTCGGACGCGCCGTTGCTGTGGCGCTACTTCCTCGTGCCCGATGAGCACAAGTTGGAGCTCTCGGAGATGAGCGCCGAGGACTACGTGGTTCATCTCGTCATGATCATCAACTCGACAGTGGAGGGTGCGTTCGTCGCTTCGAGCGGCAAGAACATGGGCGCCTTCAAGGGGGTGGGCTTTCCCGAGGAGATCGGACACTACTACCAGCTCGAGGAGTACGCAGGCACCACGTGGGTCGGGCACAATCGGTTCCCCACGAACACTCCCGGCTGGTGGGGCGGCGCGCATCCCTTCACGCTGCTTGACTGGTCGATCGTTCACAACGGCGAGATCTCGAGCTACGGGATCAACAGCCGTTATCTTGAGGCCTTCGGCTACAAGTGCGCGCTGGGCACCGATACCGAGGTCGCCGCGTACCTGTTCGACCTGCTCCTCCGTCGTCACCAGCTTCCGCTGGAACTCGCGTGCAAGGCTCTGGCAAGTCCTTTGTGGAGTGAGATCGACCGCATGCCGCCACAAGAGGCCGCCGTCATGCGTTCCCTGCGGGCGGTTTATGGTCCCGGCATGCTGAACGGTCCGTTCGCTATCGTGCTGGGATTCAACGGCGGAATGGTGGCACTCAACGACCGCATCAAGCTCCGTCCGCTGGTTGCGGCGCGGCAGGGGTCGATCGTGATGGTCGCCTCGGAAGAGAGCGCCATGCGAGAGGTGCTCGACGCGCCTGATGAGGTATGGGCACCGAAGGCTGGCGAGCCTGTCGTGGCGCGGGTGGAAACCGGGATCCACCCGGCCCATGAGCAACTTGCGGGGGTGGCGTAGCCATGCCAACGAGTCTCATCCAGCCTGAATTCAAGGTCGAGATCGATTACGACAAGTGTCACAAGTGCGGTCGCTGCGTGCAGCAGTGCGGCTGGGGCGTCTACGACTTCAACGAGCGCCCCATCCCGCATGACGAGCGCTGTCGTGCATGCCACCGCTGCGTGACGTACTGTCCAGCGCACTGCATCACCATCAAGAAGAACGAACTCGCGTTGCGTGACAACGCGAACTGGTCCCCCGGGTTGCGTCAGGCCATCTGGCGCCAGGCCGAGACGGGCGGAATCATGCTCACCGGGATGGGCAACGACAAACCGTACATGAGCTACTTCGACCACTTGGTGCTGGACGCCTGCCAGGTCACGAACCCCTCCATCGATCCGCTTCGCGAGCCGATGGAGTTGCGCACCTACCTGGGTCGCAAGCCCGACAGCGTCGCGGTGGAGCCTGACGGCGCGGGCGGTTATCGTCTGGCGGACGGAGCCGGTCTGTCGAACAACATCGAGCTCGCCACGCCGCTCACCTTCTCGCCCATGAGCTTCGGTTCCGTGTCGTTGCCGGTGCACAAGTCGCTCGCCATGGCCGCCTCGCGTCTTGGCATCCTCATGAACACGGGCGAAGGCGGCCTGCACGCCGATCTTCATCCGTATCAGAACAACGTCATCGTCCAGGTCGCTTCCGGGCGCTTCGGCGTCGATCCGGAGTACCTGAGTCGGGGAGTCGCCATCGAGATCAAGGTCGGGCAGGGCGCCAAGCCGGGTATCGGCGGACATCTGCCCGGCGAGAAGATCAACAGGGAGGTCTCGACCACTCGGATGATCCCGCAGGGCTCTGACGCGATCAGTCCTGCTCCGCACCACGACATCTACTCGATCGAGGACCTCCGTCAGCTCATCTACTCGCTCAAGGAGGCCAGCGGCTACAAACCCGTCGGCGTGAAGATCGCTGCTGTTCACAACGTTGCCGCCATCGCGAGCGGAGTCGTGCGGGCCGGTGCTGACTACGTGTATCTCGACGGTTTTCGTGGCGGCACGGGTGCGGCTCCGCAGATCATTCGCGACCACATCGGTATTCCGATCGAGATCGCGATCGCGGTCGTGGACCAGAGGCTTCGCGACGAGGGTATTCGGAACCATGCCTCGATCATCGCGGCTGGCTCGATCCGTTCTTCGGCTGATATGGCCAAGGCGATCGCGTTGGGCGCAGACGTCGTGGCGATCGGCTCGGCTGCGCTCATGGCGCTGGGCTGCCACATGTGTCAAGGCTGTCACACCGGCTGCTGTAGCTGGGGACTCACCACGCAAAAGCCCGAACTCACCCGCAGAGTCGACCCTGAATGGGGAGCTGAGCGCCTAGTGAACCTCGTCAACGCATGGAGTCACGAGTTGCAAGAGATTCTCGGCGCGCTGGGCGTGAACGCGGTCGAATCGCTGCGGGGGAGCCGAGAGCGGCTGCGGGCCGTGGGGCTCGATGCGCAGACCTGCGAGATTCTCGGCGTCAAGCCGGCCGGAATGTAGGGGAGGAAACGACGATGAATCCACCTGTGACAGTCAAAGGCGTCATCGAGGGCTACACAAAAGTCGCCCCGAAGGTCACCACCAGCGGCGAAACGGCCACCTTGGAGTGTCAAAGCATCTACTACAAGCAGGTCAACGAGGCGGTGCGGGCGGCCTTCGATTCAGGCGCGAAGACGGTGTGCCTGAATGACATCAACGGCCAGCGCTACATCGGCACGGGCCTTACCGGTCGCGATGGCAGGATCCTGGTTCACGGCACGCCGGGACAGGATCTCGCGATGCTGATGGACGGTCCGACAGTCGAGGTGTATGGGAACGCGCAAGACGGTGTAGGCAACACGATGAACGACGGCACGGTCGTCGTGCATGGCTCGGCGGGTGACGTGCTCGGTTACGGCATGAGAGGAGGTCGACTCTTCATCAAGGGCGATGTCGGCTATCGCGTAGGTATCCACATGAAAGCGTTCGAGAACAAGCGTCCCATACTGATCGCCGGGGGCAAGGCTCGCGACTTCTTCGGCGAGTACATGGCGGGTGGTCTGCTCGTGCTTCTGGGGATGAACTCGCGCATCGAGGGCCCCATCGCAGGCGGCTATGTGGGAACCGGGATGCACGGAGGGGAGATCTACCTTCGTGGCGAGGTCGAGCCGTGGCAGGTGGGCAAAGAGTGCGGCATCTTCGAAGCCGATGAGGAGCAGATGAAGGCGCTTCGACCTCATCTGGAGGAGTACTGCTCGGCACTGGATTTTGATTTGGAAGAAGTCCTCGCGGTGCCATTCACCCGCGTTTCACCGATGAGTCACCGTCCCTACGCGAAGCTCTACACGTACGTCTAGCGGTTCCCCCGCCCTCGGGGGAAACACGTAACACGGTCGAAACATTCGCGCGCTATTGTCGTAAGTACGAAGTCATATTCGGTCAGATACGACGGTGCAAGACATCGTCTCGCAGGGAATGGAGGTTCGATATGCCGAAGTCATTCGACAAGGACTACGTTTTGAAGACCGTCGAGGAGCGCGACATCAAGTTCGTGCGTTTCTGGTTCACCGACGTGCTCGGTGTGCTGAAGTCGTTCGCTGTCACCGACAGCGAGATCGACAGCACATTCGAAGAGGGCATGGGTTTCGACGGCTCGTCGATCGACGGGTTCACGCGCATCCAGGAATCCGACATGGTCGCCTTCCCTGACGCCAGCACGTTCCAGGTCATCCCGTGGCGTCCCGAGACACAGGGTACCGCGCGCATCTTCGCCGACATCATCAAGCCCAACGGCGAGCCGTTCGACGGTGACCCGCGCTACGCGCTCAAGCGCGTGCTCAAGAAGGCCGCCGACATGGGCTACACCATGTATGTGGGCCCCGAGCTCGAGTTCTTCTATTTCGCTGATGACAAGGGTACCGAGGTTCTGGACAAGGGCGGCTACTTCGACTTGACGCCGCTCGACGTCGCGAGTGATCTGCGCCGCGAAACGGTGCTCACGCTCGAGAAGATGGGCATCCCGGTCGAGTACAGCCACCACGAGGTCGCTCCGTCTCAGCACGAGATCGACTTGCGCTACCAAGACGCTCTCACGATGGCCGACGCGGTCATGACCTACCGCCTGGTGGTCAAGGAGGTCGCTCACGCCAACGGTGTGTACGCCACATTCATGCCCAAACCCATCGAGGGCATCAACGGTTCAGGGATGCATGTCCATCAGTCGCTCTTCACCAAGGACGGAAACGCATTCTACGACGCGAACGAGCCGGGCCACCTGAGCCAGATCGCGAAGTGGTACATCGCTGGTCTGCTCAAGTACGCCCCCGAGTTCTGTGCCATCACCAACCCACTTGTGAACTCCTACAAGCGGCTGATTCCCGGCTACGAGGCCCCCGTCTACGTCTCCTGGGCGCAGGCGAACCGCTCGGCCATGGTCCGCGTGCCGTTGTACAAGCCCGGCAAGGAGGCCGCGACCCGCATTGAGCTCCGCAACCCCGATCCCTCGGCCAACCCGTACCTGGCCTTCGCCGTCATGCTCGGTGCCGGCCTGAAGGGTATCGAGGATCAGCTCGAGCTCATGCCTGAGGCCACGAACGACATCTTCGAGATGAGCGTCGCTGAACTCGACGAGGCCGGCATCAAGACGCTGCCGAAGGACCTGGGCGAGGCAATCGATCTGTTCGAACACTCGGAGGTCATGCGAGAGATTCTCGGCGACCACATCCACGAGTTTTACGTGGGGAACAAGAAGGCTGAGTGGGCGAACTACCTCAAGCACGTCAGCTCCTGGGAACTCGATCGCTACTTGAGTGTGATCTAGGGCGCTGCAAGCGCGTTATCAAGGGCGCCGGGCGGAGGAGAACTCGCCCGGCGCTTTCGTTTCTGGCATACAGGACGAATGGATGAAGTGATGCACACCAAGCGGGTTCTCGTAGTCGCAGACGATCCGCACTCCATCACCTGGGCGCATGCGGCGTTATCGGATCTCGACGTCGAGACCGGTCACTGCCCGCTGTCTGAGCTGGAACGCCGGATGATCGAGGGTGCAGCGGACCTCATCGTTCTTGATCCCGGCCTGCGCCCCGCCTCACAGCTCGCGATCGCTGAGCGCGTCTACGCACGAGGCGTCGACATGGGGCTGCTACTCGTGGTCGACCCCGGAGCGCTGGTGACACTCACGCTGCCGTTTCGCGGGGCGCTGGATTTCGTCGTGCGGGGATGTCTCCCGGCGGAGCTTGCCGTAAGGGCCCAACGCCTGCTCTGGCCCGGCGAGGAGGTCGGTGTAGACGACCTGCTCCGCGTGGAGGGACTGACACTGAATCTGGCGACCTATCAGGCTCTCGTCAACGGTGAGCCTGTCGACTTCGCGTATCTCGAGTACGCACTGTTCGCGTTCCTCGTCACCCATCCCGGGCGCACGTACTCCCGCGAGGTGTTGCTGAGCCGGGTGTGGGGAACCGACTACTACGGTGGTTCGCGCACCGTCGACGTTCACATACGCCGGATTCGCGCGAAGCTGGGACACGAGTTGGCCAGACGCCTTGAGACGGTTCGCAACGTCGGGTACCTCTGGAACGGATAAGCCTCAGTGGGCGACGCTACCGAGGAATCTGTACGTGACGCGATTCATCGATGCACACGTTCCGCTTACGCCGTTCTCGTTCATGAAGGAGCACATCTGTTCCGGCGTGAAGAACGCACCCGGCTCACCTAAGAGCTTCTCGGCGCGCACGATCGCTCGCATGATCAGCCCGGAAGGGTCCAGGTCAACCACAATGATTCCGCCTCCGGGCCTCACCACTCGGGTGAACTCCCTCACGGCTCCCGGCTGGTCGCGGAAGTGATGGAATGCATCGGTGACGATGAGCGCGTCGAACGTGTTCGCGTCGAAGGGAATAGCCTCTGCGGCGCCGAGCACCGCAGTCACTCGCGGGCCGTCGTCCACATAGGCGAGCATCTGCGGAGCAGGATCGAGGACGGTGACTCGGGCGGCGAGCGCGACGGAGAGCCGCTTGGCCAGTGCCCCTGTCCCACCACCAACGTCGAGCAGCGCACCGTCAGGTGTCATGTATGGTCGCACCCAGTCGGCGATCTCGTTGACTCCGGAGTCGTTCCAGCGGTCAGCGAAGTGACCGAACATCGGCGCCGCCCAGTTGAAGAACCCCATACTGTCTCCGATGTGTCGTTGGTTGCGGGTACACTTCTTCCACGGGTCGCTCAAGAGCCCCGGGACGCACGTCTGCCCATGCATCTTTCCCGAAAGGCGAGAAATGTCGCAGCGCACGATCGCCGTGATCGACGGCAACAGCCTCATGCACCGCGCGTTTCACGCCCTCCCCGAGACGATGACGGCCCCTGACGGTCGCCCCACCAACGCAACGTTCGGCTTCATCTCGATGCTCGTGAAACTCATGACCGAACTCTCGCCAGACGGGGTGGTCGTCGCGTTTGACAAGGGCACGCCGTCTTTTCGCACTGAGGCCCTGTCGCAGTACAAGGTTCATCGTCCACCCACCGCTCCCACGCTCAAGGAGCAGTTCCCGATGGTCAAGGACCTTCTCGGAATCCTCGAGGTCCCTGTCGTCGAGGTGGAAGGGTGGGAGGGCGACGACGTGCTCGGCACGATGGCACTGCGTGGCGAGGAAGCCGGGATGCGCGTCCTGCTCGTCACCGGCGACCGGGACGCGTTTCAGCTGGTGACGGAGAACGTCGTGGTCGTCACCACGAGGAAGGGCATCTCCGACATCACCATCTACGGCCCCGAACAGGTCCTCGAGCGTTACGGTGTGACGCCCGCGCAGGTGCGTGACTACCTGGGCCTGAAGGGCGATACGAGCGACAACATCCCCGGAGTGCCCGGAATCGGCGAGAAGACGGCCGCGAAGCTACTGCAGCAGCACGGCACTCTCGAAGCCGTCCTTGACGCCGCGCACGCCGGGCAGATTCCCGGCAGGGTAGGGGAGAACCTGCGCGAACACGAGGATGCAGCCGTGAAGAGCCGCATCGTCGCGACGATCGCGTGTGATCTGCCGATCGAGATCGACCTTGCGGCCGTGAGCTTCGGCGACTTCGACCCGGCGGCGGTCTCTGCGGCCTTCGCGAACCTGCGCTTCACGTCGCTGCTCGAGCGCGTACTCGCGCTGTCGGCTTCAGCCGCCGCTGTCGCTTCGCCGACCGCCACCACGCGGGAGTGCGCCGCAGGCGTGTGCGTGAGCGGCGAGGACGCGGTCGCCCTCGTGCGCTCGTGGCTGTCGGCCTCCGACGGCCCGTGGCTTGGCGTGGCCCTTGGCGCGCCTGCGGCCACGCTGTTCGCGGACGAGCGCGATCTTGCCGTGGCCGGCCCGCGCGAGACCGCGCTGGTCAGTGGCGATGCAGCACTACGCTTGCTCCGCGAGCTGTTCGCCAGCGGGCGCGTGGCGGCCGGCGACGTCAAGGCGCTCCTGCAAGAGATCTGTCCGGCCGACGAGGCCATTCCTTGCGAGGCGGCGGTGCTGCTCGTCGCACCCGAGCGCCTCTTCGATACCGGTGTCGCGGCATACCTGCTCGAGTCGAACCGCTCGGTCTACGACGTGGGGGCGCTGGCGGCCGACTACCTGGGTGCACCGCTGCCTCATGCCACCGATGAGATCCCCGAGGTCGCGGTACTGGCGCGCGCGACCGCCGAGCTTGCCGCCGAACTCGAGGGACGTCTTGAGTCCGATGGGTCGCTTGTGGTGCTGCGCGACATCGAGATGCCTCTGGTGACAGTGCTCGCTCGCATGGAGCGCGTCGGAGTAGGGCTCGACCCGGAGGTGCTCGGACGGCTGTCCGTCGAGGCGGCCCACGGAATCGATGGCCTGCGGACGCGGATTCACGAACTGGCCGGCTGCGAATTTCTGATCGACTCGCCCAAACAGCTTTCCGAAGTATTGTTCGAGAAGCTTGGACTACCCACGCAGAAGAAGACGAAGACCGGCTACTCGACTGACGCTGGCGTGCTCGCGACACTCGCGCCGCTTCACCCGATCGCCGAGATGATCGTCGAGTACCGTGAGCTCACCAAGCTCAAATCGACCTACCTCGACGCGCTCCCGCGGATGCTTCGCGGTGACCGAAGGCTGCACACGACCTTCAACCAGACGGTCGCGGCGACCGGGCGTCTGTCGTCGAGCAACCCGAACCTCCAAAACATCCCGGTGCGTACCGAGCTGGGACGGCGCATTCGGGCGGCCTTCGTGCCTGCTCGGGCCGATCATGTGATGGTATCAGCCGACTACAGCCAGATCGAACTGCGCATCCTCGCACATCTCTCGAAAGACGTCGGGCTCGTCGAGGCGTTCACGAGCGGTCACGATTTCCACGCCGCGACCGCCGCGCGCGTCTTCGGCGTGGATATCGACGATCTCGAACCGGGGATGCGAGTGCGCGCCAAGGCGGTGAACTTCGGCATCGTCTACGGGCAGACGGCGCATGGGTTGGCAGCCACCCTCAAGATCCCCAACGCCGAGGCGCAGCTGATGATCGATCGCTACTTCGACGCCTACCCTGACGTGCGGCGTTACCTCGACGAGGCGGTTGCTGATGCGTATCGCAACGGGTTCTCGGTCACGATGTTCGGGCGAAAGAGGCGCATCCCGGAGCTCAAGTCATCCAACCACAACCTGCGCGGCTTCGGCGAGCGCACTGCGATGAACCACCCGATGCAAGGTGGTGCGGCCGACATCATGAAACTCGCGATGATCCGCGTCGATGATCTGCTCCGCCAGCAGGAGTTCGAAAGCCGCATGCTGTTGCAGGTGCACGACGAGCTGGTGTTCGAAGCGCCCAAGGCCGAGGTCGAGCGACTCTCCGCCATGGTGACGGAGGCGATGGCTGGCGTGGCGAAGCTACGCGTGCCGCTCGACGTCTCAGTCGCGAGCGGCGAGAACTGGGCCGCCGCGAAGTAGTCCTCTTCGGTGGGTGTCAGATTTCGGCCATACATCACTGCACGCGAGACCTCCATGTTCTATGCTGTCACGCGACTTACCCCGATTTCGACCTGAAAGCGGCCCGTGAAACCTCCTATCATGATGGCGCCTCCGGCGTTTCGCCCGGCCCCCTGCGCGCTTCCCAAAGAGACCCGACACCGTATCCGTCTTCCTCTCACGACCCTCAGCTATGCGCGGTGCGGCGAGGGAGAGCCGCTGATCATCGTTCCCGCCACCATTTCTCGCATCGACGACTGGTTGCCCTACATCCACTTCGTGGGCCAGCGGTATCAGACCTACTTCTTCGAGCTTCCGGGTCACGGCGGGAGCACGTCGTTCGAGCAGCCCTTCTCAAGTGAGCTTGTCGCAGAGACGATCGAGCAGTTCGCCGACGCTATGGGTTTTGAGAAGGTCGCGCTGATGGGATTCTCGTTCGGCGGGGTGCTCGCGATGAAGACACTCAAACGCCTCGGTGATCGCGTCAGCAAGGTGATCCTGCTCTCGCCGTTCGTGTCGCACAGCGGCTTGAAGCACAACCCGATCAAGCTTCACGCGGTGAAGGCGGCGGTGCGCTCCACCGGTCACCCGCTGGGGCGCGGGACGTGGCTGCGCATCATGAGGGATCCGCTCGCGGTCGACTCGTTCGTGTGGTTCGCAATGACCATGGGAAAGTACGAGACCTCCGCAGACCTGCGCTCGTTGCTGCTGGGCTTTTCCGACTCAGCGTTCGACACACTGACGCGCCAGATGCGCGAGATCCTCTCGACGACTGCCGAGGATCTGGGCGGACCATTCTCACAGCCGTGCTTCTTCGGTATGTCGAAGAACGACCCGTTGCTCGACTACGGCACGTCCCGTCGTTTCGCGGCGCAGAACTTCTCGAACCTCACAGTGGCGGAGTGGGAGTTCGACTACCACTGTCCGCGCGAGCCGTTCACGCTTGAGCAGCTGAACCGCGAGTACCACCAGCTGCTCGACGTCTTCGGGGAATAGGACACGTCCGGGTTGAAACCCGGGTATTGACAATCACTCCGCAGTGCCCGAATTTGGAATCACTGCAAGTCGCTGCGTGGAGGGGGAAACGCGATGAGGGGTGTGCTGGGCTCCGTATGGGGCCGTGCCTGTTCGACGATGCTCGTCTCGGTCATGATCGCCGGTCCGCTGCTCCAGGCGGGGCCGGCGTTCGCTTCTTCCGGCGACGGACCAACGCCTCCCCCCTCGCTCTGAGCGCACCACCTCAACGACCACAATGATTAGCATGGAGCTCCTTCGATATGTAATGTGGGGAGCATTCATAGGGGCGGTCTTATTGATGCTATTCTTCGCGATTGCAGAGTCGCGTGGTCTGATCTCTCTCAGGTGTCTCTGGTTGTCCCAGCTCACAATCGCACTGGTCTACATTGTCGCGCACACCACCTTTCTGTGGGGATACCTCAGCTCGGCTTGGCTTGAGGGCGTCGTATACGGAATCGGCACGTTCGCCCTCATGCTGTTGATCGCGGAAATCGCGTGGAGACTTTCAGGGCACTCGATCCTCGGCGAGTTGCTGACTGGAAAGCGAAAGAATCCGGAAGTGGACGAGTGAGTGCTCGTAGCCACGAGGACCTGCGCCGGAGTGACGGCGGCACACCTACGACGGCGACGGCCAGCGCCAGCGCGCCGACGTCTTCGCCGCCCCCGGGCCGTGGAGCGCGACGCCCACCGACACCGTCCACACCTACGGTTGGGACGGACTGGCGCTGCGCTGGACGAGGGCCGTATCGGCCGGGGCGTCGGCCACCATCGAGTACCTCTCCTTCGGCGACGGCCGCGCGTACGCGGGGAGCTATGTCGCCACGAGGAGCGGCGTGACGACCGCCGCCGTCTTCCAGATGCTGTCCAACGACCACGGCGACATCATCGCGCTCGCAGACGCGTCAGGCGAGGTCTTCGCTCGCTACGCCTACGGCCCCTTCGGCGAGGACTGGGGGATCGAGAAGCGGATGACCGGTTCGATCTCCGCCACGCTCGCCGCTGAGATCGCTGCCGCGAGCCCGCTGCGCTACGCCGGGTGCTGCTACGACGCGTGGAGCGGCGACTACTACCTGCAGGCCCGCTACTACGACCCGGCCACCAAGCAGTTCCTGAGCAAGGACCCCGCCGAGGCCGACGGCGAGGAGAGCGCCTACCAGTACTGTGGAGGCGACCCCATCCACCGCATCGACCCCACGGGACTGTGGGGCTGGGGAGGACTCGGCAGGGCGTTTCAGGCCGCCAAGCGCAGCGTGACGCGCACCGCGAGCAGGGCCGCCGCCGTGCTACGCTCGGTGTCGGCCCGGGTCACGAGGCGCGCGGTCACGGCGGTCCGGCACGCGAGGACCCGCGTCGCGACCACGGCGCGTGCGGCCGGCGGCTGGGCGAGCGGGCAGACGAGCCGCGCGAAGAGCCGCATCGCGGCGCTGCGGGCGGGTGCCGAGAGGCGGGCCGTGGCGGCGCGGCGTGCGCAGGCGGCGAAGCGGGCGAGTGCGGTCGCGAAGGGGAAGGCGGCGGCGAAGCGGGGCGGGAGTGCGGCGAAGAAGCGAGGTACGACAGTACGGACAGACATACTCCCGCGAGTGATGTTCGGCTGGAATGAGTCCCAATGGCGGGAGGTAACGCAGTTCACGGACACAGGACAGGAGTTGCTGATCGCTGCGGCTCTCGCCAAACCTGGCTATCAGTACATGGGTGCGGGGGCCATTGCCTGTGCGGCAGGCGGCGTCGCTCTCGTTACACTAGCAATCATCGGCACTGTCGCGGTTGCACCAGCGCTCATCACAGGAGGCATTCTGCTGGGTGGTGCGGCAGTACTTGGCTGGGGAGCGGCTCGAGTCTTCGAGATAGAGACCGGCTTCGACGTTCCGGGAGCGTGATCATATGCTGATTTCATTGTGGGTTTGCTTGTGGACGATGCTGGGGCTGGGTCTCTTGTCGAGCTTCTATGCTGCGGCGCTCGCTCGGGCTACCACCGACGAGACTGTCCCTTGGGCACTCAAGGGGGTCGTGCTGAATGCACTTTTCCCCGCGGTCGCGGGCTTCTTCGTGCTTCAAGCTGACTTCTGGACTCGCTCCACCGAGGGAATACAGACCTACTTTGGCATGTCGTACTTCATCGGACTCGGGTTGGCCAATGCGGTGTTCGCTGGTGTTGGGCTTGGCATCGTAAGGCCGATAAGGAGACGCAAGGGGATGCCGGACAAGTGGAGCTAGATCGGCGGCCGGATGACCGACCACAAGCGCCGTCTTCCAGATGCTGTCCAACGACCACGGCGACATCATCGCGCTCGCAGACGCGTCAGGCGAGGTCTTCGCCCGCTACGCCTACGGCCCCTTCGGCGAGGACTGGGGGATCGAGAAGCGGATGACCGGTTCGATCTCCGCCACGCTCGCCGCTGAGATCGCTGCCGCGAGCCCGCTGCGCTACGCCGGGTACTGCTACGACGCGTGGAGCGGCGACTACTACCTGCAGGCCCGCTACTACGACCCGGCCACCAAGCAGTTCCTGAGCAAGGACCCCGCCGAGGCGGACGGCGAGGAGAGCGCCTACCAGTACTGTGGAGGCGACCCCATCCACCGCATCGACCCCACGGGGCTGTGGGGCTGGGGAGGACTCGGCAGGGCGTTTGAGGCCGCCAAGCGCAGCGTGACGCGCACCGCGAGCAGGGCCGCCGCCGTGGTACGCTCGGTGTCGGCCCGGGTCACGAGACGCGCGGTCACGGCGGTCCGGCACGCGAGGACCCGCGTCGCGGCCACGGCGCGTGCGGCCGGCGGCTGGGCGAGCGGGCAGGCGAGCCGCGCGAAGAGCCGCATCGCGGCACTGCGGGCGGGTGCCGAGAGGCGGGCCATGGCGGCGCGGCGTGCGCAGGCGGCGAAGCGGGCGAGTGCGGTCGCGAAGGGGAAGGGCTCCACGGCGTGAGGCGTTGAAGAGAAGGCGAAACGCAAGCGAGGCACGGTGACTGTCGGTTCCTATGCGGAGGCATCATTCGGTACGCTCGCGACTCACGTCGGATTCAGCGTGCAGTCGTTCAGTGTCGACAGACAGGGCGCCGTCGCATGGACACCGTGGATTGCGGTCGGTGCATCTACGCCCCGGGCGGGTGTGGGAGGGGTACTCACGGTGACCTCGGCTGAGTCGGTGCGTGACCTGCAGGGGACTTCATGGAACACGGGCGGCGAGAGGCTGATCGGACCGGTGAATGTGGGCCCGCAGAGCGTGGTGCCGTGGACTGGGGACTACGTAGGAGTTCAGATTGCGGGCAGTGGTGGGATCAGTCCTCCGGCCGGCCTCAAGCATGAGGCGGTCCACACGTGGAGCGTCGTGCTCTTTGACCCAGCGTGGTTCCGGCGCTGAAACGCGGCTAGGAGACGAACATGGAACGTGTGACGGAGCAGCGAGTGCGCAACGGATACCGACTCTTGCTCTTTTCTCGAGTGGTGGGGGTCCTAGCTCCGCTACCAGGATGGTTGTTGATCTATCGCGAGATCGGGTGGTGGTGGCCTGCCGTTCTCGCCTGGGCTGTCTTCACTGCCTACGTCTGGTGGCTCACACTCATGGCCTTACCCGCTCGCTACATCGACTTCGATGAAGCTGATGGGATCATGACGCTGGGCGCACCGTTTCGTGCGGTGCCCATTCGGCTTGCGTTGTCCGATGTCGGACTGCTCTACATCCACCCTCAGGGTGTCGAGGGGGTTACCCGAGCCGGCCTCAAACTCAAAAGCCGGAAGGGATTGATGCACGGCTACGACGTCTACGTTCCGGATGCGGTGGTGGAGAACCTGGAATCCGTTCTCCCCACGATCGCGCCCCTGAGGAAGTGGCGTGACATGCCGGGGCAGTGGTTCTCGGGACCACGATGACACGAGGCCTCCTAGACACGGGGAGGACTGGGACGAGCGTTCTCGGTCAAGAAGAGGTGACCTCTTCTCCGATCTACAAGGGTTGGGGCGGCTCGTTATGCCGACTACGCCTCCGAGGGTTTCCGAGGACACGCCCGGAGGCGTGTGAGTTGGCGTTCTTGGCACCGCCAGCGTATACTCTCTCGACGGTGCGTCAGAATCCGCTGACGCCTGAGATGTAATGGCCCCGAGGACATGTAGACCACCTGTAGGCGACGGACTACTTCGTAGGCGACGACTCTGTAGGCGACGGACATGAACGCTGGGGCCCCGAGTTTGGAAGGGGTCCACCCTGATGAGTGATCAGGAACAGTACAGCAGCTTCATCGAGCAGACCGATTACACCGTCGAAGAGATGGAAGCATTCATCGACGGTACGCTCACTGATTTCGACGATGGCGATCTGGTCCATGGTCGGGTGGTCAGCGTGGAGCGTGACGAGGTCCTTCTCGACATCGGTTACAAGTCCGAAGGTGTCATTCCGGCCCGCGAGTTGTCGATTCGCAAAGATGCCGACCCCTCCGAGATCGTTTCTATCGGTGATGAGGTCGAGGCACTCGTTCTGCAGAAAGAAGATAAGGACGGCCGTCTCATCCTGTCCAAGAAGCGCGCCGAGTACGAGCGTTCATGGAGCAAGATCGAAGGCAAGCACGAGTCCGGCGAGAACGTCTCCGGTGAGGTCATCGAGGTCGTCAAGGGCGGTCTCATCATCGACATCGGTCTGCGCGGCTTCCTGCCCGCCTCGCTGGTCGACCTCCGGCGCGTGAAGGATCTCACGACCTACATGGGTCGCACGCTCGAAGCTCGCGTCATCGAGATGGACCGCAATCGCAACAACGTCGTCCTCTCGCGCCGCGTGGTGCTGGAAGAGGGTCGCAAGCACGAGCGCGCCGAGATTCTCGGCAAGCTGCAGAAGGGCATGATCCTGCCGGGTAACGTCTCCTCGATCGTCGACTTCGGCGCCTTCGTGGACCTTGGCGGCATCGACGGCCTGGTGCACATCTCGGAGCTCTCATGGAGCCACGTCAACCACCCGTCCGAGGTCGTCAAAGTGGGTGACCCGGTCAACGTGCAGGTGCTTGATGTCGACATGAGCCGCGAGCGCATCAGCTTGGGCCTCAAGCAGACCTCCGAGGACCCGTGGAAGCAGCTCGTCAAGAACTTCCCGATCGACGCGATCATCGAAGGTGCGGTCACGAAGCTCGTTCCCTTCGGCATCTTCGTCGAGCTGGGTGACGGTATCGAAGGTCTCGTGCACATCTCTGAGATGGCCAAGGGCCACGTCGAGACTCCCGACCAGGTCACCAGTGTGGGCGTCCGGGTGCACGTCAAGGTCATGGACATCGACGAGGAGCGTCGTCGCATCTCGCTTTCGATGCGCGCCGCCGCCGAGACTCTTGGCTACGAGATCGAGATAACCGGAGCGACCGAGCCTGCCGAGGGCGAGGATGAAGGCGAGATCGAGGGCGAGGAAGTGGTCGCGCTCGAGGAGACCACCGAGGACGCCGAGGCCGAAGTCGTTGCAGATGATGACGTAGTGGTGGTCGACGAGGTTCCGGCCGATGACGCCGAGCCCGAGGCCGAGCCCGAGGTCGAGCCCGAGCCTGAGGCCGACGAGAAGGCTGCCGAGTAGGCGCTCTTCGCAACATGCGTGTGAACCCAGGCCCGGGTCGGCGAACGTGTCGGCTCGGGCCCGGCTCTTGTACCGGATTGACCGCGTATACTCTTGCGCGCGGTTCTCTCCGAAGGGTTTTCGGCACGGAAGGGGTCATGAAGTGGAATCAGTCATCGTTGACGAGTCAGTGGCTCAACAGATAGCTGCCCTTTTCCGTCGGAACGGCTATGTGCGCAGACAGAATCCCGTTCGACTTGAGAACGAGGGCCGGTCTGACTACAAGAAGGGCGACGAGATCAGGTTCACGGCCGAGTCGATCGCCGAACTCGTAATCGTCCGCGAATCACTCAGCGCCGCCGGATTCAAGCTCGGCAAGCCCTACGCCCAGCCCCCGCATCAGTATCGCCAGCCGGTATACGGCAAGAGCCAGGTCGCACGCCTGTTCGAGTTGATCGACTCAGTTCCGTAGGCCGACCGACACTGTCTGAGCGCGACGCATGATACCTCTGGGGATGTTGCGGCACATGCCACTCGTTGCGAACCCATCGTGTTCTTGCATTTCAGGCCGTGCATCGCGGGCTTCGCTGTGGTAACCAAGTGTCATGCGCATTCTCGTTATCACAGGGGGCCTCGGCTCAGGCAAGTCCACCGCGATGGAGTTCTTCGCCTCGCGAGGAGCCGTTGTGCTGTCCGCCGACGACTTCGCCCGCTCGGTACTCCGTCCGGGCACTCGTGACTTCGAGCACGTCGTGGCGGCGTTCGGCGAGGGCGTGATCGCCGCTGACGGCTCGCTGGATCGTGCGGCGCTGGCCTCGCTGGCCTTCGAGTCTCCGGAGACGGTCAAGCGCTTGAACGCGATCGTGCATCCGTCGGTTGCTCGCGAGATCAAGCGGGTCCTTTCGCTCCTGGCCGACTCCGCCAACCCGCCTGATCTGGTCGTCGTCGAGGTGCCGTTGCTGGCCGAGGTGCCGGTTCTGGTGGATCTCGCGACCCACGTTCTCGCCATCTGTGCTCCCGTCGAGATGCGCGTCGCTCGCGTCTTGGCAAAGGGGATGAGCGAGGAGGATGCGCGTAGGCGCATCGCCTGTCAGGTCGAAGATGACGAGCGAGTCGAGCTCGCGACCCATGTGATCGTCAACGACGGCGACGAGGAGAGTTTCTTCGCAGCGCTTGGAGAGTGCGCCCGCAGCCTCAAGGCCGTGGATACGGGTGGGAGACGGTGAGACGCGCGAGCCCGTGGGCGGCGTATCGCCTGTTGATCGTAGGCGTCGTCGTCGCTCTTGCGGTGGTCACTGCGCTGTTCCTGCGCGGCCCTGAGTCATGGCAGCGGCGCTACTATGAGCTCGAGCATCAGGAGGCGATCCTGGTCTCGGCGACTCGGCATCGCGTGAACCCCTACCTGATCGCGGCAGTGATCGAGGCAGAGAGCGACTGGAATCCGCGCGCACAGTCGACCGTGGGTGCGCAGGGTCTCATGCAGGTCATGCCTTCCACCGCCAGAGAGCTCGCGCAACGCGGTCGGGTGAACGCCGAGAAGTACCCGTTCGAATCCTTGTCAGACCCTCGTGTCAACATCGAGTACGGGGCAGCCTACCTGCGCTACCTCGTGGAGCGGTACCACGAGATCGAGACCGCGCTCGCCGCGTACAACGCTGGTCTGGCAAACGTTGACGCATGGGTGAAGGGCAACGGTGACATACGCGACCAGATCGAGTTTCCCGCGACGAGACACTTCGTCTTGAAGGTGTCGCGGGCCAAAGATCGCTACGAGGCGCTGTATCCTGACGCGTTCGAAGGGTGGCGGGCGAAGTGACCGAACCACAGCGAGAAGGGGAACCGAGCGCCGCCGGTCTCGGTCGCGCGTTCACGGTTCGTGCGCCCTTCGAACCCGCTGGCGATCAGCCTCGGGCGATCGCAGAGATCACTGACGGCATCTTGCGCGGGCTGCGGCGACAGACGCTCCTCGGCGTGACCGGCTCGGGCAAGACCTTCACGATGGCCAAGGTGATCGAGAGGGTCCAGAAGCCCACGCTCGTCATGGCACCGAACAAAACGCTCGCCGCCCAGCTTGCCAGTGAGCTCAAGGAGTTCATGCCGGACAACGCGGTCGTGTACTTCGTCTCGTACTACGACTACTACCAGCCCGAGGCCTACGTGCCGCAGACCGACACCTTCATCGAGAAGGACGCGAGCATCAACGCCGAGGTCGAGAAGCTCCGGCACGCCGCGACCGCTGCACTGCTCTCTCGCCGGGATGTCGTTGTCGTGGCCTCTGTGAGCTGCATCTACGGCATCGGCAGTCCGGAGGATTACGCTGGCATGGCGGTCTTTCTCGACGTTGCGAAGGGCTACGATCGCGAGCGGTTGATGCGCGATCTGATCGGCATCCAGTACGACCGCAACGACTTCGACCTCACGCGCGGCACGTTTCGTGTCCGCGGCGATGTGGTCGACATCTTCCCGCCCTATGCCGACCACCCCATTCGTGTCGAGCTCTTCGGCGATGAGATCGAGGGAATCACCGAGGTCAATCAAACGACCGGTGAGGTGCTGAATCGCATCGAGTCGACGCCGATATGGCCCGCCACCCACTATGTGACCGAGAAGCGCAAGTTGCAGGCGGCGCTCCAGACCATTCATGCCGAGCTCGTCGCGCGACTGTCTGAACTCAGAATGGCGGGCAAGCTGATCGAGGCTCAACGCCTGGAGATGAGGGTGAACTACGATCTTGAGATGCTCGAGACGATGGGCTTCACCAGCGGAATCGAGAACTACTCCCGTCATCTTGATGGCCGCACGCCGGGAGAGCCGCCCAACACCCTCATCGACTACTTCCCCGATGACTTCCTCTGCGTCGTCGACGAGTCACACGTCACCATCCCGCAGATCCGTGGCATGCACGAGGGCGACCGGAGCCGCAAGATCACTCTGACCGAGCATGGTTTTCGGCTTCCCAGCGCATTGGACAACCGGCCGCTTCGCTTCGATGAGTTCGACGCGAAGGTGCCGCAGTTCGTGTATGTCTCCGCCACCCCCGGTGACTACGAGATCAGGGTGAGCGATCAGGTCGTCGAGCAGATCATCCGTCCCACCGGCCTGGTCGATCCCGAGGTCGTGGTGCGCCCCATCAAAGGTCAGATCGATGACCTCATCTCAGAGGTGAAGGCCCGCGTGGAAGTCGATGACCGCGTGCTCGTCACGACGCTCACCAAGAAGATGGCCGAGGACCTCACCGACCACCTCTTCGAACAGGGCATCAAGGTTCGTTATCTGCACTCAGACATCGGGACGCTCGAGCGTGTCGACATCCTGCGCGAGCTGCGCCAGGGTGTCATCGATGTCGTCGTGGGCATCAACCTGTTGCGCGAGGGGCTCGACCTGCCCGAAGTCTCGCTTGTCGCCATCCTCGACGCCGACAAGGAGGGGTTCTTGCGCAACCACCGCTCGCTCATCCAGACGATCGGGCGTGCCGCGCGAAACGTCTCCGGTCAAGTCATCATGTACGCCGACCGGATGACCGACTCGATGAACTTCGCCATCGACGAGACCAACCGCCGTCGCGAGATCCAGGTGGCGTACAACACCGAGCACGACATCGAGCCGCAGACGATTCGCAAGGCCATCTCCGACATCGTGCAGTACGTGCGCGAGGGCACATCCATGGCGACGAGCGCCGCGCAAGCCGCTCATGAGTTGGGCAAGTTGCCGAAGGGGGAGGCTCTCAGGCTGCTCTCCTCGATGGAAGACGAGATGACCGCTGCCGCCGAGTCGCTCGACTTCGAGCAGGCCGCACGGCTGCGAGACCAAGTCGTGAAACTGCGAGCGGAGATAGAGGGCGCTGAAACGGACGACGTTCTCGCACGGCTGAAAACCGGCGCGCGGAAGGGTAGTGCACACGGGACGCGGAAGCGGAGAGCCTAAGGGATGTACTGCTCCTCTATGCCGGTCACGATGCCGTCGCGCAGCGTCAGCCAGTACGGCGCTCGCAAGATGATCGAGTTCGATTCGGTGGGCGAGGCGTAGTATCCGGCCCACGTTGAAAACGCTATCCGGTAGCCTTCGACGTCCATGGTCCCGTCTGGGCGCGAGACGAGTTTGACCCGCAGGCCCGGTTTCACCGGGAGACTGCGCAGCTTAGGATTCGCGTTCGCGATGTAGAAGTCGTTCGGAGGAGGGGACTCCTCGCCATCGGCTGTGGCCGCCGCGGCCGCCGCGTCTCCGGTCAGGAACTGCGCGTAGTCGGCGACGATGGACGGTTTCGCGCCAGCCGAGACCTTCTCGATGAACGCGAACACGCGGGACTTCGCCACGCTCGCGGTCGAGGCACCTTCCGCCGCAGAGGTCGGCTCGATCGCAGCGGGTGGGCCAGCATCTGCTTGGGCCTGCGCAGAACGCGCGGCATCACGCTCGAGCATCAAGGCTGCCGCGCGGTCTTGCAGCTGCTTGTTCTCGACGCGGACGCTTTCGTTTCGGCGCTCCAGTTCGACGATGGTCGCACGTTGCGCGACGAAGACCGCTCCGGCACCGAGCGCGGCACACAGCGTGCCGATCACGACGCCGCCGACGATCATCTTGCGTTGAGAGAGGTTTTCGAACAAGGGATTCTCCTCAAGGAGCCTGTCGAGTCAGTACCCATGATGCGGTTTCCTCATCGCGAGTGCTACTCTGCCGTAAGTGGTTTCGCCGAGTGCGGGAGGCGCAAGATGGACATCGCGGAGTTCCAGCGGGAGTGGGCACGACTCAAGAACGAGCACACGTTCGACCGTGACGCTGCGAACAACTACGGCTGCTTCAATGTCGAGGCGTGTCGCAACTGCAACTACGTGTACAACTCGCGTAACTGCATCAACTGTCACAACTCGGACAGTGTCATCGAGTGCGTTCAATGCATCGACTGCCGCGACTGCGCCTACTGCGTCGGACTCAACGGCGCGCGCTTCCACATCCTGAACAAGGAATACACCGAAGAGGTGTACTACGAGACACTGAGGCAGCTCGGTGTCGATTGGAACGTGCAGGTGTTTGACCCGCTGATGGAGGAGTACGGGATCACTCAGTAGTCTTGGGCGGTGGAGCGCGCATGATCGAACCGGGCATCGCCGAGCCTTGTCTGGAGCCGCCCTGCCACGCCGCGTGGCGAGTCACCGGGCTCGATTGTCCTGATTGCGCTCGCACGGTGAGTGCGTCCGTCAAGCACATTCCAGGAGTGCTCTCGGCGAACCTGAACTTCGCGAGCGCGACGCTGCTGGTCCAGTACGATCCTGCCTTCGAGCCACTCGCGGATGTAGAGCGAGTCGTTCAGAGGACAGGACACGGGCTCACGAGGCTTGACGAGGAAGGTCGGACGCCGACCCTCCGATCACGTCCTTGGATCCAGGAGCACTTGGCCGAGGTCGCCACCGTAGGAAACGGCGCGTTCTCCTTGCTCGGGGGAATGCTGGGGTGGATCGGGGCCGCCGAGTGGAGCGCCGTGTCCGCGTTCGCCGTCGCGATCGTCTTCGGCGGGTTGCTGGTCTGGCGTCGAGCCTTCGTCTCGCTCAAGGCGCGCATCCTCGACATGAACGTGCTGATGAGTGTTGCGGTCTTCGGCGCGATGGCGCTTGGGGAGTGGGGCGAGGGCGCCGCTGTCTTCTTCCTGTACGCGCTGGGCGGACTGCTGGAGTCGCGCACGCTTGATCGCACGAGACGCTCGATCCGCGACCTGATGGACCTCGCGCCGCAGACGGCACGGGTTCTCAGGGATTCCGCATTTCTTGAGCTGCCGGTGGCCGATGTGCTCATCGGGGAGACGTTGGTCGTCCGTCCGGGTGAACGTGTGGCCTTCGATGGGGTCGTCACGCGTGGCGTGTCGGCGGTCGACGAGTCCGCTATCACCGGCGAGTCCGTTCCGGCGGACAAGAGTTCAGGTGACGGTGTGTTCGCCGGCACGCTCAACACGAGCGGGCTTCTCGAGGTCGAGGTCACGACGAAAGCGTCGGGATCGATGCTCGCAAGAATCGTCTATCTCGTCGAGGAGGCGCAAGCCTCCCGCGCGCCCGCACAGCGATTCGTTGACCGGTTCAGTGCCATCTACACGCCATCCGTCATCGTGCTCGCAGTGGCCATCGCCGTTGTCATCCCTGCTGTTTCGGTGCTGCTCGGTACTGACTGGGGTCCGGCTTCCGAGTGGTTCCGGCGCTCGCTTGTCGTGCTCGTCGTGTCATGTCCGTGCGCGCTCGTGATCTCGACTCCCGTCTCGATCGTCTCGGGAATCACGCGCGCATCGCACGACGGGATTCTCGTCAAAGGAGGGGCATTTCTCGAGTCCGTGGCCAAGGTGCGCGCCGTTGCCTTCGACAAGACGGGCACGCTCACGCTGGGAAGACCGGTCGTGCGCTCCGTTCTCGGCTTCGCGGGTCACTCGTCAGAGGCGGTGCTCGATATCGCTGCTGTGCTTGAGGCGCACTCGAACCATCCGATCGCGCGCGCCATCGTCGCGGCCGCAGGTGAGCGGGTCGACGGCTCTACGGTCGCTGACTTCGCCGAGACGCCGGGGCGCGGCGTGAGCGGCACGCTCGGTGGCGTGAGGTGGGAACTGTGCAGTCCCGATCGCGCGCACGAGGTGGCCGCACTCACCGATGAGATCATCGAGGCCATCGACGCTCTGGAGGCTTCGGGCGCCACGGTGCTGGTGCTCGTGAGCGCGGCGGAGGTCGCTGGTGTCATCGGCGTCGCGGATGAAGTGCGTCCTGAGGCCGCGCGGGCGTTGGCCGCGCTCAAGCGGGTGGGTATCGAGCATCTCATCATGCTCACCGGCGATAACGTACGGGTCGCAGAGGCGGTTGCCGCCGAGGTGGGCGTCACATCCGTCATGGCGCGACTGCTGCCCGCAGCCAAGACCGATGCGGTGCGCGTTCTCCAGGAGCGCTACGGCGTGGTCGCTATGGTGGGAGATGGTGTGAACGACGCTCCCGCGCTGGCACTGTCCGACATCGGTATCGCGATGGGGGCCGGCGGGACCGACACCGCGCTCGACACGGCTGATGTGGTCCTCATGCGAGACGATCTGATGGTTCTCGCCGGGTTCGTGTCATTGGGTCGGCGTACGATGCAGGTGATCGTGCAGAACGTGGCTGTGTCCATAGGTATCAAGGTGCTGTTCCTCGGACTCGCCTTGGCTGGGAAGGCCACGTTGTGGATGGCGGTCTTTGCCGACACGGGAGTGGCGCTATTGGTCATACTCAACGGGATGCGGCTGCTCAGACAGCCGAAGCGAGACGGGGGCTGATATGGCGGGTAGCAACGAATCATTCATGAGGCTCTTGGCGGCGTGGGCGCTCGTTCACGAGACCGCGGACGAGGGCTGGAAAGCGGCGGTAGAACGCGGAAGCGCGGAGGGCGCAGGCGCGATGGAGGGTGGGCCTGAGGCGTTCGTCGACGGGTTGTCGGCCATGATCGCCGTCGAGAAGGATCGCCTGAAGGCCGAACTCGCGGCGGGTGACGTAGCTGTTCCGGGCACCCTCGCAGATGTCTCGGCGAACCTCGAGGAGCTGCGATTCGAGATCGCGCAGATGCGCGGACGCCTCGAGTCGATGCAGACCACGCTTGATTCGATGTCGCGCCCTGGCGCCTCGGACTGAGGACTCGTGAGTCGCTCGGTACATATCGCACGCGTTCTGGCGGGGGCCGGCCTGCGCGGCTTGCGGCCGGGGGCTGTGGCGCGGCGCGAGGCGAGCGGGCGTGAGGTGCGCATCGCCTTCCAGAGGCTGGGGCCTGCGTTCGTGAAGCTCGGCCAGATGATGAGCGTTCGCCCGGACATCTTCGGGCCGGAGATCGTCTTTGAGATGGAGAAGCTCCAAGACAGCGTCCCTGCGGTCTCGGCGGAATCGATCAGGAAGGTGATCGAGTCGGATCTGGGCCGTCCGATCACCGAGCTGTTCTCGGAGTTCGACGATGAGCCTGTCGCGAGCGCCTCGATCGCCCAGGTGCACCGCGCGACGCTGCGCGAGGAGTATCGCCCTGTCGTCGGAGAGAGTCTGCCTGCAGGTGCCCGCCTCGCGATCAAGGTCGTCCGACCGGGCGCTGAGAAGGCGATTCTTGCAGACGTGGCCGCGGCCGAACCGCTCGCACGGTGGCTCTCGCGCTCACGGAGACTCGAGCCGATAGGGCTACCCGGTCTCCTGGACGAGTTCTCGACATCGCTTCGCTCCGAGTGTGACCTGCGCAACGAGGCGCAGGTCGCCGACCGCTTCGCATTCGACTTTCGCGACGACGCACTGATGGTCGTGCCTCGAGTCGTCTGGCCGCTCACCTCCCGGCGTGTGCTGACGACAGAGTTCGTGGACGGATGGCGGCTGAGCGAACTCGACGAGGTGAATCGTCGGGGCATCGACGGCCGTGCGCTTGCGGTGCACGGCGCCAACGTGTTTCTCCGCCAGGTCCTCGAGATCGGCAGGTTCCACGCCGACCTTCATCCCGCGAACCTGTTCGTGACGCCCGACGGGCGCATCTGCTATCTGGATTTCGGAATCGTCGGCCGCACCGAACCGCGCCAGCGCATCGCGATCGCCCAGGTCCTCGCGGCGACCGTCTACGGGGACGCCGACAGGGCGCTTCGCTACTCAGCGGAACTGGGGCTGGCGGTGCCGCCTGAGCGCGAGGAGCGCGTTCGCGGACTGGTGGAAGAGCTGATGAAGCGCACGCTCCGAGGTCGCGACAAGGACGTCCGGGCGTTCGCGATCGGCTTTCTGCGCATCATGGCCGACGAGCGGGTCGCTATCCCGGTCGGGTACGGGCTGCTCGTCAAGGCGCTCGTGACCGTCGAGGGCGTCGCTCGCGCGCTCTACCCGGATATCGACATCACCGAGGCCGCGAAGCCGTATGCGACTCGGGTCATCGCGCGCGAGATGATGCGTCCCGCACGCCTCTCCCAGCGTATGCCCGACGCGATCCGCGCTGCGATGCGCGAGCTCGCGGGGTGAGCGCCGCCGGATTCGGGGCTCGCAGGCGCTACGCGTCGGGCAGGACCTCGTTCATCGAGCCCGTGCGGTAACCCTCCAGATCGACCGCGGCATACGCGAATCCCGCCCCGCGAACGGAGGTCGAGAGTTCCTCGCGTCGTCGCCAGGCGCGATCCATCTCGTCTGCGGCGATCTCGATGCGGGCGACATCTCCGTGTGAGCGCACGCGAAACTGCGAGAAGCCCATCTCGCGAAGCAGCTGCTCTGCTCTGCCCACGCGGGCGAGACCATCGTCGGTGATGCTCTCGCCGTACGGGAATCGGGAGGCGAGACACGCCATCGAGGGCTTGTTCCAGTTCGGGAGCCCCAGGTCGCGGGCGAGCGCGCGGATGTCGTCCTTCGTCATGCCGACGTCTTGGAGCGGGCTCACGACTCCGAGCTCGGCCGCTGCACGACTGCCGGGGCGGTGGTCGTCGAGGTCATCGAGGTTGCTGCCGTCAGCGACGTAGGTGAGCCCGTGCACCTCGGCCACTCTCGTGAGTAAGCCGAAAAGCTCGCCCTTGCACCAGTAGCAGCGGTCGGGGGTGTTCTCGGCGAAGCGCGGATCGGCGAGTTCGTACGTCTCGACCTCGAGGAGCGTCAGCCCCAGCTCACGAGCGAGCGCGCGCGCATGCTCAACCTCGCTCGCCGGATATGTGTCGCTCGTCGCAAGGACCGCTTTGCATCGATCGCCGAGTGTCGCGTGTGCGCATACCGCGAGCAGAGTCGAATCGACGCCGCCGGAGTAGGCGACGAGTACGCTTTCGAGCTCATTCAGCCGAGCCAGAAGCGCTTCGTGCTTATTACCGGTCACGTCACCGCGCCTTGTGGATCTCGTCATGGGGACTCCCGATTCCGTGGACTCAGTAAGTATGCCTGAGGAGGCGAGAATGGAAAGCGCAATCCGCCGATTATCGCGGGCGTAACGTCAGAGCGCTTCGCGCAGACGCATCGCGAGATGCCCCAAGACGCCGGGGTCGTCCACCGGGCCGTCGTCGGACCCGACGACGTGGAACGTATCGCGAGCCACGCCGCCGAGCGTCTGTGCGCGCGCCCATCGGATATCGAGTCCTACTGACGAGATGGCGGCTGCCAGGTCGTGCAGAAGCCCCGGGCGATCGGGCGCCTCGACGACGACTGTGGTGTCCCAGCCGCTGGGTGCGACCTCGACGCGCGTCGAGGTCGTCGATCGCGTCGGGTAGTGCCGTCTTCTCTCGGCAAGGCGCTTCGCGAGTTCGAGACGGTCCTCAAGCGCCGACTCCGCCAGCTCCGCGATCGATTCGAGGGAGGAAGGCCTCACGACGGCGCCCGTTGCGGAGCGGACCACGAAGCTGTCGAGCGCGACTCGCCCGGTGGCACCGTACGCGTCGACCGAGAGGATGTCGAGTCCCGCAAGCGCCAGAGCGCCGGCGAGACGTGCGAGCAGCTCGGGCCGATCGATTGCGACGGCGGTGATCGTGTGCGTCCCCTCGATGGCTCCGTCGGCCACCGCCACCCGGACCGTGCTTCCTTCCGGGGCGATCCCGAGGCCCGAGACCAGCCCTGCATCCCGGACCACCTCGGAAGCGTCGCGTGAGGCGAGGTAGCGCAGCGGGGCGGCCTCGACGAAAGCGCGCTCGGAGTCGAGCGAGTGTCGCATCCCGGCCAGGGCGCTCGCGCGGACCATCTCGCCATGCGCCGCGACCCCGGCTCCGTCCACGTCCGGGGACAACGCCGAGTCCACGCGCGCGACCAAGGTGCCGAGCATGCGCGACATCCACGGGGTCCAGGTCGCGGGCCCGGTCGCGCGCGAGTCAGCGGCGGTGAGCAGATGCAGCGGTGCCACGAGATCGCGCCTGCCAATCCGGGCGGCGCAGCGCAGTATCGCGTCTTCGTCGTCGAGGTCTTCTCGAGTGGCAGTCTCGACGAGCGCGAGGTGCAGCCTCACCAGTTCCGAAGCGGTCTGTGCTTGCCCGGCGTCCAGTCCGAAGCGCTCCGCCGCCTCAGCTGCAGATGCCGCGCCTCGCTCGGCATGCCCCGCGCCGCCGACCCGCTTCGCCGCGTCATGTACGAGCGTGGCGACCTGAAGGGTTCGCGGGTCGTCGAGGGATCGCAGCGACGCCTCAAGAGCACGGTCGCCATCCGGTTGCTGCAACAGCGTCGCCGCGTAAAGGCAGTGTGCACCCACCGTCAGGCGGTGCCCCAGGCCCGGGCGTCGGGTGCCCATGAGTTCTCGCATGCCGAAAACGAGATGATCGAGGCGTCCGGCGGTCGCCGCCTGTTCGAGCAGGGCGAGAGATGCCGTTCCCGCATCGAGTGCGGCGAACACCTCGGGGGCGCTCATCGCGCCATCGCGCGTCACGGGGGCGTCGCGGCACCCGACGATCCGAGACCTGGCCCGATCAAGGATCAGCGCGGTGTCGGCCATCGCGAGGTGCACTGACTCCGCGCTCTCGCCGAGCAGCGCAGCGCCGTCGTGAGCGAGCTCATCGCCGTGACCGCCGCTGTGCAGTCGCCAGCGAGTCGCGGCGATCGTCTCGGCCGCTTCGCGAAGAGCCGCGACTTCAGCTTCTGTGAGTACATCGTTGTCCACCAGAGTGAGCAGCCCGGTGTCAGCGCGCCCGCGCAACACGGTCGCTGTCCAGAGGAGCTCATCGAAGTCACGCCGCCCGCCAACGTCCTCCTTGAGATTGACCTCGAGCAGGAAAGGGGAGCCCGGGCGCGGACGGTCGTGCAGCGCGGCGACCAGCTTCCGGCGTCGGCGGTGCGCGTCCGATATCCAGCTCGAAACCGCGGTTTTCGCCCAGTCGACGTCGCCTGCGATGGGGCGTCCGGACAACGCGGCCGTGCAACTCTTGAGGTCCGAGCGCATCGCAGCGAGCTGCTGTCGAGGGGAGCGCACCTGGTGACCGACCTTGAGTCCTGCGTCCCACAAGGGGTACAGAACAGCCTCCACGAAAGGTTTCAGCCTGTCTTCGGGCGCATCCGAGAGCACGAGGATGTCGAGGTCACTCCCCGGCAGGAGCCCCCTCGACCCCCAGCCGCCCAGGGCAACGACGGCCCACCGGTCCTGCAACTTCGACGCGGCCGCCCGGGAAAGGTCCCGGACGGCCGCGTCGGTGAGTTCGCAGAGGGCGCCGGCGGCATCTGTGCCCGGCGTCGCCTTCTCGATGAGAGCCGCCCGTTGCGCGAGGAACTCCTTCATCGCGCTACAGCGCCTCAGGGCCTCGCTCGCCGGTACGGATGCGCACCGCTGCGTCGACGTCGATCGTGAACACCTTTCCGTCGCCGATCTTCTCGGTGCGAGCGGCGTTCACGATCGCGTCCTCGGCGCCCGCAGCGAGCGAGTCGTCAACGACGATCTCGATCTTGACCTTGGGCACGAAGTCCACGGTGTACTCAGCGCCGCGGTAGACCTCGGTGTGGCCCTTCTGGCGTCCGTATCCCCGAACGTCGCTCACGGTCATGCCGGTCACTCCGATGGCGTTGAGCGCCTCTTTGACCTCGTCGAGCCTGTGCGGCTTGATGATCGCCTCGATCTTCTTCACGGTATCTTTCCCGTCTCGTCAGTCGATTACAGCACGTACCCGGTCTCGGCGTGCTCACTCAGGTCGATCCCGGCCTCTTCGGACTCGGCGTCCACGCGCAGGCCTATGGTCCAGTCGATGAGCTTGAAGAGGATGAAGCTCACGGTGAACGAGAACGCGATCGTCGCGACAACACCGATGATCTGCTCGACCATGAGTGTCGTTCCGCCACCGTAGAACATGCCGTTCTGCCCCGCCTCGTTGACGGCGGTCGTGGCGAACACGCCGGTGAGGAGTGCGCCGAGCGTTCCGCCCACGCCATGCAGGCCCACGACGTCGAGCGCGTCGTCGAACTTGAAGCGGTTCTTGAGTCGCAGCCCGAAGTAGCAGGCAACGCCGGCGAGAAGCCCGATCACAATCGCGGGCATGGGAGTCACGAAGCCTGCGGCCGGCGTGATGGCGACGAGTCCGGCCACTGCGCCCGAAGCGGCACCGAGAATCGTGGGCTTGCCGTGCTGGACCCACTCGATCGCGAGCCAGGAGAGCATCGCTGCGGACGCCGCAAGATGCGTGGCCATGAAAGCGGTTCCCGCGAGCTCACCGGCGGACAGCGCCGAGCCGGCGTTGAAGCCGAACCATCCGAACCAGAGGATGCCGGCTCCCAGAACGGTCATAGGCAGGTTGTGGGGCTTGAACTCAGAGGACCCGAAACCCTTGCGGCGACCCAGCGCGATAGCCCCGGCCAGAGCCGCTGCGGCGGATGCGATGTGGACCACGGTGCCGCCTGCGAAGTCGAGCGCTCCGCGCTGCATGAGCCAGCCGCCGCCCCAGACCCAGTGCGCGAGCGGCGAGTAGACGAGGATGCTCCACAACCCGATGAACACCGCGAACGCCGCGAACTTCATCCGCTCGGCGAACGCGCCGGTGATGAGCGCTGCGGTGATGATCGCGAACATGCCCTGGAACATCGCGAACACCGGCGTGGGGATGGTGCCTGTGACCGAGCCGATCGTGCCGGAGAGCCCGATGTGATCGAAGCTCCCGATGAAGGCGCCCAGCGGGCCATCCGCGGACCCGAACGCGATCGTGTAGCCGAGAAGGGCCCATATGACCGATATGAGGCCCATCGCGAAGAACGAGTGCATCGTTGTGGACAGCACGTTCTTCGATCGGACCAACCCACCGTAGAAGAGCGCCAGCCCCGGTGTCATGAACAGGACGAGCGCCGCACACATCAGTATGAACGCGGTGTCGCCGACGTTGATCTCAGCCATGTCTTCACTCCCTCATGTCTTCATCGATTCGAACCCGCTGACGCGGCGCGGGCACCACGGTCTGCTTGCCGTGCTTGAAATGAGAGTACGGGCCGTGTGTTTCGAGGTTGTTTCGTCTGATGAGCGAGAGCGTGAAGCCTGCGGCGGTTGGCCGGGGGCGTATACTGGATGTTTGTCCCGATACTCACCGATGACGAGGACCGAATCGTGTCTCTTGACTCAATCTCAATCCGCGGCGCCCGAGAGCACAATCTCAAAGGGTTCGATCTCGAGATCCCGCGTGACAAGCTTGTCGTGATCACCGGGCTTTCCGGCTCCGGCAAGAGCTCACTCGCGTTCGATACCATCTATGCAGAGGGGCAGCGCCGCTACGTCGAGTCGCTGTCAGCCTACGCACGTCAGTTCCTCGGCCAGATGGACAAGCCGGATGTCGACCACATAGAAGGGCTCAGCCCGGCGGTCTCCATCGACCAGAAGACGACGAGCAAGAACCCGCGCTCAACGGTGGGTACCGTCACCGAGATATACGACTACCTGCGCCTGCTCTTCGCTCGGATCGGTATTCCGCACTGCCCTGTCTGCGGCCGTGCCATCGAGCGTCAGACCAGCGACCAGATCGTCGATCGCATCCTCGAGATGGACGTCGGCACGAAGTTCCAGGTGCTCGCGCCGGTGGTCAAGGGTCGAAAGGGCGAGTACGGCAAACTTCTCGACGATCTGCGCCGCGAGGGCTTCACCCGCGTGCGCGTGGACAAGGAGATGCGCGGTCTTGAAGAGGAGATCGCGCTCGACAAGAAGTTCAAACACGACATCGACGTGGTCGTGGACCGTCTCGTCATCAAGGAGGGTCTGCGCACCCGTCTGGCCGATTCGGTCGAGACGGCGCTTCGGCTGGCCAACGGCACCGTGGTCATCGCGGTCGTGGATGGCGAGGAGCTGCCGTTCTCGCAAGCCCTTGCCTGTCCGGTCCATGGCGTGTCGATGGACGAACTCGCGCCGCGCGACTTCTCGTTCAACAACCCGTACGGCGCCTGCCCGGACTGTAACGGTCTGGGGGCCCGCCTCGAGGCTGATCGGCAGCTTGTGGTGCCGGATGTCACCCGCTCACTGACGCAGGGCGCGATCGCGCCGTTTCACCCCGGAATGAACTACTATCCGCAGCTCGTGGCAGCCGCGGCGCGCGAGCTGGGAGTGAGCGTCGAAACCCCGTGGGAGGATCTGCCAACGGCGGCACAGGACGCGCTGCTCAACGGCATGGGCGAAGAGCGCATCCGAGTGGACTACCTGACCAGGGATGGGCGCGAGACGCACTGGTACTCGCGCTACGAGGGCGCCCTCGCCAGCGTCATGCGACGCCACTCTGAATCAGAGAGTGAGGGAGTGCGTCAGAAACTCGAGGAGTACATGGCGGTCATCCCGTGCAACACCTGCGGCGGGGCTCGGCTGCGCAAGGAGATCCTGGCGGTCACGGTGGCCGGGAAGAGCATCCACGAGACGACCGTGATGTCGGCGAAGGACTCGCTCGCGTTCTTCGAGAACCTCGACCTCACCGAACGCGACGAGCAGATAGCGCGTCGCGTCGTCAAAGAGGTCGTCGAGCGTCTGCGCTTCCTCGTCGATGTCGGGCTTGACTACCTCACGCTTGAGCGCGCGACCGCGACGCTTTCGGGCGGCGAGGCGCAGCGCATCAGGCTCGCAACGCAGATCGGCGCCGGGCTCATGGGCGTGCTCTACATCCTCGACGAGCCCTCGATCGGCCTGCACCAGCGCGACAACGCGCGGCTCATCGCAACGATGGAGCGACTCCGTGACCTGGGCAACACCGTCATCGTCGTCGAGCACGACGAGGAGACGATCCGCGCCGCCGACTTCGTGATCGACATGGGACCAGGGGCCGGCGAGCACGGTGGCGAGATCGTGTGCGTCGGCCCGCCGTCGGCGATCCTCGCGTGCGAGAACTCGCTCACCGCGGCGTACCTCTCGGGACGCCGGGAGATCCCCGTGCCCGATGAGAGGCGTGTGCCCGGGCGTGGTGCTCTCACGCTGCTCGGAGCCTCTGAGCACAACCTGAAAGACGTGGACGTGCGCATCGACATAGGCGCGCTCACCGTCGTGACCGGCGTGAGCGGTTCGGGCAAGTCGTCACTCATCAGCGACACGCTTGCGCCCGCCATCGCGAACCGACTGCTGCGCACCCGTCGTCGCACCGGTGCGTTTCGGCGTATCGAAGGCCTGGAGGCCATCGACAAGATCATCGACATCGATCAGAGCCCGATCGGGCGCACTCCGCGCTCGAACCCGGCGACCTACACGGGCGTCTGGGACGATGTGCGCGCGCTGTTCGCGTCCACTCCCGAGGCCAAGGTGCGCGGCTACGCGCCGGGCCGCTTCAGCTTCAACGTAGCCGGCGGGCGCTGCGAGGCTTGCAAGGGAGACGGGCAGATCAAGATCGAGATGCACTTCCTGCCCGACGTCTACGTGCTGTGCGAGGCCTGCAAGGGGGCGCGCTACAACCGCGAGACGCTGCAGGTCACCTACCGCGGCAAGAACGTCTCAGACATCCTGGAGATGACCGTCGAAGAGGCGCTTCACTTCTTCGAGAACATCCCGTCGGTCAGACGGAAACTGCAGACCCTCTACGACGTTGGCCTCGGATATCTTCGCATGGGACAGCCGGCGACGACGCTTTCCGGCGGAGAAGCCCAGCGAGTGAAGCTCGCGAGCGAGCTTCAGCGCCGCAGTACGGGGCGCACCTTCTACATCCTCGACGAGCCCACGACCGGCCTTCACTTCGACGACGTGCGACAGCTGCTCAACGTGTTGCAGAGGCTCATCGAGGCCGGCAATACCGTACTCGTCATCGAACACAACCTCGACATCATCAAGAGCGCTGATCGAATCATCGACCTGGGGCCCGAAGGAGGAGACTGCGGCGGAGAGGTCGTCATCATCGGCACACCCGAAGAGGTCGCCGCGTGCGAGCGCAGTCATACAGGCCGATTCCTCGCCCCCGTTCTCGCGGGCCGCGGCGCGACGGCGACTCCGGAGCTGGGGCCGGGCCACGGCGACGCGGCCAAACCAGCGAAACAGCACAAAGGTCGAGCGCGGCGAATCCCGGAATGAGAACAGGACGCTTGTGATGGGTGAGGTCAGGATAGTCAGAGGTATCTCGGCCGATCGGATGACGGCGGTGACTGACATCCTGATCGAGGCTCTCGCACCGAAGATCGAACTCGTCGTGCGCCCTTCGACTCCCGAGCAGATGAGAGGGCTTGTGGCCAGCGGCATCGACGGGAGTCTCGGCTGGATCGCTCTCGACGATGATGACACGGTCGTCGGAGTCGTCGGGGTGGGTGTGCCTGGCAGGCGCTTCTCGCATGTGGGCTCTCGAGCGCTGGTGCAGGAGTTCGGGGTGCTTGGGGCGATCTCTCGGTGCATCACGGCGATCGGCGAGGAAGTGATGACCCGGCCGGGCAGGCGGCGATGGCGGATCGACGCGGCTCGCGCGGCGAGCATCCGAACGGTGGGCCTGAAGTCGTGGATACGAATGAGGGCGCGTATCGCCTCTACGAGAGTGTCGGTTTCAGAAGCGTGCTCACTGTGCGAACCGGATGGATCACCGCAGGTGCCGGATTCAGGGCCATCCGGTTCATGCGACTGGAGCTGTAGGGCGCACAGCGCTCACAGCAGCCCCTTCTTGCGCAACACCAAGGCTGCCAGCGCTGCAAGCAGGACCGACCCTCCCGACACCCACCAGAATGCGCCGACCGACTCAGCGAGCGGGATACCGATGACGTTCATCCCGAACCAGCTACCAACGATGGTGGGAACCGCCATGACGATAGCCGCAGAGGTCAGCACCTTCATGACGACGTTGAGGTTGTTCGAGATCACCGAGGCCAGGGCATCCATCGTCGAATTGAGGATGTTGGTGTAGATATCAGCCATCTCAAGGGCCTGCTCGGTCTCGATCAGGGCGTCCTCGAGAAGCTCGGCGTCTTCCTCGAACGCGATGAACACGCTGTTGCGCATCATCCGTCGGAGCACCCCGTGGTTCGCCTTGAGCGATGTCGACAGATAGACCAAGGACTTGCCCAGCGACAGCATCTGGATCAGCTCTTCGTTGCGCATGGACTTGCGCAGGCTGTGCTCAAGCCTGTTGCTGAGGTTGTCGATCGCTCGCAGGCTGCTGACGTAGGTCGCGGCCACCTCGCGGACGATCTGCAGGGTGAAGCGGCCCTTCTTCAGCGTGGAGAACCGGCGGTAGGAGCCCTGGCGGAAGCGGTCGAGCACCGCGTGCTCGTTGAGGCTCACGGTGACGATCGCATGCGGCGTGTGGATTATGGCGAGCGGGTAGGTCTGGTAGATGGCGACGTTCTCGAAATCCCGCTCGATCTGCGGAACGTCGAGAATCACCATGAGGTAGTCCTCCTCGAGCTCCATGCGGGGGAGTTCCTCGTCGTCGAGAGCGGCGCGCAGCACTTCGACGTCCAGTCCGACCATGCTGGAGACGCGCTCGAGTTCCGGCTCGGTGGGCTTGACGACGTCCACCCATACACCACCGCTGTCGGGAAGGGCCTTCAGCGGGGTGGGTGAAGCGGCGTTCAGACTCTTGTGCCACAGGCGGATCATATTCGGTGCCTTTCGCTGCCGGGGCGTCGTGCGGTGATGCGACGACCATGTGCACAGCGTATCTCTTCCGCAGGTGCGTTGTCAGGTGACCCGTGGCTCGCGGCTGATACGATGGTGCAGGTCCGTCCTTGTCGGGAGCAGCATGTCTCAGCCGTACCCAGCCATCGCCGAACAGCTCGCCAGCGTGCCCGACTCTCCCGGCGTCTACCTGTGGAAGGACGACCGCGGCGCGGTTCTTTACGTGGGCAAGGCCAAATCGCTTCGCAAGCGCATGCGACAGTACGTCGCCGGTCATGATGACAGGCAGATGGTTCCGGTGATGATGGAGCAGGTCGCGAGCTACGACTACGTCGTCACCACCAACGAGGTCGAGTCGCTCATCCTCGAGAAGAACCTGATCCGGCAGTTCAGCCCGCCGTATAACGTCGATTACCGGGACGACAAGAGCTACCCGTTCATCGCGCTGACGCTCGGCGATCCGTTTCCCGCAATCAAGTTCACGCGCGAGAAGCACCAGCCGGGCACTCGCTATTTCGGCCCCTTCACCGATTCGCGGGCCGCCCGCGAGACGATGGATATCGTACGCCGCATCGTGCCCTTGTGCCGTGCCACCTGCGCGGAATGGAAGCGCCTGAACGCAAAAGGCGGCGAACCGATCGGCCGCTCGTGCTTCGACCACCACGTCGGTCTGGGGCCGGGGCCGTGCGTCGGAGCGATCACCCGCGAGGAGTACGCGCACAACGTCGCACGTGTCGCGCGCTTCCTGACGGGCAAGCACGACGACCTCGAAGGAGAGCTCGAGCGGCAGATGCGTTCAGCTTCGGCCGACCTCGACTACGAGGCCGCTGCCCGCTATCGCAACCGGCTCGAGGCGGTGCGCTCCATCCGCGAGCGACAGGTAGTTGTGAGCCGACGCAAGCTCGATATGGATGTCGTCGGGTTCTTCCGTGAGGAGACGGTCGCGGGCGTGCATGTGTTCGTCGTGCGAGAGGGCCGCGTGCTCTATGGCAACGAGTTCGTCCTCGATAAGGGGCTCGACGTTCCCATGCCCGAGCTCGTCGAGGGTTTCCTCACCCGCTACTACGACGTTGCGGAGATTCCGCGTGAACTCGTTTTGCCCCAGCTTCCCGAAGACCCTGAGGTCGTGGCGCGGTGGCTTTCCGATACGCGCGGCACGAAGGTAGTGCTGACGGCCCCGGTGCGCGGAGAGAAGCAGCGGCTTCTCGCCATGGGGCAGCGCAACGCGCAGCACACGCTCATGCGCTTCAAGGTGCGCACCCGCTACGACGAGGAGCGGCTCAACACCGCGCTGTTGCAGATTGAAAGCGCGCTCGCGCTGGCGGCGGCACCTCTGCGCATCGAGTGCTTCGATGTCTCGACGCTTCACGGCACGCACTCGGTCGCATCGATGGTCGTCTTCTCCAACGGGCGTCCCGACACGAAGGCGTACCGACGCTTCAAGATCCGCGCCGAGACGGGCGCGGCGAACGATGTGGCCATGATGAGAGAGGTCCTGAGTCGCCGGTTCGCGCCGGAGCGCATGGAGGACGGCCGCTTCGGCTCGCCCCCCGACCTCGTGATCGTCGACGGGGGCACCCCTCAGCTGGGCGCGGCCACGGCCGTGCTCGCCGACCTCGGGCTGGGACACATACCCGTCGTCGGCCTGGCGAAACGCGAGGAGGAGCTGTTCGTCACCTGGTCCGACGAGCCGGTGGTTCTACCGACGGGTTCGCCCGCTCTCTTCCTCGTCAAACGTGTGCGTGATGAGGCGCATCGGTTCGCGATCGAGTATCACCGGGTGTTGCGGGGCAAGGCGATGAAGGCGAGCGTGCTCGATGACATTCTCGGAGTCGGTCCCAAGCGCAAGAAGGCGCTGCTGCGCCATTTCGGCAGCGTGAAGCGGTTGTCCGAGGCGAGCGTCGACGAGATCGCGGCCGTCCCCGGAATCCCGAGAGACGTCGCCGTGACGGTCAACTCCGCGGTCAGCGCGTATACTGTTCCAGCCGTCCACGCGCCGAAGAAGGAGAACCGATGAGCGACGCGTGCGCCTCCGGATCGTCTGAGCAGCCCGTGCAGCCGGCTCCAGAGCTGGTCGTCATCACCGGTATGTCCGGTGCCGGTCGCTCCGAGGCCATCCACACCTTCGAGGACCTCGGCTACTTCTGCATCGACAATCTGCCGCCCGGATTCATCCCGAAACTCACAGAGCTCGCAGCGCTTCCCGGTAGCCGGGTCAGACGGGTCGCGGTCGTGTGCGATGTTCGGGGAGGCGAGTTCTTCGAAGAACTCGTGGGTGAGCTCGACAGCCTGCACGAGCGAGGGGTCTCTCATCGAGTGGTCTTTCTCGAGGCTGACGACTCGGTGATCCTGAACCGTTTCAAAGAGACGAGGCGCCGTCATCCTCTGTGCGAGACGGGACTCGGACTCGTCGAGGCGATAGAGGCCGAGCGAGCGGCGCTCAGGCCGATGCGTGCGCGCTCGGACATCGTGATCGACACGAGCGGGATGAAGCTCGCCGAACTGCGTCGCCGCATCCGCGAGGACGTGGTCGCCGAGTCACCCATCGATTCTCTCGCGGTGGCGGTCTCGTCATTCGGCTTCAAGTACGGCTCTCCCACGGACGCAGACGTCGTCATGGACGTGCGCTTCCTGCCGAACCCCTTCTACGATCCGCTGCTCGGACCGATGAGCGGGCTGGACGAACCGGTGCGACAGTTCGTCCTTTCGCGCGATGAGACCACCTCGTTCCTCGACAGATGGCTCGCGCTGCTCGACACCGTGATGCCCGGTTACCTGGCCGAAGGCAAAAGTCACCTCGCTATCGCGCTGGGGTGCACCGGTGGCCGTCACCGGTCGGTCGCGCTTGCCGAGGTCACGGCGGGACATCTGCGGGGGAGAGGCTTTCGCGTGAACCTCGTGCATCGCGACATGGGACGGGATCCGGGAACCACGTGAGCGCCCCCAACAGCCGCGCCGTCGCCATAGGGGGAGGCACCGGGCTTCCGCATGTGCTGCGTTGCCTCGTGGATCTCGGCTGCTACACCACCGCGATCGTCACGATGGCCGATGACGGCGGTTCCTCGGGGGTTCTTCGCCGCCAACTCGGGATACTGCCGCCCGGTGACATCCGAAACTGTCTCGTGGCCCTCGCGGATAAGGACGAGTCGGTTCTCGCCGAAGTGTTCCAGTATCGCTTCGCCGAAGGCGAGGGGCTTGCCGGACACGCTTTGGGCAACCTCATCCTCGCGGCGTTGGCCGATATCACCGGGGATTTCGCCCGTGCCGTCGAGATCGCCGGAGAACACCTCCACGTCCGTGGGTGCGTGCTGCCCTCCACGCTTCATGACGTGCGGCTTCACGGCATCGACCGTGTTGGCGCTGAAGTGTTCGGCCAAGCGTTGCTCGCATCGAACCCGGAGCCCGTCGAGCGGGTGTTCCTCGACCCCCAGAACCCTCCCGCTCACGCTCCCGCGCTTGAAGCCATCAGCGCCGCCGATGTCGTGGTCATCGGTCCGGGCTCCCTGTTCACGAGCGTCATCCCGAACTTCCTCGTTCAGGGAATGTCCGAGGCGCTTCGGGAGAGCCGTGCGATGCGTGTCTACGTCTGCAACGTTGCCAACATGCGCGGAGAGACCGCTGGCCTGAACGCGCATGACCACGTCGAGGCGCTTATCGCCCACGGGCTCGTGGGCGCCATCGACGCGGTGCTCGTCCACGAGAGTGCTTGTGCGTCGGGTGCCGTGTGCGATGATGCCAGCGGTGTCGGACGAGTTGACGCGAGCGCGGAAGTGAGAGCGCGCATCGCGGCCGGGGGCATGCGTGTCCATGTGGCCGACCTGATCGATCCGTCTGCGCCATTCAGCCATGACAGCGAACAGTTGAAGCGCGCTATCGAGGAGGTGCTGGCGTAGATGTCTTTCACCGCCGAGGTCAAAGACGAACTCTCGCGCGTCGAGCCTCGCCGCGCGTGCTGTACGAAGGCTCAGCTGGCGGCGCTCGTGCGAATCGAGGGTACGCTGCACATCACAGGACCCAAACGCTACCGCCTCGAGATCGCGACGGAAACAGCCCCCGTTGCTCGCAACACCATCAAGCTTCTGCATGGCGTATACGGGCTCAAGACCGAACTCACCGTACGGCGCAGCGTCCTTCACAAGACCAACAACTACCTGATCACCGTACCCGTGCAACCTCGCCTGGATGCCGCACTCGGAGAGCTCGGCATCGTGGGCGAGAACGGCTTCCAGCTGGGTGTCGAGCCGAATCTGGTGCAGCGTGACTGCTGCGCGATCGCGTATCTGCGCGGAGCGTTTCTCGGTGGCGGTTTCGTGGCGGACCCGCACGGAGACTTCCATTTCGAGCTCACCGCTGAGAGCGAGCAGCTCGCCGAGGATCTCGCGGCGCTGATGACGCGGTTCGGCATCGACGTGCGCATCGCGACACGTCGCGGGACCCACGCGGTCTACCTCAAGGGCGCCGAACCGATCGTCACCTTCCTCGCGCTGGTGGGCGCGCATCGCGCTTTGCTGCGAACCGAGGACGTCCGAATCGTGAAATCGGTGCGAAACGACGTGAACCGGCTGGTCAACGCCGAGATAGCGAATCAGATCAAGACGGCTGAAGCGGCGCTCGGTCAACTCGAGGCGATCGAGTACCTCACGGCGACCATGGGTCTTGAAAGCCTACCGCCGGCACTGGGTGAGCTGGCGCATCTCAGGATGACGCACCCCCACGTCTCCTTGCGAGAACTCGGAGAACTCGCGGATCCGCCGCTGTCCAAGTCGGCGGTATATCATAGGGTGCGACGCATCGAGGAGTTGGCGGAGCGGATGCGCTCTGGCGCGGGCGTCAGTTGAGCAGGGCAGTACTCGCACGGCTTCTCGAATCAGCGTGCGGTTCGTCGTTGACGCGGTCGCATCGGAGCGATCGCATCGAGTCCAGGGAGGGATTCTTGTGACGATCAAGGTCGGCATCAACGGTTTCGGACGTATCGGTCGTCTTGTGTTTCGGGCCATGGAGAGTGATCCCGCGCTTGAAGTGGTGGCTGTCAACGACCTCACAGATAGCGCGACCCTCGCGCACCTGCTGAAGTACGACTCGGTTCACGGACGTTTCGACGGCACTGTCGAGGCGACCGACGGTGGCATCATCGTCAACGGTCGCACCGTGACGGTCTCGGCGGAGCGCAGCCCTGCGGACCTCACATGGGGAGCGCTCGGGGTCGACCTCGTGGTCGAGTCGACCGGATTCTTCACCGACGCCACGAAAGCGAAGGCGCACATCGACGCCGGCGCCAAGCGCGTCATCATCTCGGCTCCCGCCACGAACGAGGACATCACCATCGTCTTGGGTGTCAACGAAGACGACTACGACCCCGCCAAGCACTTCGTCGTCTCGAACGCTTCGTGCACCACGAACTGCCTCGCGCCCTTCGCCAAGGTGCTGCGTGACTCCTTCGGGCTCAAGGCCGGATTCATGAACACGATCCACAGCTACACGAACGACCAGGTCACGCTGGACGCGCCTCACAAGGACCTTCGTCGTGCTCGTTCCGCTGCGGTTTCGATCATCCCGACCTCGACCGGCGCCGCGAAGGCGATAGGCCTCGTCATGCCCGACATGTTGGGCAAGCTCGACGGCATGTCCATGCGCGTTCCCACGCCGGACGGCTCGGTCGTCGACCTGGTCGCCGAACTCGAGACCTCAGTCACGAAGGAGCAGATCAACGCCGCGATGAAGGCCGCTGCGGACGGTCCGATGAATGGCTTCCTCGAGTACTGCACCGATCCGATCGTCTCGATCGACGTCGTGGGCAACCCCGCCTCGTCGGTCTTCGACTCGCTCCAGACCATGGTCATGGGTGGCGAGGGCACGTTCGTGAAGTGCGTCTCGTGGTACGACAACGAGTGGGGTTACTCCTGCCGCGTCAAGGACCTCGCCAAGCTCATGATGGCGTAGCTGCACCAAGCAGTGATCAACCCGACGGGGCCCTCGAGAAGGGCCCCGCTTCACAGTCAGCCGCCGTCACCGGAGGATCCGATGTTCGCCAAGAAATCCGTCAAAGACGCTGAAGTGACAGGCAAGCGAGTCCTCGTCCGCGTCGACTTCAACGTGCCGCTCTCGGAGGGTGCCGTCACCGACGATACCCGGATCAGGGCTGCCTTGCCTACGATCCGCTATCTCCTCGATCACGGTGCCCGCGTCGTGCTGATGAGTCACTTGGGACGCCCCAACGGCGAGCCGGACCTTCGCTACTCGCTCAAGCCGGTACGTAGGGCGCTGCAGCGCCTGATCGGACGCAACGTCGCGTTCTCGCCCGAAACCGTCGGCCCCGAGACCGAGGAGGCCGTCGGCCGGATGATCGAGGGCGAGATCCTGATGCTCGAGAACGTTCGCTTCCATCCCGGCGAGAAGGCCAACGACCCCACGTTCGCGAAACAACTCGCGGCGCTTGGCGACGTCTACGTGAATGACGCCTTCGGTGCGGCGCATCGCGCACACGCCTCCACCGCCGGCGTGGCACAGTTCCTGCCCGCATACGCAGGCCTGCTCCTCGCCCGTGAGATCGAGACGCTCACCGGTATGCTGGCCGATCCGGATCGCCCGTTCGTCGCGATCCTGGGCGGCAGCAAGGTCAGCGACAAGTTCGGCGTCATCGAGAAGCTCATCGACTGTGTGGATACCCTGTTGATCGGCGGCGGCATGGCTTTCACCTTCCTTGTCGCCAAGGGCATCGAGGTGGGTGACTCGCTCGTCGAGTCTGAGTGGGTCGAGCCGGCGAAACGGATGCTCAAGAAGGCGCAGAACGCCCGTGCGGAGATCGTCCTTCCCACCGACTTCGTCATCGCATGTGAGATCGCCGACGACGCCGAGACCCGCGTCGTGGGCCGTGAGGAGATTCCGGCCGGCATGAAGGGGCTCGACATCGGGCCCAGTTCGGTGGAGCTCTTCAAGGGCGAGATCGCCGGCGCGAAGACGATCTTCTGGAACGGCCCGATGGGTGTGTTCGAGATGACTCCGTTCGAGGCGGGTACCAGAGAGGTCGCCGTCGCGGTGGGCCGCAACAACCGCGCTGCTTCGATCATCGGCGGCGGCGACTCGGTGGCCGCGCTCAAGAAGTTCGGCCTTGAGGACCGCGTGACGTTCGTCTCGACCGGTGGCGGTGCCAGCATCAAGCTGCTCGAGGGAGCGACCCTGCCGGGCCTGGAGGCACTGCTCGACAAGTGACCACGAGGGCGCTTCCGCGCCCGTCTCGCCGCATCAACCCGCGGCGGAAAGGAGTGCGACATGGGCCGCAAACCGATGATCGCGGGGAACTGGAAGATGCAGAAGACCGCAGGCGAGGGCGCGATCCTCCTCCAGAACCTCGATGAGCGTGTCGAGGAGTACTGGGATGACGTCGACGTTGTCGTCTGTCCACCGTTCACAGCCCTGAAAAGCGTCTCGACCGTGATCGAACTCGATCGTCTGCACATCGGACTCGCGGCGCAAAACGTTCACTGGGAGGCGGAGGGCGCATTCACCGGCGAGGTCTCCGTGCGCATGCTCAAGGACCTCCGCTGTGACTACTGCGTCGTGGGGCACTCGGAGCGTCGCGAGATGTTCGGCGAGACGGATGAGACCGTCAACAAGAAGGTCCACGCACTCTTCAAGCAAGGCATCGTGCCGATCGTCTGCGTCGGCGAGTCACTTGAGACGCGCGACGCCGGCGAAACCGAACGCTACGTGCGCGAGCAGGTGCGCGGAGCGCTCGCCGGACTCGACGCTGAGCAGGCGGCCCGGGTCGTCATCGCCTACGAACCCATCTGGGCGATCGGTACCGGCCACACTCCCACGCCCGAGAGCGCGAACGATGTCTGCCGCTCGATTCGTGCCACTCTCGGTGCGCTCTTCGGTCAGCCGGTCGCCATCCAGGTGCGTGTCCTGTACGGCGGCTCTGCCAAGCCCGAGAACCTCGCGCTGTTCATGCCTGAACCCGACATCGACGGTGCGCTTGTGGGCGGGGCCTCGCTGGATGCCGCGTCGTTCGCATCGATGGTCCGAACCGCTGCCGACTACGTGAGCTGACACCATGCCGAGGAACCTGCCCGCGCTGCTCGTGATCATGGACGGGCTCGCGTTCGGTGAACCCGGGGAGTGTAACGCCGTTCTCGCCGCCGACACGCCGATCCTTGATGGCTTACTCGCCACGGCAGCGCACACGACGCTTGACGCCAGCGGGCTTGCCGTTGGACTGCCGGACGGACAGATGGGCAACTCCGAGGTCGGGCACCTCAACATCGGCGCGGGCCGGGTCGTCTACCAGGAGCTCACCCGCATCGACGTCGCAGTGGACGACGGGTCGTTCTTCACCAACGAGGTTCTCACCCAGACGATAGACGCCGCCGTATCGGCGGGACGCGTCGTCCACCTCATGGGCCTCGTGTCCGATGGAGGAGTGCACAGCCATGTGCGCCACCTCCACGCTCTCTTGCGCATGGCCGCCGAACGAGGCGCGACAGACGTGCGCGTCCACTGCTTCTTGGACGGGCGAGACACCCCGCCCAGCAGCGGCCTCGCTCACGTGGAGGCGCTTGAGTGCCAGATGACTGAGGCGGGTACGGGTCGTGTGGCAACCGTCATGGGGCGCTACTACGCCATGGACCGCGACAACCGGTGGGATCGTGTCGAGAAGGCGTGGCGCGCGATCGTGATGGGCGAGGGCGAGCGGGCCACCTCGGGGCCGGAGGCGATCTCAGGGTCGTACGAGGCGAGAGTGACCGACGAGTTCGTCGTTCCGGCGGTGATCGTTCCCGGTGGCGTCTGTGACGGCGACGCGGTGATCTTCTTCAACTTCCGCCCCGATCGTGCGCGTGAGATCACGCGCGCATTCGTGGATCCGTCATTCGAGGGATTCGATCGTCCGGTCTTCCCGAATATCCACTTCGCATGCATGACTTCGTACGACGTCACGATTCCGGCACTGGTCGCGTTCGGGAAGTCACTCATCGAAAACGTCCTCGCCGACGTGGTGTCTGACGCAGGGCTCCGGCAGCTACACATCGCCGAGACCGAGAAGTACGCGCACGTGACGTTCTTTCTGAACGGCGGGATCGAGCCACCCAAGCCCGGTGAGTCGCGGATACTCGTGCCAAGTCCGAAAGTCGCCACCTACGATCTGCAACCGGAGATGAGCGCATTCGAGGTCTCGGAGCGTTTGGCAGAAGCAATCATGACGGACGCTGCCGACCTCTACATCGTGAACTTCGCCAACGGCGACATGGTCGGACATACCGGACTGTTCAGCGCGGCCGTGAAAGCTGTCGAGACGGTGGACGTCTGCCTCGGGCGGGTGCTCGAGGCGGTTCGCTCCGTCGGCGGAGTCGCGCTCATCACCGCCGACCACGGCAACGCCGAGGTCATGATGGAGGCTGATGGCAACACGCCCTTCACCGCACATACCACTTCTGAAGTGCCCTTCATCGTGCTTGCACCGGGGGTGTCTTCGCTGAGACAGGGCGGACGACTCGCCGATGTGGCTCCGACACTGCTGGACCTCATCGGCATCGACGCACCGCAGGAGTGGACGGGACGGAGTCTGCTGGTATACTGATCAACCGTGTCCGAGGGTCGGACTCGTTCACCACCCTATGAAAGAGAGCCCCTGTGAGCGCGCTTCTGATTGTCGTCTTGGTCGTCTGGTTCATCTCGGCGGTGGGCCTTATCGGTTTCGTGTTGCTCCACTCAGGCAAGGGAACCGGTCTTTCCGAGATGCTCGGTGGCGTGATGAGCCCGACCGCATCCGGTACGAGCATCATCGAGAAGAACCTCGACCGGATCACCATCGCGTGCGCGGTGGTGTTCATGGGCAGTCTGCTTATCATGATGCTGATCTACCCCAACGGCTCCTAGCCTCGACCCCTTGATGGTCCCAGGCACCCGGCGCACCTTTCGCGCGGGGTGTCTTTCTATGCGCGCCTGCAACGCGCCTGCTATGCACTTCTCGGAATAGGGCACATACTGGAGTCGGCATTCTGTCGAAGTGAATCATGGATAGGGGGAATCTCACGCGGACCATCTTCGTCCGCGTGGGTTCACGCGAAGCGTTTACAACCGGAAGGAGGCAGGAATTGTACGCTCACACTCGTAAGTTGCTGGCCGTCGTCCTCGCTGCTGGTCTTGTGGCATCTGTCGTGGGCGCCGGTGGTTGTGCGCCCAAGGCACCGGACGCCGAGAAGCCAGCCGCAGATGGGCCGAAGAAGGGCGGCACGATGTCGTTCTACATCGGCGAGCCGGCCTACATCGATCCCTACAATGCCCAAGAGACCGAAGGCATGCAGGTCACGCAGGTTCTTTTCGACAGTCTCACCGAGTTCGACAGCGCTGACACGAGTAAGATTCTGCCAGCCGCTGCACAGAGCTGGGAGCCCAATGCGGACGCCACCGTGTGGACGTTCAAGCTCGATCCGGACGGCGTGTTCTCGGATGGGACCCCTGTCAAGGCGTCAGACTTCGTCTACGCGTGGAATCGCATCGCGAACCCTGCGACGAAGAACACGTTGACCGGCAAGGCCGACCCCTCGGTGATCTCGTATCACCTCGGCTTCGTCAAGGGCTTCGATGAGGTCGCGGGCGGCAAGGCCACCGAGATGGTAGGTGTCAAGGCCGTTGACGACCTCACCCTCGAGGTCACCTTGAAGCAGTCGTTCGCCGACTTCGCCTACGTCGTCGGACATCCCGCCCTGGCCCCCGTGCCGGCCGCGCTCGTTGCTTCTGGCGTGAAGGTCGGCGACAAGATCGTGCCTTTCGGTGACATGCCCATCGGAAACGGCCCCTTCAAGATGGCTGAGCCTTGGGCGCACAACCAGTTCATCAAGGTCGTCGTCAATGAGAACTTCTACGGGACCGAGCCCAATCTTGACGGGATCGACTTCCGGATCTTCAAGGATCCCGAGACGGCATACACGGAGTTCGAGGCCGGCAACCTCGACTTCACCTCGATCGGCGAAGGCAAGATCAAGGATGCGCTCACCAAGTACGGCGAGTCCAAGAACGGCTACACCGTCAATCCGAACGAGCAGGTTCTCCTCGGTGCAGAGACCGCCACGTACTACATGATCTTCAACATGAAGGATCCGGTGTTGAAGAACGCTGGCGTACGCAAGGCCATCTCTCTCGCCATCAACCGACAGACGATATGCGATGTCGTGTTCGAGGGCACGCGTGATCCGGCGGACAACATAGTGCCGCCTGGAGTCGCCGGTTACGAGAAGGGCGCCTGGCCCGATGCGAGGTACGACGTCGAAGCCGCTAGGGCGGCGCTTGTCGAGGCTGGCTTCCCTGGCGGTAAGGGTCTGCCCGTCTTGAAGCTCGCTTTCAACAGTGGTGGCGGTCACGAGAAGATCATGGAGATCGTGCAGGCCGACCTGAAGGCCATCGGTATCGAGACCAAGTTCGAGTCCGCAGACTTCCCCGTCTATCTCAAGCAACTCGACGAGGGAAAGCATCAGCTCGCCCGTCTGGGTTGGGTCGCTGACTATCCGGTCGCATACAACTTCTTGTTCCCGCTGTTCGATTCCAAGTCGGGTGACAACAAGTCGGCCTACTCGAACGCCAAGGTCGACGCTGCGATCGCTGAGGGACAGAAGATTCTTGACGATGACGCGCGTGCTGCTGCATATGCCGAGATCAGTCGCACCATCGGAGCGGACAACCCGGTTGCTCCGCTGATGTTCTACAAGCACCTGCGTGTGGGTTCCGACCGCCTTCGCGACTTCACATGGGACGCGATGGGCCTTGGGGACTTCACCAAGGTTTGGATCGACGAACCCGCGAAGTAGAGGCACATGATCGTGCAATGGGGATGGCAGGGCACCTGTAGGGGCGCCTTGCCATCCTTTGCGCGGTGAACCGACAGAGAGCGTGAGCGATGCTCAACTACATCTTCAAGCGACTTCTGCAGTTCGTGCCGGTCTTCTTTGGTGTGACGCTGATCCTGTTCCTCGTGGCGAACTTCATGCCCGGAGCGGACCCGATCCAGATGCGCTTGGGCGAGAGGTCGATCGACCCTGCGCTCAAAGCCCGCCTCATCCAGGAGTACGGCCTTGACCGCCCGTGGCACGAGCAGTACATAAGCTATCTGGGTGATCTGAGCCGCGGGGATCTCGGAACCTCGATCTATAACGGGCGCCCGGTCGCGACCATCTTCGCCGAGACGTATCCCTACACGATCCGCCTCGCGTTGTTCGCGATCATGATCGAGATCATCTTCGGCATCGCAGCGGGCGTCATCTCGGCGGTGAAGCGATACTCATTCATTGATGTGCTTGTCACATTGAGTACGTCCGTGCTCGTCTCGCTGCCGGTCTTCTGGCTTGGGTTGATGTTGCAATTCGTGTTCGGCATCTGGCTGAAGGACACAACCGGGGGCGCGTTCTATCTGCCGATCTCAGGTGCGTCGTCGGCGCAGTTCCCCGACTGGGTCCATCTGATCCTGCCCGGCATCACACTCGCATCCGTCTCGACCGCCTATGCCGCGCGCATCATGCGGAGCCAGATGCTCGAGGTCATGAACCAAGACTACATTCGCACCGCTCGGGCGAAGGGGCTTTCCGAGAAGGACGTCTTGGTGAAGCATTCGATGAAGAACGCCCTCATCCCGGTGGTCACGTTCATCGGTCTGGATCTGGGGGCCATGTTCGCTGGCGCGGTGCTCACAGAAACGGTCTTCAACTGGCCGGGCGTCGGGTTCACGTTGGCGCGCTCCATCTTTCAGCGCGACTTTCCCGTCGTGTTCGGTGGAGTGACCGTCATGCTGTTCGCCGTGATGATCATCAATCTCATCGTCGACATCAGCTATGCGTTCCTTGATCCGAGAATCCGCTATGGCGAGAGAAGTGACTGAGGTGGACATGGAGACCGGAACACAAGTGACGCAGGCGAGCCGCACGCTGTGGGGCGATGCATGGTACCGCCTCCGGCGCAACAGACTCGCGCTGCTGGCTCTCGTGTGGCTTCTCATCGTTGCCACAGCAGCCATCACCGCCGACCTGTGGGTGGCTCGCGCGTTCGGTGATCCGTTGACCATCGATACCACGACGGCTACGGCACGACGTCTCATGCCGCCTTCCCTGGCGCACCCGTTCGGGACTGACGACGTGGGTCGTGACCTCTTCGGTCGTGTGGTGTACGGCGCGCGCGTCTCGCTCACGGTGGGGGTGGTGGCGACACTCATCGCGGTACTGCTGGGCGTGGTGCTGGGAGCCCTCTCGAGCTTTTATGGCAAGTGGGTCGACGCGATCATCATGCGCGGAACCGACGTCTTCCTCGCCTTTCCCTACATCCTGTTCTCGATTCTGATCCTGGCGGTGCTGCCGCCGGAGGTCCGCGGTATCGTGCCCGTCATCTTGGCGATCGGTTTTCTCGGCTGGCCAACCTTCGCTCGGCTGTTTCGCGGGTCGGTGCTTTCAGTCAAGGAGAACGATTACGTCGCGGCAGGACGGGCACTTGGCGCAAGTGACCTCAGGCTCATGTTTCGCCACATCGCGCCGAACGCGATCGCCCCGGTCCTCGTCTACGCCACGATGTCTGTAGGCGGCGCGATTCTGACAGAGGCGGCACTGTCCTTTCTCGGCCTGGGCATTCAGCCCCCGCAGGTGTCGTGGGGTCAGATGATCGAGTCGAGCCGTGGATACCTCGTCACCGCGCCGGCGCTGGTGCTGTGGCCCGGCCTCGCGATCCTGTCGACCGTACTCGCCTTCACGCTTCTGGGCGATGGTGTGCGCGATGCGCTCGACGTGAAGATGAAGGACTGACGCATGGGCGACGAACTGCTCAGAGTGCAGGATCTGAAGATGCATTTCCACACCAGAGACGGTGTCGTCAAAGCCGTCGACGGCGTCTCCTACACGCTCAACAAGGGAGAGACACTTGGCGTCGTAGGCGAGTCCGGCTCCGGCAAGTCAGTGCATGCGCTCACCATGATGCGGCTCGTTCCCATGCCACCCGGGCGCATCGTGGGCGGAGACGTGCTGTTCAAAGGGCGTTCGCTGGTGAGCATGCCTGACGATGAGATCAGGCATATCCGGGGAAATGAGATCGCGATGATCTTCCAAGACCCCATGACGTCTTTGAATCCCGTGTACAGGATCGGGCGTCAGCTCGCGGAACCTTTCATGATCCACAAAGGACTCTCCAAGCGGGAAGCATGGGAGCGGGCAGTCGAGCTGCTGCGCCTTGTTGGCATCCCGCACCCCGCACGTCGGGTGACGGACTATCCGCACCAGTTCTCCGGGGGCATGCGTCAACGTGTGATGATCGCGATGGCGCTCGCGTGTGACCCGGACATCCTGATCGCCGACGAGCCCACGACCGCTCTCGATGTCACGATCCAGGCCCAGATTCTCGAACTCATGCAAGAACTGCAGAAACGAACAGGATCCGCGATCATCATGATCACCCATGACCTCGGGGTCGTCGCGGACATGGCCGATCGCATCCTCGTCATGTATGCCGGCAGGGCTGTCGAGTACGGCGCCACCCAAGAGGTCTTCTACCGGGCACTCCATCCCTACACATGGGGGTTGATGGACTCGGTTCCGCTGGCGGGAATGACCGAGAAGACGGGACTTCGTCCCATCAAGGGTCAGCCGCCCAGTCTCGTCAACCTTCCCACCGGCTGCTCGTTCAGCCCGCGGTGTCCTTGTGCCACCGCTCTGTGCCGCAGTGAGTCGCCTGTGCTTCGAAACGTGCGCGGCGACCAGTGGGCCGCATGTCACTACGCTGGGGACGAGGGTTTCGTGCGCGGAGCCGTCAAGCCGGTGGAGGTGAGCGTGTAGATGGCTGAGCTGCTCAAGGTCACCGATCTCAAGAAGCATTTCGCCGTGCGTAGCGGCTCGTTGTCACGAAGCACGGGCACCGTGAAAGCGGTTGACGGCGTGTCGTTGTCGGTGGGTGCAGGCAAGACCCTCGGGCTCGTGGGCGAGTCGGGGTGTGGGAAGTCAACCACCGGTCGCGTGATCATGCGTCTGCTCGAACCGACATCGGGGTCGATCCAGTTCGAGGGTGCGGATGTCCTGTCGCTCAAGGGGCGCGACCTCAAGGCGTTTCGGCGAGAGATACAGATCATCTTCCAAGACCCCTATGCGAGCCTGAATCCGCGTTTCACCATCAGTGAGATCATTGGTGAGCCACTTCAGATTCACAGCATCGGCACGTCGGCCACGCGCATCGCGCGCGTGAAGGAGTTGCTCGACGTCGTGGGGCTCAATCCGGAGCACATCAACCGCTACCCTCACGAGTTCAGCGGTGGACAACGTCAGCGCATCGGGATTGCGCGTGCTTTGGCTCTCAACCCCAAACTCATCGTCTGCGACGAACCCGTGTCGGCGCTCGACGTCTCCATTCAGGCGCAAGTGCTCAACCTGCTGGACAGGCTGCAAGACGACTTCGGGCTCACGTATCTGTTCATCGCACACGACCTGTCTGTGGTTCAACACATCTCCGATGAAGTCGCGGTGATGTATCTGGGCAAGATCGTCGAGATCAGCGATTGGCGTGCGCTGTACGAGCAGCCACATCACCCGTACACGCAGTCGCTTCTCTCGGCGGTGCCGGTACCTGACCCCGACATCCAGCGGTCGCGGAAGCGCATTCTGCTTGCGGGCGACCCGCCCTCGCCGATCGATCCGCCCTCGGGGTGCCGGTTTCACACCCGTTGCCCGATCGCACAGGAGATATGTGCGCAAGAGGAACCGGCGCTCGATGAGGTTGCTGTGGGGCATCGTGCGGCATGCCACTTCGCGAAAGCGTACCCGATCGACGTGCACTCACTGGATGTCAAACTCGTGGACGAGTCGGCCCTGTCGGCCATCGTGGTGTGATCAGGACGGCTGAATCAGGACTGGCGCGGTCTCGGACTGCTTGCTAGAATACCCCTCGCTGTCGTCAAAGGCGGCCAATGTCCGAGTGGCGGAATGGCAGACGCGCTAGGTTGAGGGCCTAGTGCCCGCAAGGGCGTGCGAGTTCAACTCTCGCCTCGGACACCAGTATTGAACAGCGGTTCTTCCCAGAGACTGGGGAGAACCGTTTTCGTTGCGGCCATCGACACTTGGCAACGTTTCCCCTGTTCGAGCAGCGTGAATCCCGCTACAATCCTTTGATGTGGAAACAAACGACTCTCTCTCGCGCAGGGGCGCAGAGTTACATGGTGTGGAAGGTGGGTCTCGTTCGATGAGGTGCGCATCACACCAGAGGACATGCAAGAGTCCGCGCCGGGCCCTGTATCTGCTTGCGAGTGCGGTGCTTCTTGCGGCCCTGATGCCCGCGCTTTCAGCCGCATACCTCTCCACTGGCCCGAGCGCCGACCGTAACTGGTTCTGGCAGAATCAGTCGCCGCAAGGAAACGGTCTGCGTTCGATGTCTTGGATCGGCGCCTCTGACGGGTGGGCGGTGGGTGCGGCCGGGACAGTCTTGCGGACCACCGACGGCGGCATGACGTGGTCCGTTCAGGACCCGCAGACAGCAAGAGACCTGACCGGTGTTTCGTTCGTCAGCACGAGCAACGGTTGGGCCGTGGGGCTCTCGGGCACGATCCGGTCGACCTCTGACGGCGGTTCGAGCTGGGCGACGCAGACGGTCGGCACCTCGGCGAGCTTTCGGTCCGTCTCGTTCGCGAACGCGAACATCGGAGTCGCGGTGGGCGACCAAGGTACATCCACCTCGACGATTCAGTTCACCTCAAACGGCGGGGTCACTTGGCGTGCCGCGGCCACGACGAGCACAGTCGGACTCACCAGCGTGCACATGGTCAGTGCGACGACGGGGTGGGCCGTTGGCGGCGCTGGTGTCATCTTGCGTACCGTCGACGGGGGGGCCAGTTGGACGGTGCGACCATCGCCGACCGTAGCCGGACTCGCGGCGATCGAGTTCGAGCCGAACGGTGTCGTGGGCTACTTCGTCGGGAATGCCGAGCCTCCCAACTGGACCATCTTCAAGACGACGGATTCCGGCGCAACATGGACGGCTGTCTCGGGGCTCGGCGCTACAGGAGCTATCAATCTCTTCGGCGTCGATGTCTTCGACGCGAACAACGCGATCACCGTCGGGTCCAATGGCCAGATACGCCGTACGACAGATGGTGGTGTGACGTGGGCGAATCAGTCCCAGAACAACGTCGCTGCGACGATCCTGCGCTCCGTCAAGTTGCTCGATGGCGCAAACGCCTACGCTGTCGGCGACCTCGGCATGATGTGCTACACCAGAAACGGCGGCGAGTCTTGGTTCTCGCTGCTTCAAGGATCATCGGCTCGCTGGCAGGCTGTGCACTTCCCTGACGCCAACAACGGATGGGCGGTCGGTCAGAACGGCGCCATCATGCGAACCGCGGACGCTGGGAGGACGTGGGAACACCAGTCTGCCGGAATCTCGACGTGGAGGGCCGTCTATTTCGCCAACGCCACGACCGGCTGGCTCGCGGGTGACGGAGGCGTCATCAAGAAGACCACGAACGGCGTCGACTGGCAGACACAGGCATCCGGAACCACCCAGCAGCTCAACGGCCTGTGGTTCACGAGCCCCACGACCGGATTCGCCGTGGGCAATTCGGGGGTCATCCTGAAGACCATCAACGGCGGCGCCACATGGGTCGCGAAGCCGGCGAAGACCGGTAGCAGCCTGAATGCGGTCTGGTTCGCGAACGCCACGACAGGTTTCGCCGTGGGATCCTCCGGCACGATCCGCAAGACGATCGACGGTGGGGAGACATGGGCGTCCACCTCGCCGGGTTCGGGTCAGACGTTACTCGCGGTCAGTGGAATCAGTCCGACTAACGTGTGGGTCTCCGGCACCAGCAACACCCTATTCAGGACTACCACCGGGGATACACCATGGATCTCTCTCGACCCCGGAGTGGGCACCAACCCGGTGCGCACAGTGAACTTCGTCAGCGCGACCACTGGATGGATTGCTAGCAACTTCGGGATAGTCCGAAAGACCACAGACGGCGGCGCCACATGGACATCTCAGAACGCTGGCATGCCCACGTCGTTGCTGGATCCCGCAGTTGGAATTCACGGAGCATGGTTCGTCAACGCCAACACCGGCTACCTGGTGGGTGACACAGGAATCGTGCGACGCACCCTCAACGGCGGCACTGACTGGGCTTCGTTGCAGTACGGCACGCTGAACGCACTGAACTGCGTCGTCTTTCCCGACGCGAATAACGGCTGGGCGAGTGGCGGCAACGGAACGATGATGCGCACCTCCAACGGAGGACGCATATGGACCCGGCAACAAACGGGCGCCACCTCTTCTCTCAACGAGGTCTGGATGACGAACGCGCTTTCCGGGTGGGCTGTCGGAGACAACGGCACCATCCGACGTACGACCGACGGCGGTCTCACGTGGACCGGGCAACCGTCCGGTGTCACGGTGAACCTCTCGTCAGTGGGGTCCGGCGACACATCTCGCGCGATCGTTGCAGGGCAAGGTGTGGTCAGGTACACGATGGACGCCGGCTCGACGTGGACCAGCGCCTCGGTGCCGCCAACGCAGCCGGTCACTGGTCTGTACATGATCGATGCGAACAACGCGTGGGCGGTATCCACCCGTGTCTCGGGCAACAACGTGGTGTGGCGCTCTGTCAACGGAGGTGCGACGTGGACCTCGCAGACGACGACAGCCAACGCCAACCTCTGGGACGTCTACTTCCGTGACGCGAACGTCGGGTATGCGGTTGGCGACTCCGGTGTCATTCTCAAGACGGTGGACGGGGGAGTGAACTGGATTCGTCGCCCGACGCCCACCACGCTTCCGTTCTACTGGATACGCTTCTCAGACGCCAACACGGGTCTTGCGGTCGGCGGTGGAGGAGTCATAGCCCGTACGACCGACGGCGGTACGACCTGGAGTCTGCAGTCATCGGGCACGAACCAAGCGCTCAACGCAGTCGCATTCTCGGGAACCGGACGGGCGTCGATTGTTGGTGGGAGTGGCATGATTCTGACCAATCAGAATAGTGCAGCGCCCGTGACGACCTTGAGCGTCGACCCAATAGCACCCAACGGCACGAACGGGTGGTACTCGGGCTTCGCCCCGCTTCTCACGCTCAGCGCTAACGAGCCTGCGACGTCGTACTACGGGTGGGCCTCGGCGGCGGGGCCCTTCAGCACCTATGCGGCACCGTTTCCAGCCCTGGAGGGTACGAGGACGTTGTACTTCTTCTCCGTCGCCACTGACGGAACCACTGAACTCGTCAGGAACCGGGTGCTCAAGACAGATGTCACCACTCCAACCGCTCCGACAGCGGTCACGCCAACCCTTGTGAGCACCTCGACTGCGACGATTGAATGGAGTCCGGCGATCGACAGCGTTTCCGGCGTCGATCGCTATGAGATCCTAATCGATGAGGTGTACGCGGCCAGTTCGGGTTCGACATCGGTCCTGCTGACCGGTCTTACTCCGAATACCTTCTACTCAGTCACCGTGCGGGCCGTGGATCGGGCCGGGAACGTCTCTGCCCTGAGTGCGCCGACGAGCTTCCTGACGAACGCAGTCGATACCGCCCCTTACACCACCGTACTCTCAGCGAACCCCTTGGAGCCTGACGGCGCGAATGGCTGGTACGTCACGACTCCAACAGTCACCCTCGCCTCACTACCGATGGTTGGCGGGCTGCGCACGACGTACTACAGCTGGATCGGCCCACAGGGGCCGTATTCGGAGTACACCACCACGCTGACGCCGCAAGCGGGCGCTGCGACGCTGTACTACTCGACGCATGACAGTGACACACCGCCGGTACGCAGCAACGAGCCCACGCGCTCCCACCTGTTCAAGCTCGACACCGAGACTCCTTCGGCACCGTCGATCACTGCCTCGGCGACCGCTTACAACAGCGTGCACTTGAGTTGGGCGCCGGTCACGGCGACACCCAGCGGGATCGCACGCTACGACGTTTACGTCAATGGGGTGCTGCACAGTTCGTTGAGTACCACAGTCATAGACATCGTGGGGCTGACTCAGTCGACGACGTATTCGTTCGTCGTTCGCGCTGTGAATGCAGCGGGCACAGTGTCGCCCCCCTCGGCGACCGTGACGGTGACGACTCCGGTGGCGCCCGCACCGTCCCCGCCGTCACTTGTCCTCGCGCTGGCCCCTTCCGGGGACAGCGTCTACCTGAACTGGCTCCCAAGCCATGATGTGGAGGGCGCTGCCTTCTATCGCATCTGGCGCTCGAGCGACGCCGTGAACTACTCGGTCGTCGCGACGACGACCGGAAGCGTGTACGACTGCGCCTTCATCGACCGAGGACTGCGCTCGTCGACGCGATACTGGTACGCGGTTTCGACCGTGGATTATCGCGGCGAGAGTTCTCTGTCAAGCACTGCGACCGCAGTGTGGCCCTATATCGCTCCCGTCACGACCCGAGCGGACCGCATTCTCGGGGTAGGGGCCACGGGTTCCAACAACGCTGTCCACCTCAGCTGGCAGGCGTCCTCGAACCCAGCGGTCGTTGGCTACATGGTGCGTCGCGGATCATCCAGCCTCTCGGCCATGACCACTCTCACGCCGATTCCGATCCCGGCCGCTGGCTACTTCGACCTCACGGTCGTCAACGGCGAGAAGTACTACTATCACGTGGCTGCAGTCGATGCATCGGGTGTCGTTGGGAGTCCTTCCGTTGACCTGTTGGCCAAGCCGATCGCGCCGAAGCCGGAGAATCAGCCCCATCCGCACGACTTCGGCAACGAATCGGCGTGCATCTGCCATGCGACGCACAGCTCGACCGCACTGCGGCCACTCATCCGCTTCCCTGGAGCCGAGAAGAACACGGTGTGCCAGTCCTGTCATGCGCCAACAGTGTCGTATGACGAATTCAGCGACCCGCTCCTGAAGTCGAAGCACCCACAGGGCCAGTCGGTGACCGAGAGCGAGCCCTACAGCTGCGTCACCTGCCATGTACCGTTGATTCCTGACGGCGAGCCGATGAACAATCTGATGCGGGTGAACTCCTCTTCCCCGTGCGTCGTCGTCACGGATACGCCTGCGGGCAACGGCTTCTGCTACTCATGCCATGGCCCCGGTTCTGAACTCGTGCAAGGAGACTTGACGTTCTTCGAGACGTCGGCGCACCGCGCCGTGGTGCCACCCCCCACGGGGGCGAACATCACATGCAACACGTGTCACGAGTCGCACACGTCACGCAATTCGAGCCTGCTGTATTACGAGGGGCTGATGGTCTGTATGCAGTGTCACACGGCTTCCGCGACCAATCCGAACCAGATTGACATCCTCAGTCGACTCACCATGAACGAGGGCGCGAATCTCAAACATCCCCTGCTTCCGCAAGACCAGGTCGCGGGTGCGCGTATGAGCTGTCAGAACTGTCACAACACCCACGCAGCAACGGACGACTTCCCGCTGGTCGAACCCCATGATCCAAGCCCGTCAGGTACGTGGACGAGTGACGAGAAGGCTTTCTGCTTCGAATGCCATGACGGCGAACCACTGCCCACGAGCGTCGAGACGAGCCCGTGGGCCGGACCGGTGCTGTCCCGAAGTGCCCAGACCACCACTACGAACACAAAAGCCGCCTACGCCGTCAACGTGCACGGCTTCGGTTCTCGCAGTGGTTCGACCACGACGACCGCGCACCTGCGCCCGGACATGGGTTACTCGTACGGCACTGTCCTCGAGTGCAACGCGTGCCACGATCCGCACGGCACGGCCAACGACGGCGCGATCGCCGACACCGTGATCTCGGCTGGTGGCGGTCACAGGATCGACGGAGTGATCACGTACAGGATCGACGCCCATCGCCGTGACCTGCGGTTCTTCTGCAACACGTGTCACATCTGGGATTCTGCCTCCCATGACTCACGTGCGGGAACGAGCACGGTCGTCTTCCCCATGAACTGCCGCGCTTGCCACGGTCACGGGGCTGGGTCACCCCCCGGCGGGAACTTCTGATGGCCGCGATGAGCCGACATAGCGACTCTTTCGTGCACGTGCGCAGGCTTGCTGTCGCGACGCTCCTGTTCGGGATGTTGATGTTCGCGGCGCCACGTCTGGCTTCCGCCAACTTCGGAAACCATGCCCCCACCGTCGTGCAGGACACCGACTCGTGCGCGATGTGTCATCGCACCCACACCTCGCTCTCGTCAGCCACCTGGCTCGACCGCACCGGCGTGGAGCGTGCGAGCGCGCTGCTTGTGGGCACGGACGCGACAGTCACCGAATACTGTCTCGTGTGCCACGGCAACGGGGCGCCCGGCGCGGCCACCAACGTGATCGATGGCATCTTTGAATACGGATCGCTCTATGAGACCTCGTCAACGCCGGGGGCTCCACTGAACGCCGGAGGTTTCACCCGGATGCCTGATCCGTACGCCTGGGAATCGAACGCCACGATCAACCTGGTTCCGACGACATCACGCCATGACCTCGACACGGGACCCCTTCCACTGTGGGGTGCGGGAGAGAGATTGGCGAGCATCTCGCGTGTAGGGTGCACGAGCTGTCATGACGTCCATGGGACATCGAACTACCGGATGCTGAAAGGTAGCATCAACTCGACCGTCGTCGGTGGGTACACCGGACCGAATGACGAGACGCCGAACGCCTATGTCTTCTCGACGGAAACCGGCTTCCCGGTTCCCGGAGTCGACCCGGACAATCCTGATGGGGGCTTCTTGCGCGGCGGCGCGGGTGCGGCGCAGGTTTCAGCGTATCGTCCCAACTACACCGGAGGCTCGCCGATTCTCAATGTCACGTCGACCTATCCCGACAAGTCCCTTTCGGTCTGGTGCTCCTCGTGTCATACCCGATACCGAGAGACCTCCAGCGTCAACACCGTGGTGGTCGACTTCGGAATCTATGAGGTGAACCCTTCCACTGGCGAGAGTGTCGGACCCCTTGCGCGACACTTCCACCCCACGGACCGCACACTTGAGGCCGGATACGGCCCCGACCGCTCGATGGCGGCTACGGTCCTCGCCGATCAGTACTGGGTGCCTCTGGAGGAGGCCCAAGGTGGGACGGGTGAGTTCTGGAAGAACTACATTGGCTGTCTGACCTGCCATCGTGCCCACGGCACCTCGACTGAGATGACCGGTTGGGCGGCTTCACATCTGGAGACGAACACCCTCGGCTATTGGGCGCCGGTTCAAGACGGCGTTCCGGGGATCAGCCCCGCCAAACAGGTCCCTGGGGGCTCCCCAGCCGTCGGGGCGAGCGCCTTGATCCGCACGAACAACCGCGGCGTCTGCGAGCGCTGTCACGGCGGGTGAGCCCGGGCCTGCGATAGACTGCGTGTGCGGATGACCACTCTGGTTCAGGGGAGCGTGCGGGGGCGTGGATGAGCGGTTCTTCGACATCGACACCAGCGGCGCGACAGACGCCATCTTCGCGATTCAGGTGTGTCGCGCGCTCAGTGAGCACACCCGCGACATCGTGCTGCTCATGACGGGAGAAGGCGATATCGTATTCGCGAACTCCGCCGCGCGCATCTCCTATCAGCTCACCAGCGATGCGCTGACGTGCCTCAACATCCGGGAATTGCGCGCTCCGCACACGGTCGACGCTGTCACGGAGCAGATGCAGGTGGCGGCGACCAGCGGATCGCTTCTCGAGACTGAGCACGTGCGCACCGACGGCTCCGTCTTTCCGGTGGAGGTGAGCTCTCGCGGTGTCACGATCGCAGGTCGTTCGTATCTGCTGTCGATCATCCGCGACATCACAGCCCGCTGTGCGCGCGAAGCCGAGAGGGAGTCTCTGCTCGAAGACCTCACGGCAGCGAATCATCAGCTTGCGGGGCTGCTTCGCATCGTGTCGAGCGCGGTGGGGAGCCTCGATATGGAGAAGTTACTCGAAGAGGTGCTCGTCGCCCTGCGCGAGGTGATGAGCGCGGATGCCGCATTGTTCTTCAAGTTCGAGAACGGTGTTCTGGTTCTCGAGGCCCAGCAGGGGTATCCCGAAGGAACGATGTCCGGACTCACTCTGCGTGAGGGGGAAGGCTTCGCTTCACTTGTCGCTGCGGCAGGTGAAGAGCTGTGGTCGCCCGACGTCACATCGACCGAGGCCGAGCTGAGCGTCCACCACGAGTTCGGGATACGTGCGATGTTCGGGATGCCGCTCTATGTGGACGGCGGGCTGTTCGGCGTGCTGGAGTGCACCTGGTCGACGGAGAGACTCGTCAGCGACACCGAGCGCGTGATGCTGCAGGTGGCATCGGACCGCATCGTGGCTGCGATGTCTGGTGTCCGACGCCATGAGGGCGCGCGGCGTGCTCGTGTGCTGGAGTCGGCGCTCACGGAGGCCGCCTCGACACTCGCTTCGTCACACGAGATTGCCATGACGGTTCCGGCGGCACTTGAAATCATGGCGGTCGCACTCGGATGTCATGTGGCATGTTTCGGCACGTGGGAGGAAGACGTCTTCAATGTGCTGCACGCCTACGGCACTCAGCCACGCCACGTGCTGGTGCCTCCACTTCCCGTCGAACGTGAGCACACCGTGGTCGAGGATTTCTCCGCGCGAATCAACCAGCCGGGTACCTCGGGAGCGTGGCTGCGCGAGGAGTTCGGAATCGACTCCGCACTCGTTGTACCTGTGCTTGTACGCGGGGACGCTCGCTGGACCGTTCTGTTCGGCAACCGCACGAGTGACATCGTACTTGACGATATGGTCGTCGAGTACGGGCGTCGCATGTCGCAGTCGCTCGCTATCGCATACGGCAACGCGCGCGACTACGAGTCCGAGCATCGCATCGCCGAGACGTTGCAAGAGGCGCTGTTGTCGCTGGACGGTCAAGTCGCCGGGGTGCGCTACGGACATCTGTACCGCTCTTCCACCCTCGCCACGCGCGTGGGTGGTGACTTCTACGACATCTTCGAACTTCGAGATGGACTGGTGGGCGTCTTGGTCGGAGACGTCTCTGGCAAGGGGCTCGACGCGGCGGTGCTCACCACGGTCGTCAAGCATACGATTCGCGCATTCGCACATGAGGCTGTCTCACCCTCCGAGATACTCTTTCGCGCCAATGAGGCGCTGGCGGCCACCTCGCGTCTGCGTGATTTCGCGACAGTCGCACTGGTGATCATCGACCCGCGCTCAGGCGAGGGAAGGTACTGCGGAGCCGGTCACCCGCCGGGGCTCGTCGTTCGGGCCCAAGGAGGGGCGGAGTCACTGTGTTGTGGTTCGCCGGTGCTGGGCGCCTTCACGGGACTTGAGTTCTTCGAGTGTGCCGTGACGCTGGGGCAGGGGGACACGCTCGTTCTCTACACCGACGGAGTCACGGAGGCACGATGTCCGAGCGGCGGGTTCTTCGGGGAAGAGCGCCTTGTCGCCGCCGTCGACGACGCACGCGGCATGGCCGCCGAGGATCTGGCTGGGCATATCGGCGTGATCGTGACCGGATTCACGGAAGGTAGACTCACCGATGACGTCGCGGTCGTGACGCTCTCGCTGTGCCCTTCATGTTAGACGCTCATATCGAACCCGAAAGGGGTTTGCGCATGTCTCCAGTGTCCAAGCGTTCCGAGGCGATTCGCCCCTTCGTGGTGATGGATCTCGTCGCGCGCGCCAAAGAGCTTGAGGAACAAGGGCGCGACATCGTCCGTCTCGAGATCGGTGATCCCGATTTCCCGACTCCGGAAGTGATCACGCAGGCGGCGGAAGCGGCGATGGCTGAAGGGGCGACCCACTACACGCAGTCGCTCGGACTACCCTCATTGCGAGAGGCGATTCGTGACCACTATCAAGCCCGGTACGGGGTCGGGGTCGATCCCGCAGATATCGTGGTGACGCAAGGTACGAGCCCCGCGATGCTGTTGCTGTTCGGTGCGCTGCTCGATCCCGGCGACGAGGTCGTGATGCCGGACCCCTGCTACCCTGCGTACCCGAACTACGTCTCGTTCCTCGGCGGGGTGCCGCGACTCGTGAGAGTTCGGGCCGAGAACGGTTTTCGCTACGACCCGGATGAACTGGCTGCCGCGATAGGGCCGCGGACGAAGGCGATCATGGTCACCTCGCCGAGCAACCCCACCGGTGCCGTGCAGTCGGCCGACGACCTCAGAATGCTTGCCGCGCTCGCCGAGCGCACCGGCGTGCACATCGCGAGCGACGAGATCTATCACGGACTCACCTTCTGCGGTCCCGAGCATTCGATTCTCGAGTACACCGATCGCGCCTTCGTTCTCAACGGCTTCTCGAAGGCGTACGCGATGACCGGGTGGCGGTTGGGGTACCTGATCGCGCCTCGGGAATTCGTGCGTCCGGCCGAGAAGATTCAGCAGAACTTCTTCCTCGCCGCGAACGCGTTCGTACAGCAGGCCGGGGTGGCCGCACTGAAGCACGCGCAGGGTGATGTCACGAGGATGCGAGAACTCTACGATGAGCGCCGACGGTTCCTGGTTCCTGCTCTGCGTGACGCCGGTCTTCGTATCGACTGCGAGCCATGCGGCGCGTTCTACGTCTTCGCCGACGCCCGCTGCTGGGGTGCCGACTCACTGGAGCTCTCGCGCCGGATTCTCGAAGAGGCCGACGTCGCGTGCGCACCGGGCATCGACTTCGGGGCTGGTGGCGAAGGGTTCTTGCGCTTCAGCTACGCGACATCGCTCGAGCGTCTCAGAGAGGGCGTGACACGCCTGAAGGAATGGGGTGAAGCCAATGCGTCGCGGTGCCGATATACTGATAGGTAGTATCGTTGTGTATGCTCGCGTTGGTTCGCGGTTTGCTTTGTGGCAACCGACGCTTCATATGGCCGATCAAGGGCCTCGAATGAGGGGAAGTCTTGTCAAGTGAGTACGAAAGACGTGTGGAGCAAGGCTGACATTCACATCCACTCCAACCACTCCGATGGCACAGCTTCGATACCTGAGATCATGGAGTTCGTCGCACACAAGACGGATATGAGTGTCATAGCGATCACCGATCACAACACCATTGAGGGCGCATTGTTCGCCAAGTCACTGGCTGAGCTCTACGACTTCGAAGTGATTGTTGGCGAAGAGGTGACCTCGAAAGAGGGGCACATCCTCGGGCTCTACCTCACCGAGCAGGTTCCCGCCGGCATGAGCGCGCGTGATACCGTCGCCGCGATCGAGGCCCAAGGCGGCATCGCCATCGTTGCGCACCCGTTCTCCAATCAGGGCGTGTTCGGTCCCTTGGGCCGAAACCTGTTCGCAGATGCGGTCAACGACTGGGCGTTTCACGCGCTGGAAACGTACAACTCGCTCCCGTTCCTTCGTTGGGCAAACGGCGTAGCCGCCAAGGTGTTCGCCGCAGGGCACGGCATCGCGGCCACCGGCGGCAGTGACGCGCACTATCTGCAGGCGGTCGGCAAGGGGTTCACCGTGTTTCGGGGCACGACTGCCGAAGACCTGAAGAGTTCCATCCTCGCGTGCGAGACGTATGCTGACTCCACCCCCGAGGGCATTTCGTTCGTATGGCGCATGGCGAGGCATTATCCCCGCATTCGCCGACTCCAGGCTTGGAACTGGGAGCGCTGCAAGGCCGGTTAGGCTGTTTCAGGGGTCCAAGAAGCGCCGAGGGGCAGTACGAGTCGCAGAAAGTTCGGAGACATCACCCCACCAATTGCTCAGGTTGAGTAAACTTGGGTGACGTGTGCTCATAATCGGAGAGCGAGGGTTGATGTCGAAGGTACTGTTCATCGCACCGCCGTATCACTGTTGGGGAGTTCAAGTCATCGGGACGTGGCCGCCTCTGCAGCTCACGTATCTCGCCGGTGTTGCCCTCGCTGCTGGACATGAGGTCAAGCTGTGTGATGCGATGAACAACGGCTACACCTTCGATGACGTTCGCGCCGAGATCGAGAGCTACCGGCCGGATTACGTGATGACTCTCGACTATCTGCCTGTGTCGGGCGCGATCAGCACGGCGAGCGTACCCGCTGCGCTCCAGACCCTGGGTATCGCGAAGGAAATCGACCCCGATATTGTCACGATGATCGGTGGACCACACCCGACGTTCCTGTATGAGGAGATCCTCCGCGATACGGACAACCGGGTCGACTTCGTGATCAGGGGCGAGTCCGAGGAGACACTGCGCGAGTTGCTCTCGGCCATCCCGGAAGGGCATACGCGAGATGTTGCCGGGATCGCCTATCGCGCCGATGACGATATCGTTGCCACCCCCATGCGGCCCCATATCGCAGACCTCGACACACTGTCGCCTGCATGGCACCTGCTGGATTGGGACCTCTATCACTACAATATCGAGCCTTGGGGACGGATGGCCTCGGTCCTTACCACTCGCGGCTGCATGATGGGCTGCTCGTTTTGCTCGCACAGGGCGTTTTGGCGCGGCGATTGGCGCGCACGTGATCCGCACAAGGTCCTCGACGAGATCCGACACCTGGTCGACGAGTACAAGGTTGAGTTCATCACGCTGATCGACCCGTATCCGACCTGCGACCGCGACCGATGGGAGTTGCAACTCGACCTGCTCATCGAGGCGAACATCGATGTGAAGTTGCTCATGGAGACGCGCGTCGAAGACATCATCCGTGACGAGGCGATTCTGCCGAAGTATCGTGACGCAGGCATCATCCACGTGTACGTGGGGGCCGAGAGCAGCTCGGACGAGATGCTGGACAGTCTGAACAAGGGCACTGACGTCGCCATGAACAAGCGCGCGCTCGACCTGTTGCGGGAGGTCGATATCATGACAGAGGCGTCATTCATGATCGGTTTCCCGAATGAGACGTGGGAGTCCATTGAAAAGACGGCTGCCGAGGCGGTGCGCCTCAACCCGGACATAGCGGTGTTCCCGGTGATCACTCCGATGCCGTTCACCCCGCTGTTCGAGGAGATGAAAGACCGCATTCGGGTGTTTGACTACTCGAAGTACAACCTGATGACGCCGATCGTCGAGCCTTACGAGATGTCTCTTGACGACGTATACCGCGCTTTGGCGAAATGCTACATGACCTTCTACAGTCAAAAGATGCGAGAGGTGGCGGATCTCGAAGACGGGTTCAAGCGCCGCTACATGATGAGTGCGTTCGAGCAGATGATGAAGGACTACGGCGAGCAGTTCGACTTCCTCGGCGAGGGGATGCCGCACGGTATGCCTGACATGGGTGACTCAGCGCGCTGAGGCGTCCGCAGTCAGCGTGTCCGAGATGAGTCGGGTCAACTCCGCGATCAACGTCGGATCATCGCCCCAGGCGGGGAGTATCACGGTCTCGACTTCTTCGCTGGTGCGCGCCTGACGCACGGCTGTCTCAAGATCGAGGCGCGTTGCGAGCGTGTCGAGTGGGAACACCGTCGGCAGGACTACGATGCGACTGGGGCCCACGGCCGCGAGGTGGCGGACGGACGACGTCACGTCCGGGGTGGCCCACTCGGCCCATGCGAGGCGTACGTGGGTCTCGGGCAGACCGCGCTCGACAAGGGCGAGCCGTACACGGTTGAGAAGGACTGTCTCGACCTGATCGAGTTCATCGTCGCGCAGGGACTCCTCGGCAGGTTGGCCGTGACCGACGAGTACGACCCCTGTGCTCTCCGGTTCGCCAACTGCGTCGAAAGCAGCGGAACTGAGCATGGCGACGAGTGCATCATTCGCTCCGAAAGGTCCTGCCCAGCCCAGGTCGACTCCTCGATGCGCCAGCCGGAGCGCGTCAACCTCACGTTTCGCGGCGGTCAGTGCGGGACTGCTCGCCACTCCGAGTTCGGCCACCACGACTCGCGTGTGACCGGCCGCAACCGCCTGGGCGACGCGCGCGGCGAGCCGTCCGCGTCCGGTGCACGACGCCCATGTGACTGACGTTTTCGCCACAAGGTTCAGCTCCGAATCCAGCCGCTCGACGACGCGCTTGAGCTCGCCGCGGGCAGGACTGGTGCCACCGATCGCGACGTAGCGCGCCTTCTGGGCGAAAAACACCAGCGGCAGCGAGGAGATGGAGGCGTCAAGACGGTCTTCTTCACTGAGGTCTGCGAGCAGTGAGGCGGTTTCCGTCATCGAGTACGACTCGGGCTCGACCGTGCACACGACGATGACCGCAGGAACCGACGTGGTGGCGACAACATGATCAGGGATGTCGAGTCGCGCGGTGCGTCGACCGACCTCAAGGAGCAGCGATGAGGCCAGTGCGTATCCTCCGCCAGCGGCGGCCAACAGGAAGGCGACGGCGTAGAGCACGAACTCACTCGCGGGGAAGGCCGCTGTGATCGTGACGAGCGAGTAGGCGGCGATCGCCGCTCCTGCGAGAAAGAGCGCAACAGCGAGCGGCTCGAACGAGCGGCGCACGACCAGTACACCGACGATGGCGACGCCGGCCGTCAGTGAACCTGCCACCAGAGCTATCCACGGAACCGCGCTCGAAGCCATCCCCGCTCCCTCACTTCACGCAGGACGAGTACTTGAGAAACACCTTGATCGCTTCGTCGATGAGCTCTTCGCGGGTGCTCGTACTTTCATCGATGAGACAGTGCTTCATCGCGTGGCCAACGATATGCAGCCCCACTTGGTTCAGGGCCGACTTGGCGGCGAGCACCTGCGTGAGCACGGCGTCGCAGTCCTTGCCGGAGTCGATCATGGACTGCAGTCCTCGAATCTGCCCCTCGAGCCGACGAAGGCGATTGAGTATTCGCTTGCGCTCCTCGTCATCGTCCAGTACAACCGGCGTCGCGACGTATTCCATCGTCGATCCTCGCAATCTGATACCGTCTTCTCGGTTCGAGTGGGGGATTTCGTTCGTGCTTTCTACGGAGGGAGAATACCCCCTAGGGGTATAAACCGCAACTAGTGGAGCGTGTGAGTGGGCTACAGCAGGCCATCAGAGCCGGGGTCCGGGGTCCGGGGCGCAGTTCGCGTGCGCCGTGTTCTCGTGGCGGTACTGGTGCTCAACGTGGGCGTTGCGGCAGCGAAGCTGGTGTGGGGCATCGTCACTGGGTCGGTCGCCATGCAGGCCGATGGATTCCACTCCTTCTTCGATGCTGCGAGCAACGTGGTAGGGCTCATCGGGGTCTCGCTCGCGGCGCGGCCTGCCGATCGCGACCACCCTTACGGGCACGGTAAGTACGAGGCGTACGCGTCGGCCGCGATCGGGGGGATGCTCGTCTTCGCAGCGTACCGCGTGGGATCGAGCGCGGTTGCGCAGCTCACGGGTGCTGCACAGGTGCCTCGCGTCGACGGCGTGTCGTTCGCCGTCATGATCGTGACCCTCCTCATCAACATCGGCGTCACCACGTGGGAACAGCGTGAGGCACGTCTCCTCGGAAGCGAGGTGCTTGCGGCCGACGCGAGTCACACACGCTCCGACATCATCGTCAGCTTGGGCGTCATCGTCTCCCTCGGTCTTGTCAAAGCCGGTCTTTCCGTCGCTGATCCGATAGTCGCGCTTCTCGTGGCGGGCGCCATCGCCTGGGCCGCGTGGAAAGTGTTTCTGAGGGCGAGCGCGACCCTTTCGGATTCTGCTCGCATCCCCACAGACGACATCGCCGAGGTGGCGTATTCGGTTCCCGGAGTCCTGGGCTGTCATCACATACGCACCCGCGGTTCCGAGGCTGCGGTCTGCGTGGATCTCCACGTCCAGGTCAACGAGACGCTGTCAGTTGCCGAGGGGCACCGCATCGCCGAGGAGGTCGAGCGCGCCATCGCAAAGCGTTTCCCGAAAGTCTCCGACGTGATCGCGCACCTCGAGCCCTTCGACCGGTATCAAGCGGACAAGACCGCCGAGGAGAAGTCGACCTGTGGAGGGTGACGCGAAGCACCCACGGCGCGGGTACCTCCTCGCACTGCTCGCTGCGGCATGCTGGGCCAGCGGCGGACTGACGGCCAAGTGGCTCTTCACGGCGGCCTCGTCGGCCACTGATGCATGGCCGTTGCCGCCACTTGGAATCGAGATGGATCCCACGGTGCTCTCGGCCGCCCGTGCGCTCGTCGCGTTCGTTGTGCTGCTCGGTTATCTGCTCGTGGCCGATCGCCCGGCGCTGAAGGTCAAGATCCGTGACCTCTGGTTCTTCGGTGTCTTCGGCGTTGTGGGTCTTGCCGGTGTCCACTTCACCTACTTCAAGACGATCTCGCTCACGAACGTGGCAACGGCGATTCTCCTCGAGTATCTCGCGCCCGTCCTTGTCCTTGTTGTGAGTGTGCTCTTTCTGGGCCATCGATTCACATGGTCGCTTCCCGTGGGAGTCGGCTTCTCGATCATGGGGTGCGCGATGGTCGTGGGTGCGATCGGCGGCACAGGTCTGGTCGTGAGCCCCCAAGGAGTGGCGTGGGGGCTGTTGTCAGCCGTCTTCTTCGCAGCCTATTCGCTCATGGGCAGTGTCGCGGTCAAGCGGTTTCGTCCCTTCACGACACTCGTCTACGGCCTGGGTTTCGCGACCCTGTTCTGGCTCGCTGTCATCGGTGCGGGGCCGGTGCTCGCCGCATTCTCGGATACGAGGACGTTTCTCGCCGTGTTCTTCATGGCGGTTGTGAGCACGGTGGTTCCGTTCGCTGCGTTCCTGTCGGCACTTCGCCACATTCCGCCCACCAACGCGACGGTCACGTCCACGGTTGAACCGGTGATCGCGGGCGTCGGGGCGTATTCGCTGTTCGGCGAAGCGCTCACCGCATCGCAGATGCTGGGCGGTGTCTTGGTCTTGATCGCGATCGCGGTGGTGCAGCTGTCGGACAAGCACCCGCCTGAGATCATGCCGCCCCAGGAGTGAGTGAGGGCGGGGCCGTGCGCCGGGGCGTGGGTACGTGAGGTCTGCGACCCGAACAATCAGCGAATAACCAGCGAGGTTCATGGATGTGATTGACATCTTGACCACGCATATGAATATATTGCGCCTCAGTTTGTCCGTAGCTTACGAACATGGACATTAGGGGGCCTGCGATGAGGGGCGCATCTACAAGGTCCCTAGAAGAGGGGACGCATCCCCGCCAAGACGTACTGCTTCGTGGCCGACCCTCACGAGACGCTGCAAGCGGCGAGCAGGTCTACCGACAGGTCACCGAGACCTTCGTCAACTCCACGACCGAGCTCGTCCACGTATGCACCACAGAAGACACATCCCTTCCCGCCACCCCCGCACCCTGTGAATACTGGTGTATCTAAACAGATACACCAGTATCTATTCAGATACAAATGTATCTAGTATGATACAAACATCTACTGGGAGGTTGCGAAGGCGTGGCAAGCTCACGAGAGGATGTTCGCGATGGATGACCAGAGCAAACTCAGGAGCAGCGCCAGGTATCCGCTTGACTACGCCCTTGGCTCGGAGGCGCAAGTCAGACTCCTGCGGGTACTGCTCATGAATCTAAGCGTACCTCTCAGCGTGTCTGAGGCCGCGCGACTTGCCGGGCTCACGGCCGCTGGTGCCCGTCGCGCCCTCGACAGGCTGCGGGTGGCGGGATTCGTCCGCCGCATAGGGGGTGGGCATGCCTCCACGTACGCCGTTCGCGACGATGCCGTGGGAATGCTGGCGTTGGCCAAGGCATTCGAAGAGGAGCGGGCGCGCTACTATCGCCTTATTGCTGCACTCAAGGATGCCGTCTCGATTCCCGAAGTGACGGCATCCTGGATCGACGGGCTGCCGGTCGGCTCGTCGGACCCAGTGCACGTGTCTGCCGTGGCTGATGCACGCGCCGTGTCATGGATCCAGGATGAGCTGAGGGCCCGTCTTATCGGTCTGGAGCGGGAGTTCGACATGATTATCGAGGTTGCGGTGTGCACGAGGGCAGATGCGCCGACGCCACCGGCCGATGCGATCATGCTGTGGGGCATCGTACCCGGGTCTCAGAAAACAGGACGCCCCCCGGCGAAGACACACAGTGCGGCGACGCGGCGGCAACTCCTCATGTCGAGAGAGATCGCGGGCATCGTCCGTCGCGACCCCACCTTGATGGAGCGTGCGAGACGGCACGTGATAGGGCTCATTGGCGAGGAGCAGGGGATGGCCCGCTCGGATCTTCTCGAGTGGCGCCAGTTGCTGGAGGGCTATTCGCCGGAACGTATAGCTGACCTGCTCGAATCGGAATCCTCGCGCGGCGAGCGTCTGCGTCAGAGCTCTCCGTTCTTTGCCGTGCTGACGTCGGCGGAGCGCGATGCGATTCACGGGCAAGTTGCGGGGGAGTCTGAGTGAGATACGACCAGTTGGAACATGCGATCCGCGCCGCCTGCGACGTCTCAGGGGACACAGAGCTGATAGTCTTCGGATCCCAGGCGATACTGGCCACCGCCCCGGATGCACCGGCAGCATTGCGCGCGTCGATCGAGGTCGACATCCAAGCCAAGACGTTTCCCGAGCGCACGGATCTGATCGACGGCGCACTGGGCGAGGATTCGCTGTTTCACGCGACGCACGGCTTCTATGTCCATGGCGTCTCCGTCGAGTCGGCCACGCTTCCCGCGGGCTGGGAGGGCAGGGCCATCGCCGTGCGGCACCCGGTGGGCACCCGGTGAGGCACGGGTCACTGCATCGAAGCGCATGATCTCGCGGCGAGCAAGTTGGTTGCGAATCGTGAAAAGGACCGGGTCTTCGTGACCACGCTGCTCGCCGAAGACATCATCGATGGGGCGGTGCTCGTGGAGCGGATCGCAGTCTTGCCGGTGGAGTCCGATAGCATCGCACGGCTCACAAGGTGGGTGTCCATCACGATGGAGGATTTGGCCTCCGCCTGACGTGACACTCATTCACCAAGCAGTTCCTCACCAAAGA
>CAMTUW010000015.1:0-168006 GCA_947085035.1 uncultured Actinomycetes bacterium
CTGCTGGCGACGGCGAAGTTGCTGTTGTCGAGCCGGAATGCGTTGTGGGCGATCAGGTCGCGGCCTTTGACGTCGCGCGTGGTGCCCACGTCGACACCGGCCGCACCGATCTGGGAGCCGCCGGCGGTAAGCGTGCCATCGATGCTTGCGGAAGTAGCCGTCACGGCCCCTGTGATAGCGGCGGAACCGGCGGTGAGCCCTCTGGGTCCAAGGTTCATGCCGGAAGCGTTCAGCGTGCTTCCTTGAACCATCAGTGACTTGAACGTCGCACTTCCGTCCGACAGGACACGCCACGTGCCAGCGGCCGAACGGATATTCCTGCCAAATGCGACATCCGAGACAAACTCGGTCGCTGCATTATCTTTGGTGTCAAACTTGGCGGCCCTCACGGTGCCCAACACTAGGAACTGTTTTGCCACCGGATCCCACACGATTCCGTTCGTCTCCGTTCCAACCGAAAACCTCTTGCCAACGGCAAGAGTTCCACCCAATGAAGTATTACCGCCCACCGTCAGGTCACCGGTCATCGCCATGTTGCCCCCGGTGCCGACCTTCCAGGTCGAGGACTTGTTCAGATAGCTGGCAGCCGTGATCTCGGTAGCACTTATGGCACCTGAGTCGACATCACCCAGAATCAGCTTGTTTTCCGCCGACTCGAGCAGTTTCGTGCCACCGCGCTGGACGGTCAGGGGGCCGTCGATTGTGATCATCGCATTACCGGAGTCCACGTCGAACAACACGCGTTCGTTGTCTGCCACGTCGGTGACCAGAAGGCGACCTCGCACCCACAGGGCCTCGTCCGCAGACAGGTTCACGGCCATACCGTTGACCTTGGGCAGGGAGTCCTCGATGATTGACTCCATCTGGGACTCAAGGTCCTTCTGGCTGTCGTCCATCTCGGAGCGCATCGCCGTAGCGCGAGCATCAAGCTCGTTGCTGCTCATGTACGTCGCAACCCCCACGCTGATCGAAGCCAGCAGGACCCCGATGACGGCGACACCGATTGCCGCATTCCTGTTCACGGAAACCCCCTCATTCACCCTAACCAAATTGATGCATTTCTTGCATACCATACGCCATAGTGAGATAAAGTGTCCATGACGTCAAGGGCGACCTCGGGCTCTGCAGGCTTACTACCTGTGAGGTAACTGAATTGTGACCGACATCACATCTTGATGTCCGACAGCTGGTCCGCAGCGGAGGAGCCATGCAGGGAACGGTGTTGCTCGACAGGTATGAGATTGGCAAACACGTCGGCGGTGGCGGCATGGCGCAGGTCTACGTTGCGCTAGACAAGCGGGACGACCGCAGGGTCGCAGTCAAGATCATGAACACAGAGCACGTGCGCAAGTCCCGCTCCCTTGAGCGCTTTCGCCGCGAAGCCCGCCTGCTGTGCAAACTCAAGCACCCCAACCTCGTCGAAGGCATCACGTCCGGCACCCACCAGGACCGCCCGTTCATCATCATGGAGTACATCGAGGGCCCGAGCATCGATGATCTCATCCAGAAGCGCGGTCATCTGTCGGTTCACGAGTCACTCAAACTTCTCCTCGACACCGCGCTTGCCCTTAACCACCTGCATGTCCAGGCTCATATCCAGGCTCACCGCGACATCAAGTCCACGAACATCCTGGTCAATCCGGCCGGAACCGCCAAGCTGACGGACTTCGGCATCGCAAAGGCGATGACTGAGGAGGAGAGCTTCACGCTGACGAGCTCATTCCTCGGCAGTCCGTACTATATGGCCCCCGAACAGATCCTCGATCCTCGTTCGGTGGACATCCGCACCGACCTCTACGCGCTCGGCGCGGTATTCTACGAGATGCTCACCGGCGAGAAGGCCTTCCCGGGCAACGGGACCAAAGAGATACTCGATGCCCACTTCGACCTCGAGGCACCCACTATCGAGGGAACCGGCGACCTTGTCGACCTGTGCAACCAGGTCCTCGCAAGAACCCTCGTTGAGGATCCGGCGGATCGCTATCAGACCCCGCGCGAACTCATCGACGACGTTGCAGGTGCGGTGGGCAGCGAAGTCGACATCACGGTACCGAGGTTCTCATCGGCGACCGTACGCCTGGTGCGCGTCGTCGGCCTGCTCACCCTCATGACCGTAGCAGTCATCACTGGCGTCGCGCTCAGCGAAGCCGACGCTCCTTCTGATGCCGTCGAGGCGGGACTGGGCACTGGACGGGAATCGCCCCTAGAGGATGGCTCCGGTACGGGAGAGGACCGCAGGGACGAGCCGTCGGCATCAGAGCTCCCGACGGCACCGCCAAGTGAGTTCGACCAATCGGGGCCGACTGTCAACGTCGGAGGAGCTTCAACGGGCATCGATCCCAACAGGGCCAGAGACAATCTGGACCGAGGGTACTAACCGGACAGAGGGGGCGTCATGGATCCAAGCACGATGGGGTGGTGGTACTGGTTCGGGATGTGGATCTTCGGAATCGCATCTCTCGTACTGACATGGTGGCTCTTCATCGATGCCGCCCGCCGCAAGGGTGGACCTTCGAAGTATGCCTGGCCGTTGACCGCTACCGCAGGCCTACTCATGCAGCTCCCAGCATTCACCATTTCGAAGGAGGCTCAAGCCGCCGGATCGGGTCTGTCGGCAGGTCTGGCGGGCGTACTTGGACTGGTCGTCGTGTCCATCGCGGTCATCACGCACTTCAGCAGCGGTGGTAGCGGTGGTGGGAGCGGATGGAGCCTGCGCACCCGCGGCGATAACAGCGTGTCTCGTGGCACCAGTGACCGGCGGCGCAGCCGGGTTCCGCATGCGAGCGTCGCGGTTCCGTCCACGGGAAGCGGTAAGCCTGTCCGCGCGAAAGCTCCCAGCGCCGCGAATCCGACATCCTCACAGCTAGAAGTCCACGCCTCGATGGCACCGAAGCATCCGGTCGCCCCCGTCAGCCTGTCAGATCCGGCACCACGTGATCCGACCGCAGCAACGCTGTCGGCTCCGGCCGATGAATCCGCCGAGACCATTGTCGCAGAGGACGAAGCCCGCCAAGATTCCGCTTCCTCCGACACCCCCAGCGCCGGCGCACCAGGGGCGACCCTCGTGGAGGACGATTCGACCATCATCGAGGATGTGGATGACGCAAGTGCGGCGACCATCGTAGACGAGACCACCACCACGTCGGAGCCGGGTCCTGCCCCGACGATCATCGACGAACGCTCGACGATCGTCGATGATGAGGCATCGGATATTACTGACGAGGACCCGACCGGCCCCCGGCTCGAGATCACCGATGGAAGGACGAGCCGTATCGTCATCAGCGATCACAGCGGATCGTTCGTCGTAGGGCGCGATCCGGCTCGTGCAAGTCTGGCGGTTAACGACGCACGGGCCAGCCGCCGCCATTTCTCGATCGTCGAGCGAGCCGGCTCCTACATGATCTTGGACCTCGGCAGCAGCAACGGTACGTTTGTGAACGGCTCGCTCGTGCGCGACGAACTCGTCCTCAAAGACGGGGACACGATCGAGTTTGGCAGGACTGTGGCAACATTCCGCAGCTAGCAACCGGGAGGTTTCGTGGGCGAAGCAACAACCCTTCAAGATGAACCCCAGCTCGTAGGCGAGTTCCGGGTGGCGCACGCGACGGACCTTGGTTGCGTGCGAAGCCAGAACCAGGATGCCGCCTGGGCCCACACCTCATCAGGCCAGGCGTTCCTTGTGGTGGCGGACGGCATGGGCGGTCACACGGGAGGGGCTACGGCCAGCCAAGCGGTCATCGATGTACTCGCAGAGGTCGTCAACTCCGGTGTCACCGTGTCGCTTGAGGACATCGAACCTCTCGTCGCAACAGCAGCCATACGCGTCGCCGAGGACGCTCCTGACGGGGGCACGACCGTGGTCATCGCCCTCATCGATGCGGAGCGCATCAATGTCTGGCACATCGGAGACAGCCGCGCCTATGTGTTGCGAAGCACGCGTCTGCTGCAATTGACCAGCGACCACTCCTGGGTCCAATCCATGGTCGACCAGGGACGGCTCAGTAGCGAGCAAGCGGCACAGCACCCGCGACGTAACGTGCTTCTGCGGGCTCTGGGTCGCGACCGAAACCCAGAGCCGACCCACGGGTCGGTTCGCTTCTTCCCCGAAGATACCGTCTTATTGTGCTCTGACGGGCTCTACGGTGCACTCGAAGAGTCGGCGATCGCCGAGATCGTCGCCGGATCGGCCGATGTGACCGAGGCAAGCCAGCGGCTCATCTATGCTGCCCGCAGAAACGGTGCGCCCGACAACATCGGCGTCGCGCTCGCTTCATGGCAGCCGGATCCGGACAGCAATTACGCGAAGAAGGTGCAGGGATGACAAACAGGTTCTGCGTGCTGTGCGGCGGGGTACTCCAGGAAGGCGCCGCTTTCTGCATATCGTGCGGCCATCCGATACAGCCCACCACACTGACGATGGCACCGCAGATCGGTGACAACGAGTTCGAGCTGCCCGACAATGACGCGACCGTCGTAGCCGAACAGGACGACCTCCTGAATCCACTCCCCGCACCCGTAGGCACCGTCGCCCCTGGGCCTTCGATGGACGACCCGGCGTTGACGATTCTCGAGGAGGCGGAGTCGATTCCTGCACTTCTGCGCCTTGAGATCGACGACGACCAGACCGGATCGAGCACCATCGAGTTCGAGTTGTGGCCGCACGAGCAGTTCACCCTCGGTCGGGACGGGGCCGTCAGCGATTTCGTCCCCGTCGATCCCCGGTCGAGCCGACGGCATTTCCGGATTGCGATGGGCCCGGAGGGTTACACGGTCGAGGACCTCGGCAGCAGCAACGGAACCTTTGTCAACGGCGTGAGGGTCCAGGGTGCGCTTCCGGTTCGCAGCGGTAACAGTATCGAGTACGGCCGATCCTCTGCCGTCTTCCACGTCGTTCGCGATCCCGATCCGTGGCCCGTGAACGACTGACGCCTGCCGTTAGACCCGGCGGACGCTGATGGTTGCAGCCACAACCGGTGCCTTTTGGGTGGCCAGCGCCCCGCCCGCGTCCAGCGGTTCGAGTTTTCGCCGACAAATGTGACGTCTTCATACATCACTGAACGCGACGGATCCGTCTCGGTGGACCTGATCGTGAAGTCGCTTCTCGCACTTGGAGCCTCGCATGGGCAGGTCGGTGTGGACGCCATTCCCTACACGACACTACGCGCCAACCTCGCCAGCCTGTCGAGCGTACCATGCCTCGCGTGTCGTTGATGGGTTCATGAAGCCGACGGTAGACCTCGACGCCCAGCTCACGGGGGAGCGCGTCGATCGGCTCACCCCGGAGCAGACGCAAGGCGACCTCACGCTTGCGAGCCAGGCTCCAGCGCTGACCCGGTAGAAGCGGACCGAACGGGACGAGCTGACCTTCGACGGGCGGATTCTTCTCTGACATGTGGGACCTTTCTCTCGGACACGGATGTCACACAAAACCGTGTCCAGGAAATCCGGCGAAGCCCGGCGCCATCGTCACACGCAAGAGGCACCACGCCCAGTATCACTGTCGGGTTGATCCGCAGGCGCCAATCCTTGAGTGCCTATTTCAGGCGTCCGGCGCGCTTGACGAGCTTGGCCACGTCGGAGTCCTGGGCCTCCGGACACACCACTCTCTCGATGAGAGCGATGGCGGGGTCTTCATTGGTGGTGCAATGACCCGTTTGCGCTCGCACCTCTGTGCGCAGGGCAGCAATCACCCGTTCCGACAGGAGTGCTGCGGCGAGATTTGAGCCAGACATGGCAGCTTGGTGCTCGTAGTACTCACCGAGCTCATCCTTGCGCTGTGCCTCTGCTGAGGAGGTAGAGTAGCTCCGCTTTCTCACGCGGCTTCGTATCGGCGTCAGAGATGCGAATCGAGAAGACAAGATCCTTATCCACAGGCTTGGCGAAGAGCATGCGATAGCAGCGCCATTCATCTCCGTTCGTAAGAACAACCCAGTCGATTCCCTCATTGGCTGCGTATGGCCTTGTGCTCCACAGCTCTAGCAACGACGTTGCGGAATCGTCCAGGATGCGCTTGCCAGACAGGTAGCATATCTGTGCTACAATTGCGGCATCACCCTAGGAGGCTGAAATGACTCAGGCGATGAGACTCAGGCGGGCAGGCGGATCGATCAGCGCGACTCTGCCCAAGGATATGGCAGACCGGCTCAAGCTCGAAGCGGGAGACACCGTCTTCGCTATAGAGACCGAGCGCGGAATCCTCATCACCCCCTACGACCCAGAGACCGAAGAGGCGCTCGCCATCGCCGGCAAGGTCGCGCGCAAGTACAGAGGTGCGCTCAGGGAACTGGCCAAGTAGTGGCGGGTTCAACACCCGAGCCACGGTGGCTGTACCGACTGGTCGTCGACGCCATACACCACGACACGATCTCGACCCACGGCGGACTGCCGGGGCTGCGAGACGAGAAGCTGCTGGAGTCTGCGCTCGCAAGGCCGAAGCAGGCCTTCGCCTACGGTAGCGGTGTCGACATAGCGGCACTGGCGGCCGCATACGCCTACGGAATCGCTCGCAACCATCCCTATCACGACGGCAACAAGCGCATCGCGTTCATGACGATGGCGGTGTTTGCCAAACTCAACGGCTTCGAACTCGAGGCCGCCGAGACAGATGTGGTCGACGTCATGCTGCGACTCGCCGCAGGCGACCTGGAAGAACAGCAGCTAGCCGAGTGGCTGCGAGCGAGGCTGCCGGAAATCGACGACTGACACTCCGGCTAGTCACTATGAGATGGCCGGCCCGATCCGGTGCATACGTGGATCGTCCGCGGGATTTGGTCGGCGGCACCGGGGCCGGCGAGCGGGTGATCCCCGACACCCCCGGAAGCGGTGCGCAAGCTGCTTCGCCGCCACGACGACCCCGCCTCGCTGCGCGTCGCTTACGAGGCGGGACCGGCCGGGTACGGCACCCGCCGGCTCGTGACCTCGCTCGGTGTGGAGTGCGACGTCATCGCGCCCTCGCTCATCCCCCGCCGCTCAGGCTCGCGAGTCAAGACCGGCCGCATCGACGCGCGCAGCCTCGCGAGGCTGCATCGCGCAGGCGAGCTCACGTCCGTGCGCGTCCCCACGTCTGCCGAGGAGGCCGTACGCGACCTCATCCGCGTGCGCGAGGAGGTCAAGAGCGACAGACGGATCGCACGTCAACGCATCCGAAGCTTCCTTCTGCGCTACGGCAAGCGCTATCCGGCGGGGCCTGACCGGTGGAGTCAGCGCTTCGAGGTCTGGGCACGGGCGCTCTCCTTCGACGAGCCTCTCGCACAGGAGGCGTTCTCAAACCTGCTCGGCGCCTACTTCGTACGCGACGCCCAACGTTCTCGCGCGTAACCAGCGACGCGGCCATGCAGCCTTCCTGCCGAGGATACCTCTGCAAGGCCGCGTTGTCTGAGTTGACGCGCGGGTTATGCCGCCCGCGCGATGACCTGACCCACCTGTTTGCGAGACGCACCGAGCGCAAGCAGTGACTTCACGAGTAGGTCGACTGAGACCGACGAGTCAGCTGCCTCCATCTTCGCGACCCGAGACTGACTGGATCCCAGAACATGGGCCACATGCGTCTGGGTCCACCCGTGCTGGACGCGTATGTCGCGCATGTAGTCGGCGAGCGCGAGCTTCAATTCGACGAATGCCGCCTCCTGATCTGTGAGATCGAGGAAGTCCGAAGCGTCCCCGACGTGCCAGCCAGCCGCCTTGAGTCGATTCTCTTTCGCCTTGTTCACGCTGCTCACTCCTTCCCGCCCACTATGGCGCCGTACTCCTTGAACCTTCGCTTGCAGGTGTCGATGACGGTCTTGGGCGTCGCCTGAGTCTTCTTGCTGAACACGTCACCGATAATGACCGCGTCAGGATCGATCCGGTAGATGACGCGCCATGCCGCACTCTCATCAACGATACGAAGTTCATGACAACGAGGTCCGATCGCCGTCATCGGACGCGAATGTGGCAGACTCAATGACTCGCCACGCTGCAGCCGTCTGAGCAACAAGCCGGCCTCCAGTCGAGCGGCGGCCGAAAGCGGCGGCGTCTTGACTTCACCGTGCAGCCAGACCAGAGGCTTGTTGACCGGGTCTCTCATGAAGCCGAGTGTATGTCAGATACGACATATGCGTCAAGGAGAACGGTGCTGGCGAGGGGACGGCATAACGTCTGACGGATAACCTGTCAAGTTGATCCGTTTGTTGGGCGGCTGGCGGCGGCCTTTGCTTCGTACATACGCGAATCCGCCAACCGAACCAGCTCACTCGTGGTGTTCCCATCCTCGGGCACGTGCGCGGCCCCGACGCTCAGTCCAGTGCCTGGGAAGCTCGCGCTGACCTCGTGAATCCGGCCCGCGAGCCGCTGTAGGAGGACGTCAAACGCCTTGCGATCGGTGCCCGGCAGGAGCAACGCGAACTCGTCACCGCCGATGCGATACACTTCATCTGATGCACGGCAAGATTCCCGCAGTGCCGCCGCAACGGCGAGTATCAGGGCGTCGCCTTGTTTGTGGCCGAGCGTGTCGTTCGCACACTTGAGTCCGTCGATGTCCGCGATTGCCAGGGTCATGGCCGTGTTCGCCCTACCGGATCGGGCGAGGAGCCGCTCCATGTCTCTCTCAAACGCCCTGCGATTCGCGAGTCCCGTCATCACGTCCTCAAGTGCCATCCGTTCGACGAGCTGGCGTTCGGAGTCCAATTCCTGCGCCGTCTCCCTCAGGATCCGGGTACGCTGTTGGAGCTGCTCGACCACTAGGGAGATGGCAAGACACTCAATCGTGAAGACCGTCACACGAATCCACTCCGTCGCGGAACCCACCAGCAAGCGCGGTCCGATGATGAACGCGATACCGGTCAGGAGCGACAAGAGCGTGGTCGCAATCCCCGCCCTTCCCCCTCCGACTCCAGCGGCCAGAAGCACGGCTAGGATGTAGAAGATCAAGGCCATGTCCGACCCGGTCACTGGCGTGAGTGCCGCCCGGACATACGTGACCACAGCCACCGAGAGAGCACCGACGAGGATGCCCGCAGCCGTACGTCTGTCCCAATTCCCTGTCACTTGCTACAGCCCCTGTTCGCTGCTTGCCTTCTTGCGACCCCGGACGATGCGCGTCCGCCCAACGTGTTAGGCATCCTGCGACTTGGAGAGAACGACGAGAATCGAGTCGTCAGTCTCCATCTCCGAGTACCGCTCCATTGCTTTGACCGAGAATCCGGTATCTGAGACAGCGGCGGCAAGCGTCGTCTCGGTGTGGTAGACGAACCTCAAGCCCTCCATCCACTCAGTCTCTTTGTCTCCCCGCCAAAACGAATGCATTGCGATGCCTTCAGGGCGCAAGAGACCATCCTGGGCGACAAGGGATTCGTGCAACTCTTCAGCCGAGAGGTGATGGAGCACTTTGTTCGAGTAGATGCAGTCGAACCGCCGCTCGGTCTCGAGGGTGCGTGCATCGAGAAGTAGCAAGTCGGCCCCTGGATGGCGCTCGCGGTAGCGATCGAGGAACAAACGAGAAGAATCGGAGCCTGTGGCTTCGTATCTTTGAGCGAGGATGTCGAGATCGACGCCCGGACCCATGCCCAGCTCGAGGACACTCGATCCTGCAGGCAGGTACTCCGCGAGTCCCTCGATGAGTAGGGCTCCGTCGTAGCCCTTGGCCATCTCGATGTATGCCTCGATGCCCGATTCTGTCTCGTAGAAACCCATCTGACTCCTTCAGCGACGCTCTCAGCGATAGATAACGCATTGCGCATGACCAGCAAACCGGCCTTGCGCGCTCGCCGCCCGAGCATACCTCACACGGCCGGTTCGTCTGATGCGCTTTAGCGCTCAGCTCTCAGTAGATGCAGGCATCGAGTATCGAGAGCACTTCCTCCAGAACAGGCTCCGGCGCTGTCCCAATGTGCTTGACGCTGCGGGCCCGGTAGTCGATGGACTTCACCTGTTCGACCATCACCACTCCCGTGACGGCCTCACCGTCCGGAATCGAGACGTGGAAGGGGAAGTCGCGTCGCGTGTTCGTCACGGGACACGCGATACAGAACCCAGTGGCCTTGTTGAACAGGTCGTTGCTCACCACGAGCGCGGGGCGTCGACCGCGCTGCTCGTGTCCGGACTGCGGGTCGAAGGTCACCGCGACGAAGTCCCCCTTGCGAGGGACATATGTCGCCACCTACCACACCTCGCGGCCGGCCGGAGGACCCCAGTCGAACTCTTCAGGCTTGTAGCCTTCAGGGATGCGCCCGACGAGCTGCTCGAGGTCGAGTCCGCCCCTAACGCGGCGTGCAGGTGTGATGACGAGCGAGCCGTCACGGATGGTGACGTCGACCGCGTCGCCCACGTCGATCCGGGCGTCTGAGAGCAGCTCCTTGCTCAAGCGAAGACCCTGACTGTTGCCCCACTTCTGGACCTTTGTGATCATGCCGCACCTCCAATGGATAGCCGAAGTATATCCACGACGGTGCTAGAGAGTCAACGGTGCGGCTGTAGCGCTAACGTGCCGTGCGCTAGCCTCGATTCCCCACGAAGCAATCGGGATTTCTGCTTGAAATAGAAGACGGTGACCCTCTGAGCTGGGATAATGGTAGTCACGACACAGCCAAAGTCCCCAAAGAAAGGTCACCGTACAAGTGAAAGCTACCACGGTTCGCATCCCTGTTGAAGTCACCTGCGACGGTGAGGGTCTCACGTCACGCGCCGGCACCGCTCTGCTCACCGGTCTTTGTGATCGTCTCGGCCTGACCGATGACCTCGTCTCGGGCCTTCGCGTGCATTCCAGAGCGGTCGCCCACGAGCCCGGGCGCATCGTGCGAGACATCGCCGTCATGCTCGCCGACGGTGGGGACTGTCTCACCGATCCGGGTGCACTCCGAGACCAGGAGGCGCTGTTCGGGCCGGTGGCCTCGGACACGACGGCCCAGCGTTGCATCGAGCGCATGGACGACACGATGCTCATGCGCGGGCCGCTTCACGTGCCTGTGTGTGGAAGCTGGCCGGTGCCCCCGGACGCGTGATCCTCGACATCGACGCCACACTCGTCACCTCGCACTCGGACAAGGAGTGTGCCGCGGGCACCTACAAGGGCGGATACGGCTTCCATCCCCTGTTGTGTTTCGAGGCCACCAGCGGAGAGGCACTCGCGGGGATACTGCGACCGGGTAACGCCGGATCAAACACCGCCGCAGGCCACGTCGAGGTGCTCAATGCGGCACTCGCCCAGCTTCACACGTCCCGGCACGTTCGTGCGCTGCGACTCGGCCGGTGCCACGCACGCCTTCCTCTCCGCCGTGGTGGACAGGGATCTGCTCTTCTCGGTGGGGTGCGATCTCACCGGTCGTGTGCGTGAGGCGATACTCGCACTGCCCGAGAGCGCCTGGGTCCCCGCGCTCGACGCCGTCGGCGCTCCTCGCAGCGGCACATGGGTCGCTGAACTCCCCTTCGATCTGCCGGGCTGGCCTGCGGGCACCCGTGCGATCTGCAGACGGGAGCGTCCGCATCCCGGTGCCCAGCTCAGCTTCACCGATCACGACGGTCATCGCTTCCTGGTCATGCTCACCAATCAGAAGGGCTCGCGCCTCGCTCGTCTCGAGCAGCTGCACCGCTGCCGGGCGGCGATCGAGGACTCGATCAGGTGCGCCCAGGCGAGCGGGCTGCGCAACATGCCCTTCCACAGCTTCTCCAAGAACGAGGCGTGGCTACAGCTCGTGCTCATGGGATGCGACCTCGTGGCCTGGACACGCATGCTGTTGCTGTCAGGCACCGCCCTGGCCACAGCCGAGCCCAAGACGCTGAGGTATCGCCTGTTCCACGTCGCGGGAAGGATCCGCACCGGGTCCCGGCAGCTCAGGCTCAGACTCCAACGAGGCTGGGAGTGGGGGCCGGTGATCATCGGTGCGTTCGCGCGACTCAGAGCGCTGCCCACGGGCTGAAGCATCCCGGTCAACGACCCCGACACGAAGCACCACCCAGCAGGAGATCGTCTTGTCGCGCCCGGAAACAGGCTGAAGTCAACCGAGAAGACCCATCGGGACACTCTGGAGTCACCGGCGCGCTCCCAGCGATGCTCAGACGGATGCGATATCGTGGCAAGAGGTCGGATTCGGGACTTCAGGACCGGATCGGAGTCCTTCGTGGGGAATCGAGGCTATTCACGCAGGCAGAGTCGTTTCCGTTCATGAGAGACCTCCGCCGCCAAGTATGCCGAGAGGCCCTTACCGAAACCTTCCCAAAAACCCTTTCGCACGCGTTGAATGAGACGCATGCAGAATGCGCGCTTCGGGCATACTCTTTGAAACGACCGCTTTGGAAGGGGAAGACCGTGCGCCGCGTTCTCGAACTGTGTGTCGAGCTCGACCTCATCGCCGGTGAGACCTACGCGGCTCTCGCGGCGGCAACAGACAACGAACAGCTGCGAGTCGTCTTCGCACACATGGCCGAAGAGGAGCAGCAACATGTCGACTGGTGGACCGACCTGATCTTCGCATGGGAGAGCGGGCTCGTGCCCGACATCGTCGACGAGCACGATGTCGCGATGCGCCTGAGCGAGGTCAAGACCGATATCGAGCAGACCGTCTCCGAGCGATTCGATTCGCTGTCCTCCGACGAGATGCTCGACCTGGCGTCTCGCTTGGAGTTCTCCATGCTCGACTCCGTCTTCGGAGAGCTCGTCGAGCTGATGCAGCCGGGAAGCCGCGTCGACGTGAACAAGGCGTATGCCGCGCACGTGCTCCGCCTCGTTGACGCCATCGAGCGCCACTACTCTAGAAACGGACTGGCAAGGTTCCTCGCACGGGTGCTGAAGAGGGCGTTTCGCGACCAGCAGCGCTTGGCCTCACTCGCGGTCCGCGATCAGCTGACGGGCTTGTTGAATCGCCGGGGTCTTCTGGGTCACCTCAAGCAGTGGATCTCGTGGTCCGCTCGGTATGACCGACCCTTGGCGGTGCTGCTCCTCGATGTCGACCGCTTCAAGAACCTGAACGACGCGCTGGGCCACGCGGCGGGCGACCTTGCCCTTCAAGCTGTGGCGGCGGCGTTGCAGGAAACGATTCGCGACTCCGACATCGTGGGGCGCTACGGTGGAGACGAGTTCTTGATCCTGGCGCCCGAAACGGGCGAGGCCGACCTCGAGCTACTCATGGAGCGCGTCGTCGTGAAGATCCGCACGACGCCTATTGAGATCGACGGTCGCCCCATCAGTCTCAGCGTGAGCGTGGGCGGTGCGTGCGCACACGGCAACGCCGCGAACGTAGAGGCCATCACTGCGGCGGCGGATCGCTCGCTGTACTCGGCGAAGGCGGGCGGACGCGACCGCGCAGGCGAGGTGGCCTCCCCCAACTGCGTGCTGCCGAGCTACGCGAGCGAATCGACGGCGCGATAGCTTGAGCGGACGTAGGGCGCACTCGCCACCGACGTGAAACCACGCCGATACGCCTCCCGAGCAAGGTCGGCGAAGACTCGCGGCTCGACGAACTCCGTCACCGGCAGATGAGCGTCACTCGGGCGCAGATACTGCCCCATCGTGAGCATCCCCACGCCCTGAGCGCGCAGGTCACACATGACCTCGACGATCTCGTCGCGCGTCTCGCCCAGGCCCAGCATGAGTCCTGACTTCGTGGGCAGGTCGGGAGCGACACGCCGCGCGTGCGCCAGCACCGCGAGACTCCGGTCGTAGTCAGCGCCCGGCCGCACCTCGGGATACAGGCGCGGCACCGTCTCCAGGTTGTGGTTGAACACGTCGGGGCACGTCGCAGCCACGACGCCCACGGCATCCATGTGACCCGTGAAGTCGCTCGTGAGCACCTCGATCCGCGCGATCGGTGCGGCCGCCCGAATCGCCTCGACCACGGACGCGAAGTGCGCGGCGCCCCCGTCAGGCAAGTCGTCACGGGTCACGCTCGTCACGACAACGTGGCGCAGACCCAACCGGCTCACGGCCTCGGCGACACGCGCGGGCTCGTCGGATTCGAGCGGTGCGGGCGGGCGCGTCTCGACCGCGCAGAATCGACAGCTGCGCGTGCAGGCGTCGCCCATGATGAGGAAGGTCGCCGTGCCTTCAGAGAAACACTCGCCCCGATTCGGACACTTCGCGGAGTGACACACGGTGTTCAGGTTGAGATCGTCCACGATCCGCTCGACGTGGCTGAACGCGCCCTGCCTCGCAAGCGGCCTGCGCAGCCACACGGGCAGGCGGCCCGTCTGCGTGGTGCGCGTCACGCTCAGGAGACCTTACTCGCCGCGTCAGCCGCCGCGAACCTGACGACCTCGCTCACCGAGGGGTGAGCGTGAACCGTGTGGGCGAGCTGGCCAACGGTGATTCCGTGACACATCGCGACGGCCACCTCGTGGATGATCTCGACCGCATGCGGGCCCACGATCTGGCACCCGACGATGCGCCCGGAGCCCTTCTCGGCGACCAGCTGCACGAAGCCGTCGCTCTCGCCCTCGCCCAGGGCCTTGCCGTTCGCGGAGAACTTCGCGACGGCCATCACGACGTCGACGCCCGCGGCTTTGGCGCCATCGCGATCGCTTCCAACTACCGCGACCTCGGGAAACGTGTAGACGCATGCGGGAACGCAGTCGAGGCGCACCGTCTCGGACGGCGCTTGCCCCTTCAGCTCGGCCACCGCGTTGCAGGCCGCGGCCACGCCCTCTTCCTCGGCCACGTGCGCGAGCATCATGCCGCCGATGAGGTCCCCCACCGCGTACACGCCGGGCACGCTCGTGCGGAAGAACCCATCGACCTTGACCGCGCGACGATCGAACTCGATGCCCGCCTCCTCAAAGCCCATCTCGCCCGAGTTCGGAACGCGTCCGACCGCGCTCATCACGACATCGGCGAGAAGCTGCTCGCCGCTGCGAAGCGTCGCCCGCATCCGCCCGTCGGCCTCCTGCGAGACGCTCTCGACCGCGTCACCCAGGCGAAACTCCACACCCATCGTCTCGAGCTTGGACTGCGCGAGCCGCACCACACGTTTGTCGTTGCCGGGAAGCACCTGCTCCATGAGCTCGACGACCGTCACGCGTGAACCGAAAGCCGCATAAGCGCACGCGAACTCCAGACCGATCACTCCGCCGCCGATGATGATGATCTCGTGGGGGATGTCGACCAGCGAGACGGCGTCATCACTCGTCCACACGCCCGCCAGGTCGTGATCGATGTTTCCGAGTCTCAGCACGCTCGAACCGGTGGCCAGAATGACCGCGTCGGCCTCGATCGTGCGCGTCGAGCCGTCCGCAAGCGCGACTTCGATCGCCTTCGGGCCGCTCAGCCGCCCTTGGCCCACCACGATCTCGACCTTGAGACGTCTGGCTGAACTCTCTATCTGACCCACGAGCTCATCAACGACCAGCTCTTTGCGAGCTCGCAGCGCATCGATGTCGACCGAGGCGACCGCGGCGTTCAAGCCGAACTCGGCGGCGTGACGCGTGTCTGCGACGATGCGCGCCGTGCGCAAGATGGTCTTGGTGGGAATGCAACCCCAGTTCAGGCAGGTGCCGCCAAGGCGTTCGCGTTCGACGAGAACCACTTCGGCCCCGAGACGCGCGGCCTGAAACGCCGCCGAGTAGCCGCCGGGACCACCACCGAGCACCGCGATACGCATGGGTCTCCTCCCCGACGTTGTGTTACCGGCCGATTCTACCAGTCAGCTGAGTCCGGCACCCCGAACGATGCGCGCGAGCGCCTCGTCGGCGCCAAGCGGCATGATGTGCACGCCGTCAACCACCTCGCGAAGCGCCGCGACCTGCTCGATCGCCAGCTCGATCGCCTCTTCCAGCGGGTCGCTCGCAGCGGCGATACGCTTGGCGATGCCGTCCGGGACCATGAGGCCGGCCAAACGCTCGTTGACGAACGTGATCACGCGCGGGCTCTTGAGCAGCAGTATCCCGGCTATGACGTAGGCGCCCGCCTCGCGCAACTCGGCGGCGCGCTGGGCGAACACCTCGACGTCCATCACAGCCTGAGTCTGGAAGAACGCCGCGCCCGCCTCGATCTTTTGCAGCGCGCGCTCGCGCTGGATCTCGAACGGCTCGGCCTCGGGAAACGCCGCTGCGCCCAAGAAGAAGTCACACGCTCCGTCAAGCGCCACTCCGTTCATGTCCGCCCCGTCGTTCAAGCCCCGGGCGACCTGGAGCATCTGCGTCGAGTCGAGATCGAAGACCCCCTTGGCCTTGGGGTGGTCCCCTCCGCGCGGATCATCACCCGTGACGATGAGGACGTTTTCGAGCCCGAGCGTCCACGCGGCGAGAAGATCGCTTTGCAGCGCCAGACGGTTCCTGTCACGACACGTCTGCTGGAATATCGGCTCGGAGCCGACATCGAGCACCGCGCGCGAGGCGCCAAGCGAACTCAGGTGCAGTGTCGCACCCTGGTTGTCGGTGACGTTGATGGCGTGACATGACGCCCGGAGCCGCTCGACGCTCGCGAGCATCGCCGACATGTCGGTGCCGTGCGGGGGCGCGACCTCGCCCGTGACCACGAATTCGCCCCGGCCAAGGGCTTCTCTCAGGCGACTCACGACCTGCCGCCCTTCTCGCGTCCTTGCCTCAGGTTCAGCGAGCCCGGCTTGAGCTTGACCGAGTGATCCTTCGGCGGCACGACCTTTGCGGCCACGCGCCCCTGCTCGGCGAGACGACGCCGGATGCGAACGTGCGTGCACTCATGATCGCTGAGCACCTCACACATCCCGTCCCACATCCCACCGCACGGGCCGTTCAAGAGCCCCTTCGGACAGGTGGTGACCGGACAGATCCCCGCGGTGAGGTCGAGCACGCAGTCGCCACACGTCTGGCAGCGCTCCTCAAACACCCCCGAGCGGATCACGTTGCCGAGAAACGCGCTCTCAAGCCCCGGGAACACCGGCTTCGAAACGCTGTCGGCGACCGTCTGGACCCCCGCTCCGCACGCGAGCACGACAACCGCGTCGGCGGCCTCGATGTCGCCCACACGTTTGCGGGTCTCGAGCCGGGTTCCGCCCAGATGGCACGCCACTTCGCCCACCGCCCAGCCGGTGACCACATACCCCTCGGCGGTCAGACGCTCCTCTGCGGCCTTGAGCTCCGGCTCACCGCCGGTCTTGGCGACCGTGGCGCACTGGCCGCAGCCCATCAGGAAGACGCGCGTGGCACCCACCGATTCGAGATTGGCGAGGATACGCGCCCAATCGCGCGGCTTGGTGACGATCATCGACTCAGACCCATCTCCTCGATGCGTGCTCGCACCGCTTCGACACACCCCGGTGCATCATGAGCATACCCAGCGCCTATCTGGGTCGCCCATTCGGGGGTCACGACCGCGCCTCCCACGAAGACGGGCACAGCGGGACAGACCTCCCGAAGCGCGTCGACCGTGGCCCGCATCGCGGGAAGCGTCGTGGTCATGAGCGCCGAGAGGCATACCGCGTGCGCGTCTCCGGCCGCCTCGACCACCCGCTCGGGCGAGACGTCGACGCCCAGGTCAACGACTTCGAAGCCGGAGCTCTCAAGAAGCGACACGCAGATGTCTTTGCCGATCGAGTGGATGTCTCCTTTGACGGTCGCGAAGACGATCGTGCCAGCCGAGTGCCCCGCTCCCTCGGGGAGATGTTCGCGTACGCGTGCCACGGCCGCCTTCATCGCCTCGGCCGCCACCATCAACTGCGGGAGGAACACCTCGCCTCTGCCGAACGCGTCCCCGAGGCGCTGGATCGCCGGCGTCAGCACGGCCGCCACAACGTCTCCCGGCGCCACCCCCGCGGCGATGACCGCGTCCGCTAGCGCGGGCGCGGTCTCGGCGTCGCCGCGAAGGACAGCCGCCGTCAGAGCCGCAGCCGGATCGGCCTTCGCGGCGTCGCCGTCTCGCGCGCCACCGGAAGCGCTGCTCGTGTCCGACACCCCTGCCGTGGCGCGCGAGATCGCCACCCCGTACGCGGCCTGCCAGCCGGCCCACGCCGCGCCGTGCGCATCCGGGTCCTCACCGGCGGTGCGCGCGTGGTTGGCGACGCGCACAGCCTCCGCGACGACGTGATCGCTCGGGTTGACGATCGCGGCGTCCAGACCGCCCGCCGCCGCCACCGACAGAAACGCCGCGTTCAGAAGCGGTCGATCGGGCAGGCCGTGGCTCACGTTGCTCACGCCGAACACGGTTGAAAGCCCGGTCGCGTGGGCGGCGCGCATGGTCGCAAGCGACGTGGCGGGCGCCTCGGCATCGGTCGCCGCGGTCATCACCAACGCGTCGACCACGAGGTCTGAATCAGCGATCCGCCACGAGCGCGCTTTGGCGCGCACGCGCTCGACGATGTCGATGCGCCCTGCGGCGTCGTGCGGGATTCCCTCATCGCCAAGCGCGAGCACCACCACCGCCGCGCCGTACTTGGCCACGAGCGGCAGCACGGCATCGAGCGATTCGGGGGCGCCGTTCACGCTGTTGACGAGCGCCTTGCCCGGGTAGAGTTCGAGCGCGGCCTCAAGCGCTGCAGCGTCGGTCGTGTCGAGCACGAGCGGCAGATCCGTGGTGCCCACGAGTGCGAGCACCGCCTGAGGAAGCGCGGAGATCGCCTCGACACCCGCCGCGCCCACGTTGACGTCGAGCAGGTCGGCGCCGGCCTCTTCTTGCTCCGCCGCATACTGCCGCACGACGCTCATCGAACCGGCCAGCAGCGACTCTCGCAAAGCAGGCTTGCCGGTCGGGTTGATTCTCTCGCCGATGATTCGCAGCGGTGAGCCTGCGCCCACGGTCACGAGACGGCGTGGTCCGGCAAGCACGGTGGCGCTCCCAAAGCCGCGCCCATCGACTCGCACGCACTCACGACCCGAGATCTCGTCATGGATAGCACCCGTGAACGATGGCGAGGAGCCGCAGCACGAACCGATCGCGGCGACCCCCACCGCGCGTGCGGCTGCGGCGAACGCGCCCATCTCGTCAGACGTACCGGGAAAGACCGTGTTCCCGTCATCGTCCAGACGCGGCAGCCCGGCGTTGGGCTGGACTATGACCGGCAGCGTCGTCGCCCGGACCATGCGCGCCGCGAGAGGAAGCATCTGCTCGGGACCCAGACCGCAGTTGAGCCCCACAGCGTCGGCGCCCGCGGCCTCAAGGATGATGGCGGCCGTCTCAGGATCGGTGCCCGAGAGGTCCATGCGGCCCGCGAGTCCGAACGTCACGCTGGCAAACACCGGCAGGTCACAGACGCTCTTTATCGCGAGCACCGCGCAGCGCACCTCGGCGATGTCGGTGAACGTCTCGAGGAAGATCGCGTCGGGCGTTTCGGCGGCAAGAGCGCGCGCCTGCTCGGCGAAGGCCGCGAACACCTCGCGAAACGTCGCCGGGCCCAGCGGCTGCATCACGAGCCCCGTGGGGCCCATGTCGGCCAGAACGTGGGGGGCGCCGTGATGCTTGGCGAGGCGAACCGCCGCGCGGTTGAGCTCCTCGACGCGGTCGGCGAGGCCGAATTCGGCGAGCTTGGGCGCCGAGCCGCCGAACGTGTTCGTGATGGTGCAGTCGGAGCCGGCCATCCTGTAGTAGTCGAGCACCTGAGCGATCGTCTCAGGCTCGGTCACGTTCAACAGCTCAGGACACGTGCCCGGCGCCATGCCGGCGCGCTGCAGCATGGTGCCCATCGCCCCATCGAGCACGAGCATCGTCGTGCCGAGTCTCATCATCACGTCAGGCATTCACAACCGACCCCTCGAGTCGCTTCACCGCATCGCAGACGCACGTCCGACACCCTACCGGTCGTGTAACCGCCACAGCGCTGCGGCGATCATCTCGGCATGGTCGAAGGCGAGGTCGGCGGGCAGCTCGTCGACCGGGAACCACGCCGCCTCGGCTGCATCGTCACCGCCAACCACCGTCGGCTCCTCGAGCCCCAGGTCAGCGAGGTACGACGCCGAGACCGTCCAGCCTCGGGGATCGCGGGCCGGATCGCCGAAGGTGCCGATAGGAACGAGCGGCCCCTCCCAGATCAGACCGGTCTCCTCGGCGAGCTCTCTGCGCGCAGCTGCCACGGGACGCTCGTCCTCGTCGACGAATCCGCCCGGCAAGGCCCAGCAACCCACGAACGGGTCGCTGCCTCGCTGAACGAGCAGGACCTTGCGCGCGCTCGGCTCACCGCTGAACACGACGGTGTCGCACGAGAACGCCGGACGAGGATATTCGTAGGTGTATCGCATGGTTCCAGTGTAGCCGACGTTTCCCACCTACGCGCTACACTGTGCTTCCGATTCCGTGGCGAGACCTCAGGGAGAACCAATTGTCGCCGCGCGCGAAAGCCGTACTGGCGATGCTCACTCTCTACCTCGTCTGGGGAACCACCTACCTCGGGATCAAGGTGGGGCTCGACGCGGCACTGCCCCCTGCGCTGTTCATGGCAATGCGACTGCTCCCCGCCGCCGCGATCATGTTCGTGCTCGCTCGTCTTCGCGGGTCGCGACTGCGCCTGGATCCGCGCGAGCTCCGAGTCGTATCGATCATCGGACTGCTTCTTCTGGTTGGCGGTCAATACGGCACCGTGCTTGCCGAGCAGTTCGTGCCCTCGGGTCTCGCGGCGCTCGTCGTCGCGCTGCTGCCTTTGTGGATAGCGCTGGCCGAGTCGATCTTTCCCGACATGCAACGCCCCGGAGTCTTGGGCTGGACGGGGCTCGCTGTCGGTTTCATCGGGCTCGGGATCCTGGTCTGGCCGCATCTGGCGGGTCTCGCGGCCGGACGCGGTGAGCTCATCGGGGTTGGGTTGCAGATACTCGCTACATGGCTTTGGACCGCCGGCTCGATCTACAGCAAGCGCAATCCGGTCGCGGCCGATGGCATCGCCGTCACCGCATGGGAGATGCTCATCGCCGGTGTCGTGACCTTGGGGATCGGGACCGTGCTGGGCGAATGGAGTCGCTTCACGCTCACGCCCAAGGGCGTCGGGGCTCTGGCCTACCTCACCGTGTTCGGCAGCTGTATCGCGTTCACCGCGTTCATCTACGCGCTCACTCACCTCCCGGCGAGCAAGGTCATGACGTATGCCTACGTCAACCCGGTGATAGCCGTGTTCGCCGGGTGGGCGGCGGGCAGCATCGGTCTCGTGCCTCCCGAGCCTGTGACAGCGTCGGTCTTCGTGGGGATGATCGTCATCGTGATCGGCGTCGCGCTCACCACCGCCGCACCCACGTTGCCACCGCGTCGCGCGAACCTTACTGGGCCACGCCCATGAGGAAGAACACCAAGCCACCAGGAGGTAGTTTCTCGCCGGGCTCGGGGGACTGCTCGTAGATGATGCCGACGCTGGCATTGTTCGGCTGCCACATGGGTCTCGGCGCGAGTCCCGCAGCGCGAATCTTCGTCGCGGCCTGTGACTGCGTCAGTCCCATGATGTCGGGAACGGTCACTTTCACAACCGCCGAGCGCCCCAAAGACACCACGAGCCTGACCTGCTCACCTTGAGCAGACGATGTCCCGGCAGCCGGACTCTGCGAGATCACGAGCCCCTTGGGCACACTCGCGCTGTTCGCCTGAGTGCTCGACACCGTGAATCCCCTGCGCTCCAGTCTTCTCGTCGCCTCGGCAAGCGACAGGCCGGTGACGTCCGGGATATCGATGGAGTCGTCGTCGATGGACAGACCGAGAACGGAACCGCTGCCGAGTTCAGTGACGACGCCGAGAAAGACCGTCGACCCCCTCGTCGCCTTGGTCTTCGCCGCAGGCTCCTGCGAGGCGATGGTGCCGGGTGTGGCGATCACATCGAACGATGGCTCGGTCTCAACCGTGAACCCCGCCTTCTCAAGCAGTTCAACGGCCTGATCCCGCGGGAGCCCGACCACGTCGGGCACTGAGATCATCTCGATCCGGGCGGCACCCGGATCGATGTCTGGCTGGTCAGGAGCTTGTCTGAGATCGAGAAAACGCAGGAGAAGACAGGCGATCACCGCGAACAACACGAGCAACGCGATCAGCGGCACCCACCGGCGTCGCATGCGTCCTGACCGGTCGGCACCCGGCTCCGCGCCGGCCAAGTCGTCTTCCATGGTCATCTGTTCCTCCACGGGCTCGCCGCTCGACAGACCCTGCTCAGACCAGCATACCGCGCATCGGACGAATCGTCCCCACGACTTCTTCACGCATCCTACACCTCAGCTCCTCGACTGCCGGTCACACTGTGTTTCAGGAGCCGCCCCGCACCATCCGACGGGGCGGCACCCGGACAGCAAGGGGGTGGCAAGAATGGTGGACATGGGACTCGTTACCGGAATCACTCTCTCAGTCGCGGTCATCACCGCCGTCGTCTTCGAAGCCAATCGCACGCAAACTCTCTCGGAGCCCCGCGCGGTTCCCGCATCCTCTCCCCTCGATGAGGCCCTGCGCATCCTGTCTCATCGCTACGCTCGAGGCGAGATCTCCTACGAGCAGTACGACCGTATGAGGAGCATCCTCAGGCGTTAAGAGACCCTTCGGCGCCGCATGCGCCATGCCTTCCCCTCCTGACACGAAGTGCCTCGGGTAGAATCCCTTGGGCGCGCCGTTGCGGCGTGGCGCTCCTCCACCAAGTCGGTCGCCTACCGAAAGCCTGGTGTCGCGTGTCCTCGGCCCTGATCCGATCGCTCAGATTCATGCGCGCGTACGCCGGTTGGGCTGCACTGGGCGTGCTGTCGGTTCTCGCCTCCGCCGCCGCCGATCTGGTCAGCCCTCAGATACTCCGGCACCTGATCGACGTGGGCATCACCGGTGGTGACCGCTCCGTCATCGTTCGCGACGCGCTCCTGCTCGTAGCTGCTGCCACCGCAGGCGGATTCGCGAGCTTCCTCCAAGGTTATTTCTCGGCGCGCGCGAGCCACGGTGCCGCCTTTGACATGCGCAACACCATCTTCGACAAGCTCCAGCGACTGAGCTTCGCCTACCACGATCGCGCACAGACCGGACAGCTCATCACGCGCGTCACGAGCGATGTCGATCTTGTGCGCGAGTTCGTGGGCGGCGGTCTCGTCCAGTCGGTCTCGGCGATACTGCTCCTAGCAGGTGCGGTGACCTTCCTCGTGCACCTCGACGCGAGACTCGCGCTGATCGCGCTGCTCGTCATACCCGTCACGATCATGGTGCTCCTGCTGTTCGTGAGAAAACTGGGTCCCATGTTCAAGGGATTCCAAGTGAAGCTCGCCGCTCTGAACACGGTGCTGCAAGAAAACGTCGCGGGCGTGCGCGTCGTGCGCGCATTCGCCCGCGAGCCGCTCGAGACGGCGCGCTTCGACCGCGCGAACACCGATCTGCTGGATCAAGGCCTCGAGGTTCGACGCGTCGTGGCCAATGCGTTTCCCCTCCTGTTCAGCGTGGGCACCATCGGCGTGGGACTCGTGACCTGGGCCGGAGCCGTCCGCATCGTCCAAGGCACCCTCACCGTGGGCGAGCTTGTCGCGTTCACCTCCTACCTCTTCTTGCTCCTGCAACCGCTGTTCATCATCGGCTTCGGCGCTCAGGCCATCGCACGGGCGGGCGCCAGTGCCGAGCGATTGTTCGAAGTGCTCGACGCCCCCGAGGACGTGACCGAGAAGGCAGAAGCGACGGATCTCGCACAACTGACGGGGCGAGTGGTCTTTCGCGACGTCCACTTCCGTTACCCGGGCGCGAAATCTGCCACCCTCAGCGGAATCGACCTCGAAATACCCCCGGACACGACGGTGGCCGTGGTGGGCGCCACCGGTTCCGGAAAAACCACGCTCGTCAACCTCGTGCCCCGCTTCTACGACGTGACTCAGGGCGCCGTTCTGCTCGACGGCGTCGACGTCCGAGACGCATCGCTCGCCTCCATCAGAAGCCAGATCGGCTTCGTCATGCAGGACTCGGTGCTGTTCAGCGGGACGATTCGCGAGAACATCGCCTATGGCCGTCCGGATGCCTCCGACGACGCCGTCGAGCATGCGGCGAAGTCGGCCCAGGCCCACGAGTTCATCCTCGACCTCCCCGACGGCTACGCAACCCGGGTTGGCGAACGCGGCATCAAGCTCTCGGGCGGGCAGCGCCAGCGGATCGCCATCGCACGCGCGCTGTTGATCGACCCACGGGTTCTGGTCATGGATGACTCGACCTCATCGGTGGACTCGCAGACCGAGGCCGCGATCCGCTCGCGGCTCGACGAGCTCATGCACGGCCGAACCGCCTTCATCGTCGCCCAGCGACTGGCCACCGCGCGCAAGGCCGACATCGTCGTGGTCCTCGACGAGGGCCGGGTGGCCGACATCGGCACGCACGACGAACTCCTCGACCGCTCGTGCCTGTATGCCGAGATCGCCTCGAGTCAGCTCGTCGCCGATCCCGACGAGATACTCACACCCAACAAAGCCTGTTCGCTCGAGGGAGGTGAGGAGTGATGCCCGGTCCCGGAGCCTCGCTCAAACAACTCGCCAAAGACGAGCGTCCCGCCTCGACTCGCACCGTGGCGCTTCGCCTCCTCGGGTACCTGCGCCCGCACACCGCTCAGGTGGCTGCGGGAGTCGGGTGGCTGCTCGCCTCCTCAGCGGCCGTGGCCGCAACTCCGGCGCTCACAGGACGTCTCGTCGACATCGCCGTCGAGACCTCCGGTAGCGGCGACTGGAGCGTGCTGACCCCCACGGGACTCCTGCTCGTCGCCGTGGCACTGGGCGGGTGGCTCACGCAGCGGATGCAGATCCTCACCCTGGGAACAGCGGGCCAAGAGGCACTGTTCGGGGTCCGTCGCGATGTCTTCGCACGCATCGCCTCGCTTGACGTCGGCTATTTCGAGACGGTCGAGTCGGGCGACCTCATGAGCCGCCTCATCAACGACATCGAGCAGGTCAACTCGTTTCTCTCGCAAGGATTCCGGCGATTGTTGTCGTCAGGATTCAGCTTGGTCGCCACACTCGCGTTCATGCTTGTCGTCGAGTGGCGCCTGGCGCTCGCAACGCTCATGGTGGTGCCCTTGATGCTCAGTGTGACGCGCGTCTTCGGGATGCTGGCGCGGACAGCGTTTCGCAAGCGCCAGGAGGCCATCGGCGACGTGTCGGCGACGCTTGCCGAGGAGCTTGGCGGCATCAGGGTCGCGCAGGCTTTCAACCGGACCGACCGCAACCGCGCGGAGTTCACCGACCGCAACGCCGTCAACCGCGATGCGAACATCGGTGCCGCGACCGTCTCATCCGCATTCTCGCCGGTTCTCTCGGTGATTTCAGCAAGCGCAACCGCCCTCATCGCCGCGCTGGGAGGGTGGTCCGCCGCCCAAGGAATCATCACGATCGGCGTGGTCGTGGCGTTCCTCAACTACGCGAGACAGTTCTTCAACTCGATCAGCCAACTCTCATCGCTGTATTCCGAGACCCAATCGGCGCTCGCCGGCGGAGAGCGGGTCTTCCAGCTCCTCGACACCATGCCCACCGTCAGCGAGGCCCGGGATGCGATCGACGTCATCGACGTCGAGGGGCGGATCAGCATGCGCGGCGTGCGATTCGCCTACCGGACCGGGGCCGAGGTGCTCTGCGGAATCGACCTCGAGATCGAGGCAGGCGAGTCTCTCGCCATCGTCGGCCCCACGGGGGCGGGCAAGACCTCGCTCGTCAACCTCGTGCCCCGCTTCTACGACCCCACCGCAGGGTCGATTCTGCTCGACGGACGCGACATCCGAGAGATGACGCTGCCCAGCCTTCGCGCCCACTTCGGGATCGTGCTCCAAGACCCGTTCCTGTTCGCGGGAACGCTGGCGGACAACATCCGCTACGGCGACCCGGAAGCAACCGACGAGGACGTGCGTGCAGCGGCCGGGTTCGCAGGCGCGACGGAGTTCATCGAGCGTCTGTCCGAAGGCTTCGACACCCTCGTCGGCGAGCGCGGCACGTCGCTTTCAACCGGTCAGCGCCAGCTGGTGGCTTTCGCCCGGGCCATCGTCAGCGATCCGAAGGTGCTGATCCTCGACGAGGCGACCTCTTCAGTGGACACACGCACCGAGCAGCTGATCCAGACGGGACTGAAGAATATTCTGCGCGGCCGCACGTCACTCATCATCGCCCACCGCCTGTCGACGATCCGCGATGCCGATCGCATCATCGTGCTCGAACAGGGCCGCATCGCCGAGCAGGGCACCTACGCCGAGTTGCTGGCCGCCGGCGGTGCATTCACCGCGCTGCATCACGCCCAGTTCGGCGAATAGGCCGTCTGCGAGCCCTGAGCGCAACCGTTCGAACGAGACTGAGTGCGACAATGGGTACAGCCTTCGTGACCGCAAAGTGAAGCGTCTAGGGAGCATCATGGAGAAGCGCAAGGACCTCAGCTGTGGAATTCCCGCGCTCGACAAGGTGCTCGAAGGCATCTGGGCGGGTGACAACATCGTTGTCCAGGCCGAGCGTATGGACGACTTTCTGCGCTTCGCGCACCGCTACTGCCACTACACCCAACAGGCCGGCAGGAAGCTGGTCTATTTCCGCTTCGCCGACCACGATTCGCTGCTCCCCGAGGGCGTAAACGCCGAGATCCACGAGTTGGATCCCCGCGCTGGTTTCGAGCAGTTCATCACGCAGATCCTCACCATCATCGACTGCAACGGACACGACAGCGTCTACTACCTGTTCGACTGCTTGTCGGGTCTGGCCGTGGACTGGTACAGCGACAGGATGTTGGGCAACTTCTTCCGCCTGACCTGCCCCTACCTCTACGACTACGACACCGTTGCGCTCTTCTTGCTGCTGCGCGACGTGCCCACGCCGCTCGCGGCCCGCGTCATACACGACACCGCGCAGGTGGTGCTGGACGTCTATCGCAGCGATGAGCAGCTCTACATCCTGCCTGTGAAGGTCGATGAGCGCCGCTCGCCAACCATGTACATGCTCCACTCGTGGGAAAACGATGAGGTGAAACCCGTCACCAAGAGCGTGACGCTCTCAGAAATCCTCTCGGACACACCGCAGCCGTGGATCGACCCGGGCGCAGACCTGCCCGGGCCGTGGACCAGAACGTTCATGACGGCTCAGTCCGTCCACGCGCAACTCAGAGATGGCGTCGAGCCCGATCAGGACGTCACAGCGCTCATCGACCGCCTCATCCGCATGTTGCTGGCTCGGGACGAGAATGAGGAGGTCTTTCGTCTCTGCAGTGAGTACTTCGACCTGGAAGACCTCATCGCCATCGGCAAGCGGATGGTGGGCACCGGTCTCGTGGGAGGCAAGTCGGTGGGCATGCTGCTGGCGCGCAGGATTCTCGCGCGCAACGCACCACAGCTGGCCGAGAAACTCGAGATCCATGACTCGTTCTATGTGGGCTCCGACGTGTTCTACAGCTATCTCGTCTTGAACGACTGCTGGTGGGAGCGCCATCACCTCAGAAACGCCGAAGACATCTACGAGCAGGCAGAACACCTGCGCACCAAGTTGAGTTCCGGCACCTTCCCGCCTTCAACGATCGCCCAGTTCCGAGAGATCCTCGAGTACTTCGGCCAGTCGCCGGTGATCGTGCGCTCCTCGAGCCTGCTCGAAGATGCGTACGGCAACTCGTTCTCAGGCAAGTACGACAGCGTCTTCTGCGCGAACCAGGGCGATCCGGAGCAGCGGCTGGCCAACTTCTTGGAGGCGGTCAGGACCGTCTACGCGAGCACGATGAGTGAAGAGGCGCTCTCCTACCGCAAGCACCGCGGACTTCTGCACCGCGACGAGCAGATGGCGCTGCTCGTGCAGCGTGTCTCGGGTGAGTTCTACGGCGATCTGTACTTCCCTCACATCGGCGGGGTGGGCTACTCGTTCAACCCGTTCGCGTGGAGCAAGAAGATCGACCCCGCGCAGGGGATGCTGCGCCTGGTCTTCGGACTGGGTACTCGCGCGGTCGACCGCCAAGACGACGACTACACCCGCGTCGTGGCGCTCAACGCGCCGATGCTGCGCGTCGACGGCTCCCCGGAGGGGATCCGCAAGTACAGCCAACACATCGTCAACGTGCTCGACCTCGACGAGAACGAACACGTTTCTCGCAGTTTCGAGCAGGTCGCGAATGCAGCGACGGGGCTGCAGTTCGATATGTTCGCCTCACGCGATACGGAGATGGAGGCCCGCGCTCGCCAGTCCGGCGTCACCGACATCTTCCCGTACGTGCTCACGTTCAAGGAACTGCTTACCAAGACCCCGTATGCGGCCGATATGCGCGACATCATGCGCACGATAGCCGAGGCGTACCGGCATCCGGTCGACATCGAGTTCACCGCGAACTTCGTCTCGCCCGAGGAGTACCGGATCAACCTGTTGCAGTGCAGGCCGTTCCACTTCGCCGAGAAGCTCATCCACGTGCAGTCGCCCGGCAAGATTCCCGTGAGCGACATACTCCTGCAGACCGCAGGGCCTCTGATCGGGCAGAGCCTGGCCACCGAGGTCGACCGCGTCGTCTACGTCGTCCCCGAGGCGTACAGCGCTCTGCCGACCCAGGAACGCTACGAAGTCGCGCGGCTCATCGGCAAGGTCACCAACCACCCGGAACGCCTCCAGACGACCGTCCTCGTCGGGCCGGGCCGCTGGGGCACGAGGATGCCCGAGCTGGGCATACCGGTCACACTCTCGCAGATCAAGAACGTCTCGATGCTTTGCGAGGTGGCAGCCATGCACGAGGGGCTCACCCCCGACCTGTCGCTGGGGACCCACTTCTTCAACGATCTGGTCGACCTCAACATCGCCTACATGGGCGTCTCGCCCGGGCGGGCGGGGTCATTGCTCAATCAGGAACTGATCGTCGGGTGTCCCAACAGGTTTGCCGAACTCGTTCCCGAGAGCGCCGAGAAGTCCGAAGTCTTCCACGTGATCGACGCTGCTGATCTGGAGGGGCGCTGGATATTCCTATGGGCTGACATGCTTGAGCAGGAGGGGGCGCTCTACCTCTCGGATGTCTGCGTGTTCGGGCAGGACGGCGACTGAGTCCGGCCGCTTGGGGGTGCACCCCTTCCATTGTGTGATTCGGCCTTGGCTAATCACTGGCGCCTACCGGAGCGTCGGTCTACCATACGCAACACACGTTCGCCACAGGGTCATGGGAGGCAAGGCATGTCAGACAGCACGCGGGAGCTCATCGAACAGATACAGTCCCAGAATCCGGGTCAGCCTGAATTCATGCAGGCGGTATCAGAGGTAGTGGAGTCGGTAGCAGTCGTTCTTGACCGTCATCCGGAGTATCGCGAGACCAAGATGGTCGAGCGCATGGCGGAGCCCGAGCGGGTGATCATCTTCCGCGTGCCCTGGCAAGACGACAGCGGAGACTACCAGGTCAACCGCGGCTACCGGGTCGAGTTCAACAGTGCGCTCGGACCCTACAAGGGAGGCCTGCGCTTCCACCCCTCGGTGAACCTGTCCATCCTCAAGTTCCTCGGCTTCGAGCAGGTTTTCAAGAACGCGCTCACCACGCTGCCCATGGGCGGCGGCAAGGGTGGCTCGGACTTCGACCCCAAGGGCAAGAGCGACAGTGAAGTCATGCGTTTCTGCCAGAGCTTCATGACCGAGCTCGCCCGCCACATCGGTCCCAACACCGACGTGCCCGCCGGCGACATCGGCGTGGGCGGCCGTGAGATCGGCTACATGTTCGGGCAGTACAAGCGCATCCGCAACGAGTTCACCGGTGTGCTCACGGGCAAGGGACTCGACTGGGGCGGCTCGCTCATCCGGCCCGAGGCGACCGGATATGGCTGCGTCTACTTCGCTGCCGAGATGCTCGCCTTCAAGGGCGACAAGATAGAGAACAAGACCTGTCTGGTATCCGGCTCCGGCAACGTGGCGCAGTACACCATCGAAAAGATCCTCGACATGGGCGGCATTGCGCTCACCTGCTCTGACTCGGCGGGCTTCATCTACGACGAGGCAGGCATCGACCGCGAGAAGCTCGCCTACATCATGGAGCTCAAGAACGTCCGCCGCGGTCGCATCTCCGAGTACGCCGACAAGTACCCGAGCGCGGTCTACACACCGGGTGACGACTCACTCGACCACAACCCGCTGTGGGCGATCAAGGCCGACTGCGCCTTCCCGTCGGCCACGCAAAACGAAATCAACGGTAAGGACGCCGCGAACCTTCTCGCCCACGGTGTGACCGTCGTCGCCGAGGGCGCGAACATGCCCTCCAACACCGACGCGATCAAGCAGTTCGTGGATGCCGGCATCATGTACGGTCCCGGCAAGGCCGCCAACGCCGGCGGAGTCGCCACGTCGGGTCTCGAGATGTCGCAGAACAGCATGCGCTTGAGCTGGCCGCGCGAAGAGGTCGACGCTCGCCTGCATCGCATCATGAAGAACATCCACTCGGCATGCGTGAACGCGGCCGACGAGTACGGTACGCCCGGCAACTACGTCAACGGTGCCAACATCGCCGGCTTCCTCAAGGTAGCCGGAGCGATGCGGGACCAGGGTCTCGTCTAGGGAGGAAGCCTGCATGTGTCCAGAACCACTGCGTGATGGTGCTATCGAGCGCATCAAGGAACAAGACATCGAGTTCATCCATCTGTGGTTCACCGACGTTCTCGGATTCCTCAAGACGTTCGTGATCTCGATCGATGAGATCGATCTGGCCATGGCAGAAGGCATGGGCTTCGATGGCTCCTCGATTCTGGGTTTCGCCCGCATCGAGGAGTCCGACATGATCGCGCTTCCCGACCCCACGACCCTGCAGATCATGCCGTGGCGTCAAGACGACCAACTGGTCGCCACGATGTTCTGTGACATCGTTCAGCCTGACGGCACGCCCTACGGTGCCGATCCACGCACCGTCTTGAAGCGCCAGCTCAAGCGCGCGTCCGACCTGGGCTACACCTTCAACATCGGCCCCGAGCTCGAGTACTACTACTTCGCCAACGACCACTCGACAGAGGTACTCGATCGCGGTTCGTACTTCGACATGACCACGCGCGATGTGGCCGTCGATCTGCGCAAGAAGACCGTCCGCATGCTCAAGGAGTTCGGCATCACGGTGGAGTACAGCCATCACGAGGTAGGCCCGAGCCAGCATGAGATCGACCTGCGCTACGGTGAGGCCCTGGCCATGGCCGACGCTGTGATGACCTACCGACTTGTCGTCAAGGAAGTCGCGCAGATGAACGGCGTGTACGCGACGTTCATGCCCAAGCCGATGTATGGAGAGGCCGGCAGCGGTATGCACGTGCACCAGTCGCTTTTCCTTGGCGACAGCAACGCGTTTTATGACGCCTCAGATGACCACCATCTGTCCGCAACAGCGAGGAGCTACATCGCAGGGCTGCTGCACCACGCTCCGGCGTTCACTCTGATCACGAATCAGTGGGTGAACTCGTACAAACGACTCGTCTCAGGCTTTGAGGCCCCCGTCCACATCTGTTGGGCGCATCGCAACCGGTCCGCGCTCGTGCGCGTGCCCATGTACAAACCCGGAAAAGAGAAGGCGACCCGTATCGAGCTGCGCTCGCCTGACCCGGCGTGCAACCCCTACCTCGCATTCACTGTCATGCTCGCGGCAGGTCTCGACGGCATCGAGAAGGGCATGACCCTTCCGGCGGATGTCACCGAAGACGTCTACGAGATGAGCGACGCCAGACGCGCCGAACTCGGCATCGGACGCCTTCCGGGAGACCTGGACGAGGCGATTCGCGAGATGGAGAAGAGCGAACTGATGCGCGAGGCGCTGGGAGACCAGGTCTTCGAGTACATCCTTCGCAACAAGAAGGCCGAGTGGTACGACTACCACACTCGAGTGACTCCCCACGAGCTCGATCAGTACCTGCCGCTCCTGTAAGAGCGTTCTTCACCCCCTATCGATCTTCGCCGCGAGGCGGGGTACCTCAACAGGTGCCCCGCCTCGTTCGTTGTTCGCGCACAAAGCGGCCTCAACTCGACATCTAGCGATGTTTCGCCCCTCTCACCTGCGATAAGTCCCTGAACCTCGATATCAACTTGACTCTTGCAAAGTGATATATGATTCGTCTAGTATATGCGTTGTCTCATATCCTTCTGAGAGGCTCCAGAGTTGTCTCTCGAACACGCGATTCTCGGATTGCTCAACGAACACCCTCGTTCAGGCTACGACCTGAAGACGCGGTGCTTCGATGAGACGCTGCGCCGCTTCTGGAGCGCCGACCAGGCCCAGATCTACCGGACGCTCGACCGCCTGCAGGCCACGAAGTCGGTCACGTCAAGAAGGCGCAAGCAAGCGGGCCGGCCGGACAGGAAACTGTTCGAGATCACCCAGTCGGGTCGAGAGATTCTGGGGCGCTGGCTGTCAGATCAGCACGCCATCCCCGCCCAGCGAGACCCCTTCTTGCTGCAGCTGTACTTCGGCTCACACTGCCCTGACGAACTCCTCGTCACCCTGCTCGCCGCGCAACGCGCGCAGCATCAGACACGTCTCGACGATCTTCGGGGCTTGAGCGCGCAACTTGCCGCCGAGAGCCACACCTCCGACAGGTCCTCCGTCCTGCGTCAGACGGCGTTTGACGGCGCCATCGCTCGCGAACGGGCGAGCATCGACTGGCTCGATGAGTGCATCGAGGCCGCGAAAGACGGGGTTCTCCCCGGTTCCGAGGATCCGGGAATCGGCCAACGGCACCTGTTCGGCACCTGAGTCGGCGTATACTCAAGCCGGCCTGACGAGAGGGGTTGGGCGTGAAGATCATCGCGATCGATGCGAGTCCACGACACGGAGTGGTCAGCCGCTCGGTGGAACTCGCGGCCCGTGCGGCAGAGGCGGCCGGCGCACACGTCGAACGCATCCACCTCATCGACCTCGACATCCGCTACTGCACAGGCTGCAAGATGTGCCGTCTCAACGTCGCCTGCAAGATCGATGACGACCTTCCCAGACTCGCCGAGCGCATCGCTCTGAGCGACGGAGTCATCTTCGGGATCCCGGCCTATTTCCGCCGAGCGGACGTCGCAGTACAGGCGATCCTTGACCGTCTCTCGGGATACTTCTCGCATGACGGGCAGATGCGTCTTCCGGGCTTCTCGGCACGAGATGTTCCCCCGGCACAGCACGCGCGAGCCGCCAAGCGCGCCATCATCATCACGGCGACGTCGGCTCCTGAGCCCATCGCGACGTTCTTCGGCTACACGAGCGGTCCCATCCGCGAACTTCGACGCTCTCTGGGCAACGGAGGCATCAAGACGATCGGCTCACTCGCGGTCTCGGGTACCTGGTCGCGCGGCGCCTTCGACGAGTGGGAGTCGGACAAGGCGTGCTCGCTGGGACGAGTGCTCGCCGGCAAGGTCTGAACCACACCGCTTCTTCAGCCGAGCAGCAGATCCATCACGAGGTGACCCGGATCCAGGACCAGAGCCGTGGCCTGTGCCGCGGATTCCGAGTACCGGGACGCACCGTTGTGCGCGACGCCGGGGCCCCAGAGCACGAACGGCACCGGCTCGCCCACGTGGGTCTTGATCTCGATCGGCGTGGGGTGATCGGGCATGGCGAGGATGCGGATACCCTCACCGTGGCTCATCACCCGCGAGACCACCTCACGGTCGATCGCCTCGATCGCGGCGATCTTGCCTGCGAGGTCACCGGCATGACCCGCCTCGTCCGGAGACTCGACGTGGATGATGACGACATCGTGATCGGCAAGTGCCGCGAGGGCGCCAGTAGCCTGCGCGGCGTAATCGGTGTCGGCACCGCCGGTGACGCCAGCGATAGCCAGCCGGTCGATGCCGGCAAGCACCGCGAGGCCGTTGAGCAGGTCGACGCCGCTCGTGAGAGCCGCCTTCAGGCCACGGACCTCGGCAAACGATGGCATCCCCGCCGGACGCACACCCGGCCAAAACGGCCACACGTCGGTCGCCGGGCTTGAGCCGTCGTTCGCACGACACCGGTTGACGGCGCTGTTCTCGAGCAAGGGCTGCGCACGCTTCATATAGTCATGCAGGATCTCAGCGCCCGGACCTTTCGGCATGTGTCCCAGAATCGCCTTGTCTGTGATGTCGTGAGGAGGCGTGAACTCCACGTCCAACAGCTCGGGGTGACCCTTGACGACCAGGATGTGGCGATAGGCCACCCCGGGATGAAGCTTGAAAGTGTCGTCGTCAAGCGCCGTGGCGATGTCGGTGACGATGACCCGTGACTCCTCGGTGCTGATCTGACCGGACGAGTAGCTCGCCATCACGCCGTGTTCGATCGTCACGAGGTTGAGGCGAAGTGCGACCTCGTCGGACTCAAGATCGATGCCGATGCTCGCCGCCTCGATGGCACCTCGCCCTGTCCGGTTCGCTTCGGGGTCGTATCCGAGAATCGAGGTACAGGCTGCGGCCGAGGACGGCTCGGTACCCACCGGCACCGTTCTCGCGAGTCCGACCGTTCCGGTGCGCGCGAGTTCATCGAGGTTGGGAGTGTTCGCCGCCTCGAGCGTCGTCATGCTCCCAAGTTCAGCGATCGGCCACCCTGCGGCCCCGTCCAAGATCACGATCACATGCTTCATCGATGCTCCCTGTGACTACGACGTATCGCGAGAAGCGTAGCATCCGAGACAAGGCTCAAGCACTCTCGGGTATCATGCGCCACATGAACAAAGTCACCCACTACACGGACACACGCGGCCGAAGCGACGGCCGCGCTCTGTTCACTGATGTCGTCGTACAAGGCATCGCTCCCGGCGGCGGGCTCTACGTACCCGTCGGTCTTCCCGCGTTCAGCCTCGAAGAGATCCTCTCGTTTCGCGACAAGCCCTACTGGCAGCGCGCTGCCGCGGTCTTCTCGCGCTTCGGCGTGAACCTGGATGCCGACCGGGTCGACATGCTCATGCGAGCGGCCTACGGCGAGCAGTGGGATGACAAGCGAGTCGCTCCCGTCGAAGAGGTCACCGCCGACATACACGTGCTCGAGCTGTGGCACGGCCCCACCAGCGCCTTCAAAGACATGGCCCTGCAGTGCATGCCGCTCTTCTTCAGTGAAGGAGTGGAGGCCCAGCAGCAGCGCGATGAGCTCCAAGACGACATTCTCGTGCTCGTTGCCACCAGCGGCGACACGGGAAAAGCCGCGCTCGAGGGTTTCGCCGACAGGGCGCACACCTCAATCATCGTCTTTTACCCGGTAGACGGCGTCTCCGACATCCAGCGCGCGCAGATGGTCACGCAGCGTGGCGCCAACGTGGGCGTGTTCAGCGTGAGAGGCAACTTCGACGACTGCCAAAGCGCGGTCAAATCCGCGTTCGAAGACGATGCGTTCACCGCATGGCTCCATGAGACGGGCCGCCTCACTCTGTCCTCGGCGAACTCGATCAACTGGGGACGACTGCTGCCCCAGATCGTCTACTACGTGAGCGCGTATTCAGACATGGTGTCAGGCGGCGGGGTGAAGGCCGGCGAACCCATGGACGTGTGTGTGCCGACCGGCAACTTCGGAAACATCCTGGGCGCCTACTACGCGCGCCTCATAGGCGTCCCGATCGGCAGGCTTGTCTGCGCCTCCAACGAGAACAACGTGCTCACCGACTTCATCGCGACCGGTGTCTACGACATCTCGGACCGCCGCTTCGTGACGACTCCCTCGCCCTCGATGGACATCCTCGTCTCATCGAACCTCGAGCGGCTGCTCTTCCACCTGGCGGGCCCCGAGCGCGTGCGCGAGTGGATGGCCGACCTTTCCGAGAAACGTCGCTTCCACGTCGATCACGACACCTTCGCCGCCGTGCGCGAGCTGTTCTGGGGCGAGTACGTCACCAACGACGACTCCCTCGCCACCATCAAGCGGGTCTATGACGAGACGGGCTACCTGCTCGACCCTCACACCGCGGTGGCATGGGAGGTCGCAGAGCGCACCCGCGGCGAGAACCCCATGCTGGTCGTCTCGACCGCGCACTGGGCGAAGTTCGGCACCGACGTGGCTAAAGCCCTGCTCGACTTGGCCTACGACGCACCGCTCCCCGCGGCTTACGCCGGGCTTTCCGGCACAGAGCTGCTCACGAGAATCCACGCGCTCGCGCCCAAGGCAGCGCGAGTCCCGCAGGCCCTTGCCGATCTGGACGAAGCCCCGGTGAGATTCGATTCGGTCGTCGATGCGGGACTCGACGGCGTCGAAGCGGCGGTCCGGCAGTGGCTCGAGACCGGTCGCTGACGGCGATCGCGAGATCTTGCTACAGCGTGGCCATCTGCACGTTGGAGAAACGCCGCCTGTAAAACATCGAGTAATCGACTTTGCGCTCCAGCGCGCCGATGATCGGCACTGCGAAATTCACCTTCTCGAAGGTCTGAGCGCTTCCCAGTCCGCCGGGCGAGAAGACATTGACCTCCATGAGTTTGTCCCCGACGATGTCGAGTCCCACGAGGAACATGCCGTCTGCGACGAGCTTGGGTCGGACGATCTCGGCGATGCGCAGATCGCGCTCGGTGATGGTGGCAGCCGCGATCGCTCCCCCCGCCTGCACGTTCGAGCGAACGTCGTCACCCTGCCGAATCCGCCGGAAGGCGGCGTAGTGGCCCTTGTAGCGCAACGGGCGCCCGTTGAGCATGAACAGTCGCGTATCCCCCTGCTCGGCTTCTTCGAGATACTCCTGCGCGATCACGTATCCGTCGCGAGTCAACGCATCGATCATCTGATTCAGGTTCTTGTTCGAGGCGTGGTCGACGAGGAAGACGCCCTTGCCCCCACTACCCTGCAGGGGCTTGAGCACGGCGCGACCCCCCTCGGACTTCACGAACTCCTTGATCTCGTCGCGATCGCGCGTGATGACCGTCCTGGGACGGACCTCTTCAGGGAACAGTTGGAAGTACATCTTGTTCATCGCCTTGGCCAGACCGTTCGGATCGTTCAAGACGATGACGCCGTTGCGCATCGCGATACGTCCGAAATCGATACCCGCTTTCTGACGCCACGGTTCATCGACGTCTTGCGCCGGATCGTTTCTGAGCATCAGCACGTCAAGGTCGTCAACGGTGATGCGGCGCGTCCGGTGGCTCTTGCCGCGAAGGCCCGAGAGATACGCGGCGCCGGTAGCGTACTTGTCCTTCGGCGCATGACGCGCTCGGGCACGCACCATCTCGTCGGTGTCATAAGCGAAGTCGCCGGGGGTCATGACCCAGGCCTCGTGGCCGGCGTTGATCGCAGCCATGGCAAGACGGGTCGTCGAGTACCCCGGTTGCTCGGTAGCGATGTCATTGACGAGGAATCCGATTCTCATACCGGTGCACAGACCTTTCATGACGTACGGCTCTGAAGGCTCAAACCGAAACAGTATGCACCGCCGGACTGAGTTTCGATAGGCGCTCTGGCGAGAAATGCTCAGCGCAGCGCTGAGAGTGCATCTTCGACCGCGACGGCAGCGGCGCTCAGTGCGCCGCGCAGCGACGTGATCCTCGCGAAGTCGGGCTCGCCGGTCCACTCGTCCATGAAGGTCTTCTTGAACTCGATGGCGAGAGGACAACCCACCTCCGGAAACATCTGCGCCACCCACTGGGCGAGATGGCCTCCGCCGAACTTGACGTTCTCGCGCACGTCGAGTCCGTGCTGGCCCAAAGACTCCATGAAAGCATCCACCACGGGCGCCCAACGATCTCGATCGATGTGACGTGTCCCGAGATTCACCTCCGGGTTCGCCGCCGCATCCGCCGGCAACCGATCAGCACCGTCGCGGCGATGGTTGTAGCTGTGCAGGTCAAGCACCACGAACCTACCGTGAGCGGTCTGAAGTCGCTCCAGCTCGCATCTGGTCTCGTCGTAGAAGGCGTCGTAGGTGGATAGCGAGATCCGCTTCTGCGCCTCGGGAAGCGCACCGTTCCACACCGAAAGCCCCCACGCGTCTGACGGACCGACGTAGACCGCCCGTTCCCGAGGACGGTTCAGGTCAACCTCGAACCGAGAGCGAAGCACCTCGACGAGGCGCATGTCACAAGGGGCCATCAGCGTCGTGAAGGGATCCTCCTCACGGAGGCGCTCGTCCTCACCGAGGCGAAGATGCGCTTCCAGCCCCGGCCGTACGCTGTGCCCACTGTGCAGAGCGAAGGCGATCAGCGGACTGTCCACTCCGGAGTGAACCTGCGCAAGTGGCGCACCACCGGCCTGGATGACGCGGACCATCACAGCCTCCTACGGCTCGAGCACGAGCTGAATCAGCAGCACCTATCTGGAATATGCAGTTCCTCCGAGAAATCATACTTTGCTCGTCAGGAGATGGCATGCACGTTGCTATTTGTTGAGCAAGAGCTGGGCGACCCGTCCACCCTCCCCCTCGGGCGGGGAACGCCCCTCAGAACTAGACAGAACGCGCCTACCCCCCTCAGGCGCGTTCTGGCGTTTCCGAGGCCGAACGCTACCCGAAACGCCCGGTGATATAGGCCTCGGTACGCTTGTCGTGGGGGTTTGTGAACATCGTCTTCGTGTCACCGACTTCAATGAGCTCGGCCGGGCGATCCATCGACTCGCGAAGCATGAACGCCGTCCGGTCCGAGATGCGAGCCGCCTGCTGCATGTTGTGGGTGACGATGACGATGGTCACGCTGTTCTTGAGTTCACTGATCGTGTCCTCGATCAACTGGGTGGAGATCGGGTCGAGCGCTGAAGCGGGCTCGTCCATCAGCAACCCCTCAGGCTTGGTGGCGAGCGCTCGCGCGATGCACAGCCGCTGCTGCTGGCCACCGGACAACTCGAAAGCGTGCTTCTTCAGTGACTTCTTGACTTCGGTCCAAAGCGCTGCGCGCTCAAGCGATTCCTGCACGAGGTCATCGAGCTGGCTTCTCGACAGCCTGTCGTGGGTGCGCGGACCGAACGCGACGTTGTCATAGATCGACATGGGGAAGGGATTCGGCTTCTGAAACACCTGCCCCACGCGGACGCGCAGCTCCACGGGATCGACCGTGCGGTCGTAGATATCGACTCCATCAAGCAGTATCCGCCCACCAACGGTGACGCCCCCGATCTCATCGTTCATGCGATTCAGGCAGCGCAGGAGCGTTGACTTCCCGCAACCGGACGGACCTATGAGCGCCGTGACCGAGCAGGGCTCGATACTCATGCTCACCCCGGCCACCGCCGTTTCGCGCCCATAGCTCACTGAGACATTCGTGAGTTCGAACGACCCGAGTGCCGCGTCTACCATCTGATCCGTCTCCTTTGGCGTGCGCGCCACGTTGCCGCGGCGACGTTGATGATGCTGACCCCGGCTACAAGAACGAGCGCCGTGCCCCAGACGATGTCAGGAGCCGGCTTCGGCGCCTGTGTGGCCATGATGTAGAGGTGATACGGGAGAGCCATCGTCGGCTCGAACGCGGTCTTCGGGATCGGCGCGTAGAACGCGACCGCTGTCACGAGGATGGGGGCGGTCTCACCGGCTGCCCGGGACAGACCGAGAATCGACCCGGTGACGATGCCGGGTGCCGCCGCCGGTAGAACCACACGAAGAATGGTCGACAGCCTGCTGGCCCCCAACGCGAGGGCGGCCTGCCGCAGGTCACGCGGCACCTGATTGAGAGCCTCTTCCGTGGCGGTGATGATGACCGGCAGGGTCAGACACGCCAAAGTGAGCGAACCGGCGATGACGGATCGGCCAAGACCCATCGCGAGCACGAAGACCGCGAGGCCGAACAGCCCGTAGACGATCGAGGGGACGCCCGCCATGTTCGCGATCGCCAACCGCATGATCCTCGTCAAACGGTTCTTCTTGGCGTACTCCGCCAGATATATGCCCGCCATCACACCAACCGGAAGCGCGAAAAGCGCGGTGTAGAACGTGAGCAGCATGGTCCCGTACAGAGCCGGCCAGATGCCGCCCGCCGTCATGTTGCCCCGTGGACGATCGGTGAGGAACTCCCAACTGATCGAACCGGCCCCCTGATACAGGATGAAGCCGAGAACGAAGACGACCACACTCAACACGGTCAGGGTGGCGGCACCTGTCACGAACTTCGCGACGGCCTCGATCGCGCGGGCCTGCTTGACTCGCAGACGGCTCATCGACGCCACCTCCTGCGCTGGCGTTCGAGAACCACGTCGGCGACGAGATTCACCGCGAAGGTGATGACGAACAGAACGAGTGCCATCGCGAACAGCACCGAGTAGTGCTCGCCCCCTTGGACGACCTCGGCCATCTCGCCTGCGATGGTCCCCGGCATGGTGCGGGCCGACACGAAAGGCGTCGCGAGGATGATGCCCGCGTTGCCCGCGAGCATGAGCACGACCATCGTCTCACCGATGGCTCGCCCCAAGGCGAGCATGACCGCTGCGAAGATTCCGCTCGAAGCAGCGGGCAAGACGACCTTGAACGTCGTCTGCCAACGGGTGTTGCCAAGCGCGAGTGAGCCCGTGCGCAGGTCCGCCGGCACAGCATGCAGGGCATCCTCAGCGATGGAGATGAGGGTCGGCAGAGCCATGATCCCAACGAGGATACCGGCCGTGAACGCCGTGAGCCCCGTGTCGAGTCCGAGCCAGACTCTGAAACGCGGCACGAGCAAATAGATGCCGAGCAGGCCCAAGACGACCGACGGAACCGCCGCCTGGAACTCGATCACGGACTTGGCGATGTCCTTGATTCGACCCTTCGCGAACTCAGATATGTAGATCGCTGCGGCGAGTCCCAGCGGAACACACAGCACCAGCGCGACCGCCGTGACCCACAGTGATCCGGTGATCGCCGGGAGGAAACCATAGGACGCGTTGTGGCTCGTGGGGAACCAGTCAGAGCCGGCGAGCATGTCGAAGATGCCAACGTCACGTAGCGCTCGAACCGAATTGAGCGCCAGGAACACAGTGATCGCGCCGAGTATGATGACCGCCGCGAGTCCTGACAGGTGGATGATTCTCGTGACGACGTTTTCGGCCGCCCGCCTGATCGACGGGCGACCGTTGCGCCGTCTCGCAAGAGAGACGTCTGTCATCAGCGCCTACTTGGCAACGGGAACGAACCCGAGCTCCGTGGCGATAGCCTGTCCGTCAGGGCCGAGAATCCAATCGAGGTAGGTCCGCATCACGCCAGTGGGCTCACCGTTGCTGTACATGTAGAGTCCACGAGACAACGGGTAGCTGCCATCCAGGGCGGTATCGATCGACGCGGCGACACCATCGATCTCGACGACCTTGAGATCGGGAGTGATGAACCCGAGACCGACATAGCCGATCGCGTTGGGATTTGCTTTGGTCTCATCGACGATCCCTTGCGTCGAAGCCAGGAGCTTCGTCGCCCTTGAGTACTCCTTCTCCTTGCCAACAACCGCTTCCTTGAAGAACTCGTAGGTACCGGAGGCGCTGTCGCGCGAGAGCAACACGATCTGGGCATCAGCGCCGCCGACATTCTTCCAGTTCACGATCTCACCGCGATATATCTGGCCCAGCTGCTCGAGCGTAAGACCCTTGACGGCGTTAGAGGGGTGAATGACCACCGCGATGCCGTCCTTGGCCACCTCGGTCTCGACGAAGTTGGTGCCTCTGCCTTCGGCCTCGACCCTCTCCTCGTCTTTGACCTCGCGTGACGCGTTCGCGAAATCGACCGTACCGTTGATGATCGCGGCGACGCCCGTTCCCGTGCCGCCACCCTTGATCGAGATCATGACGTCGGGATTGACTTCTTCAAACGCTTCTCGCCAGCCATTGGCGAGATTGACCATGGTGTCAGACCCTTCGATGCGGATCGAGCCGGAGACATCGCTGTCTGATGTCTCGCCGGTCTTCCCACCACACCCCGCCAGCGCGATTGCGAGCACCGCCACGAGCGAGAACGTGATCAACCTCTGCACCTTCACTGCCACTCCCCTTCACGTCTGATATGTCGCGTCGAAGTGAAAACGAATCCGACAGTGATGCTACGGGTACTGCGAGCGCAATTGGTTACACAGCGGTTAACTTCTGGAGGTCAATGTGAAACGTATGTGAAAGAGGCTCACGAACGCTGCATCACGTGGCATGATGGGGATGTTGGCGACCACCGGAGGCATCCATGTCGACCATACTCGTCGTCGAAGACGACCCCATCATCCGCCAGACGGTCGAATACGCCCTGAAAAGAGCTGGATTCGATGTACGTTCAGCTGCAGACGGACCCGCCGGGCTCGCTACCGCAGAAGAGAGCGATCCGGACCTCGTGTTGCTCGACCTCATGTTGCCCGGAATGGACGGATACGAGGTGGCCGAACGATTGCGCGCCACCGGCCGCGATGTCGCCATCATCATGGTGACCGCGCTCGATACAGAGCGCGACAAGGTCAAAGGCCTCGATGCCGGGGCCGATGACTACATCACGAAGCCCTTCTCCATGGAGGAGTTGCTTGCGCGGGTGCGGGCCAACCTGCGCCGCGTGCGCGCCCGCGAGACGCTCGCTGACAGCCGGACACTCGAGGTCGGCGATCTCATCATCGAACCGGCGTCCTTCCGCGTCTCGGTGGGCGAAAGACCTGCTCGCCTTCGACTGAAGGAGTTCCAGCTCTTACTCGCGCTGGCGAAACGGCCTGGCCGCCTGTGCACACGCCAGATGCTCGCCGAGGAGGTCTGGGGCTACGATCACCTCCCGTCGTCGCGCACGATCGACGTACATGTCCGGCGAGTGCGCCAAGCGATCGAGGACCCTTCCGAATACGTCTACATACACACCGTTCACGGCTTGGGATATCGGTTCGAGCCCCTCCGCAAGGACCATGAAGGGCTTGCCTCGTGACGCGCCTACACCGATTCGGCTTCTCGCTGCTCGCGCGCCTCATCGTCGGCTACCTGCTCGTCGCCGCCGTGTTCGCCGCAGCGTGGCTCTGGTCGCTGTACGGCCCGCTCACCGATGCGGCCCTTCGCAGGCAGGAGAGAAACCTCACGGTCGTCGCACAGGGCGCCGCACTGGTCGCTAAGCGATCGGGAGGCGACGTCGCGGAGCTGGCACGCGATCTCGTCGCGCACACCGACCTGCAACTCACGATCATCGACACTGACGGCACGGTGCTCGCCGACTCACAGGTCGCTGTCGACGTTGCGGGGAACCAGTCCCGCAAGCCCGAGGTCATCGCCGCGTTGCGCGGTGAGACCGGCATCGAGAAGCGCGTCTCGCGGATCACAGGTATCGAGGAGCTCTACGTCGCCGTTCCCACGACCATCCAAGACACGCGCGCTGTGCTGCGGGTCGCGCAACCGCTCTCTGAGATCGAAGAGATCGCGGCGAGCTCCCGGCGCTTCGGTCTGTGGCTGCTCGCGTTCGCGCTTGCGGTCGCGGCGGCGGTCTCGGTCGCTGCGGCCCGAGCGGCGGCCGCTCCCGTGCGCGATCTCACTTTCGCCGCCCGCCGCATGGCCGCGGGCGACCTGGCCGTGCCGGTTCCCGAGATGCCGAGCGATCTGGCCGACCTCGCCCGATCGCTCTCTGAACTGCGCTCGCAGGTGCAAGCGCGGCTGGAGGCCCTTGAGACCGAACGCCGTACGCTGCGCTCGACGCTCGACGGACTCGCCGACACGGTGCTCGTCGTGGAGAAGGGCGTCGTCTTGGTGGCGAACCGGCAGGCCGATCGGATGTTTCGCGCACCGGAAGGCGGCTGGGAGGGCGCGCTCCTGCGCGACGCGCACCTGCCGGGCCCGCTCGCGAGCGCACTTGACGAGGCGCGTGGGTCGACGAGCGTCGTCTCGCTCGATCTGGCGCCTGACCCGACCGGACTCGCCTTCAGGCTCGTGGTCAGACCTCTCGATTCCGGCGCATCTCAAGATCGCTCGATCGTCGTGATCTCCGACATCACCGAGCGCACGCGTCTCGACAGCGTACGCCGCGATTTCGTGGCGAACGCGAGCCACGAGCTCAAGACACCCACGTCCGGCATCCGACTGCTCGCTCAGGCGGCCGAATCCGCCGCCGTCGACGGCGATGCGGAGCTGTCGCTCTCATTCACGCGGCAGATCGAGGCCGAGACCGAGCGCCTCCAGTACCTGGTCAGCGACCTGCTCGACCTGTCACGCCTGGAGTCGACCGCTTCCGATGATGCGATGGCAGACATCCGAGAGGCACTGGATCGGGCGCTCATGTCGCACCGCCCGGCCGCAGCTCGCAAGGGTCTTGCACTGAGCGTTGACATGGACGTGGTTCGCGGTGGTGACGTGTTCGTCCACGCGGATGCGACCGACGTGGCCATCGCGCTGGACAACCTGCTCGACAACGCGATCAGCTACACCGAGCACGGCTCGGTCCACGTGAGCGTCGCCGTCACAGAGGCCGCAGTCAGGATCGCTGTCACCGATACCGGACCGGGCATCGATCTCGCACACCAGTCCAGGATCTTCGAGCGCTTCTACCGAGTAGACCGGGGCCGCTCCCGCGATGCCGGCGGTACCGGGCTGGGTTTGGCGCTCGTGCGCCACGTCGCCGAGCGGGCCGGCGGAAGCGTGACGCTGACATCGGCACCCGACGAGGGCTCGACGTTCACGCTGAGCCTCCCGCGAGCTATCTGACCGACGGTCGACGTCCGTAGCCGCACACGACCACCAGCCACGCGCCACCGAGCAGCCACGACGCGAGCACGTCGCTCGGCCAGTGCACCCCCAGATAGACCCGCGAGAACCCCACGGCGACGACCCAGGTCAAGACGATCGCGATGGCGATACCCCGTGCGAGAACCGGTGTCGCTGACGAGAGCGCACCCATCACAAGCGCCGCCCCAAGACACAGACTCGCCATCGAGTGCCCGGAGGGCAGGCTGGCCGTGTCGGGCAACGCGATCAACATGCCATCGATAGACGGGCGGGCGCGGCCCACGATCGCCTTGAACACCGTCGAGAGCACCATTCCTCCGGCCACGGTGATGAGGACCTTCGCCGCATCGAGCCGACGGCCGATCCAGAAGAGCACGCCCGCGAGCAGCGCGGTCACAAGCGTGATCGCGATGGTGCCCGCACTGTCGGTCACGACCCGCATCACGACCGTGAAGTCGGCCGAGCGCAACCCGAGGGTCACACCACGCACACCAGCGTCGAGTGATGCGACGGAACCGGAGTCGTGCGTCACGACCAGCGCGACGAAGCCCGCGAACAGCGCGCCCGCTGCAACCCAGACGGGCCCTCGACGCCGACTCACGACGCGGAGGCCTCGACCAAGCGTGCGGCGATCTGCTTCTTGCGCGAAAGCACGCCGGGCATCCACGCGCTACCGCTGGCGAGCGAAACACCCAGCGCGCGCTCAACGAGCCTCATCTTCCCAACCGCGAAGATCTCGGATCCCTCGCGAACGATGTCAGTGGCCATCAACAGCACCAGATCGTAGCCTCGCGATTCGCGCAGAGCCTCCATCGATCCGCGTATCTCGTCAGCATGGCTCATGAGCTCAGCCAGATCGACGCTCTCGTACTGGGCGATCGCGGCGGTCAGATCACCTAAGCGGTACTCCTTCAGGTCGGCGCGCACGACCCTCTCAGCGCTCAACGTCTCTCCTCGCGAGCGAGAGCGAAAGACGTCCATGCCGAACTCCATCGGATCGACTCCGACGATGGCTGACAAGCGCTCCACGATCTCGCGATCGAGCGGGGCCGTGGTTGGGGACTTGAGAAGCACCGTGTCGGTCAACGCGGCGGCGAGCAGGATTCCCGCGATCGCCACGGGCGGCTCGACGTCAAGCATCCGGAAGCGCTCGGCCACGATGGTCGCGGTCGAGCCCACCGGCAGGTTCAGGAACAGGATCGGGCCCGCGGTCTGGATGTCGCCGACTCGATGGTGGTCGACGATCTCGACGACCTGCGCGTCTTCGATTCCCTGCGCGGACTGAGACGCCTCGTTGTGATCGACCAGCACGACCCGTCGTCTGAGTCCGCGCGCGATGTTCGTGCGGGTGAGGATCCCAATGGCGCGATTGGCTGAATCAGTGACGACCGCCTCGCGATGCACGCTGGTCAAGAGGTCTTCGGCCGCCTCGGAAAGCAGCGTCTCGGGCCCGACCGTGAGCGCATCGGTCTCCATCAGGTCGCCCACGGCCTGACTGAGCGAGACGAGCCGCGCCGCCGAGTAGGTATCGTGCGCGGTCACGATCACCGCAGCACCACGCTCGCGCGCGATACCCAAGACCTCATCGGCCGGTCGCGAACCCGTCGTGACGATGAGACATGCCGCACCGGCATGAAGAGCCATGGGTTGGCTGCGGACACGATCGCCCAGGATCACGACGTCGCCCGGCGTGATACGGGCCACCATCGTCTCGGGCTCGGCAGCACCGATCAGCACGTTTCCGGAAATCGATGCATCAGGTTCACCGACGAGGATCTCGCCATCAAGCACGCGGGCGAGTCGCCCGACGGATACCGGCATCTCCGAGAACCCCGCGATCTCGGTCTCCTCGATGTAGCGCTCGGCGAGCATCCTTTGGCTCACGAGCCCCACGACCTGCCCGTCAGCAGCGACGACCGGCAAAGCGCGCACGTTGCGCTTGCGCATGCGACGACCGGCGGTGAGCATCGGTTCGTCCGGAGCGATCGTGACGACCTCGTGGGTCATCACATCGCGCACCCGGGTGTGGACGTGAGCGATCTGGGCCGGGAGCTCGACTCCGAAGCGCTCGAAGACCCAGCGCGTCTCATCCGGCACCGCGCCAAGCCGCACCGGCACGTAGACGTTGTCGGCGTCGGTGATGTTCTTCAGGTGCGCGTAGGCGACAGCCGAACAGATGCTGTCGTTGTCGGGATTCCTGTGACCGAACACGAGAACGGGGCCCACGGCGGTCCTCCTGGTTGCTACTGCTTGATCCTCACGAGAGGAGCGTACCCGACCAGGAGTCTCTTCGTCTCGCCTGTGCGCTCGAAACGTATGGAAAGCTGGTCGCCGGTGATGTCTACGACGCGTCCTCGCCCGAAGGTCTTGTGGTCCACCGTGTCGCCTACCGAGAAGCTCTCGGGCGCCGCAGGTTGTGGTTGACCCGCCTGACGCTGCGCTAGTGGCGCGCCGCCGCCGAAGACCCGGCCCGTGGGTCGCTCTGCGGCCGCACCGTGGCCGAACGTGCCCCGGCGGTCGCCTCGCTTCTCCCACCCGGTGCCGCTGTAACCACTCGAGCCGACACCGGAGGCTTCGAGATGCTCGGCGGGTATCTCACCGATGAAGCGGCTGGCGGGGTTGTGCTGAGTCGAGCCGAATATCGAACGCGAGTGCGCGTGCGTCAGATAGAGCCTCTCGCGAGCGCGCGTGATCGCGACGTAGGCGAGCCTGCGCTCCTCCTCAAGCCCGTCGGGCTCGTGAGCCGAGTTCGCGTGAGGGAAGATCGACTCCTCAAGGCCCGTGACGAAGACAACGGGGAACTCGAGGCCTTTGGCGGTGTGGACGGTCATCAGCGTCACGTAGTCCTCGCCACCCTCGTCAAGACTATCCAGATCGGTGCGCAGCGCGAGCCACTCCATGAACGCGGGCAGGTCGGGCTCCTCGTGCGAGGCCGCGAACTCCGAGACGACCGTGAGGAACTCGCGCACGTTCTCGGCGCGACCGCGAGCCTCGTCGGTGTGCTCGAGCTCGTAGGTGGTGATGATGCCGCTCTTCTCCACGACCATCTCAACGAGGTCGCGCAGGTTACCCTCTAGAGCGCGCATCTCGTCGAGGAGCGCCGTGAACGAGGCCAGTCGCGCGCGCGTGCCGGCGTTGAGCCATTCCGCGCCGGCCGCCTCGCGCAGCGCGTCTTGAAGGCCGATGCGCCGCTCGCGGGCGTGGTGGACGACCTTCTCGACAGTGGTGTCGCCTATGCCGCGCTTCGGCGTGTTGATGATGCGCCTGAGTGAGACCTCGTCGGCCGGGTTCACGAGCGCCTTGAGGTACGCCGTCACGTCGCGGATCTCGGCGCGGTCGAAGAAGCGCGTGCCGCCGATGATCCGATAGGTCACCCCCGCACGCAGAAGTGCGTCTTCAAGCGAGCGCGACTGCGCGTTGGTGCGGTAGAAGACGGCCACGTCGGAGTAGCGCCGGTTCTCCGCGCGCGTGACCCGCTCGATCTCGGCGGCGACGAATCTCGCCTCATCGCGCTCGTCGCTTGCGAGATAACTCGCGATCTTCTCGCCCTCGGCGTTGCTCGTGAACAGCGTCTTGGGCTTGCGGTTGACGTTCTTTGCGACCACGGCGTTCGCCGCCATGAGGATGCGCACCGTCGAGCGGTAGTTCTCCTCGAGCTTGACGACCTTGGCCTCAGGGTAGTCGCGCTCGAACTCCAGGATGTTCGTGATGTCGGCGCCACGCCACGAGTAGATCGACTGGTCATCATCGCCCACGACCATGAGATTTCGGCTCGCACCGGCGAGCAGGTTCGTGATCGCGTACTGCGTGTGGTTCGTGTCCTGGTACTCGTCGACGCTGATGTAGCGGAAGCGCTGCTGGTAGGCGGCCAGCACGTCCGGATGCTCGGCGAGCAGCACATGAGCATTGACGAGAAGGTCGTCGAAGTCCATCGCGTTGCAGGACTTCAGCCGCTGCTGGTAACGCGCGTAGACCTTCGCGGTCACCTTCTCGAGCGGCATCTTGGCCCGCGCCTCGTAGGCCAGCGGCCCCACGAGGTCGTTCTTCGCGCTTGAGATGCGGTTGCGGATGCCGTTGACGGGATACGTCTTGTCGCTGATCTCGAGCTCGGTCATGACCGAGCGGACCAGCCGCTTGCTGTCGTCATCGTCATAGATCGTGAAGTTCGCGGTGAAGCCGATGCGCTCGGCGTCGGCGCGCAACAAGCGCACGCACATCGCGTGGAACGTGAGCACCCACATCGAGCGCGGACTGAAGCGCACGCCCATCTCGCCAAGGAGCCTACCCAGTCGCGCGCGCATCTCGGCCGCGGCCTTGTTCGTGAAGGTGATGGCGAGGATCTCGTGAGGGCTCACGCCCTTATCCCCGAGAAGGTGTGCGATGCGGAAGGTGAGCACCCGGGTCTTGCCGGATCCGGCTCCTGCGAGCACCAGAAGCGGGCCGTCGGTCGTCTCGACGGCTTCGCGCTGGGCGGGGTTCAGTGAGGTGAGGTCCAGTTTCATGGCGGCGTAGTGTAGCACGCGAAAGGGTCGGCTTTCGCCGACCCTCTCAACAGTTCGATGTGTGTGAACCGGCGGCCTACGCGATCACTTTGTCCACCGATGCCGCGACGCGCGCCAGCTCGCCCACGAGCGAGCGCAGCTGGTCGAGATCGAGCGACTGGGGTCCGTCGCACAGGGCCTCGCGCGGGTTCGGGTGCACCTCGACCATGATGCCGTCGGCGCCGACGGCCACCGCCGCACGACTCATCGCAGGAACCAGGTCCGCGCGTCCCGCAGGATGCGACACGTCCACGATGATCGGCAGCAACGAGAGGTTGTGTACGACCGGCACGGCCGTGATGTCGAGCGTGAAGCGATACGCGCTCTCGAACGTGCGGATGCCTCGCTCGCAAAGGATCACGTTCTCGTTGCCGTTCATGGTGATGTAGTTGCTCGCCTGCAGCCACTCCTCGATCGTGGCCGCCATGCCGCGCTTGAACACCACCGGCTTGCCGCTGTCAGCGCTGACCTCGCCCACTTTGCGCAACAGGCTGAAGTTGGCCATGTTGCGAGTGCCTATCTGGAGGATGTCCGCGTACTCGTGGATCTTCTCGGCGTGCGCGGAGTCCGTGACCTCTGTGACCACGAGCAGACCGTACTCGTCGGCCGCCTCACGCATCATGATGAGGCCCTCTTCTTCGAGACCCTGGAACGAGAACGGCGAGGTGCGCGGCTTGTACGCGCCTCCGCGCATGACCCGAATGCCCAGCTCTGACAGCGTGGCCGCGACCGCGCGCATCTGCTCAAGGCTCTCGACCGAGCACGGTCCCGCGATGATCGTGCACGCGTCGCCGCGTGTCACAGCGCCGATGGCGTCGGCGTTGTGCGCGCCCATCAGCCCCTCATCTCCTTGGCCACCTGCAGGATAGCCTCATATATCTCGCGCAGATCGTCGCCGTACAGAGGTCCGTCGTTGCAGGCGGCGACGTTGGTGAAGATCTCCTCCTCGCGCTTGGGGTCATAGAGTCCCCAGTGCGCCGCGGGCTTGAGCGCGCGGATATCGAGTGAGCACTGCGCGCGCTCGTTCAAGAGCTTGACGAGCTGACAGTCGATCGCGTCGATCCTGGAACGAATCTGGGCGATCTTCGCTTGGGCGTCGGAATTGGAGTCCGTCATGGCGCACCCCCTTCATCACGTCGTATGCGGAAAACCCGCATGGCGGTTTTGCGATTATCGCACGCGATGCGCCGAAGTGGTGCGACGAGCATCGCAGGCGGTCACTTGTCCCCCGCGTCCGGCTCCGCGGCAGCGGCGTCCCGAAAGAGCTGCGGGCCGATGTGACAGTACCCATCGGGGTTCTTGTCGAGGTAGTCCTGGTGGTACTCCTCGGCAGGCGTGTAGCTCGTCAGTGGTTTCGCCTCGATGGCGATCCGTTTGTCGTAGCGCGTCTGCAGGTGCGCGAGCGAGCGCTCGATCACCTCGCGGTCGGCCGGGTCGGAGTAATAGATGCCGCTTCTGTATTGCGTGCCCACATCGTTGCCCTGACGGTTGAGCGAAGTGGGGTCGATGGCCTTGTAGAAGAGATCCAGCAGGAACGGCAGCGGCGCCACCGCCGGGTCGTAGTCGATCCGCACCGTCTCGGTGTAGCCGGAGCGGCCCGAACTCACATCCCTGTACGTGGGCGAGTCGGTGTCACCGTTAGCGTAGCCCGCCTCGGCGTTGAGCACGCCGCGAACCGAAGCCATGTACTTCTCGACTCCCCAGAAACACCCGCCTGCGAGATGGATCGTCGCCACGCCCCTGCTACTCCCACTCGATCGTGCCGGGAGGCTTGCTCGTGATGTCGTAGGCGACGCGGTTGATGCCGTCGACCTCGTTGATGATGCGGTTGCTCATCTTGGCGAGCAGGTCGTGCGGCAACCGAGCCCAGTCAGCGGTCATGGCGTCAGCCGAGGCCACCGCGCGGATGATGATGGGGTTCTCGTAGGTGCGCTCGTCGCCCATGACTCCCACGGACTTGATGTCGGGGAGAACGGCGAAGTACTGCCACACCTCTCGTCCGGTGTCCCAGCCGCTGATCTCCTCGCGCACGATCGCGTCGGCCCGGCGAAGCTTCTCCAGCTTCTCGTGAGTGATGTCGCCGATGATCCGCACGGCAAGACCCGGGCCCGGGAACGGCTGACGGTGCACGATCTCGTCAGGCAGACCCAGCTCAGAGCCAACCGCGCGGACCTCGTCTTTGAACAGCGCCCTGAGCGGCTCGATCAGATCGAAGTGCACGCCTTCCGGAAACGGGATCAGGTTGTGGTGGCTCTTGATCTTCGCGGCGTGCTTGTTGCCGGACTCGATGACATCCGGGTAGAGCGTGCCCTGCGCGAGCCACTTCACACCGTCGAGTCGGGTGGCCTCCTCGAAGAAGATCTGCCAGAACTCCTCGCCTATGATGCGGCGCTTGAGCTCCGGGTCATCGACGCCTGCCAGCAGCGTGAGGTAGCGCTCCTCGGCCTCGACGTGCACGAGGTTCACGTGGAAGGTGTCGCGAAACGTGTGGACGACCTGCTCGGCCTCGTTCAGGCGCATCATGCCGTGGTCGACGAAGACGCAGGTGAGCTGGTCACCTATGGCGCGATGCAGCAGCGCCGCCACCACGCTCGAGTCCACGCCGCCCGACAGGCCGCAGATCACGTGGTCTGACCCGACTCGCTCTCGAATCGTGTCAACGGCGTCTTCGATGATGTTGAGCATCGTCCATGTGGCCGGGATGTCGGCGATGTCGTGCAAGAAGTTGGTGATGATGCGCTGACCGTGCTCAGTGTGGGCGACCTCCGGGTGGAACTGCGTCGCGTAGAGCCTGCGCGAGGGGTCCTCCATCGCCGCGACGGCGGTGGTCCCGGTGCGCGCGATGACCCGGAATCCCGCAGGCACGACGCCCACCGAATCGCGGTGGCTCATCCAGCACTGCGAGCGCTCGGTGACACCGGCCAGAAGCCGACTGTCGGCATCCGTGACCGTGAGCTCGGCGAAGCCGTACTCGCCGATATCGGTCCGGGGCACGTCACCGCCCAGCCGCAGCGCCATCTCCTGGATGCCGTAGCAAAAGCCCAGCACCGGGATGCCCAGCTCGAGAATCGCCGGATCGACATGAGGCGCGCCCTCGGCATACACGCTCGCCGGGCCTCCCGAGAGGATCAGCGCTGCGGGCTTGCGGGCGAGAACCTCGGCCGCCGTGATGTCGAAGGGGACGATCTCGCTGTAGACGCGGGCCTCGCGGACGCGGCGGGCGATCAGCTGCGCGTACTGCGCGCCGAAATCCAGTACGAGAACCACCGGCTGCCCGTCATGGTGACCCGACACCTAGCGGCCCATCCCGACACCCTGGGTGTTCTGCAGGAGCTTGCCCTCGGTCTGGAGCGACGGCGCGACGAGCACCTCGGCCTTCTGGAAGCTCTTCAGGTTCTCGTACCCGCACGTCGACATGGACGTGCGCAGGCCGCCGAGAAGATTCAGCGTGCCGTCATTCTGGTGCGCGGGCCCGAGAAGGATCTGTTCGAGCGAACCGATCCTGCCGGCGCGCACTCTGGTGCCGCGCGGCAGATCCGGGTGGAAGGTCGCCATGCCCCAGTGATAGCCGCGACCGGGCGCCTCGGAAGCCGCCGCGAGCGGTGAGCCGATCATCACGGCGTCGGCACCAACTGCGATGGCCTTGGCCAGGTCGCCGCCGGTGCGCATGCCTCCGTCGGCGATGACGTGGGCGTAGCGGCCGGTCTCTTCAAGGCAGCGGGTACGCGCAGCCGCCGCATCCGCGATCGCGGTCGCCTGAGGAACACCGATGCCCAGCACCCGACGCGACGTGCACGCGTGGCCGGGGCCGACGCCCACCAAAGCGCCCACGGCACCGGCGCGCATGAGGTGCAGTGCGCCCTGGTAGCTGCAGCAACCACCGATGATGCAGGGAATCTCGATCCCCGCGACGAAGGCGTTGAGGTCGAGCGGCTTGTCGAAGCTCGAGACATGCTCGGCGCTCACGACGGTGCCCTGGATCACGAGAATGTCGAGTCCACCGTCCATCGCCGGACCGATGAAGCGCTCGACGTTTTGCGGAGTGAGCGAAGCGGCGGCGAGAACCCCGCCCGCCTTGATCTCTTTGATGCGCTGGGTGATCAACTCAGGTTTCACGTCTTCGGCAGCATAGATCGTCTGCATCTTGACGGTGGCCTCTTCCTTGTCGAACGAGGCGATCTCGTCGAGCTGCGGCGAGGGGTCCGCATAGCGGGTCTGGATTCCCTCGAGGTTCAGAACCGCGAGGCCACCCAACTTGCCCAGCGCGATGGCGAACCCGGGATCCACAACGCCGTCCATGGCGGATGCGAGCACCGGCAACGGGAAATGGTAGTCGCGGCCCCTGAACGCGAACGTCCAGCTGATGTCGATGTCGCGCGGATCACGCGTACGACGTGAGGGCACGATCGCGATATCGTCGAATCCGTAGGCGCGGCGAGCGGTCTTTCCCCGTCCGATCTCGATCTCCATACTGGTGTTGCCTCCCTGGTCGCGTTCTCGACAGCCGCTTCGCGGCGCAAGTCACATTTCATCTCCGAGACGTGCACCAGAGCCCTGATACGACGAGACCAGGCGCACTCCGCCGAGATTCCTGCGGCGATGCCTGGTCCGATGAGGTGCAACGAGCCTCGCCCCGAGTCGCGGGCGTTCGAGGCGCGCCCCGGTGCAGACATTCTAGAGGACTGCCGCGCATTTCGGAACCCATAGCCGGGAGATGAGGAGAAGGTCGCGCTCCTCGCCCGCCATCCCGCTCCCACGCGCTATACTGTGCCCACGTGTTCGCCCGCGACACCGCAGCGATGGCCAGCGAGGTCCCCTCCCATGACAGCCAGCTTGCCTGTTCGCCGTCGGATCACAGCAGCCCTGCTCGCCGGAGGGTTGATCGTCGCGTGGCTGGGTGTTTCGGCAGCTGAAGCGACCACCGAGACGCCGCCGCCGGCGACGCTGACGACCCCGACTCCCGAGCCGGCCGCTCCGCCGACCTCGACCCCCGACGTCGCTCCTCGCGCATACGTTCCGCTCATCGTGATCGACCCGGGTCACGGCGGTCCGTACTCGCATGCGAACACGAACGGGCTTCGCGAGAAGACGGTGAACCTCCAGATCGCGCGACTGCTGCGAGACGCCCTGCGTGCTCGCGGATACCGCGTGGTGATGACCCGGAACTCGGATCGCGCCGTGGAACTCCGAGACATCCCCACGTGGAACTACCGCGCGCACAGCAAGACGTGGCACTACGTCCGAGACGGTCGCACCGGCTACTGGCCCGACTTCCCGAGAGACGATCTGCAAGCACGCGCCGACATCGCGAACCGTCTCGGAGCCGATCTTCTCATCTCCGTGCACGCGAACGGCGCCGACTCACGCTCGGTGCGTGGGTACGAGACCTTCTCGGCGCTCAGAGATGCTCGCGCTCGCGTGCTGAACATCATCGTCCAGCGCGAAGTGATTCGGCGAACAGGCCTCGTGGACCGCAAGGCGAAATACACCGACTTCTACGTTCTGCGATGGGCGAACATGCCGGCGATCCTGGTCGAAGCGGCGTTCATCTCCAATCCCCGCGACGCCTACCTGCTCAAGCAGCCGTGGTTCAGACGCCGTATCGCCGCAAGCATCGCGACCGGTGTCGACCGATGGATGAAGGAGCACCCACCTCGTCAGACGCACCCGCGCGTGAGCGGCTCGTCGGCAGCGCGGTTCGCCGCGAACGTGGCTCGCGTCGGCGCCACCGCATCGTCGACGAGCGCCATCGTGCTTCGCGCCGACGATGCGCCTCGCCTCCCGGGCGCGGCTGCGCTGGCCGCGTCACTCGATGCGCCGATGCTGCTGGTGGCCGGAAGCGGTCTCGAAACCGCCACCGCTGAGGCCCTGCGCGATCTCGCGCCGTCGCGACTCTTCATGCTCGACGTGAACGGGTCGCTTGATCAGACCGTAACCGGCTCGATCATCACAGCCTCCTCGCTTGCCACCGATCAGGTCACGTTCATCTCGGGCGACACCGACGCGGCGATTTCTGGCGAGATGGCCCGCCACACGGGACTCGGAGCGGGAACGGAGGTCTTCATCGTGGCCTCGGGAGACACGACCTCGGCTCTCGCAGTCGCACCCGTGGCCGCAGTCCTTCGCGCTCCGGTGCTCGTGGCCAGCGACGGTGCTCACGCGCTTGAGGTCGCCGACTTCCTCGCAGCCGAGCGCGGCCGCATCAGCCGAGTCATCCTCGTGGGAACCTCACGCTCGCTCCCCGACCGTCTTGCCGAAGGGATTCCCTTCGCGCGGCACAGCGCCGCCGACGTTCCGACGCTTCTCGCCGCTCTGAACGCGACCTACCTCACCCCCCTCGCCACCACGTCATCGCGCCCGATCGTCAGCAACGCGCGCACCCCTAGCGAGTTCATGGTCTCTGCGGCGCGCGCCGGCAGGTCACGCCAGCCGCTGATCGCCATCGAGGGACGAGTGCTCCCGATCAGGACTCGCGAGTGGATCACCAACCGGCGCCTCATCATCACCGGGTTCGAAGTCCACAACCCTCGCTCGACGGTGCCTCTGCTGATGGACTCCATGCTGACCAAAGCCGACTACTACTGAGGGGCCGTCACGGCAGAACGGTCAGCAGTGGCGCGACTCTGGTGAAAGCGTCAGTTTGGGCGGTTGACGAACGACCTGCGAGCGCAGCGAGTCAGTGAAGCCCCGGTCATTCAACCGCATCCTCATCGCTACACTCGAACAATCGATGGTGCGGTCGGGTCGCGCGGTTCATCTTCAAGACGAGCAGGTCAACGTCTGTTCGAGGCAGCTCCGCACCCGCTTTGTCTTGCTCTCTTCTGCAGAGCACGGAGTTCCTGACAGCGTCCCCCAGCAACGACATCAATGCATCGAGCGGCGGGTCACTCTTGTCGTAGTCCGGGACGTGCTGCTTCAGTTTGCGTTCGGCTTCGAGGCAGGAGCACAGATAGGCTGTCGTGTACTCGAAGTGCAGAATGAGCCAGTACTCAAAGCACGGCGCACTCATGGCGACGAAGATACCCTCTTGGGCGGCCCTTCGAAGCACCGCATCGAGTTCGGGAGTCCCGAGTCGCTGCTCCGAGTCAAACACTACCCAAACGGCTTCGTACTTGACTCCCTCGCCACGCTTAGCCGCCTGCTTGCACTCGTCACGCTTTGCCACGGCGTGATTGACGATGCTGCTAGGGTCTGTTCCGTCTGCTTTCAGGATCTCAACTCTAGTTGCGACTAGATGTAGTCGGCCTCGCAATTCTTCTAGATATTTTGGTTCCGTCTTCTCGCCCTCTGAGACGATGAGGATTGTAGGCTCGGGTTCTACCCTTGGTTTGGACCGACGATAGCCTCGACCGCCCCGGCGAACCATCAGAGTCCCAGCCCCGACGGAATCATGGGTATTGCGCCGTAGCGACCGGCCAGGTAGCCGTTGACTCGGGATTCCTGTGGGCGCGGTTTGTAGTCCGAGAGCGGATACAGATGTGTGGCGCCCTTATCATCCTTCTCTGTGAACCAGACTTGGTCCCGACGAAGCACTGAACTGCCCAGTAGGAAAGGATTGTGCGTGGTGAATACGACCTGCGCACCATTGGGGTTCGTCTTGGACGAGAAGAGCAGCCGCAGGAGTTCCGTCACGAGCAGAGGGTGCAAACTGGCGTCGAGTTCATCAATGAAGACAGTGAAGCCGTTCTCCACAATGTCGAGCCAAGGCCCCGCGAGCGCGAAAAGACGCTGTGTACCAGCGGACTCATTGCTCCACTCGATCGGCACAGCCCGATCTCCGCTTCGGTGCTCGAGCGCAATACTCAACCCGGGCTCCTGCATGGCGGCAAGCACCTCCGGCTTTACCAGCTCGGCAAGCGCCTCAATCATCTCTGCGGGAGGGTCACTCACCTCAACGCTGGCACCCACGACTCCGAGATCCGCATGTCGTAGCAGCTGGAGCAGCCTCTCACGCAAAAAAGAACCATCCTTGACGAGTTTTGCCGTGAACCCGGGATTGAACGGAGGACTATCATCTGCGGCCAGGTTCATGATCTTCAGCGAGTGCACGAACCAGTCATACACCTTCTCGAGCTGTGCGTTGTTCCATTGTTTCCCGGCGGAAACCAGCAAGGTGTTGTCGCGCACCATGCTCAAGAGATCAGCGCTTACCTTGAGGTTCCCAGAGGGGCGCTCCCAACGGTGCTTGCCTGCTGCATCGTCCCAAGTCCTGGTGAACCAGACCTGCTCCCTGCCATGAGGGAAAGCGGACAGACCCTCGAAGATCACTCGTTCTGGCACGTAGTGGAGCTCGTACTCGTAGCGCAACCCCTGATTGACGAAGGCGACAAACAGCTTCGTAGGATCCTGGCAACGCTTCGCGTTCATGCAGAAACGATTGCTAGGCAAGGGCGCATCCGGGGGGGCAGTTGCCGAATTCCTGACCAGGCTTCGAAACAAGCCCATCGCCTTGATGAACGTGCTCTTTCCGGAGGCATTCGGACCGTAGAGTGCGGCACCGCGGACAAGCTTCGTGCCCGCAAGTCCGGGTAAGGCGGGATCGAAGAGATTCTCCTCGAGATCCTTGTAGTAGTTGCTGGCAACCAGGGAGAGCGTCTGCTCGCTGTCGATGGAGCCGAAGTTCTCAACTCCGAACTGGATGAGCATGAATCCTCCTCAAATTGGGTGCACTGCATAGTTTCGCATGGATTTTTGCACAAGTCCAGCAAAAAACCTGTGATATTTGGTTGATACACAATGAGAGGGGGTGGCTGTGTTTTCGATGGTGGCCAGAGAGGGACTTGAACCGCTGGCACGGGAATTTCAGTCCTTGCGTGACACCTTCGTGCGGGGTCTCTCGATCACACCGTCAGGCACCTTCTCATCTGCTGCCCACACTTCAATCTCATCCCAATCGATATCGCACCGTCGCGCCACCATCGATGCCTGATCGAGCGCCTGATTGTCGCCCCATGCGATGTGGTGTGCGAGTCTGTCCATCACGCTTTGGGTGGGAGTCACTATCCTGAGGGGTCCGAACGTCGTATCGATCACCACCGCGTCCTGGTCGGCTACGGTCGTATCACCGAACGCCAATGGCCCTGGCGGGAACTCAACATAGAAGTCAGTGAGCGGGTGGGCGTGGTCGATCCGTTCACCGTACTCATCGTCTACAGCTGCTTTCCGGTTCGCCGTGGCCGCTGTGGCCGCTGTCGTTGTCGATAGTAGGCCTTGATGTCCTCTTCGGGCAGAAGATCGATCTCTTGAGCGAGGAGCACCCGCAGATGCCGTACCAAGTCTTCGGCGACAGCGTCGGCACGCCGGTCTTGACGATCTCGTGAAGCCGCAAGACCATCCGTCGGTCCGGCTCAGGCATCTCACCGATCTTCGCGAGCAGGTCGCACGACCTCGTACTACACGTTGAACTTGAAGTGGATGACGTCACCGTCGGCCACGAGGTACTCCTTGCCCTCGAGGCGCTGCTTGCCCGCCTCGCGCGCGCCCTTCTCGCCGCCCAGTGCGAGGTAGTCGTCGAGATCGATCACCTCGGCTTTGATGAAGCCGCGCTCGATGTCTGAGTGGATCACGCCGGCGGCCTTCGGCGCCTTCGCGCCGATCGGCACCGTCCAGGCGCGGACCTCCTTCTCGCCGGCAGTGAAGTAGCTCTGCAGGCCAAGTAGGCTGTACGCCTCGCGGATGAGCGCATTCAGGCCCGGCTCGGCGAGCCCGATCGATTCGAGGTACTCGGCGGCCTCGTCAGGCGAGAGGTCGGCGAGGTCGGCTTCGACCTTCGCGCAGATCGGGATCGGCTTGACGCCATCGATCTCTGGCAGGTCCGCTCCCACCTGCGCCTCATCCACGTTGGCGACGTAGAGCATCGGCTTCATCGTGAGCAGGTGCAGATCGCGCAGGAGCGCACGCTCGTCATCGCGCATATCGAGCGTGCGGGCCCGATGACCCTCGGCGAGATGCGCCATCAGACGCGTGACCAGCTCGACCTTCGGCAGAAGCGTCTTGTCGCGCTGCACTTCCTTGCTCATGCGCGGAAGCGCCTTCTCAACGGTGGCGAGGTCTGCAAGCACCAGCTCGAGCTTGATCGTCTCGACGTCGCTTGCGGGATCGACCTTGCCGTCAACGTGGATGACGTCTTCATCCGCGAAGAACCGCACCACCTCGGCGATCGCGTCGGTCTCACGGATGTTGGCGAGGAACTGGTTGCCCAGACCCGCGCCCTCGCTCGCGCCCTTCACCAGCCCGGCGATGTCGACGAACTCGACTGCCGCAGGCGTCGTGCGCTGAGGCTTGACCATCTCGGACAACCGATCCAGACGAACATCGGGGACCGCCACGACGCCCACATTGGGCTCGATGGTCGCAAACGGGTAGTTCGCCGCATCGACCTGGTTTCTCGTCAGAGCGGTGAACAGCGTCGACTTGCCCACGTTCGGCAGACCGACAATACCTATCGAGAGGGCCACAAGAACTCCTTTGAGCAGGTCAGGGACGGTGAAGGCCTGTGAGACTGCTGTATAGTACCACCCACGATCTCGAATGCTGCCACCAAGCCTCAGGAGAACACCAGCACCATGCGCATCGGCATATTCGTTGACATGTACCTCCCCCACGTCAGCGGGGTGACGAACCACATCTCGCTGTACAAGCGCCGATGGGAGTCGCTGGGCCACGAGGTGTTCGTGTTCACATTCGGCGACCTCGACTACGAGGACGCGGAGCCAAACGTCATCCGCACGAACGGGCTTGCCTGGGGGCGCACCGGCTGGCGCTTCTCGCCCGCGCTGTCTGCCGAGGCCATCGCCCTCATCCCGACGCTCGACGTCGTGCATGCGCACCACCCGTTCCAGAGCGGACGCTTGGTGCTCCCGCATTGCCGCCGATTCAAGATTCCGCTCGCCTTCACCAACCACACGCGCTACGACCTGTACTCCGACGAGTACGCGCGCTTCGTTCCCCGCGCCGTGCGCCACGGCTTCATCAGGCACAGTCTCGGCTCCTTCGCCCGCGCCTGCGACCTCGTGATCGCACCGGCGCCCTCCATCGCCGTGTGGCTCGAGGAGTTCTGTCACTTCGCCCATGCGACCGTGATCCCCAACGGCATCGACATCGCGCGCTTCTCGGCACCGGAAAACCCCGTCGCGCGCACCCAGCTGGGGTTCACCGACAGCGACGTCGTGTTCGTCTACGCAGGCAGGCTCGGTCCCGAGAAGAACACCGTCTGGCTGGCGGAGGAGTTCGCCGCCGCGCACGCCTCATGCCCGAACGCGAAACTGCTCGTGATCGGCGATGGCCCCTCGCGACCTCACGCAGAAGAAGTCCTGAAGCGCAGCGGCGCCTCAGACGCGGCGGTCTTTCTCGGGATGCAGCCCTACGAGCGGCTGCCCGACCTCGAGGCGGCGGCAGACGTGTTCGTGACGGGATCGGTCTCTGAGGTGCATCCGCTGGTGGTGCTGGAGGCGATGGCCGCGGGGCTGCCCGTGATCGCGGTGCACTCGCCAGGGATCACGGAGACGGTGAGCGATGGCGCAAGCGGTCTTCTCGCGCCGCGCGTCGAGCCGGAAGCCCTCTCGTCGCGCATGGAGCTTCTCGCACGCGACGCTCACCTGCGCAGCCGACTTGGCGAGGGGGCGAGCCTGGGCGCTCTGGCTTACTCGTTCGAGCACACGGCCGACGTGGTGCTCAAGCACTTCGAGGAGCTGGTCTCCGGGCGTCGCTGAGCACGAGTGAGGCCCCCGGCACGATCGCCGAGGGCCCCTGGTGTGAAGCTAGTGCGCGTGAGCGCGTCTTACATCATGCCGCCCATGCCGCCCATGCCGCCCATGCCGCCCATGGCTCCGGCACCGCCGTCGTCCTTGGACGGGGCATCATTCACGGCGACCTCGGTGATGAGGATCAGTGCCGCGATGGATGCCGCGTTCTGAAGAGCCGAGCGGGTGACCTTGACGGGATCGATGACGCCCATGCTCATGAGGTCGCCGTACTCGCCGGTGGCCGAGTTCAGGCCGTAGCCCTTGACGCCCTTCTCGCGGATCTTCTCGACCACGACCGAGCCTTCGAAGCCAGCGTTCGAGGCGATGGTCTTCAGCGGCTCGAGCAGAGCCTTCTTGATGATGTTGACTCCCACCATCTCGTCGGGATCGGCAAGGTCGAGCTTCTCAAGCGCGGGCAGAGCGTCGATGAGCGCGACGCCACCGCCGGCGACGATGCCCTCTTCGACCGCCGCACGGGTCGCCTGCAAGGCGTCCTCGATGCGATGCTTCTTCTCCTTGAGCTCGACCTCGGTCGCCGCACCCACCTTGATGACGGCCACGCCGCCGGAGAGCTTGGCGAGACGCTCCTGGAGCTTCTCGCGATCGAAGTCCGAGTCGGAGTTCTCGATCTCGACCTTCAGCTGGTTGATGCGGGCCTTGATCTCGACTTCGGAGCCGCCACCGTCGATGATGGTGGTGTTCTCCTTGGTGATCTTGACGGTCTTGGCGCGGCCGAGCACCGACAGGTCGACGGAGTCGAGCTTCATGCCCAGCTCCTCGGTGACGACCTGGCCACCGGTCACGATCGCGATGTCTTCGAGCATGCGCTTGCGACGGTCACCGAAGCCCGGCGCCTTGACGGCGACGGTCACGAAGGTGCCACGCAGCTTGTTGAGGATCAGGGTAGCCAAGGCCTCGCCCTCGAGGTCCTCGGCGATGATCAGCAGCTGCTTGCCGGCCTGCATGACCTTCTCGAGAACGGGGAGCAGGTCCTGGATGTTTCCGACCTTCTGGTTCGCGATGAGGATGAGGGGATCGCTGAGCACGGCCTCCATGCGCTCGGGATCCGTGACCATGTACGGCGAGATGTAGCCCTTGTCGAACTGCAGGCCCTCGACCGTCTCGATGTCGATACCGAAGGTCTGGGACTCCTCGACGGTGATGACGCCGTCCTTGCCCACGACCTCCATCGCCTCGGCGATCTTGTCACCGATCTCGTCGTCGGCGGCCGAAATGGCGCCGACGTGCGCGATCTCGTCGCGATCCTCGATCTCCTTGGCGTGCGCCTTGACCTCGTTCACAACGCTCTCGACGGCCTTCTCGATACCGCGGCGGATGGCGAGCGGGTTCGCTCCCGCGCTCACGTTGCGAAGACCCTCGCTGACGATGACCTGCGCGAGCAGGGTCGCCGTGGTGGTGCCGTCGCCGGCGACGTCGTTGGTCTTGATAGCGACTTCCTTGACGAGCTGCGCGCCCATGTTCTCAAGCGCGTTCTCGAGTTCGATCTCCTTGGCGATCGTCACACCATCGTTGGTGATGGTGGGAGCGCCGAACTTCTTCTCGAGCACGACATAGCGGCCCTTGGGGCCGAGGGTGACCTTGACGGCGTCAGCCAGCTTGTTAACGCCGACGGCCAGACCGTGACGGGCCTCCTCGTCGAAACGAATCTCCTTGGCCATGCTTGGCATACCTCCTTGAGTTACGGTCGAACGTCCGAATTGACGATTGGTCGCCTACTCGACGACTGCGTAGATGTCGTCGGCGCGAAGAATGAGGTACTCCTCGCCCTCCACTTTGACCTCAGTACCGCCGTACTTGCTGTAGATGACGGTGTCACCGACCTTGACGTCCAAGGCGATGCGCTTCTCGCCGTCCTCGTCCCACTTTCCCTCGCCTACGGCGATGACGCTGCCCTTCTGCGGCTTCTCCTTGGCGGTGTCCGCCAGGATGAGACCGGACTTGGTCTGCGTCTCGGCCTCGGCCTGCTTCACGATCACACGATCGCCCAGCGGCTTCAGATTCATCTGTCCCTCCTGTTTCTCGACTCGGTTGTCGTATCCATTACCGGAGCACCTGTGTCCGGATGGTTCCTGTCCTGCCGGCGCGACGCCGCGCATTCGTGGGAGTACATACCCACCGGTACGCGAACGATGCCCCCGACTGCTGGCACTCAACTGCTTCGAGTGCCAACCGCCTACGCAGTGTAATCAATCAGTGCCACATGAAGCAAGGGATCAATTGCGAGGATTTCATGAAATCTGAGCGTAAGACACTCAGATACTTACGCGGTGTCCAGCCTCAGCCCCGGCATCGCCTCAGCATCGAGCCCCAGGCGCTCTCCCCGCAAGAAGCGCTGGAATCCTGCGGCCGCGATCATGGCCGCGTTGTCGGTGCAGTAGTGCAGCGGCGGCACGCTGACATGCACCGCCAGTGGCCGAAGCGCCTCGCAAAGCGCCTCGCGCAGTGCGGGATTCGCAGCCACGCCCCCGCCCAGGCAAAACACCCTCACCCCGGTCTCTTTGACCGCGCGCACAGCCTTTGCGACCTGAACGTCGATGACAGCCGCCTGGAAACTCGCGGCGAGGTCGGGGATGTCGATCTCGCGACCCGCCTCTCGCTCATGGCGGATGTGGTTGATGACCGCGGTCTTGAGCCCCGACAGCGAGAACGCGAAGTCACCGCTGTGAAGCATCGCCCGCGGGAAGTCGATGGCGTCGCGATTCCCCTCAGCGGCCATCTCCGAGAGGATCGGCCCGCCCGGATAGCCAAGCCCGAGCACCTTCGCAACCTTGTCGAACGCCTCGCCTGCCGCGTCGTCAAGCGTCTCGCCCATTGTTCGATAGACGCCCCACTCCGACATGTGCACGAGGCTCGTATGCCCACCGCTCACGATGAGAGCGACCAGCGGAGGCGCAACCTCAGGGTCGGCGAGGACATTGGCGAAGATGTGGCCCTCCAGGTGATTCACGCCCACGAGCGGCAACCCCGTGGCCAGCGCGAGCCCCTTCGCGTAGCTCACGCCCACCACCAAGGCCCCCACAAGCCCCGGTCCGTGAGTCACGGCCAGAGCGTCGAGGTCGCCGAACCCGAGCGGCTCTTCTCGCCCAAGCGCTTCTCCGGCGCGTCGCATCGCCTCGTCGACCACCTCCACGATGGCCTCGGTGTGCTTGCGGCTCGCGATCTCGGGCACGACGCCGCCGAATCGGGCGTGGAAGTCCACCTGGCTTGCGATGACGTCGGCCAGCAACTCATGCCCACCGCGAATGACGGCGACGGCGGTCTCATCGCACGACGACTCGATGGCAAGCATCAGCATCTCGTCGGGGGCTCTCAAACGGCCTGCGTCACCCCACATGATGAGCGCGTCCTCGCCGGTCTCGGCATAGTAGCCGCGGCGAAATCCCACCCCGCGCAGACCGAACGACTCATACAGGGCGATCGCCGTGACGTTGGATGCGCGCACTTCAAGCGTGATGCGCTCGGCCCCCGCCTCGGCAACGGCTGCCCGAGCCATCTCGAACAACTGACGACCGACTCCCCGCCCTTGATCACCATCGCGAACGGCGATGTTGAGGATGTGTGCCTCATCCCCAAGCACCCACGCGCCTGCGTAGCCAAGAACCTCGCCATCCCCCTCGGCGACGAACCAGAATCTCCCTTCTGTCCGGAGGTCTTGAAGAAACAGGTCCGTCGACCATGGCGCCGCGAACGAAACCGCCTCGATCGCGGCAACAGCCTGCACGTCATCGGAGCGCATCCCGCGGAGCAGCACACTCACGACAGACCCCCGTCGACTGCCGGTTTCTCGCGGAGACGTTCGGCTTCCTCCGCGTCAGAGAGCCGGGTGTAGATGGGCAAGACGACGCCCGGGGCAAACCCCTGTCGCTCGTCATCAGGCAGCGCGATGAACGCGCGCAACAGCCCCTCGCCCGACGGCCACCACAGCTCCTGCGCGGCGATGACCGCCCTCGATCCCAGCGCACCGGCGAACACGTCTGCGTAGGAGCGCAACCCGCTTCCAACGAGCGTCACGGGTTCGTCGATCGCCTCAGCCCACTCTTCAGCCACGGTCGCCGGGCCCATGACGCACTGGGGCGTGAGCCGCTCAACATGACCGTCACTGACTCGGTACAGCGCGGGGTAGACCTCTTTGCGCATCGCGTCCACGAGCACCCCGACCAGGCCGTCTGTCCCCGAGTTGCGCCAGGCGATCGCGTCGAGAGTGCTCACCCCCGCAAGCGCGATCCCAAGGCCGTGCGCGAACCCTTTGGCGGCTGCGACACCGATGCGAACCCCGGTGAACGAGCCCGGTCCGCGACCCACCACCACCACATCGACATCCGCAGGCCGCAACCCACTTTCGATCAGTCGCTCAGATACCGAGCAGAGCACCCGGCTGTTGGCGAGTCTCGGAGCGATCTCGCACACATCGGCGAGCATGGTGAGCTCGCAATCTTCGAGCCGGGCGAGTGCCACCACGATCGCATCGGTGGCGGTGTCGATAGCCACGACCGTCGTGGTCATCGTGTGCCCCCGTTGACGTCGGTCTCGATTCCGTGGTCGCGCAGGGTCGCGCACCCCGCGAGCAGCGCGACGAGGATCTGCTCGCCGCGCGGCCCAAGCGACTTGAACGAGACGTCGCGCACGTCATCGCCCGTGATCGTGAGGGCAAGCTGCACCCCGTCGGAGGGAAACGCCTCCGGGAACCTGTCTCCCCACTCGACCACGGAAACACCGTCGGATTCCAGCAGTCCGAAGTAGTCGATGTCCTCGAGGTCGCGCACAGACTCCAGTCGATAGAGATCCATGTGCTTGAGCCGCATACGCCCGTCGTGGATGAGCGCGATGTTGAACGTGGGACTGGTGATCGACTCCGAGACCCCCAGTCCGCGCCCGATGCCCTTGGTCAGCTGCGTCTTGCCCGCGCCCAGGTCACCCGAAAGCAGCACGACATCGCCAGAGCGAAGCACCGACGCCAGTTCGGCCCCGAGCTCCTGCATCGCGGCAGCACTGTGCACGCGGACGTCGCTCACGTCGCCAACTCCTGCGCGAGCAGGTCACCCAACACCTGAAAGTCCGCGATGAGCACCGCCCGCTTCGCCTTGTCATAGATCGCCGCGGCCGGATGATACACGGGAAGAATCGCCGTGCTCCCCAGATGTCGCACCTTGCCGTGGAGTCGCGAGATCGGCTCGTCCGTGTCCAGCATCGAGCGCGTGGCGTAGTTGCCCAGCGTCACGACGACCTGCGGCGAGACCACGCGAACCTGCGCCTGCAGAAACGGCAGACAGCTCTGAATCTCTTCGCGCCGGGGATTGCGATTGCCCGGGGGCCGACACTTCAAGACGTTGGCGATGTAGACCTCTGATCGCACAAGCCCCGCCGTGGCGAGCAGCTCGTCGAGGAGCCGCCCCGCCGCTCCGACGAACGGCTCGCCCTTGAGGTCCTCGTTTCGCCCGGGCGCCTCGCCAACGAGCATCACCCGTGCGCGAGCGTCACCAACGCCCACAACGGGCGTCGTGCGAGTCGCCGCCAACACGCACCGGCGACAGCCTTCGACCGCCGACCTGATGTCGTCGAGGCTTACGAAGCTCGTTTCGGACACGAGCACCAGTCCCTCCCTAGAGCCAAGTCGTGATCTCGGCGAGGGGGCGTCTTGAGGGGCGACCCGCGGATTCTGCCGAGTAGCCGATCGGCAGGATGGCCACCGGCGTGATGGGCACGGGGATCGCGAGTGCCGTTCTGACAGCGTCTTCGTCGAACGCGCCGATCCAACACGACGCGAGGCCACGATCGACCGCCGCGAGTAAGATGTTCTGGGCGGCGGCTGCGGTGTCTTGCAGGCCATACAGGTACTCGCCGCGATCACCGTAGCGCGCGGCACAGGGCCGCGGATCCAGCGAGACGACGATGAAGACCGGTGCGGACGTGGCCCAGCTCTGTCGCAGCGCATGGGCCAGCTTCTCGCGCGCATCGAGCGACCTGACCACGGTGAACCGCCACGGCTGGATGTTTCCGGCAGTGGGGGCCGAGACCGCGGCTTCGAGCAGCGCTCGAACATCGTCTTCGGTCACGTTCGCCTTCGCATTGAAATGCCGCACGCTCCTGCGCGCGGCCAAGACTTCACCGAACTCCATCGATTTCTCCCATCGGGCGACGCGACCCGTGTCCACCGCCTACTGTCCCCCTCCTATTCTAGCCGAGCCCCGCAGCGCCCGCATGAGTCGCGTGCAGGGATTGCGTCCCTGACGTGGAAGTAACGCGGCGAGGAGGACTTCACCATGCACAAGCACCAGAGGGCTTTGTCCGATGAGGACATCGGGATCAGGGCGTTCAAGATCAAGCGCGCCAAGGCTGTTGAGCGCGCGACCGAACGAATCCGCAGGTCACTCGGGGATTCTTGGCAACAGCTCAACGACGCCGAGATCGAAGAACTCGAGTGGATGCTCGGCGAGATTTGGGCCTACATCGAGCGCGATCACTGGGACGAACTGCGATTCAGTCGCATCTCCCTGCAAGATGTGATTCGGATTCTCACGCTTGGAAGCCAGCTCAGACGCCACGCGCGCAACAGCGTCGAGCTCCTTCGCGAAGCCGAAGCCGTCGTCCGCGCCGGCGCGGCCGAGCGGTAGTCGACACAGGGCTAGACCGCCTGTGCGGCCCTTTTCTTCTTCTCGATCTTCGCCTTGACCTTCTTGAGCCGAAACAGATCCTCGCGAGCCCGCTCGTCAAGCGTCTGACGGATGTAGGCGACCTGCTCACACAGCGCAGGCACGGTGACCTGCTCGAGCGCGTTGACGCGGCGATTGGTCTTGTTGATCTCCTCGCCCAATCGCTTCAGCCGGGTCTCGATATCCGCATACTCGATGATCACGTCAAGGATCTGCTCGAACTTGTCAGCCGCCTCGTCCACACGCGAGGTGACACCGGTCACCGCATACCCACGCGTGAAGGAGGTCTTGACCGGGCTCATTCCCTTGGTGACCACCGGCACCGAGACCCCCATGATCTTGGTGCCCGTCATGTCCACAGTGATCACGCCGCTCGTCGCGAGCCCTGCCGACCGCACTGCCACCGTGCCGTCGACCGCCTTGGCGACCGCAAGCGAGTACTGTGCTTTGGCCACGTTCTTCTGAAGCGCCTCAGAAAGCCTCAGCGTCTCGTCCATGACTCCCATGAACTCGATGAGAAGCGCGTCGCGCTTCTGCTTGAGCAGGTCCATGCCCTGTTGCGCGAGCGCGATCTGCTGCTTGCGATCCAGCAGCTCAGCGCGGGTGGGGCGAACCTCTTCCACTGTGGCCTTCCTCTCAGGCGATTGCTGCTTCGCTGACGTCCGGGTCAGATGACTTCCGCTTGTCAGGATGGTAGGTATCGATGAAGTCGCGAACCCGCTTGAGCTCACCGATGGGCAATCCGGCCATCAGATCCCATCCGATATCGAGCGTCTCCTCGATCGTTCGCCCAACATGTCCCTGGCCCACGATGCGCTCCTCGAAGCCGTCGGCGAAGCGCAGGTACGCACGGTCGTTCTCGGAAAGGGCTTCTTCGCCCACGATCGCTACGAGTCTGCGCAGGTCACGGCCCTGGGCATACGCGGCGTAGAGCTGATTGGCCACTGCGCGATGGTCATCTCGCGTCTTACCTTCACCGATACCGAGGTTCATGAGCCTCGACAGGCATGGAAGCGTGTCGATCGGCGGATAGATGCCCCGGCGATGCATCTGGCGCGAGAGGACGATCTGCCCTTCGGTGATGTAGCCCGTCAGGTCAGGTATCGGATGCGTGATGTCATCGTCTGGCATGGAGAGTATGGGCAGCTGCGTGACGGAGCCTCTGCGCCCCTTGATGCGACCCGCCCGCTCATAGATCGTGGACAGGTCCGTGTACATGTAGCCGGGATACCCACGACGACCGGGCACTTCCTCGCGAGCAGTGGACACTTCGCGCAGCGCCTCGCAGTAGTTCGTCATGTCCGACAAGACGACCAGCACCTGGAGGTCTTTCTCGAAGGCAAGATACTCCGCCACCGTCAGTGCGCAGCGGGGCGTGAGCAGCCGCTCAACCGTGGGGTCGTCGGCGAGGTTCAGGAAGAAGACAACCCTCTCAAGCGCCCCGGTCTCTTCGAACTGTCGCATGAAATACGCAGCCTCGCGATGCGTGATGCCCATCGCGCCGAAGACAATCGCGAACTCCTCGCCTGACTTGACGCGCGCCTGACGGATGATCTGCGCGGCAAGCTCGTTCGCGGGCAACCCCGAGCCCGAGAAAATGGGGAGCTTCTGTCCGCGCACGAGCGTGTTCAAGCCATCGATCGCGCTGATTCCCGTCTCGATGAAGTCCGCCGGTTGATCGCGGGCATACGGGTTGATCGGGTCCCCAGTGATCGTGAGTCGCTTCTCTGGAATGACAGGTGCGCCGCCGTCGATGGGCTTGCCCGTGCCGTTGAGCACGCGACCGAGCAGATCGACGGTACAGTCGACTTTGGCCACTTCTTCAAGGAAACGGACCTCAGTCTTGGCGATGTCGATACCCTGAGTGCCCTCGAAGACCTGGATGACCGCAGTTGGACCGGATATCTCCAAGACCTGGCCGCTTCGCCGCGAGCCGTCAGGCATGCGAATGGCTACCATCTCGTTGTATGCGACGTCATCCACATCGTTCACGAAGATCAGCGGACCGGTCACATAGTTCAGAGTCCGATAATCGATCGAAAGCAGCTTGACGGGCGTCGTCGCATCGTTGACCGGAGTACTCATCTAGTGCACCTCGATTCCACTGAGATCCCCTGCGATGCGAGGAACGGTCTCCTTCATCGTGGCAAGAGCTTCCGCATGGGCGGTGGTCTTGAGCATCGCGATCTCGTCGCGAATAGGCATGTCGAGAATCTGGTGCAGGGACACGCCGCGATTCAGCGCCGTGACTGCGGCCGAGTGGAATGAGAGGATGGTCTTGAGCAGCCAGTACTGCTTCTCAAGCGGGCAGTACGCGTCCACCTCATCGAACGCGAACTGCTGCAAGAAATCCTCTCGCAACATGCGCGCGACTTCCAGAATGAGCTTCTCTGACTCCGGCAGCGCATCGGGCCCGACGAGCTGGACGATCTCTTGGAGCTCCGTCTCCTTCTGAAGAACCGCCATCGCCCGGTCCCGATACTCCAGCCAGTCATCCGCGACGTTCTCCTCGTACCACGGTCGCACCTGTCCGAGGAACAGCGTGTAGCTCTTCGTCCAGCTGATCGCTGGGAAGTGTCGCCTGTGCGCGAGCGAGGTATCAAGTGCCCAGAAGGCTCCCGTCACGCGCAGGGAGTTCTGGGTCATGGGCTCAGACATGTCGCCGCCGGCGGGCGAGACGGCCCCCACCATCGTCACCGAGCCGACTCTCCCGTCATCGTCAGAACCCAGCGGTTGCACCCGACCTGACCTCTCGTAAAACGACGCGAGACGCGTCGCGAGGTAGGCCGGATAGCCCTCTTCTCCCGGCATCTCCTCGAGACGACCGGAGACTTCTCGCAAGGCCTCGCCCCAGCGACTGGTCGAGTCGGCCATCATCGCGACGTTGTAGCCCATGTCCCGGTAGTACTCGGCAAGTGTCGCGCCCACGTAGATCGACGCCTCTCGAGCTGCAACGGGCATGTTCGAGGTGTTCGCGACGAGGACGGTGCGGTCCATCAGCGGCGCGTTGTTACGCGGGTCTTCGAGATGAGGGAACTCCGTGAGCACTTCAGTCATCTCATTACCGCGCTCACCGCACCCGATGTAGACGATGATGTCGACGTCCGCCCATTTGGCGAGTGACTGCTGGGTGACGGTCTTTCCGGTTCCGAAGCCGCCGGGGATGATGGCGTTTCCCCCCAGCGCGATCGGGAAGAACGTGTCGAGAATGCGCATTCCCGTGGTGAACGGCGTCGTGGGATCCAGTTTCCGGATGTAGGGCCGCCCCTGCCGAACCGGCCAACGCTGATGCATCCGGACCTCGGACCCGTCTTCGAAGCGGGCGATGACGTCGTCAACGGTGTATTCGCCCGCAGAGGCCACCTCGACCAGTCGACCGGCGCGCGCCGCGGGAGGAACCATGACGCGGTGCACGATGGTCTGTCCCTCGGGCACTTCCCCGATCACGGCTCCCGGGCCAACCTCATCGCCAACGGCGACAAGCGGCTTGAACGGCCACAGCTTCTCGCGATCGAGCGCGGAAGCCACAGCGCCACGTTCGATGAAGTCTCCACTTCGAGCCGCCAGTACGGGGAGCGGGCGCTGCACCCCGTCGTAGATGGAGGTCAGCAGCCCTGGGCCCAGCTCCACCATGAGCGGACCCTCGGTCGATTCGACGAGCTCGCCGACCTTGAGCCCTGAGGTGTCCTCGTAGACTTGGACCGTCGCCGTGTCGCCTTCGAGGCGGATGACCTCTCCCATGAGGCCCTCCGTACCGACCCGCACGATGTCATACATCCTGGCCCCGGTCATCCGTGTGGCAACCACGACCGGCCCCGTGATCTTCTCTATCGCTCCGGCAATCATCTAACCCCGCCTCAATGTGATGTCGAATCCGATGGCTTTGCGAATCAGTCGTGCCAGATGGGCGCGATGGTCCTCGCCCATTTCGAGCCGTTCCTTCAGTGGCAACGAGATCACCAGCGGGCGGTAGATCGAGTCGATCTTGCGCTGCATGCGCTCATCGATTCCCGCCATCATGCGTTCGTTCACCGCGATGATCCCACTGTCATCGTCGTCAAGAAGCCTACCCAGATGCTCGCCCACGCGCTCTTCGGACTCGACGACTTCGACGTCGACGCCAGCCAAGCGAAACCCGTCTGCACTATCAGCGTCCGTGAGAACGATGAGCTTATACAAGGATGAGCTCCCTTTGCGTGCGGTCCATCGCCAGTCCGACGGATTTGCACTTCACGATGATGCGCAGGTTGGTCACTTCGTTGAGCTTCGCCCACAAGTACGCGATCGGAATGCTGACGCCCAGCGGGTCACGCCCACCGAGAGCCAGGACCCTGCGCGTGAAGTGGTCCTCAAGCGCCCGCTCGAAGACGGCCAGCGAGGCCGTCTCGAGATACCGGATCGCCGCATCGTCGAGCAACTTCCCGTAACGCGTTCCGCGCAACTCATCAAGTATCTGGTCCACGTCTGATATCGTCGCGAGGCGTTGATACTTGTCGAAATTGATGTCGATGCCTCCGTTCAGGAAGAATCGACCTGACCTCTCGGGCTCGAGGTTCTCTCGCGCCGCCCTGAAAACGATGACAAGGTTCAGGTTGTCAATCTGAGTTCCGAGCACCCATTTCGCGAGTTCGTAGTTCGCCCCGCGTCGATCCAGACGCTCCATCGCCCACTCGGTGTAGTGACGGTCGAGCGGCAGCTCAAGATCGGCGAGCGCACCTGTGCGCAGATACTCTCCGAATCCATGACGCAGCGCGGCTGAATGCGGCAGCTCCCATGTCGACGCCAGGTCGACGACGTCGCGAACGCCCGATGCGCACAAAAGGCCGTCGAGGTCGATCTGTCCCATCGCACCGACCGGCAAGAGAGCCTCATGTATCTCCGCGGCACTCAAATGCAGATGCTTGCCGCGCATGATGGTCTTCAGGTTGAAGACGTCCCAGCGACCCAGAAGAACCGAACAGATGTCAAACGCCTCAGAGTTCAAGAATCCGAGGATCTTGCCATAAGTTCTCACGAGGTTCTTTCGTAGCCCCTCGTCCACCTGGGCCGCCTCGCGTCCCCGAATGAGCACCTGCTCCAGATCCTCGGCGTACTCGGTGTGCATCAACTCCTGAATGACGGTCTTGAGATCGTCGGCGCGCAGATAGCGCTCGAGCTGTTCCCGACCGAACAACCGCGCACGCATCCCACGAATTCGTGCGTTCGAGTACCCGTAGTCATTCGTACGGACCGAATCAACCGTTGCGCGAGAAGTCGACATCGGTGTCATGAGAACAGAATCTCCGCGACATCGGCATGGGCGTTGTCGACGAACTTCTCAAAGCGACTCTCCAGCGTGTTCTTGCGAAGAATGCGTCCCTCTTTCATCGAGATGATGACACCGCCGGCCGTTGTCAAATCGGACGCAGCGTCCTGATCAAGTCCCCTTGACGACAGCGACGCCCGGGCAAGTGTGCCGTCACGCTTGTCGACGAGTACATCGAACTCTCCGCTGACCCCGTCGAGAGCCTCGCCGAGGAGTCGCTCGAACAACTCGCCGTAACCCTCGGAAGAGCGAAGGTCCTCCATTGCGAGCTTCGCTTTCTCGAATGCCTCTGATACCGCCTTCTGTCTGACCCCTGCGAGCAGTCGCCGAGCCTCGAGACGAGCAGAGTTCCGACTCTGCGCGGCACGCGAATTCGCGGCGCTCTCGGCATCAGCCACATGCCTCTCCCGAATACGCTGCGCCTCGATCTCCGCTTCAGCTACGAGGGCGGCTGCCCGGGCTCGGGCCTCGGCCAGTACGTCTGTGATGTCGCGCTCGGCCTGTTGCTCGAGTGCTTTGAAGATGTCCTCAAGTGCCATTCCGGTCTCCTCGCCGCGACGTCAGGCATGCTCCCGCCTTCATCGCGCCATCGTCAGGGAGCGCTGATGAGAATCGCCGACACGAATCCGAGAAGGACGATGATTTCGGGGAGTGCCTGCAACGTGATGATCCAGATCGCCACCTCGGGACGCTCTGCAAGTGCCCCTGCACCCGCAGAACCGATCTTGGCCTGCGCGTGGCCAGCAGCGAGGGCAGACAAACCCATCGCCAGACCGGCGGCCAACGCCTTGCCCACAGTGGTCTGCCACGGCACAACACCGGCATCCGCTGCGACCTCCTTGGCTGCTGCAAACGCCACTGCAGGGACGAGACATGTGGTCGTGAACACGCCTAGGCAGATCCACTTCTTGAGTCGCTGTCTAATCACCATACGCTCTACTCACCTCCGGTTTTCGTGAACGGCTCGTACTTTGTGCCTCCGGTCTCATAGAACTTCCCGAAGAACTCGAGGAAGTTGAGACGCAGTGCATGAATGGTGGGGCTGAACGCGGCGATGATGATGTTCAGCCCGTGGAGAAGAACCGCAACGACTGCGGCGAGGATCGGTGTTTTTCCCATGCCCGCAACGATTCCGTTGACGGCATCCGCGAAGATGGCGCCCGCAAGACCGACAGCCATGATCCTGATGTAGCTCGCCATGTGGGAGACGGACTCGATGAGCTCGATCGCCCCCATCACCTTCCCCCCTCGCAGGGCGAAGATGAATCCCGCCAATGCGAGTAGCGCGAAGAGCGCTTGCCCACCCACAGCCCACTGGCCGAACTGGTCGGTCACGATGGGCAGGCTCAACCCGATCGCGGCACCGGCTCCGAGGAGGAAGGCGAGAATCCCGCCCTTCTCCCAGAGGTGATGCTTACTCTTCGTGCGTACGGCGTTGATGACGCCGATCGCCAATCCGAGTACCACATGAATCACGCCCACACTGATTGCGATGAGCATGAAGGGAATGACCAGCTGAACCCTGTGAAACGGCAGCTGAACGCCAAGAACGGTGATGTCGCGGACCCACCCCAGGTGGACGCTCAGAAGATCACCGAACGCCTCGGCGTAGACGACTCCGAACGCGATGACCATGGTCGCGGCAGGTCCGAGAATCGAGGTCGCGATTTGGATTGCCGCGTTGTTGCGGAATCTGAACCGCAACCACAGCACGATGCCGAGCATGATCGCGCCGTAGCCCATGTCGCCGACGATCATGCCGAAGAACAGCGGGTAGAAGACGAACAGCATCCATGTCGGGTCAAGAGTCCCGTACTTCGGCATCCCATAGACGCCGAGGAGTTTCTGGAACGGCTCCATCGCCTTCGGGTTCTTCAAGGCGACCGGAATGTCAGCGTACTCGCCTTCGCCGATTTCGGTCTGATCGATGATGACATCGTCGGCCCACCGATCAGAGACTCGATTCCGCAGCTCCTGAAGATCGGGCACCGGAATCCAGCCGCTGATCACGAACGCATACTGCGTTCGCCCGAACTTCGGAATCTCCTCGATCTCTGCGATGCGATCGATCAGCACATCCCTGGCGGCAAGCAGGCGATCACGCCACGACTTCGACAGCTCATGAAGCTCTGTCCGTATCGCAGCCAGATCGGCGGGCAACTCGGCCCTGCGCGCCTTGATCTCATCGAATGCGAGATCGAAGGGCATGTCATCGAACTCTCTGGGCAGTCGGATCTGGTTCAGGTTCTCGAGAGTCAAGAACTTGTGGACGGCGTCGGAGTACGCCTTCGCGAACACGAGGATGACCGCGGTCGTCTCGTCGTCGACGTCGGTCGATTCCAGCTCGTACTGCTTGTGCGTGATCTTATCGATCTCTTCTCGCAGCGCCTCGATGGCCGATTTGTACCGACGTTCGAAAAGCAGAGCGACCGAGTCATAGCTCCCGGTCGTCACGATCTGACGCGCGAGAGGTTGAATCTTCCTGAGAATCGGCTCATAGCGCGAGAGCTGCGCTTCCTCGGTCTCGAGGTCGGAATATGCAGTCGAGAGTGAAGCCGTATTGTCTTCAACCTCGTCGATGATCGTTGCGACACGCTCTCGTAGCGTCGAGGAGTCCAGCGCGTAGAGTCGCGAATACTCCGCTGCCACTTTCGCGGCGTCGACTTCCCCCGCCTCGCGCTCGAGCGCCTTGAGGATCGCACGCAACCGGACGAGCATCTCATCCATGCCCTCGAGATCGCTCTCCTGGCCTACTGCGACCTCCATGTGATCGAGTGGCACTTCGCCCTGGTCGATCTTGTTCGAGAGATCCTCGATGTGAAGGCGCCCCTGATCATGCACCAGGCTCATCACGTCGTAGAACAGTCCTTTGGGGCCGATGATCTCGATCTTCGCCATCGGAACAAGCATCGTCAGTGCACACCCCCTCGCGCGCCCACCCTGCGGGCGCGCCTCGTCTTACTTGCCGACCACCGACTGCACGATATAGTCGACGGCCGTCGGGATACGCGAAGTGATCGAATCAGAGAGCGCTTTGGCTTCAGCCTCTGCGGCGCTTCGCATCTCAGCGACATCCACCTCGGCTTCATCGGCAAGGACACGCGCACGCTCACGTGCGGTCTCAGCGGATTCCTCGGTCGTCGTTTCGATGATCGCGACCGCCTGCCGGCGAGCGTCGATGATGAGTTCGTCGGCTTCGCGCTTCGCAGCCAACACCCGGCCCGAAAGGACCGTCTCCCTCTGGCGAATCAACTCGACCGGCGTCTGTGCTCCGACCTTGTCGTCGCCTCCCCGCTTACTCGCCGTACTGCCATCAGCCATTCAGGGCCCCCTGCCACGACAGGCCAATCAGCGAACACCCACACTCCGCCTATTTCCACGTGGTTGCGAGTACTCCTGCACGGGAGCAAGAAAAACTCAGGAAAGTGCAACCTCAGACGTGGACCCGCTCAAGACGAGCGCCGAACGCGCAAGCCATCTCATAGTTGATGGTGCCAGCGAGGTCGGCCACTTCCTCCATCGTGATGCACGAACCTCCCTGCGCGCCCACGAGCAGGAACTCCGTCCCCCTCGCGGCCTCCGCCCCCCGGGGCACCTCGACCATGAGCTGATCCATGCAGATTCTGCCTACCTGAGCGATGCGTCGACCGTCGCACAACACACTCATACGGTTGGACAGCACCCTGTGAACCCCGTCGGCGTATCCGAGTGGCAACGTCGCGATGGTCGTCGGGGCTCCCGCATGCCAGGTCAGACCGTAGCTCACACCCTCGCCCATGCCGATTCTCTTGACGAGGGTCGCGCGAGCGTGAACGCTCATCGCGGGTCTCAAGTCGACCGTATCTGCCGTGGACGGGGCCGGATGCAGGCCGTATATCGCAATACCGCACCTCACCATGTCCAAGTGCGCTTCTGGCATCAGTATCGTCGCGGGGCTGTTCGCCGCGTGGGTGATGCCCGGGTCGACATTCTGTGCGCGCATTCGCTCAAGAACCCCCGTGAAGCGCTGGAGTTGGCGCGCCGCGTGCCAGTCCTGTGGCACGTCTGCCGTCGCGAAGTGCGTGAAGGTCCCCTCGAGATGCAGACCGGGAAACTCGGAGAGGACGGCCGCGAAGGCCGCTGCGTCATCGGCGTTGACCCCGATTCGATTCATGCCCGTATCCACCTTGAGGTGGTAGCGGGCAACGACGCCGCGCGCGGCTGCGGCTCGACCGAGGGCTCCGGCGAACTCACGCGTGGTCACGGTGGGGATGATGTCTCGCTCGACCACGGTGCCAGCTGACTCCGAGGGCGGCTCCGACAAGAGGTGCAGCGGCGCCGTCACACCCGCGTCGCGAAGCTCAACGGCCTCCGCGATCGTGGCGATACCCAAGCGATCCGCACCGGCTGCAAGGGCTGCCTGCGCAACGGGAACCGCGCCATGGCCGTACGCATCAGCTTTGACCACCGCCATGAACAGCGTGCCGGGCCTGGTTCGCCCCTTGAGCACGGCCACATTGTGCCGGACCGCGTCCAGATCGACCTCGACCCAAGCCCAGCGCAGGTCAGTCATCTAGGTCAAACCACCTGCGATGGCGCGCACGATGTCGTGCTTGCTCACGATGCCCACGAGTTCTCCGCGTTCGAGCACCGGCAACCGCGAGACATCTCGCTCGGAAAGCATCGTCGCGACGTCTTCGATCGGCGCATCCGCATCCACCGTGACCGGATTCGGCGTCATGACGTCGGCCACGGTGGCTGCGACCGCCTTCCTCAGCTCATGCTCGAAGCGCGCCTGCGCTCCCGGGTACATGATGTAGCCGTCGAGGAGCTGGATATACGTCGGATACTCGATTCGCACGTCTTGCATGATGAGATCGCCCTCGGTCACCAGTCCGACCAGGACTCCCTCGGAAACGACCGGCAGGGCACCGATGCCGTTGTCGGTCATGAGCTTCGCTGCCTCGACGACGCCTGCCGCCGGTGACACGGTGACGGGGTCGGGCGTCATGATGTCTCTTGCCGTGGTGTCAGCCATCGCCGTTGTCCTCCTCGATGATCCTGTGCCGCAGGGGCACCTGTCGGTTTCCGAGCAACTCTCGCACAGCAGCAGGGATGCACTCGGGGACATCCTCGGCTGTCACGCACATCGGTGTGCGCTCAAGCGCTGCGTTCTCGCCGGCCCTCCCGTGAAGGTGAGCGGCGAGCGAGCCCGCATGAAGAGGCGAGAGCCCCGTTGCGAGTAACGCCCCGATCATCCCTGCCAGCACATCGCCCGTGCCAGCAGTGGCGAGTGCGACCGAACCCGAAGTCGTCACAACGCAACGCCCTTCGCCGCTCACGACGGTTCCCGCCCCCTTGAGGACGACCGCGCACGACTCACTCGAGAGCGTCGCTGATGAAGATACCCTATCTGCTTGTACGTCTGCGCACTCGACGTCGAGCAGTCTCGCGAGCTCGCCGGGATGGGGAGTGAGAACGGTTGGGCCATTTCGCGAAGCGATCAACTCGGATGCGTCCACAAGGGCGTTCAACGCATCCGCGTCCACCACGAGCGGCCCCGAGTAGCGCTTCATGATCTCTCGAGTCAAAGTGACCGCGCCGTCGGCGAGCGTGATTCCGGGGCCGAGGACCACTGCATCGTGGTCGTGCGCCAGATCGATCGCTCTGTTGAGTGCGACTGACGAGAACGCCTTGGAGCGACTCGCAGGCAGACCCACGACCGGTGAGGCGAGAAGATGTCCCTGTGCGATGGCGACGATCGGCTCGGGAACGGCCAGGGTCACGTAGCCGGCTCCGGCGCGCATCGCTCCCCGAGCCGCCAGGACCGCGGCGCCGGGAAAGCGACCGCTTCCCGCGATCACGAGCACCCGGCCACGGGCGTTCTTGTGGGCGTCAGCCGCAGGAACAGGCAAGAGGTCCGCGTACTCTCTGTCGGACCACACCTCAGGAGCACCCGGGAACACCATCTCTTCGGGGCTCAGCCCGATGTCGACCACCACGACCCGACCCGCGCGATCCGCCCCCGGATAGATGACGTGGCCCCTCTTCAGTGACGCGAACGCCACCGTGCGATTCCCGATGATGCCGTCCGGGTCGACTCTCCCCGTGTCGGCGTCCACACCCGTCGGCATGTCCGCACACACGATGAAGGCCCCGCTCGCGTTGGCGGACCGGCACCATGCGGGCAAGACGCCTCGCAGCGGCGGCGCAGAGCCAGTTCCGAGCAAGGCGTCCACGATGACGGTGGCGCCGTCGAACACGGAAGCGGAGGGAGATTCGGCCATCACGTCCCAGGCGACGCCAGCGGTGGTCGCGTGCCGCGCGGCCTCGTTCGCAGGCGCGGGGAGCCGCGCGGGATCGATCATCGAATGGACGAAGACATCTCGCCCGCTCGCGTGGAGGACCTGAGCTGCCACCCACCCGTCTCCCCCGTTGTTGCCTGGACCGCACAGGACCGCCACACGGCCGTGTGGCACCGCTAGAGCGATCTGGGCCGCGAGGCGCTCACCGGCTGCGCACATGAGCTCGAGGAGGGTCGTGCGCCCGGATGCGATCGCTCGCTCTTCGGCGATTCGTGATTGCTCGGCAGTCAGTGCGCGGTACAAGGGCGATTCACTCCTCCGAGTCGATGGCCTCTCCGGAGACGTGCACGTCATCAAGCATCCCACGCGCCTCTTTGAAGGAGCGAGCGAGCTCCGTCATCGGGTCACGGCGCTCCTCTTTGCGCGGCCGGGCATTCTCGGTGATGGCGACCGCCGAAGCGACAGCGGTCGAGTGTGTGAACGACAACGAGAGGTGCATCTCGACGATTCCCAATTCCGCGGCCCGCTGTGCCGCCCTGCCGTGAAGAACAGGGACCGGTCGACCTTTTGCTTCCCGGACGACCTCCACATCAAGGAAGCGCATGCCCGAAAACCCGGTTCCGAGCGCCTTGAGTACAGCCTCTTTGGCCGCGAACCTCAAGGCGTAGTGCACCTCGGGACGCGAGCGCTTCTCACAGTAGGCCCGCTCCTCTTCAGAGAAGATGCGTTCCCTGATTCGCGGGTGACGCCGCAGTGCAGCCGCCATGCGATCGATCTCGACTATGTCGACTCCGAGTCCGAGAACACTCATGTCGCTACTCCACAGTCACTGACTTGGCGAGGTTCCTCGGCTGGTCGACATCGCAGCCCCGGTGTTTCGCGATGTGATAACTCAGCAACTGCAGGGGAATCGTCGCGGGAATCGCGGAGAGCGCCTCGCTCGTGAAGGGGATATGGAGCACATGCTCAGCGTGTTGATGGATTTCACCGTCGCCGGATGTCGCAACGGCGATGACCTGAGCGCCTCTCGCCCTGACCTCCTGCATGTTCGAGACGACCTTCTCGTAGGTGGGCCCCTGTGTCGCTACGACGACTACCGGCACCTCCTCGGTGATCAGCGCGATGGGGCCATGCTTCATCTCGCCAGCAGGGTAGGCCTCCGCGTGGATGTAGCTGATCTCCTTGAGCTTCAAGGCGCCCTCCATCGCGACGGGAACGCCCATCCCTCGGCCCAGGAAGAGTGAGCTGCTCGCGTTTGCATACACAGCCGCGCACTCTTCGATGCCCGCTGAATCGGCAAGAATCGTCTCGACCATCTCAGGGATCGTGTTCAGCTCCTGCCAGACGCGTTCCACCTGCTCGGTCCCCATCGTGCCCTTGGCCTGCGCGAGCTTCAGAGCGAGCACGTTGAGCGCGGCGATCTGTGCGGTGAACGTCTTGGTGGCCGCCACGCCGATCTCTGGACCCGCGTGGGTGTAGATGACGCCATCTGATTCACGCGTGATCCGGGAGCCGACCACGTTGGTGATCGCGATGACCTTCGCGCCCCGCTCGCGCGCTTCCCTGACCCCCGCAAGGGTATCGGCCGTCTCGCCCGACTGAGTGATGGCAACGACCAGCGTCTCGTCATCGACGATCGGATCGATGTATCTGAACTCGCTTGAGACCTGGACCTCGACCGGGATCCTCGCCCATTTCTCGATCAGGTTCTTGGCAACGAGTCCTGCGTGATACGAGGTGCCACAGGCGATGACGAAGACCCGGTCGATCGCCGAGATCTGCTCCGGGGTCATCGCGAGCTCCGAGACCTGGACCTCGCCGTCGACATACCGGCCGCGAAGGGTCTCGCGAAGCGCTTTGGGCTGCTCGTGGATCTCTTTGAGCATGAAATCGTCATAGCCGCCCTTCTCGGCCGCCTCGAGGTCCCACTCCACGTGCATCCGCTCGGGCTCGACGTGCGAGAGGTCACCGGCTGACACCACGCTGATCGCCTCGGGAGTCACCACCGCGATCTGCTCGTCGTGGAGGATCACGATCTCGCGCGTGTGCGCGAGAACAGCGGGGATATCGCTCGCAACGATGTTCTCACCCACGCCGGCGCCGATGATGAGCGGCGAGTCCTTGCGTGCCGCGATGATCGTGTCGGGGGTGTCGATGTGGATGACGCCGAGCGCGTAGCTCCCCTCGAGGCGTCGTAGGGTCTTTGCCACGGCCGCCAACAGGTCACCGGCGTAGTAGCTCTCGATGAGGTGAGCGATGGTCTCGGTGTCAGTCTCGGAGCGAAGCACGTGACCGGTCGCGGCGAGCTCCTCGCGCAGCTCAAGGTAGTTCTCGATGATGCCGTTGTGGACGATCGCGATACGTCCCGTGCAGTCGATGTGGGGATGCGCGTTATCCTCACTCGGTCGTCCATGCGTCGCCCACCGTGTGTGACCGATGCCTGTTGTCCCGCGCACCGGAGTGACAGAGATGGCGCCCAACAGACTCGCGAGACGCCCCACTCGCTTCGTCACGCAGATCTCGCCAGCGTCGATGCAGGCCACGCCTGCAGAGTCATAGCCCCGGTACTCGAGACGGGCAAGCCCTCCGAGCAAGACGTCGCTTGCGACGCGGGGGCCGGTGTATCCAACGATTCCGCACATGAGTCAGGTCCGCCTTCCGGTGGATGTCAGAAGCAAGAGAGTGCGCTGGTGACGCGCGGTGAGCGCCTGTGAAGAGCGCTCAATATGATGATCCGAGATCGTGACCCATTTTGTCCCTGCGGTCGCCCGCAGGTTTTGTGAGTGACGTGACGACTCTCGGATGAGCCGGAGGGCCATCCGCCGAAGATTCGATCGGCCCTCTCCTCGTCGACTGGCGATTGAACTGCCAGTCCTGGCGCTTTGGAAACACCGCTCAGTATCTGATGGCACCCTCCTCCGATCGAGTTCGCGTAGGGCTGATTGTATCAGCCGTGGGCCTGTCAGGGGCTGTCACGCGAGGGCGAGCTCAGTCCTCGCCATCCATCCACAGGCCGACCTCGAGACAACCCAGGTACGCGCCGTCGACTCCACGCACCGCCCGATAGGTGATACGGACCGGTCGCCCCCGCTTCTCGGTGAGGTGACTCACATCGTCGGCAGAACCTGATGCGAACTCGTCGAGCATCCTCATGATGGGCTCACGGGTCGTATTCGAGTGACAGTCGAGAACGTCACTACCGACAAGCGCGGGGGAGTACCCTGAGAAGATCGCGTACGTCGAGACGTAGCGGATGACACGATTCGCATCGATGAAGCACACGCTGGCCGGAAGCGCCTCGAATGCCGCAGCCAGCACCTCGGCGCTCAAGGCGCTCGCGCCCGAATCGGTTCCGGGCGCAGACACGTCAGCTCAACTCCCGAGACACGATGGCGACGAGTCGGTCCACGACCGCCTTGGCTGCCACTGCGTCTGCGGCTTCAGCCATGACCCGAACGACAGGCTCGGTTCCCGAAGCGCGAACCAGTACCCGCCCCGTCTCACCGAGTTCGGCCTCGGACTCGTGCACGGCGGCGAAGATCGCGGCACTCGCTGCGAGCCTGGTCCTGTCGGCGACGTGCACGTTGACGAGAATCTGCGGATACCGCGTCATCACAGTCACGAGTTCCGACAGGGGCTTCTCGGCGTTCGCTACGACCTCGGCCAGCTGCAGCGCGGTCACGAGGCCGTCGCCGGTGGTGTTGTGCTCGAGGAAGATGATGTGGCCGGACTGCTCGCCGCCCAGCGTTGCGCCCATCGAGAGCATCTGCTCGAGAACATAGCGGTCCCCGACCTTGGTCTTGACCACGGCGATGCCCTGCTCGCGCATGGCGACCTCGAAGCCGAGATTGCACATGACGGTCGAGATGACCGTATTGTTCGGGAGTCTGTCCCGTTGGGCGAGGCTCACAGCGCAGACCGCCATGATCTGATCGCCATCGACCTCGTTGCCCAGGTCATCGACGGCCAACACGCGGTCAGCATCGCCATCGTGTGCGATCCCGAAGTCGAAACCGCCTTGCCGCACGAGCGCCTTGAGCGGGCCCAGATCCGTGGAGCCGCACCCCACGTTGATATCCATGCCGTCGAAGTCGCAGTTCAACGCCACCACCGTGGCGCCCAGACGCTCGAAGGCCTCTTGAGTGGCTCGAAACGAAGCGCCATGGCCGCAGTCCACGGCCACCCGAAGTCCGTCGAACCTGCGGCTGACGCTTTCGCACGCGTGCGCGATGTAGCGCTCCAAAGCATTGTCGACATCGTGGGTTACTCCGATGTCTGCTCCGGAGGGACGCTCGCGAGCTATGGTGTCCAGACAGTACGTCTCGATCTCGTCTTCGAGTTCATCGGGGAGCTTGAGCCCCTCTCGACTGAAGATCTTGAGGCCGTTGTACTCAGGTGGATTGTGGCTCGCAGAGATCACGACGCCTCCGTCGGCTCCGAGTTCACGCACGAGCAACGCGACCGTTGGCGTGGGAACGACACCGCACAACAACGCCTCGCCGCCTCCCGCGGTGATGCCGGCCACCAGCGCAGCCTCGAGCATCTCACCGCTGCGACGCGTGTCGCGACCCACAACGACGCGGCATGCGCCTCGGTCGCCAAGGAAGTGGCAGACCGCCTCGCCGATGCGCATGGCGAGTTCCGGGGTGAGCTCGGTATTGGCTATCCCGCGGATACCATCGGTCCCGAAGAGTCGAACGCTCATGGAGTGCCCTCTCGAACAGACGGGGCCCGCCAGATTCGGCGAGCCCCGTTTCGGTCTCGTGTGTAGTGCTTGGGGCCCTAGCGCTTGGAGAACTGCGGCTTCTTGCGGGCCTTCTTGAGTCCGTACTTCTTGCGCTCGACCATGCGCGGGTCACGGCGCAGCAGTCCGGCCTTCTTGAGTTCGGCCCGGTACTCCTCGCCCGCCTCGAGCAGCGCGCGCGCGATCCCATGACGCAAAGCGCCCGCCTGACCGGAGACGCCGCCGCCATGCATGGTTGCCACAACGTCGAAGCGGGCCACCGTCTCGGTTACCTTGAACGGAGTCGAAGCGAAGTTCACGAGCGCCTCGCGACCGAAATACTCCAACGCGGGCTTCTTGTTGCAGGTGATGACGCCGGTACCCGGCGTCAAGCGGACACGGGCAACCGCGTTCTTGCGGCGGCCGGTGCCGAGGTAGACTGCCTTGTTCTCAGCCATGCGTTATGCCTCCAGCGTGATCTGACGCGGGTTCTGGGCCTCATGGGGATGTTCCGTACCGGCGTAGACCTTGAGCTTGCGATTCATGGCCCGACCGAGAGAGTTCTTCGGAAGCATGCCTTTCACGGCCTTCTCGACTATGCGCTCGGGATGCTTCGCCAGCATGCGCTGGAACGAGACTTCCTTCAGGCCGCCGGGATATCCGCTGTGCGAGTAGTAGTTCTTCTGCTCGGCCTTTTTCCCGGTCAAGCGGATCTTCTCGGCATTGATGACGACTACGAAGTCGCCGGTATCGACGTGCGGTGTGTAGGTCGGCTTGCGCTTGCCCTTCAGAATCTGGGCGATCTCACTCGCAAGCCGTCCGAGCACCATGTCCGTAGCGTCGACGAGCAACCACTCGCGCTCGACTTCGCCAGGTTTGGCATGGTAGGTCTTCAACGGATCCTCCAACTGCGTTTGGACTCATAGGTGTTCGCGTCACGGGGCTGGCGGAAACGAACCCCGCCATTCTATCGGCGCAGCGCCCGCGAGTCAACGAGACACGCGCCCGGGCGTATCTATCAGCTCCCCGACGCTCACAGCCACACGTCATCCGGATAGCTGACGCGGTGCAGCGTGAGCCCGCACGCAGGCGCCGTGGGTCCTGCAGCCACACGCTCGCGCGCAGCGAGGGCCACGGGCACCCAGCCGGATGCGCGCCTCCCGATACCGACCTCGACCAACGTACCCACGATGATGCGCACCATCGAGTGCAGGAACGCATTACCCTCGACGAACACGCACACGCACTGCTCCCCGAGGTGCTCCTCATGCACGATCTCAATCACGTCGACTCGCCGCACGGTCCGCTTACTCTGTGACGACCCTGTGACGCAGAACGAACGGAAATCGTGTTCGCCGACCAAGTGGGCGGCACCGGCGCGCATCGCGTCCACGTCGAGTGCGCGCGGAACATGCCACGCATGCTTCGCGAGAAAAACGGGCGGCGCCGACCCTGTCACGACACGGTATCGATACTGCCGAGCAGTGGCGTCGAAGCGTGCGGAGAACCCGGCGCGAGCACGACGCACCTCCTTGATGACGATCTCGTCGCCACTCAGCGCATCAAGCGACCTGCGAAGCCTGTCGGGGTCGGGCTCATCACCGAGTGCCGGAAAGCTCACCACCTGCCCCAGCGCATGCACGCCGGCATCGGTGCGACCGGCGGCCGTCGTCTGCACCTCGCGTCCCAGAACGATCCGCAAAGCGGCCTCGAGTCGCCCTTGGACCGTGTCGAGCCCTGGTTGCCGAGCGAAGCCTGCGAAAGGCGCACCCTGATACGCGACGGTCAACGCGATCGCGAGCTGCGTCGAACGCTTGCTCTCGTCAGGTCGATGATCGTTCAGGGTGTCCATCACAACAGTATCGCCGCGAAAGTCGCGAGCGTCACGGCTGAGGCGACCGCGACCCAGTCCGACGGTCGCATCACCGGTTTCCTGAGCCGGGTGCGGCCAACGCCCGTGTAGCAGCGGGTCTCCATCGCAACGGCGAGATCATCGGCTCGCCTGAAGAGTCGAACGAAGAGCGGCACCAGAACCGGTATCCACGCACGCGCGCGGCGCACGGGGCCTCCCTGATCGAACACCGCACCCCGGGCCGTCTGCGCGACGACGATGCGCTCTGCCTCCTCAGCGGTCGTTGGCACGAAACGCAGTGCGATCGACAACATCATCGCCACATCATCGACCGGCACTCTCACGACGCGAAGCGGCCTCATGAGCGAGGTGAGCGCATCGGTCAACGCCACGGGAGAGGTCGTGAGCGTGACGAGTGATGTACCGGCCACAAGCACCACGATCCGCGTTGCGAAGTACAGTCCCCGTGCGAGCCCCTCGTCGTCTACGGCAAGCGGGCCGAGCCGAAGAAGTGCGTCATCGGGCTGCCAGCGAAGCGCATTCGCCGCAACGGTGAACATCAGGATGAACAGGACCGGCCTCAGACCGCGCACCAACACGCGCGCCGGGATACCTGATGCCATCGAAGCGAGCACCACGAAGAGAGCTACGGCTCCGAGCCCTGAAGGAGTGTCGACCGAGAAAAGCGCCACCGTGAGCGACGCGGTCACACCGAGCTTGGCTCGCGCGTCGAGCCCGTGAACGATCGACTCACCGGGGAAGTACTGACCGAACGGCACCGGAACGCTCATGCCGACCACCCCCCTGCCCGGGCGATCCACTGTGCGGCCGCCCTCGGATCGAGGACCGGTTCGACCCCACGGTCGAGGTAGCGAGCGAACTCGAGCTGGATTGCGACGACATCAGGAACAGCCAGACCCGCCTGATCCAGAGGCGACGGGTCGCTCAGCAGAGTCCTTGTCTCGCCCGACCACACCTGAAGAGAATCCCTCAGGATGAGAACCCTGTCGGCATGTGCGAGGAACTCTTCCGGCGAGTGCGTCACGATGATGACTCCCGAATGTACGCGCGACTCAAGGAGTACCGAGCGGACGGCTTCACGACCCGAAGAGTCGAGCCCTGATGTCGGCTCATCGGCGAGCAGATAGGCCGGTCGCATGGCGAGAACACCGGCGATCGCGGCGCGTCTGGCCTCGCCTCCCGAGAGGGCGAACGGTGATCGTGAGCCGTAGGTTTCCGCGTCGAGCCCAACGTCGTGCAACGCCTCGCGTGCAGCCTCCCGGGCCGCCTCAACCTCCAGTCCGAGGTTGCGCGGACCGAACGCGACGTCGTCGAGCACCGTATCGGCGAACAGTTGGGATTCGGCGTCTTGGAAGATCAGGCCAACGCGCCCGCGCGCACTGGCCTCATCCAACGCGACCTCATCGATGAACGCCAGGCCCGTACTCGGGCGTAGCAGACCGGACGCCAGCCTGAGCAGAGTCGACTTGCCCGACCCGGTCTCGCCAACCACGAGCACGAGCTCGCCGGGATCCACGACGAGTGAGACTTCCTGCAGTGCGACCACCGCAGCCGTCGTCCCGATGGCATACGTGTGGCCGACATCTTCCAATCTCAGCGACACAGAGCGCCCACCACCTCTGCTGGCGTCGTCGCCGTGGGAATCACGGGTGCGCCCAGGTCTGCGAGAGCGCGAGACAGCGAAACGAGCGGCGGAAGCGCGAGGCCCCATGCTGCCAGATCGAGATCGCCGAAGAGCAGCGCTGCCACGGGGCCGTCAAAGACGACAACGCCACCGCTCAGCACGACTGCACGATCGGCACCGGCGATGATTCCGAGATCATGAGTGACAAGCAGTATCCCGCGACCGTCTGAGCGCAGTCTCTCAAGCAGCCCAAGCACGTCGGCGCGACCATGGGGATCGAGCATGGAGGTCGGTTCGTCGAGAACGAGGTAGCGTGGCTCCATCGCGAGTGCCCCGGCTATGGCGAGACGCTGCTTCTGCCCACCGGACAGGAGGTGCGGTTCCCGGCGCTCGAGACCTGTCAGTCCGACAGTCTCGAGAGAGCGGTCCACTCGATCTCGAATCACTTCGCGTGCCAGCCTCAGGTTCTCCGGACCGAAGGCCACATCGTCTTCAACCGATGTCGCGACGATCTGATCATCCGGCCGCTGGAACACGATGCCGACGGTCTCTCTCAGTTGATGCAGCGTCGATACCTCGCGTGTACTCGAGCCGTCCACCGTGACGCTACCCGAATAGGGAACGAGAAGGCCGTTCGTGAGCCTGACCGCCGTCGACTTTCCGGACCCGTTGGCACCGAGCAGCGCGACGACCTCGCCACCGGAAACAGTGAACGAGACCCCGTCAAGAGCCCACGGTGATTGCGCCCGGTATCGGAATCGAACATCATCGAAGCGGATCACGAGGGCTCTTTCGGTCTGCGGGACGGAACACTGAGGGCCCCCCGCGGGAGGCCCTCACATGGTAGCGCTGAATGCGCGTAGTGCGCGCAGTCGTCTCTAGTCGACAAGCTCCATGATAACGATCGGAGCGGCGTCACCCTTGCGCGGACCAAGCTTGAGAATGCGCGTGTAGCCACCCTCGCGACCCTCGAAGCGGTCCTTCTCTGCAAAGACTTTGGCGACGGTTTCCTTGCTTCCCAACGCGGCGATGGCCAGACGACGAGAGTGCACGTCGCCCTTCTTGGCCCAGGTGATCGTCTTCTCGACCAGAGGGCGCACTTCCTTCGCGCGGGTCTCGGTGGTCTTGATGCGATCGTGGGTCAGCACCGCGATGGCAAGGCTCTTGAGCATCGCCTTGGTGTGCGACGCGTCAGTACCCAGCTTGCGGCCCTTCTTAAGGTGTCTCATCTCGCGATACTCCTACTACGGCTTTAGACCAAGGCTCATGCCCTGAAGCTTGTCCTTGACCTCTTCGATGGACTTCGCGCCGAAGTTGCGGATGTTGAGCAGGTCTTGCTCAGAGCATTCCGTCAACTGGCCGATCGTGTTGACGCCTTGGCGCTTGAGGCAGTTGTAGGAGCGCACGGACAGGTCCAGCTCCTCGATCGGGTTATCCAGCAGGCTCTCTCCCTCATCGACTGTGGCGGCGAAGATGCCGTCATCAGCCAAGGAGCCCGAGGCCTGCTCTGCGAAGAGCAACATGTGCTCGTCGATGATGCGACCAGCGTGCGCAACCGCGTCACCTGGATCGATCGCACCGTTGGTCTCCACCTCAAGCGTGAGCTTGTCGTAGTCGGTGCGCTGGCCCACACGGGTGTTCTCCACCACGTAGGTGCAGCGAACAACCGGCGAGAACAACGAGTCGATCGTGATGACGCCGATAGGCGCGTCGGCACGCTTGTTCCGGTCAGCCGTCACGTATCCACGCCCCAGACCGATATGGATGCTCATCTCAAGCGATCCATGCTCGTTGAGGGTCGCGATGACGTGGTCGGGGTTGACCAGCTCGAACTCGGCGGGAACCTTGAGGTCGGCACCGGTCACAGTACCCGGCCCCTTTGCGGACAACGTTGCCACCGCATCACCCGCACCGATACCACTGTCACGGAACACGAGTCCCTTGACGTTCAACACTATGTCGGTCACATCCTCGCGTACGCCTTCAATCGCGGCGAACTCGTGCTGCACTCCCTCGATACGTATCGAGGTCGCAGCGGCGCCCTGAAGCGACGAGAGCAGAACGCGACGCATGCAGCTACCGAGGGTGTAGCCGAAGCCACGCTCCAACGGCTCTACCACATAACGAGCGAGTCTCTCGTCGATCCCGTCGACTTTGACCTGGGGCCTCATGAACTCTGTCATCAAGCAGCCTCCCTGGCTTCCTTAATCCGTCACTACTTCGAGTACAGCTCGACGATGAGCTGCTCGCGTACAGGAGCGTCGATCATCTCGCGCGTTGGCAGCGAGAGTATCTTGCCCTGCAGCTTCTCGATATCGACCTCGAGCCAGCCGGGAACCTCGATCTTCTCGGACGCGATGAGCGAGGTCTTGATGACCAGCAGGTCCTTCGCCTTCGGCCCTACGGCGACAAGATCGCCCGGACGAACGCGGTAGGACGGAATGTCCACGCGGCGACCATTGACGGTGATATGGCCGTGACGAGTGATCTGACGCGCCTCGTCCCGCGACTTCGCGAAACCGAGTCGGTACACGACGTTGTCGAGTCGACTCTCGAGGATACGCAAGAGGTTCTCGCCGGTGATGCCCGTCTGTTTGTTCGCGAGCACGTAATACGTTCTGAACTGCTTCTCGAGCAGTCCGTACATGCGCTTCGCGCGCTGCTTCTCGCGCAGCTGCAAGCGGTATTCACTGTCGCGCGGCCGTTTCTTGCCCGCCTGACCCGGCGGGTATGGGCGACGCTCAATGGCGCACTTATCGCCATAGCAGCGGTCCCCTTTGAGGAAGAGTTTGATCCCTTCGCGGCGGCACAAGCGGCAGTCCGCCCCGGTGTAACGTGCCATCTTCTTCGAATCCCTTCGGAAATCGGCTAAACGCGGCGGCGCTTGCGCGGCCGGCAGCCGTTGTGCGGAACAGGGGTGCAGTCCTGGATACTGGCAATCTCGAGCCCAGCGGCCTGCAGCGAACGAATGGCGGTCTCGCGGCCCGAACCGGGACCCTTCACGAACACCGACACCTTGCGAAGACCGTGCTCCTGCGCCATCTTCGCGCAAGCCTCCGCCGCAAGCTGCGCGGCGAACGGTGTCGACTTGCGTGAGCCCTTGAAGCCCACGGTGCCGGCTGACTGCCATGAAATCACGTTGCCCGAGGGGTCCGTGATGGTGACGATGGTGTTGTTGAACGTACTCTTTATGTGCGCCTGACCCACTGCGATGTTCTTTCGCTCACTTCGCTTTATGCGGGTGCGCACGTTCTTCTTCTTGGCGACCATGCCTTACTTGCCCTTCTTCTTGGCGCCTATCTGGCGCCGCGGACCCTTACGGGTGCGAGCGTTCGTGTGGGTGCGCTGTCCGCGGACGGGAAGTCCCTTGCGGTGACGCAGACCGCGATAGCACCCGATCTCCATGAGACGCTTGATGTTCTGCGCGACCTCACGACGAAGATCACCTTCGACCTTCACGTTCTTGTCGATGTACTCGCGCAAACGAACGACCTCTTCTTCAGTGAGGTCGCGAACACGTGTGCCGGGATCGACCCCGGCAACGCTTGTGATGAGTCGGCTGCTCGTCAAACCGATGCCGAAAATGTAGGTCAGACCAATCTCGACGCGCTTCTCGCGCGGAAGGTCGACACCTGCGATGCGGGCCACTCGTGCTCCCTCCTAGCCCTGGCGCTGTTTATGGCGCGGGTTCTCACAAATGACGAGAACACGGCCATGACGCCGGATCACCTTGCACTTATCACACATCTTCTTGATCGAAGGACGTACCTTCATCGTTTCGTCTTCCTCTCAGTGATTCAGATCTATCTCGATGCCCAGCCGCAGGCAGGTATCTTCGTCTGCTGTCCGGACGCACACGCTTCCGGGAGTATCCACTTGCCGTCCGGTCACTTGTACCGATACGTGATGCGCCCTCTTGTCAGGTCGTACGGCGAGAGCTCCACTACGACCTTGTCGCCTGGCAGAATCCTGATGTAGTGCATCCTCATCTTGCCAGAGATGTGGGCGAGAACCTTGTGGCCATTCTCAAGCTCGACGCGGAACATGGCATTCGGCAAGGGCTCAACAACTGTGCCCTCGAGCTCTATCGCGTCGTCCTTCTTCACCACTACTTGTTAGCTCCTCACAGGGCCTGAATCCGCAAGTGGTTATGGTAACTCAAGTCGTGCTGTGCCGTCCACATATTCTTGCGTCCGATCGTGCTCACTCACGCGTGAGCACGATCGGGCCCTCGCTGGTGACAGCGACAGTGTGCTCGAAGTGCGCCGAGAGCGAGCCGTCACGGGTGACCACCGTCCAGCCATCGGGTAGCGCCTCGACAACGTGGCTGCCTGCATTGATCATCGGTTCGATGGCGAGAACCATTCCGGACTCGAGGGCTGGACCCGTGCCGGGCTTGCCGTAGTTGGGAACGTTGGGGTCCTCGTGCATCGACTGTCCGATACCGTGTCCCACGTACTCCCTGACCACCCCGAACCCATCGGCTTCAGCAATCGCCTGGACCGCTGCGCCGATGTCGTAGAGGCGACCCCCCGTCACGGCGGCTTCAATGCCAGCGTCCAATGCGCGTCGAGTCACCTCGAGCAACCGCACGGCTTCATCCGCCACAGTGCCAACCGCGAAGGTAGCGGCGTTGTCTCCGTAGTAGCCCTCGAAAAGAGCGCCCACGTCTATCGACACGATGTCTCCCTCATGCAGCACGACCTTGGTCGAAGGAATACCGTGAACGACCTGATCATTGAGCGACGTGCATAGTGTCGCAGGGAACCCGTGGTACCCCTTGAAGGCTGGTACCGCGCGAGCTGACCGTATCGCCTCCTCGGCAATACGGTCCAGTTCTGCCGTGGTGACGCCCGGCACGACAGCTTCGCCAACAAGACGAAGCGCGCGAGCGCTGATGCGCCCGGCCTCACGCATGACCTCGATCTCAGCAGACGACTTGCGAACGATCACGAGGTGACTAGCCCTCCAGGATCGCGCGGACGTCGGACCAGACATCGTCGACCGGACGATCGCCGTCGACCGTATGCAGCACTCCCATGGCACCGTAGTGATCGAGGAGCGGAGCCGTCGACTTCGTATAGACATCAAGCCTGTTACGGACTGTGGTCTCGTTGTCGTCATCGCGCTGGTAGAGGTCGCCGCCACACGTCACACAGGCATCACCCTCGGTGACACTGGTGATCCGGCCGCACGCACGGCACGTGCGACGAGCCGTGAGTCTGCGTACGATAACCTCGGGATCGACAGCGATGGCTATCGCAGTGTCGATCGACTTGTTGAGCGAGTCGAGCTCCTTGTCAAGCGCCTGCGCCTGGTTGATCGTCCGCGGAAAACCATCAAGGATGAATCCTTTTGCCGTATCGGGCTCCTGCAGCCGTGACTTCACCAAACCGATAACGACCAGATCCGGCACGAGTTCGCCGGCGTCCATGAAGCCCTTCGCCTGAATTCCGAGCGGGGTTCCGTTGGCGACGGCAGTTCTCAGGATGTCTCCCGTTGAGATGTGTGGCACACCATAGGTCTCGATCATCAGCAGAGCCTGAGTGCCTTTTCCGGCACCGGGTGCACCAAGCAGCAGAACGTTCATCCTATTCCCTTCCCCTCAGTGGCCCTACTTGAAGAAGCCCTCGTAGTGACGCATCTTCAGCTGGCTCTCGATCTGCGTCATCGTCTCGAGCGCGACTCCCACCATGATGAGAATCGACGCGCCACCAAACTGTTGAACGAGTTGATTCTGCGTGAAGCTGAACACCACTGACGGCACCACTGCGATCAATCCGAGGAACAGGGCACCCGGAAGCGTGATGCGATTGAGAACGTTTTCGATGTACCGAACGGTGGTTCCCCCTGGGCGGACCCCCGGAATGAACCCACCGTTCTTGCGCAGGTTGTCAGACAGGTCGATCGGGTTGAAGACCAATGCCGTGTAGAAGTAGGTGAAGAAGACGATCAGCACGAACATCGTCGCCCAGTTCACCGGCCCGTTCGCGAGCGCATTGGCCCCCGTCTGCAGCCACGTCTGGTTCGGGAAGAAGTACACGAGCTGACTCGGGAAGAACAGCAACGCCGAGGCGAAGATGATCGGGACGACGTTCGCTCCGTTGATCTTGAGCGGGATATACGTGCCCGACCCGCCGTAGACCTTGCGACCAACGATTCGCTTGGCGTATTGGACCGGGATGCGACGCTGCGCGCGCTCCATGGTCACGATCGCGGCGATCACGAACAGAACGATCACCGCGAGAAGGATGGTGAACGCGCCACTGCCGAACTGGAACGACTGAACGATCGCCATCGGGAACTGCGCCACGATACTCGCGAAGATGAGAAGGGACATCCCGTTGCCTATGCCTCGCTGGGTGATCAGCTCACCGAACCACATGATCAACGCGGTACCCGAGATCAAGGTGATTACGATTACTGTGTTGGTGAATGCGAGCGGCATCGCACCAACGCCGGTTCCCGTGACGAGCGCACTCCTGAACACCGTGAGAAGGCCCAGCGCCTGCATCAGTGCGATTCCCAGCGTCATATAGCGAGTGATCTGGGTGATCCGGCGCTGCCCCGACTCCCCCTCTTTCTGCCACCGCTCGATCTGCGGGATGACGCCTTGCAGAAGCTGCATGATGATCGACGAGGTGATGTAGGGCATGATGCCCAGCGAGAACACGGCGAACTGCTCGAGCGCGCCACCCGAGAACAGGTTGAGCAGCCCGAGCGTCGCGGCGCCCTCAACCTGATTCTTGATGATTTCGAGGTTGACGCCCGGCACGGGGATGAAGCTGCCGACCCGAAAGATCCCGATGATCATCAGCATGAAGACGATTTTTCGCCTCAGCTCGGGTACACGGAACGCGTTAGCGATCGCAGTTAACACAGTGTCTCGACCGTCCCTCCTACAGCTTCGATCTTGGCAATAGCCGAACCGGACGCCTTGTCGACTTTGACGATCAGTTTCTTCGTGATCTCGCCGTCCCCGAGGATCTTGACGGGAACCGAAGCCGACTTGATGACGCCCTTCTCGACAAGAGTCTCGCCTGAGACCACGTCCCCATCGACGAAGAGCACCTCGAGGCGCGCCACGTTGATAGCGGCATACTCGACACGATTGCGGTTCTTGAAACCAGGGAGCTTGGGCAGACGCATGTGCATCGGGTTCTGACCACCCTCGAAACCAGGGCCCTTGCCGCCGCCGGCTCTCGAGTTCTGGCCGTTGTCACCGCGTCCCGAACGACCGCCGTGACCGGACCCGTGCCCGCGCCCGACCCGCTTGCGGTCCTTTCGAGAACCCGGTGCCGGGAAGAGGTCGTGAATCTGCATGTCTGTACCCTTTCATGTTCGCTTCCGGCGCAATGACCCGCCGGTATCGGCCGCTCGCCGCCGATTGACTGTGTATCGGTGCAGCGTCTCCCAAGACGCCGTTGGCCCAACTCAAAGAAGAATTGGACCCGCCTGACGAAGTGCTAGAGCTCCTCCACATTGATCAAGTGCTTGACCTTGAAGACCATGCCTCGTATGGCGGGGTTGTCAGAGTGCTCGACCGTGTGGCGGATGCGCTTGAGTCCCAGTGCACGGACGGTCGCCTTCTGATCGTGGGGGCAGCCGATAGTACTCTTGATCTGTGTGACCCTGAGAATCTTGTTGACGGCCTTCTTCGGCATTGGCTACTCCTCCTTACCGTAGATCTGGCCGACCGACTTGCCGCGACGGCGAGCCACCTCGTCGGCGGTGACGAGCGACTTGAGTCCGGCCGCTGCGGCTTTGACGACGTTGAGAGCGTTGTCCGTACCGAGTGACTTGCTCAAGACATCCGTGACGCCGGCGAGTTCGAGCAGCGCCCTGACAGGACCGCCCGCGATGATTCCCGTACCGGGGGCGGCCGGCTTGAGCAGGACTCGACCCGCTCCGAACACGCCGTGAACCTCGTGCGGGATGGTGCCGTTGACGATAGGCATCTTGAACATGTTCTTCTTAGCGTCCTCGATGCCCTTCTTGATGGCGATGGGCACCTCCTGTGACTTGCCCATACCAACGCCGACGTTGCCGGCACCATCTCCAACGACGACGAGCGCCGTCAGCGCGAAGCGCCGACCACCCTTGACGACCTTGGAGACCCGGTTGATATAGACAACCTTCTCTTGGAGCTCCGATACCGGGGCTTCCCTTCGCGGCATACCTTCCTCCCTAGAACTTCAGGCCGGCGCTGCGAGCGCCGTCTGCAAGAGCCTTGACCCGACCGTGATACAGACGGCCACCGCGATCGAATACGACCTCGCTGACACCCGCCTCGACAGCACGCTTACCGACCGCCTCACCAACGGCGGTAGCGGCTTCGATGTTGGAACCTGATTTCAACGCGCTCGCCACTTCATCTTGAAGCGTCGACGCAGCCACGATGGTGCGACCCGACACGTCGTCGATGAGCTGAGCGTAGATATGAGCATTCGTGCGGTTGACGCACAGGCGGGGACGAACAGCCGTGCCTGACACCTTCCCGCGGACACGGCGGTGACGGCGCGCCAGCGCTGTCTGCTTCGCCTTGACTTTATCCATAACGTCGTTCTCCTCGTTTCACGCGACCCGCATGTGGGCCGACTGGATCCCTGTTACTTGGCGGCCTTACCGAGCTTGCGCCGCACCTTTTCGCCCTCATAGCGAATACCCTTGCCTTTGTACGGCTCAGGCTTTCGCCATTTGCGGATGTCAGCGGCAACCTGCCCGACACGCTGCTTATCGATACCGCGAACCGTGATCTTGGTCGGCGCGGGCACCTCGAACGTGATTCCAGATTCGGGAACAACGACGACCGGGTGCGAAAACCCGAGAGCGAGCTCTATGTTCGAACCGTTGAGTACGGCCCGATACCCGACGCCCACGATTTCGAGGTTCTTCGAGAATCCCTCGGAAACACCAACGACCATATTGGCGATGAGCGTGCGAGTGAGACCGTGGAGTGAACGAGACTCTCGAGTCTCATCCGGACGCTCCACGACCAGCGCACCATCCTCGGCCTTGATGACGAGAATCTCCGAGAACGACTGAACGAGCTCGCCCTTCGGACCTTTGACGGTGACGGTCGAGCCGTCGATCTTGACCTCTACCCCGGACGGTACCGGGATGGGCTGTTTGCCGATACGTGACACGGCGTGACGCTCCTTTCCTGGCTCCGTCCGACTACCAGACGTACGCGACGACTTCGCCGCCGACACTCGCCTTGCGAGCGCTGCGGTCGGTCATCACGCCGGCTGATGTCGAAATGACAGCGATACCGAGCCCACCGAGTACGCGGGGAAGCTCGTCCTTCTTGGCATAGACACGCAGTCCGGGCTTGCTGATGCGGCGAAGCCCGGTGATCGTGCGCTCCTTGCGCGGGCCGTACTTGAGTGTGATCTCGAGGCTGTCCTGGGGGGACTGCTCCGTCACGGTGTAGTCGGCGACATAGCCTTCCTCTTTGAGGATGCGTGCGATCTCGACGAGCTTGTTGCTCGACGGCATCGACACTGTCGCCTTGTAAGCCGAGTTCGCGTTACGAACGCGAGTCAGCATATCGGCTATTGGGTCTGTCATGCTCATGCTTCATACCTCCTATGGTCCGGGATGCTCCCACTCCGCGGTACGCTCAGACCCGTGGCCTGAGCGCCTGCCGGTAGGGTCTTCTCAACGCGTGCTCGGTTCGCCTACCAGCTTGCCTTGCGCACGCCGGGAAGTTCGCCACGGCTCGCCATTTCGCGCACACATATGCGACATAGACCGAACTGGCGATAGAACGCACGCGGTCGGCCGCACCGGCCACACCGATTGTGCTGGCGCACGCTGAACTTCGGCGTGAGCTTCGCCTTGGCGATCATCGACTTCTTTGCCACTTCCAACCTCCGTTTCGCGACGGGTGAATCTCCCGTCGAGTGGTTCCTCCGCTACGAGGCTCTCTAGCGTTTGAACGGGAATCCGAATGCGCCAAGCAGCGCCTTGGCCTCATCATCGGTCTTCGCAGTGGTAACGAACGTGACATCCATGCCCCGCGTCCGGTCGACCTTGTCATAGTCGACCTCGGGGAAGATGAGCTGTTCGGTGACGCCCATCGAGTAGTTGCCGCGACCATCGAAGCTCGTGACGGGCAGTCCCCGGAAGTCACGAATGCGCGGAATCGCAGCACCCACGAGTCGATCGAAGAACTCCCACATCCTGTCGCCACGCAAGGTGACCTTGGCTCCGATCGGCATGCCCTGGCGGATCTTGAAGCCCGCGATCGACTTCTTGGCGCGTGTCACCATGGGCTGCTGCCCGGTGATGATCCGCAGATCCTGGACAGCTGCGTCCAACTGCTTGATATCCGTGACGGCAGCGCCTATGCCCATGTTGACGACGATCTTTTCAAGGCGCGGCACTTCGTTGACGTTGCCGTAGCTCAGCTGCTCTTTGAGCAGCGGCACGATCTCCGTCTGGTATCTGGTCTTCAGTCTTGGTGCCATCTTGTGTGTTTCCTCCGTGATAGGGTTCTCAGTACAGGATTTCCGACCCTGCACCTCCTCGTGTTCGCGAGGAGCCGTATGTGCCTTTCGGCTACGTATCGATATCGTTGCCGCACTTCTTGCAGACGCGAATGCGCGTTCCATCTTCACGCTTGCGACCTATGCGAGTCGGCTGTGAACAACTGGGGCACAACAGCATCACGTTGCTGACGTGAATCGGTGCCTCGATCTCCAAGATGCCACCTTTGGCGTTCTGCTTCGTGGGTCGCGTGGCCTTCTTGATCATGTTGATGCGCTCAACCACTATGCGGTGCTTGTACGGAACGGTGGCGAGGACCTTGGCTTCCTTGCCCTTGTCCTTGCCCGCGATGACCCTGACCTTGTCTCCGGTCCGGATGCTCAACTTCGTCATGCCCTCATGCCTCCTTAGATCACCTCGGGCGCAAGCGACACGATCTTCATGTACTTCCGGTCACGAAGCTCACGTGCGACCGGACCGAAGATACGAGTACCGCGCGGATTGCCCTGCAGATCGATTACCACGGCCGCATTGTCATCGAATCGGATGTAGCTGCCGTCCGGGCGCCGCACCTCTTTCCTGGTGCGCACAACGACCGCTCGAACGATTTCACCCTTCTTGACCGTACCATTGGGGACGGCCTCCTTCACAGTGCACACGATGACGTCGCCCACATGAGCGTATCGGCGCTTGGAGCCTCCGAGCACCTTGATGCACGCGACCTTCCTTGCACCTGAGTTGTCGGCGACTTTCAGCCGAGTCTCTGCCTGGATCATTGAACTTTCCTCCGTTACGTCCGGTCCGTGAGAGGTGCGTCATCGTGGTGGTGACGCACATACGCGGCCGAAGTGTCTACTTGGCCTTCTCGACGATCTCGACGAGTCGCCACCGCTTGAGTCGGGAGATGGGACGCGTCTCCATGATGATGACGGTGTCACCGACACCGGCGGTGTTCTCCTCGTCATGAGCATGAAGCTTGGTGCTCCGGGTGATCATCTTCTTGTACATCGGGTGCTTCTTGCGGGCCTCGATCTTGACCACGCAGGTCTTGTCCCCGGCCGTCGAGACGACGACACCCTGACGGACCTTGCGGCCGTTGCGCTCGGTAGTCATTCCTTCTCCTCCACTCACCTACGACACCGCCGCGTCGCGCTGAGCAGCGATCTCGCGGGCACGCATCTCCGTGTGGAGACGCGCGATGTCTTTCTTGACCGCAGTGATGCGGCCGTGATTGTCGAGCTGACCGGTTGCGAGCTGGAATCTCAGGTTGAACAGCTCGGCCCGGGCGGCCTTCAGTTTGTCTGTGAGCTCAGTAGTCTCGAGCTCACGAATATCCGTCTTAGTCATCTAAGCCTCCCCGCCGCTATCGGCACGGGTCACGAACTTGCACTTGATCGGAAGCTTGTGCGCAGCCAAGCGCATCGCCTCCTTGGCGACCTCTTCCGGTACGCCCGCGACTTCGAACATCACCCTACCGGGCTTGACCACGGCGACCCACTTCTCGGGGTTACCCTTACCGGAACCCATGCGGGTCTCGGCGGGCTTTTGCGTGATCGGCTTGTCCGGGAAGATATTGATCCACACCTTACCGCCACGCTTCATGTAACGGGTCATGGCGACACGCGCCGCCTCTATCTGGCGGTTGGTGATCCATGCACCTTCCATCGCCTTGAGTCCGTACTCTCCGAAATGGACCTGGGTACCGCCCTTGGCGCTTCCCTTCATGGAGCCGCGCTGGACCTTGCGATGCTTGACTCTCTTCGGTAACAGCATCTAGCGCCTCCTATCCCGATTGTCACGGCCACCTTCGCGGCGGGGACGCTGTGGACGAGAGGTACCTTCGATCTGCGGACGAGGAGGATCTTGTCCCGGCAGGACCTCACCGTGATAGATCCAGACCTTCACGCCGATTGCGCCCATCGTGGTACGGGCGTCAGCCGTGCCGTAGTCGATCTTCGCGCGCAGGGTGTGCAGCGGAACGCGACCTTCGCGATACCACTCCCGACGTCCCATCTCGGCACCGCCGAGACGGCCGGAACACTGGATACGGATACCCAGGGCACCGCTCTTCATCGACGAGGCCACCGCCTTGCGCATGGCACGGCGGAACGCGACGCGACCCTCGAGCTGCTCAGCGACCGACTGGGCCACCAACACTGCATCGAGTTCGGGGCGCTTGATCTCGATGATGTCAACTTGCACAGGACCACCGCTGAGCTTTTCAAGCTCCTTGCGCAAGACGTCGACCTCGGCGCCCTTCTTGCCGATGACGATACCCGGGCGAGCGGTCCACAGCTCGACCTTCGTACGGTCACCCTTTCGCTCGATCTCGATGCGTGACAGCGCGGCGCGCCGAAGACGCTTGTCGAGGTATCGACGAATCTCAATGTCATTCGCGAGCGTCTTGGCGTAGTCCTTATCGGCATACCAGCGTGAACGCCAGTTCTCCACGATGCCAAGACGCAGGCTTATCGGATAAACCTTCTGTCCCATGCGGCTGCTACGCCCCCTCTCGCTGCTTGACGACCACAGTGATGTGGCTCGTACGCTTGTTGATCCGAAACGCGCGCCCCATGGCTCGCGGCTGGATGCGCTTCAGAGTCGGCCCCTGGTCGACGAAGGTGGCACCCACGACAAGGTCGTCGGCCTTCACCTTCAGATTGCGCTCGGCGTTAGCCACCGCGCTGTTGAGTGTCTTCTCGACGATCTCAGATGCGGCGCGCGGCGAGAAACGCAGGATCGTGCGCGCCTCTCCAACAGACTTGCCGCGGATGAGGTCGACGACCAGCCGCGCTTTACGCGGGCTGACACGCTGGAAACGTGCGACTGCCTTGGCTTCCATCGCTTACCTCTTGCCCTTCTTCTTGTCGGCGGCGTGACCCTTGAACGTCCGGGTCGGCGAGAACTCGCCGAGCTTGTGGCCGACCATTGACTCGGTGACATAGACGGGAACGTGCTTGCGTCCGTCGTGTACCGCGATCGTATGACCGACCATCTCCGGGAAGATGGTCGACGAACGCGACCACGTCTTGATAACCCTCTTTTCGCCCGTCTCGTTCATCGCATGGATGCGCTCGAGGAGACGGGGCTGAACGAACGGCCCTTTCTTGAGGCTGCGGCTCATCTTGCTTGACTCCTCTCGCTACTTCTTGCGTCGACGGATGATCAGACGACTGGACAGCTTCTTCTTGCTGCGGGTGCGGTGGCCCTTCGTAGGCACGCCCCACGGGGTGACGGGGTGGCGACCTGCGGACTTGTTCTTGCCCTCGCCACCTCCATGCGGGTGATCGACGGGGTTCATGGCCGTACCGCGGACCGTCGGGCGCTTGCCCAGGTGACGATTGCGACCTGCCTTGCCGATATTGATGTTGTTGTGGTCGGAGTTGCCGACCTCTCCCACGGTTGCACGGCAGGTGACAAGTACCCGACGCATCTCGGAGCTCGGCATACGCAGAATCGCGTAGCCGCCCTCTTTGCCCATGAGCTGGATGGAGGTGCCGGCAGAACGGGCGAGCGCGGCTCCCTTACCAGGCTGGAGCTCGACCGCGTGAACAACGGTACCGACCGGAATATCGGACAGCGGAAGGGCGTTGCCCGGACGGATGTCGGCTCCGGGACCGCTCATGATCGCATTGCCTACCATGAGCCCCTTCGGCGCGATGATGTAGCGCTTCTCGCCGTCAGCGTAGTGCAGAAGCGCGATACGGGCGGAGCGGTTGGGGTCGTACTCGATCGAGAAGACCTTGGCCGGAACGCCGTCCTTCTTGCGCTTGAAATCGATGATGCGGTACTGACGCTTATGACCGCCACCCTTGTGACGAGTCGTAATGCGTCCGTTGTTGTTGCGACCGCCCTTCTTGAAGAGGGGCTCGAGCAACGACTTCTCCGGTTCGGAACGCGTGATCTCCGCGAAATCCGATACCGACATGAACCGGCGACCCGGTGAAGTCGGTTTGTACTTCTTCAGTCCCATTTCCACTCCTTCCGTCCGATTGCCGACGCCGTCTGGGACGAACGCGACATCGACTCCGGACTACCACGGTGCCGGGCGGCTCCATTTGCAGCCGAACGAACACCCTCTCGAGTCGAACCAGTCGACTCTCTACCTATGCGTTCGGGAACATATCGATCTTGTCGCCAGCTTTCAAAGTGACGACGGCCTTCTTCCAGTTGCGGGTCTTACCTTTCGCCTGACGCACGCGGCGCGGCTTGCCGGTCACGTTCATCGTGTTGACGTCTGTGACGGTGACACCAAAGATATCTGAGATAGCCTGGCCGATCTGGGTCTTGTTCGAGGTCTTGGCGACCTCGAAGGTGTAGCGGTTCATCTCAATCATCTCGTAACTCTTCTCGGAGATGACGGGACGCAAGATGACATTGCGCGGATCATACATTAGGACAGCACCCCCTCGAGCCAGCTCAGGGCCGGCTTGGTGAACAGCACGGCGGTATTGTCGATGAGGTCATACGTGTTCGCCTCCGAGGCGGTGATGATACGCACCTTCGGAATATTGCGAAACGAGAGCAAGGCGTTGATATCGTCATTGGCCACCACGATGGTGACGCGCCCAGAGATCGCGAGCGAACTCAAGGCAGCGACAGCCGCCTTGGTCGACGGCTTCTCGAAGTTGAATCCGTCAACGACGAACATCACTTCGTCAGCGAATTTCGCCGAGAGTGCGGAACGCATGGCGAGCTTCACGACCTTGTTCGGGACTTTGAAGGCGTAGCTACGGGGATGCGGACCGAAGACCACGCCACCACCCACCCACTGGGGGGCACGGATCGTGCCCTGACGAGCGCGACCGGTGCCTTTCTGCCGCCACGGTTTCTTGCCGCCGCCGCGAACCTGACCGCGAGTCTTGGTGTCGTGGGTGCCCGAGCGACGCGCGGCCATCTGGCTGCGCACCACCTGGTGAAGTACGAATGTGTTCGGCTCGATGCCGAAGACGCCGTCAGACAGATCGGCTGTGCCGACCTTCTTGCCCTTCGCGTCCTTTATCTCGATGGTTGCCATCTCTTAAGTCTCCTCGTGTCTCCGGTGCCGGGCGCTAACGAGCCGTACGCACGGTCAGTAGCGCGCCCTTGGCGCCGGGGACGGCGCCCTTGACTATCAGCAGATTCTGTTCAGCGTCGATACGAATGACGTCGAGGTTCTTCACGGTGACTGTCTCCGAACCCATGTGGCCGGGAAGCTTCTTGCCACGAAACACCTTGGCTGGCGTGGCGCACTGTCCGATGGAGCCGGGTGCACGGTGAAGATGCGAACCGTGACCGCCGGGGCCACCCTTGAAGTTGTGACGCTTCATGACGCCAGCGAAACCCTTACCCTTGCTCACTCCGGAGACATTCACAGACTTCGCGTCTGCGAACTGATCGACCGTGATCATGTCGCCGCTCTTGATTGAAAGTGTATCGTCCATGCGCACCTCGGTGAGGTGACGCCTTGGTTCGACACCGGCCTTCTCGAAGTGTCCCATCATCGGCTTGTTGACCTTGCGCTCGGCGATGTCACCAAACCCGATCTGGACGGCCGAGTAGCCGTCTGTCTTTGCAGTCTTCACCTGCGTCACGACGCAGGGGCCAGCTTCGATGACGGTGACAGGAATGAGCTTGTCGTCCTCACTCCAGACCTGCGTCATCCCCAGCTTGCGGCCGAGAATCGTCGTTGCCATGCTTCCATCCTCACTTCGGGCGGTCATGGGACTCGTTCGGCACCCTCGTGGTGCCGTCCCCAGCGGACCGCTGTTCAACGCGTCACTGCGCTTGCGCACAGAACCGCGATAGTACCAGAACTAAAGCTTGATCTCGATGTCGACTCCGGCGGGAAGATCAAGTCGCATGAGCGAGTCGACCGTCTTGGGAGTGGGCTCGAGAATATCGATGAGGCGCTTGTGCGTCTTCATCTCAAAATGCTCACGGCTGTCCTTGTTCACGTGCGGTGAGCGAATCACGCAATAGAGATTGCGCTCGGTCGGAAGCGGGATGGGGCCCGAAACCTTTGCGCCCGTCTTCTGAGCAGTGTCCACGATGAGTTTCGTCGACTGATCGACGATCTCGTGGTCGTAGCCCTTGAGGCGGATTCTGATCTTCTGGTTCGCCAACTCTCTACCCTCCGTTGATCCGGTGCCCCGTTGCATTCGAGGCGTCCGGCTGGATACCGGTATTTACGCGTTGCCGCCGACTTTGCTGATGATCTCGTCGGCAACGGATTTCGGAACCTGCTCGTACGCCTTGAACTGCATCGAATAAACCGCGCGGCCCTGTGTCTTGCTCCGCAGATCGGTCGAATAACCGAACATCTCCGACAACGGCACCTTCGCGCGAACCACGTGCGCGTTGCCACGCGGCTCCATGTTGTCGATATGGCCACGGCGACGATTCAAGTCGCCGATGACGTCACCCATGAAGTCTTCCGGCGTGACGACCTCCACGTCCATCATCGGTTCGAGGATGACCGCGCCGGCTTTGCGCAGTCCTTCCTTGATCGCCATCGAGCCGGCGATCTTGAAAGCCATCTCGGACGAGTCGACTTCGTGATACGAGCCGTCGACAAGTTCAACTTTCACGTCGACGACGGGATAACCCGCGAGGACTCCGGAGCTGATCGCTTCCTGGATACCCTTGTCAACAGACGGAATGTACTCTTTGGGAATCGATCCGCCAACGACCTTGCTGACGAACAGGTAACCGTCACCCGGCTGTTGGGGCATGACGTTGATGACCACGTGACCGTACTGGCCTCGCCCACCGGTCTGGCGCGAGAACTTCATGTCGACACCCATGGCCGGCTTCGATGCGGTCTCGCGGTAGGCCACCTGCGGCTTGCCCACGTTGGCCTCGACTTTGAACTCTCGCAAAAGGCGATCGACGATGACTTCCAGATGCAACTCGCCCATGCCGGCGATGATCGTCTGACCGGTCTCGGGGTCTGTGCGGACGCGGAAGGTCGGATCCTCCTCGGCCAGCTTGGCCAGTCCGGCACCGAGCTTGTCCTGCTCCGCCTTCGTCTTCGGTTCAATTGCGATATCAATGACCGGGTCCGGAAAGACCATGGACTCGAGAATCACCGGAGCGTCTTCGGTGCAAAGGGTGTCGCCGGTGGTCGTGTTCTTCAAGCCGACCGCAGCGACGATGTCTCCGGCGGAAACGCCTTCGACGTCTTCGCGATGATTCGCGTGCATCTGAAGGATGCGACCGATTCGCTCCTTCGAGCCCTTGGTGCTGTTGAGTACGTAGGATCCTGAGTCAAGCGATCCGGAGTAGACGCGGAAGTAGGTCAACTTGCCCACATAGGGGTCGGTCATGACCTTGAATGCGAGAGCGGCGAAGGGGGCCTTCGGATCAGCGGGGCGCTCGACCTCTAGATCGGTCTTGACGTCGATACCCTTGATCGCCTCGATATCGAGCGGAGAAGGCAGATAGTCGAGGACCGCATCAAGAAGCGGCTGCACGCCCTTGTTCTTGAAAGACGCGCCACACACGACCGGGGTGATCATATTGGCGATACATGCCTTTCGAAGCGCAGCCTTGAGCTCGTCAGCGGTGAACTCCTCATCTTCAAGGAACCTCATCATGAGCTCGTCGTCTTGCTCCGCCGCCGCCTCGATCATCTCGTGACGATACATCTCCGCGTCGTCAGCGAGTTCGGCCGGAATCTCGCCAGGGGTTGGATTGATGCCCTTATCGTCCTCGTTGAAGAACGTTGCAGTCATCTCAATCAGGTCGATGATGCCGCTGAACTGGTCCTCGGCACCGATCGGGATCTGAATGGGCACAGGGCGAGCGCCGAGGCGATCGCGCATCATCTGGATGACGTTGTAGAAATCCGCACCAGAACGATCCATCTTGTTGATGTAGGCGATCCGGGGGACACCATAGGTATCCGCCTGACGCCACACGGTCTCGGACTGTGGCTCTACTCCACCGACGGCACAGAACACCGCGCATGCGCCGTCAAGCACGCGAAGCGACCGCTCGACCTCGACCGTGAAGTCGACGTGTCCGGGCGTATCGATGATCTGGATGCGATGGTCTTTCCAAAACGACGTGGTGGCCGCGGAGGTGATGGTGATCCCACGCTCCTGCTCCTGGATCATCCAGTCCATCGTCGCGGCACCGTCGTGAACCTCGCCGATCTTATGCGTCTTTCCCGTATAGAACAGGATGCGCTCGGTAGTCGTCGTCTTACCGGCATCGATGTGAGCCATGATGCCGATGTTGCGCGTCTTGTCGAGCGGATAGCTCTTCGCCATGTGGGTATTGACCTCTGTCGTCTCGTCAGGGAACCGGATTGACTACCAGCGGTAGTGCGAGAACGCCCGGTTCGACTCTGCCATCTTGAATAGATCTTCGCGCTTCTTGACCGACGAACCGGTTCCGCTGGAGGCATCCATGATCTCGCCTGCGAGCCTCTCGGTCATCGTCTTCTCGCGACGCTTGCGCGAGAAGCCCACGATCCAACGGATCGCGAGAGTTGTGGAGCGACGAGCGTTGACCTCGACCGGCACCTGGTAGGTGGCGCCACCGACACGCTTCGGACGAACCTCCAGCGTGGGGCGGACGTTGTCCATCGCCTTCTTGAATACCGACAAAGGATCCTGTCCCGTCTTGACCTCGATCATGTCGAACGCACCGTAGATGATGCGCTCGGCCGTCGACTTCTTGCCGTCAAGCAGCACCTTGTTGATGAGCTGCGTGACGAGACGGTTGTTGTACAAGGCATCTGGCGCTACTTCGCGCCGGACAGCTGCTGCACGCCTGGGCATGAGTCCTCGTCCCTCTCGAACGGGCCGGCTACGCTTCCGCGCGACCGACTTGAGCGTCTACTTACTTGGGCTTCTTCGCACCGTAACGCGAGCGGGCCTGGCTACGGTTGTTCACCGGCGCGCAGTCAAGAGCGGCACGGATGACTTTGTAACGCACACCCGGGAGGTCCTTCACTCGGCCGCCTCGAACCAGCACGATGGAGTGCTCCTGGAGGTTGTGACCGATACCGGGGATGTAGGCCGTGATCTCGATCTGGTTGGTCAGGCGAACACGGCAGACCTTCCGAAGTGCCGAGTTCGGCTTCTTCGGAGTGGTGGTGTAGACGCGGGTACACACGCCGCGCTTCTGTGGGTTGCCCTTCAGGGCGGGGGTCTTGCTCTTGTCGACCGCCTGCTTGCGGCCCTTGCGGACCAGCTGGTTGATAGTAGGCAACGCTTCAGCTCCTTCTCATCGAATCACTCGCCCGCCCGGACACCATCACACTCACGGCCCCGGGCGTAGAGTCGCAAGGGCGTACTCTAGCAAGGTTCCCCGTACGCTGTCAAACACCACGCACCCGGGCGTATCTACAATCGCACGCACGCTTGCGGCGAGAATACCCCGGTGCCCTGCAGATCATCTCTGCAGGGCACCGGGGGCTTATCCTGCGATCAGGCCATCACTTTGAGTCCGTGCGCCAAAAGCCCTGCACACACTTCATCCACTGCCTTCTGACCGATCCCCGGCAACATGAGCAGATCATCCTCTGTCTTGCCGAGCAGATCAGCGACACTGGTCACACCAGCTTCTGCGAACTTGTTGACCCACCGCGTTGACACACCGATCTCGGCAAGGTTCATGCCTTCGATGGACTCGGGGGCGGCAAGTTCAGCAGGTGAGAAATCCGCTGCCGGGATGATCAGGGGCATGTCCTCGCCAGCGTCCTCGGAACCGCCGGCGTTCGGGTCGAACGTCATACCCGTGAACGCCGCGATGTCGATGTCACCCGCGTCTTCCAGCTCGAAATCGCCGAATCCGTCAAAGTCCATCTCGCCAAGCCCGGATGAGACCGGAATCTCGGGAAGCAGCGCCTCGATGGCTTTGAGCTCCTCAGGTGCCCATTCGGGCATCTTGCCGTCACTGCTCACGCTCTGCGCGATGCTCTGGCCCTTGTATGTCAGATTCACGTTGCGATAACGCTTCATCCCTGTCGCCGCCGGAATGAGCTTACCGATGATGACGTTCTCTTTCAGGCCGAGCAGTTCGTCTTCCTTGCCAGTGATCGCCGCGTCAGTGAGCACGCGTGTCGTCTCCTGGAAGGAGGCGGCTGACAGGAACGAGTCAGTGGCCAGCGATGCCTTCGTGATACCGAGCAAGACGGGATGCCCGTTCGCAGGCTCGCCACCGGAAGTGACGGATGCGTCGTTGGTCTTTGCGAATCGGAACCGGTCGACGAAAGCACCCGGGAGGAAATCAGTATCACCCGGATCGGTGATGCTCACCTTGCGAAGCATCTGGCGAGCGATCACCTCGATATGCTTGTCGTTGATGTCGACACCCTGGCTCTTGTAGACGTCCTGAACCTGGTCGACGATGTAGCGCAGCGTATCGTTGGGACCCTTCAGGTGCAGGAGGTCGTGGGGGTTGACCGACCCGCGGGTGAGCTGCTGGCCGAGCTCGACGTGGGCACCATCCACGACACCGTGCAGCAGCTGAAGCCTGCGCGATACGGTGTAGACCACGTCTTCGACATCCGGATCATCGTTGCTGATGGTGAGCGTGCGCGTCTTGTCGGCGTCCTCGATTGAGAGCTCGCCTGTCATCTCCGCGAGAACCGCAAGACCCTTGGGCTTGCGTGCCTCGAAGAGCTCGGTGACACGCGGTAGACCGTGCGTGATGTCCTCGCCTGCGACTCCACCGGTGTGGAACGTGCGCATGGTGAGCTGCGTACCGGGCTCACCGATGGACTGTGCGGCGATGATACCCACAGCCATTCCGATGTCCACGGGACGGCTTGTCGTGAGATCCCATCCGTAGCACGCCTGACAGATGCCGTGCTTCGCATGACAGGTGGTCACCGTACGAACAACGATCTCGTCCACGCCGGCGGCAACCAGGTTCTCGGTATCCGCATCGCTCGCGATGTAGTACCCGGCCTCACGAAGAATCTCTCCGGTCTCAGCACTCACCACAGGCTCGAGCAGACAGCGACCCACGAGGTTGTGATCGACCCCGTCTTCGGCGGTGAGCAACTTGAAGGCGACGCCCTCGTCTGTGTTGCAGTCGCTTTCGCGGACGATGACGTCTTGCGCAACGTCGACCAAACGCCGAGTCAGGTAGCCGGAGTCAGCGGTACGCAGCGCAGTGTCGGCCAAGCCCTTTCTGGCTCCGTGCGTGGAGAGGAAGTACTCGAGAACCGTGAGTCCCTCGCGGAAGTTCGCCTTGATCGGCCGGTCGATGATCTCGCCCTTCGGGTTCGCCATGAGCCCTCGCATGCCCGCCAGCTGGCGGATCTGCTTGAGGTTCCCTCGAGCACCCGAGTTGGCCATCATGAAGATGGGGTTGAAGCGGTCGAACGCAGCCGCCATGGCCTCACCGACCTCATCCGTCGTTCGCGTCCAGATGTCGACGACCTGGTGGTGTCTCTCTTCGTTCGTGATGAGACCGCGATCGTACTGACGCTCGATGAGGGCCACGCTCACATCCGCACGCGCGAGGATCTCGCCCTTGCTGTCCGGGATCACCGCATCGAAGACAGATACCGTGAGACCGGCACGAGTCGCGTAATGGAAGCCGAGACGCTTGATCTCGTCGAGAATCTGGCCCATCTGGGTAGTCGAGTAGCGGTTCGAGCAGTCCTGGACGATCCCGCTGATACCCTTCTTGTCAACCACGTGGTTGATGTAGGGGTAGTCGGCCGGCAACGAGCGGTTGAACGTGATGCGCCCAACGGTGGTCTCGATCCGCTCGCCGATCTTGCGCTCGCGCCGCAAGACCTGTCCGTCCTCGACGTACTCTTCGAGGCGGTCTGAGTGGAGGCGCACATGGACTTTGGCCTGAAGGTCGAGGTCCATACGAGTGTCGTAGGAAAGCATCGCCTCGTTCTCACTCATGAAGAAGCGGCCCTCGCCGGGCGTCCCCTCACGTGCAGCGGTGAGGTAGTAAAGGCCGATGACCATGTCCTGCGTCGGCGTTGTGAGCGGGCGGCCATGGGCGGGCGACTTGATGTTGTTGGTCGACAGCATCAGCGTACGCGCCTCAGCCTGGGCCTCGGGGGACAGCGGCAGGTGTACTGCCATCTGGTCACCGTCGAAGTCAGCGTTGAACGCGGTACAGACGAGCGGATGGATGCGAATCGCCTTGCCCTCGACAAGAATCGGCTCAAAGGCCTGGATGCCGAGTCGGTGGAGGGTGGGGGCCCGGTTCAGCAACACGGGGTGATCGGTGATGACCTCTTCGAGGACGTCCCACACGACACCCTTGCCGCGATCGACAAGTCGCTTGGCCGCCTTGATGTTCTGGGCGTGGTCGAGGTCCACGAGCCGCTTCATCACGAAGGGCTTGAAGAGCTCGAGCGCCATGGCCTTCGGAAGGCCGCACTGATGGAGCTTGAGCTCCGGACCGACCACGATGACGGAGCGGCCCGAGTAGTCGACGCGCTTTCCGAGAAGGTTCTGACGGAAGCGGCCCTGCTTACCCTTGAGCATGTCGCTCAATGACTTCAGCGGACGATTGCCGGGGCCCGTGACGGGGCGGCCGCGACGACCGTTGTCGAACAAGGCGTCGACGGCTTCTTGGAGCATGCGCTTCTCGTTGTTGACGATGATCTCAGGGGCGCCGAGGTCGAGCAGGCGCTTGAGACGATTGTTGCGGTTGATGACGCGCCGGTACAGGTCGTTGAGATCGCTCGTTGCGAAACGACCCCCGTCCAGCTGCACCATCGGGCGCAGGTCCGGCGGAATCACCGGAACAGCGTCAAGAATCATCCACTCGGGACGGTTCTGGCTCCGGTTGAGCGAGTCCACGACCTTCAGTCGCTTGATCGCCTTCGCTCGCTTCTGGCCCTTGCCGTCGCGAATCAGCGTGCGAAGCTCTTCGGCCAGCTCATCGAGGTTGAGCTGCGCGAGGAGATCCTTGACCGCCTCGGCACCCATGCCACCACGGAAATAGGTTCCGTAGCGGATCCGCATCTCGCGGTAGAGCGTCTCGTCATTGATGAGCGACTTGACTGAGAGCTTGCAGAACGCATCAAACGCCTCTTGGTAGAGTGAGCGACGATCCGCGTACTCCTCCTCGATGTCTTTGAGGTCGCGTTCTGCTCCCTTGTTGATCTTCTTGACACGCTCGGTGGCCGAGGTTTCGTCGTCGACCTCGTCGCCCTCTTCGGGCTCGGCCTCGCCCTTCGCCACGGCGATCAGCCTGTCGCGCTCGCCTTCGATCTCGGTGAGCTCTTCACGCATCTCGGCATCGAGCTGATCGATGTCGGCGGTGAGCTCATCACGAAGAAGGTCGAGGTCCGCCTCGCGGTCCTCCGCGTTGACGTTGGTGATGATCGAAGAGGCGAAGTAAAGAACCTTCTCGAGGTCCTTCGGTGCGATATCGAGCAGGTAGCCCATGCGAGACGGCACACCCTTGAAGTACCAGATGTGACTCACCGGAGCGGCGAGCTCGATGTGGCCCATGCGCTCGCGACGCACCTTCGCTCGCGTCACCTCCACGCCACAGCGCTCGCAGACGATGCCCTTGAAGCGCACCCGCTTGTACTTGCCGCAGTGGCACTCCCAGTCTTTCGTGGGACCGAAGATCTTCTCGCAGAACAGACCGTCCTTCTCGGGCTTGAGAGTTCGGTAGTTGATCGTCTCGGGCTTCTTCACTTCACCACGTGACCACTGGCGGATCTGCTCTGACGAGGCCAGGCCTATCCGCAGTCGGTCGAAGTTGTTGACATCGACGTCAAGCACGCCTTACTCCTCCTCAACGGCAGACTCGCCGGTATCGGTAGCACTGTCCAGGGTCGAGATGTCGGCTTCAATCATCTCTTCAAGCGCGTCGACCGAGTCGAATCCGATACCCAGTCCCTGGGTACCACCAAGATCGAGCCCGATCTCCTCAGCGGTCTTGAAGATGTCCTCTTCGTCCATCTTGAGTTCGATGTGCTCGCCCTCCTCGCCCATGATCTCGACATCGAGACACAGCGACTGCATCTCTTTGACGAGAACCTTGAACGACTCGGGGATACCGGACTCGGGGATGTTCTCGCCCTTGACGATGGCCTCGTAGGCCTTGACACGACCGAGAATGTCATCGGACTTGATCGTGAGTATCTCCTGAAGGACGTAGGCGGCACCATACGCGTACAGCGCCCACACCTCCATCTCGCCGAAACGCTGCCCGCCGAACTGGGCCTTACCGCCCAACGGCTGCTGGGTGATGAGAGAGTAGGGCCCTGTTGAACGTGCGTGAATCTTGTCGTCCACGAGGTGGAGCAGCTTCAGGATGTAGATCTGCCCCACCGTGACGGGCTCCCTGAACGGCTCACCGGTACGCCCGTCGAAAAGGCGCGCCTTACCTTGCGATGAAAGGGTGGGAACCATCTCTTCGATTCCCTTGGCACCGTAGCGGCGAGCGCTCTTCAGGCCGAGGTTGCGGTTGGCAGCCTCGATCACCTCCGAGATCTCCTCCTCACGAGCACCGTCAAAGACAGGAGTGGCAACATGAATCGGACCTTCGACCGGCTCCTTGGCCTTCTTGTCGTCGCTCCATCCGACACTGGCGGCCCAACCCAGGTGCGTCTCGAGCAACTGCCCGATGTTCATACGTGAGGGCACGCCGAGCGGATTCAAGATGATATCGACGGGCTTGCCGTCGGCCAGGAAAGGCATGTCTTCAATCGGCAGGATCTTGGCGATGACGCCCTTGTTGCCGTGACGACCGGCGAGCTTGTCGCCCTCTTGGATCTTGCGCTTCTGTGCGACGTATACCCGCACGAGCACGTTGACACCGGGCGGCAGGTCGTCGCCGTCATCCCTGCTGAACCTACGGACATCGATGACGCGGCCAGTCTCACCGTGGGGAACCTTGAGCGACGTATCCCTCACTTCGCGCGCCTTCTCGCCGAAGATCGCGCGCAGGAGCCGCTCTTCAGCGGTGAGCTCCGTCTCGCCCTTGGGGGTCACCTTGCCCACCAGAACGTCACCGGGGAACACCTCGGCTCCGACCCGGATGATGCCGGCCTCGTCGAGGTTGGACAGCACATCCTCGCCCACGTTGGGCATCTCGCGCGTGATCTCCTCGGGGCCGAGCTTGGTGTCGCGCGCCTCGACTTCGTATTCCTCGATGTGAATCGAGGTCAACATGTCGTCGCGCACAACGCGCTCGGAAAGGATGATCGCGTCTTCGTAGTTGTAGCCTTCCCACGGCATGAAAGCGACCATGAGGTTCTGTCCCAGCGCAAGCTCGCCGATCTCGGTCGATGGACCGTCAGCGAGGACCTGCCCGATCTCGACGACCTCGCCCTCGAGCACAAGCGGGCGATGGTTGATGCACGTGCCCTGGTTGGAGCGCTGGAACTTCGGCAGCCGGTATTCGTCGATGGAGCCGTCGTCGGTTGCCCGTACAACGATTCTTTGGCTGTCGACCAATTCGACCTTGCCAGAACGCCGAGCGGTGATGATCTCGCCGGTGTCCTTGGCGGCACGATGCTCCAGCCCGGTGCCCACCAGCGGTGCCGAAGCGCGCAACAAGGGGACAGCCTGACGCTGCATGTTCGAACCCATGAGGGCACGGTTCGCGTCATCATGCTCGAGGAACGGGATGAGCGCAGTCGCCACAGAAACGATCTGACGGGCGCTGACGTCCATGTAGTCAACCCTCATCGGCTCGACATCGGCCGGCTCTCCACCCTTGAGGAGGCAAAGCACCGTTTCGCCGGTGTACTTGCGCGTCTTGGGGTCAAACGGCTCAGCCGCCTGTGCGATGATGAACTTCTCCTCCTCATCGGCGGTGAGGTAGTCGATCTCGTCGGTGACTTTGCCCTTGACGACCTTGCGATACGGCGTCTCGATGAAGCCATACGGATTGATGCGCGCGAAGGTCGCCAAAGAACCGATGAGACCGATGTTCGGGCCTTCCGGCGTCTCGATCGGGCACATCCTGCCGTAGTGACTGGGGTGCACGTCTCGAACCTCGAAGCCCGCACGCTCACGAGACAGACCGCCGGGCCCGAGGGCCGAAAGGCGACGCTTGTGCGTGAGCCCTGCAACGGGGTTAGTCTGGTCCATGAACTGCGAGAGCTGCGAGGAGCCGAAGAACTCCTTGATACTTGCGACGATCGGGCGAATGTTGATCAGCGACTGCGGAGTGATCTCGTCGCGATCCTGAGTGGTCATGCGCTCGCGCACAACGCGCTCCATGCGCGCGAGACCGATGCGGAACTGGTTCTGGATCAGCTCGCCGACACTGCGGATACGTCGGTTACCGAAGTGGTCGATGTCATCGATCTCGAAGCCCTCGGTACCCTCCCAGAGCTTGACGAGATACTGAATCGCCACCTTGATGTCTTCGGCGGTAAGCGTCGACTGCTCCTCAGGAAGGCTCAGTCCGAGCTTCTTGTTCACCTTGTAGCGACCGACCTTGGCGAGGTCGTAGCGCTGTGGGTTGAAGAAGAGGCCGTCGAGCAACGCCCGAGCAGACTCGACGGTGGGCGGCTCGCCCGGACGAAGGCGCTTGTAGATCTCGATGAGGGCCTCTTCGCGGCTCTCGGTGAAGTCCCGGTCCAGGGTGTTGCGAATCGCCTCCGAGTCTCCGAACAGCTCGAGGATCTCCTCGCGCGTCTCGGCGATACCCAGAGCCTTCACCAGCACCGTGACCGGCTGCTTGCGCTTGCGGTCCACGCGAACACTGACGATATCTCGACGATCGGTCTCGAGTTCCAGCCACGCACCGCGGGCCGGGATCACCTTGGCGGTGTAGTTGACCTTATCGATCGTCTTGTCCGACTCCTCGGCAAAGTACACACCGGGCGAACGAACGAGCTGGGAGACGACGACGCGCTCCGTGCCGTTGATGACGAAGGTGCCGCGGTCGGTCATGAGCGGGAAATCGCCCATGAACACCATCGACTCCTTCATCTCGCCCGTTTCCTTGTTGATGAAACGGACATCGACGAACAGAGGCGCCTGATAGGACATGTCCTTCTCTTTGCACTCCTCTACGGAGTACTTGGGTTCGCCGAACTCGTGATCACCGAACTCCACGGCGAGCATGTCTGTGAAGTCCTCGATCGGCGAGATGTCCTTGAATGTGTCGCGTAGACCCTCTTTGAGAAACCAGTCGAACGAGTCGGTCTGAAGCGCAATGAGATTTGGTACGTCGAGGACTTCAACGTTCTTGGCGAAGCTTCGACGGACGCGCCGGTCGGCGCTGAGAACAAGGGAACCTTCTCCGCGGGACACCAGGCGATTCCTCCTCGAGAATAGGGAGCGGCCGACAATAGTCGCAAAGTAGTAGGCTAGTCAACACTGAGCCGTACGTCAATAGCTACTTCATGAAAATCTCTATTGAGTGAGACGCGGAAAGCCGGGGCCCTCGTGAGCCCCGGCCATTGCGCTCAGTTCCGCCGCGAACTCGGGCGCGAACGTGCTGAAGCAGTCTACTTGACGCTGACAGCTGCACCAGCGGTTTCCAGCTTGCCCTTGGCCTCCTCGGCCCTGTCCTTCGCAACACCATCAAGTACGGACTTCGGAGCGCCCTCGACAAGATCCTTGGCCTCCTTCAGACCGAGGCTGGTGAGCTCACGGACGACCTTGATGACCGCGATCTTGTTGTCACCGTAACCTTCGAGAACGACGTCGAAGGCAGTCTGCTCCTCCTCCTCGGCAGCGTCTGCTGCGGCGGGAGCGGCCGCGAAGGCCATGGGAGCTGCGGCGGACACGCCGAAGATCTCCTCAAGCTCCTTGACCAGCTCGGACAGTTCGAGTGCAGGCATTTCCTTGATAGCTTCGATGATCTCTTCCTTGCTGACAGCCATGTTCTTCTCTCCTTGTTGTCACGCAGCTCGGGCGATTCGCCGACTGCATACGGATTGAAACAGCGGGTATCTACGCAGCCTTCTGTGTGGCGATCGCATCCAGAACGGTCGCAAACGCACGAGCCGGACCAGAGAGTACGCGAACGGTGCCGGTGAGCGGGTTTTGCATCGTGCCCAGTAGTTTGGCGATGAGCTCCTCGCGCGTGGGCAGCGTCGCAAGCATCTTGACGCCTTCGACACCGACGACTCGGCTCTGAACGATGCCGCCCTTGAGTTCGAGTGCTTTGTGCACCTTGGCGAAGGCGGCCAGCGCCTTGGCAGGAGCGACAGGATCCGCCTCGATGAAGACGAACGCCGTGGGACCCGCAAGAAATTCGTCGAGGTTCGGCAACGCGAGTTCGCGAATCGCGATCTCGGTGAGCGAGTTCTTGTAGACCTTGATCTCACCGCCGGCCTCACGGACCTTGACACGCAGCTCCTGCACCTCTTTGACGGTCAGGCCGCGATAGTCGGCCAAGATGACCGCTTCGGCGCCGTTGAACCGATCTTTGATCTCGCTGACGAGTCCTTCTTTGGTTACTGTAGGCATACACTTCCCTCCTCTCTTCATGCACGCACCCCGAGTGACGGGTCCACCTGGGACCAATCGAATCGGGCTGCGAGTGCGGCAGGTATCGAAACGAAAGCGGCCCCCGCGCCGTGAAGGCAACGGAGGCCGCGAGCTATTCTCAGCTCAGGGCGCCAATACTGCGGCACCTCATGCGACCACCTCGGCGGGCGGAGCCTCACTCACTCCATTACGCCCGGGTGTACTCCGGGCACCGGCTGTCTTCGGCAGCGGATCGTACGTGCTATGGATTTATCAAACGGACACGCATTCTGAAGACCTGCGCCGCGTGTGTCAAGCGCCAGAGCAGTCTATCCTTCGAGCAGGTTGCGCTGCACGCTCGAATCGACTTTGATACCGGGACCCATCGTGCTGGCGATAGTGATCGACTTGAGGTACCTGCCCTTGGCGGATGCCGGTTTCACCCTGACGATCTCATCCAGCAGTGTGGCGTAGTTCTCAAGGAGCTGCTTCTCGTCGAAGGAAGCGCGGCCCATAGGCACGTGCGCGATTCCGAACTTGTCCGCGCGGTACTCGACGCGTCCGGCCTTGAGCTCGGTGACGATCTGGGCGACGTTGTTGGTCACTGTTCCGAGCTTGGGGTTCGGCATGAGGCTGCGAGGGCCCAGAATCTTGCCCAGCTTGCCCACTTTGCCCATCATGTCGGGCGTCGCGACGGCGGCGTCAAAATCAAGGAAACCAGCTTGGATCTGGGCGACGAGGTCATCGGAGCCCACAACGTCCGCCCCGGCGAGTTCGGCCTCACGGGCCTTCTCACCCTCGGCGAAGACCACGACACGCACTTCCTTGCCGGTACCATGCGGGAGCGAGACGCTGCCGCGCACCTGCTGATCCGCCTGGCGCGTATCAACGCCGAGGCGGAAATGAACCTCGACGGTTTCATCGAACTTCGCGGTGCTGCACTCCTTGACGAGCTTCACCGCTTCGAGCGGGTGGTACAGGCGCAAGGACTCGATCTTCGCGCGTGACGCGTTGTAGTTCTTGCCGTGCTTAGCCATTCTCTTCTCCTCCTGTGGTCAGTAGCGGGCTGCCCTCCAGGGCCGCCCTCCCACGTACTTGCGTCCGCTGTAGAATCGCGGATCGAACCCATGTCATGGGTTCTAGTCTGCGACCTCGATGCCCATGGAACGAGCCGTACCAGCGATGATGCGCATTCCCGCCTCGATATCGTTGGCATTGAGGTCAGGCATCTTCGTCTCGGCGATCTCACGGAGCTGTGCGCTCGTGACCGTCGCGACTTTCGTACGGTTCGGTGCGTCCGAGCCGCTCTCGATCCCTGTCGCCATCTTCAGCAACACTGCTGCCGGTGGCGTTTTGATGATGTAGGTGATGGACCGGTCCTCGTAGACGGTGATCTCCACCGGGAGGATCGTGCCGTTCCTGTCCTGCGTGTCGGCGTTGAACGCCTGGCAGAACTGCATGATGTTGACTTGGTGCTGACCGAGTGCAGGACCGACGGGAGGAGCAGGGTTGGCCTGTCCGCCCTTGATCTGCAACTTGATGAAGCCCACTACCTTCTTGGCCATCTCAGTAAGTCCCTTGCTTCGAGCGATCGTCTCCGACCGCGCACGTGTCGTCTATCAGAAAACGGCTCCACGAGAAGCGTCCTGTCCCGGGTCCACTCCCGGGGAAGGCGCGAGGCCGGTAACTGGCTACTTATACCCGAGCGACTTGGGCGAACTCCAGCTCGACGGGCGTCTCCCTACCGAAAATGGTGACCATGACTCTGAGGGTCGACTTGTCGATATTGACCTCCGCGATGGTTCCATCGAACTCCGCAAAGGGACCTGAGGTCACCTTTACGTTCATTCCTTCGATGAACTCGGTGGTCGTCTTGGCCTTGGGACCCACTTGCGTCCGCTTCATGATCCGATTGAACTCATCGCGCGACAGCGGCACCGGCTTGCCTTGACTGCCCACGAAGCCCGTGACTCCCGGGGTGTTTCGCACCACGTACCAGGACTCGTCGTCGAGTTCCGTCTGGACGAGGATGTAGCCGGGAAAGACCTTCTTCTCGGAAGTGACCCTCCGGCCGCCCTCCTTGATGTCGGTCACGGTCTCGGTCGGAATCTTCACATCGAAGATCTTCTCCTGCATTCCCATCGACTCGATGCGGTGCAGCAGGTTCATCCGGACCTTGTTCTCGTACCCGGAGTATGTGTGTATTACGTACCAGCGCTTTGCCATGTTCAGTTGCCAATCCCAGACCACAGCTCGAGCGCCTTAACGACGAGCGTATCGATGATAAGAGTGAAGAACACGAAGAAGGTCAGAGTGACCACGACCACAACGCTTGAGTTGAGGACTTCGGTGCGGTTGGGCCACACCACGCGCTTCATCTCGGATCGAACATCACGGATGTACTGAGCAAGACGCGCGAAAACGTTCGGCTTCTTCGTTCCTGATGTCTTCGCCGTCTTTGACCCGGAGCCGGATTTCGCGGGCTTCCCGGTGTCGACGACGCTTGTCTTGGCCATGTGCATCCGTCCGTTCCTGCGATTCGCATGAAGAATCGCTTACGCAACAAACGTCGCGGCACTGTAGCCGCGACGGTGACATCTGGCAGGCCAGGAGGGGCTCGAACCCCCAACATCCGGTTTTGGAGACCGGCGCTCTACCAATTGGAGCTACTGGCCTGCATCGGTTGCCACGCTGTGACTAACGGGTTTCCTTGTGCACAGTGTGGGTCTTGCACCACTTGCAGTACTTCTTGTACTCGATGCGCTCAGGATTGTTCTGCTTGTTCTTATTGGTGGTGTAGTTGCGGCGCTTGCACTCCGTGCAGGCCAGCGTCACCAGCGTTCGCATTGGTCCTCCTTGAGGCCGCGCCTATAAGAATCGAGGCGGGGCGCGGTAGGGCACTCTAGCACCCGGTTTTCTTCTCTGTCAAACTCCATCGCTTGGGAATCTGAGCGAAACGGGGCCCGACACCGGATGCCGGGCCCCGCAATCGCGTCAGCGCGCGATACCTACTTGAGGATCTTCGTCACACGACCTGAGCCAACGGTGCGGCCGCCCTCGCGAATCGCGAAACGCAGACCGTCTTCCATGGCGATCGGCTGGATCAGCTCACCGCGGATCTCAACGTTGTCGCCAGGCATGACCATCTCGGTGCCCTCGGGCAGGTGAGCCACACCGGTCACGTCGGTGGTCCGGAAGTAGAACTGCGGACGGTAGCCGTCGAAGAACGGAGTGTGACGTCCGCCCTCTTCCTTGGTCAGGATGTAGACCTGACCCATGAACTCCGTGTGCGGGGTGACTGAGCCGGGCTTGCAGAGAACCTGGCCGCGCTCGATCTCGGTGCGGGCGATACCGCGGAGCAGGACCCCGACGTTGTCGCCGGCCTGAGCCTCATCGAGGAGCTTGCGAAACATCTCGACTCCGGTGACGACCGTCTTCTTGGTCGCCTCGTGGATACCAACGATCTCGACCTCGTCGCTGACCTTGACCACGCCGCGCTCGATTCGACCGGTTGCCACGGTGCCACGACCGGTGATGGTGAAGACGTCTTCGATGGCCATGAGGAACGGCTTGTCGATCTCACGCTCCGGCATGGGGATGTATGAGTCAATGGCTGCCATGAGCTCGTCGATCTTGCCGAGCCACGCCTCGTCGCCCTCGAGCGCCTTGAGCGCGGAACCCTGGATGATCGGGATGTCGTCGCCCGGGAACTCGTACTCGCTGAGCAACTCGCGGACTTCCATCTCGACGAGCTCGATGAGCTCGGGGTCGTCCACCATATCGCACTTGTTGAGGAACACGACCATGTGGGGAACGCCGACCTGACGAGCGAGAAGAATGTGCTCGCGGGTCTGCGCCATCGGACCGTCAGTGGCGGCGATGACGAGAACGGCGCCGTCCATCTGCGCCGCGCCGGTGATCATGTTCTTGACATAGTCGGCGTGACCGGGGCAGTCGACGTGCGCATAGTGGCGATTCTCGGTCTGGTACTCGACGTGAGCGATGGCGATCGTGATGCCGCGCTCGCGCTCCTCGGGGGCCTTGTCGATCTGGTCGAACGGCGTGAAATCGGCGAAGCCCTTTTCGGCCTGCCGCTTCGTGATCGCCGCGGTGAGCGTGGTCTTGCCGTGGTCGACGTGACCGATGGTACCGATGTTGACATGCGGCTTAGTACGCTCGAACTTCTGCTTCGCCATGAGTCTCCTCCTTCGGGGACCTGATGGACCGGGCCTTTCGCCCTTTCGGCCCGTGTCTCGAAACCTTCTTCGTATTGCTTTCGCGAGCTATGTTCGCGATAAGCGCCGATGTTGCGGCGCGTGTTGCCTGGTAGCGGTGGCTGGACTCGAACCAGCGACGCCACGGGTATGAACCGTGTGCTCTAACCAACTGAGCTACACCGCCGAGACGCCCGGAGCGAACCAGTCCGGACTGTCGGAATCAATGGAGCCCACAACCGGACTTGAACCGGTGACCTCTTCCTTACCAAGGAAGTGCTCTGCCGACTGAGCTATGTGGGCGCAGACCACGCGAGCAGAACTCGCGACAGAATCATGGTGGGGGCGGATGGATTCGAACCATCGTAGGCGTAGCCAACGGGTTTACAGCCCGTCCCCTTTAGCCACTCGGGCACACCCCCATACGACAAAAAATAGAACTTCTGTACGCTTTTCAAGTTGCACGACAAGAAGGTGCTCTGGACAAAGTCAAGAGCAGGAAGGGATGTTACTCCATCGCCAAGAGGCGTGTCAACGACAGACACGGTGCCGGGCGTAGCCACCCGTACTCGAAGCACCACTCAGCGAGACAGCGTCGACATCACCGGTCCAACGTGCTTGATGCCACTCACTGCAGCGTCGATATCACTTCGGGGTACGAGCCGGAACCACGCGGGTGGACCCTCGATCACGACAGGACGCGGAGCATAACGCTCGAAGTTACGCTCGAACCACTCAGCAGTCGCCCTCATCGGCAGCACGACGAGTTGATCGGCGTCGACGGCAAGCTCTGAGAAGAAGACCTCGTCGGGCTCCTCGAACAGCGCGGCCACCTCGTCTTCCGGTTGTGAGATGACGATACGGTAGTAGTACAGGTCATCTGCAGACGACTCGATCATCCAGCCCGGCTCTCGCGTCGCCGCGTTGGCAACCGCTTCGAAAGCATAGGCATCGGTAGCGGCACGGTAGAAGGTCAGGGCTCTATCGGCGATGCGACGCGGGTCGGTTCCGAAGTACGGATCAGGTTTGACCTTGATGCGCCACTGGGCGCCTTGCCATGCATGCACGATATCAACTGAGCGTCCACCGAAGGAATGCAACCCGCCGGTACAGTGGACCTCGACTTTGCCCTGCCGCTGAAGCCAGCGGCTGAGTATTCTTTCCGCAACGTGCTGCAACAGCACCGGACCAGCGGCCTTCATCGATTAGTCTCCTCTTGGGGAATGCTCATCGGCCGAGACGTTCGTCAGCGACTCGCAGCCGTCGACTCAGCACCTCAAGCAGTTTCACGGCGATTGAGGGGTAACGCTCAAGCAGCGCCTTGAAGTCCCAACTCGACAGCATGAGACATTCCGTCTGCTCGATAGCCTTGATCGTAGCCGACCGCGGCGCTTGATCCAACAGGGACATCTCTCCGAAGAAATCACCCTTCCCGAACGCGCCAAGAGACTTCCCGTCGCGCAGAATCTCGACACGCCCCTCAAGTATCAGATAGAAGGCCTGTCCGGGAGTGCCCTGTGTCACGATGATCTGTCCCGGCTGAAAGAACCCTTCTTGGGCAACCGCGGTAATCGCCTGAATCTCGTCGGCACTGCAATTGCCGAAGATGGGGACTCGCGCCACGAACGCTTCGTGCGCCATATCTCTATCCTCTCCCGCATGTGACTCGCGTGCGGTCCATGTTGAAAGAGTGTACCGCAGACGAAGGCGACACCCATGCGTCACAATGACGTGGACACGCGAGTACTCACGGGACAGGGAGGCGGAGCCGTGGCCAAGAGGGTCAGGAGAAGGAATACGCGGGCACTCAGCGCGCTCACTGCCGTCATGGTTTCGCTCACCACCTACTTCGGACTCGCCAGCATGGCTTTCAATCCCGGCTGGGGGGCTGTGGCTCTCGCGCTCATCGCTGGGGCACTGACCCTGGCCGCGACCGAAGTCGGCGTTCTCGCAGCTGTGCTCGCGTTATCGATTCCCATCACTGCGGCCCAGCCCGTCGTGGGAATCGCGTTTCTGGTGCTCGGCGTCGCGGGAGTCCACTATCTCGGCGCCGACGGAGGCCGTCTGTTCGCGACGATCGCCGCGAGTCTCGGCGGCGGACTCCTCGGCCCGGCGTGGGCGGCTTCGGCGGCAGCGGGCTACGCGCTCGGAGTCGGCGAGGGGGCCCTCCTGGCGGGCCTCGCCGCCGTGAGCATCCAAGTGCTCGGGGTGGCTCTGGGACGCGAGCGATTCCTCGTCACCCTCACGGGCGGGTCGCCCGAAACGCGGCTCGTGGATTTCTCAGCCGACAAGGTTCCTGCGAGTCTGTTCTCACTTGACTGGCTCACGACGTCCGTGTCCAGCCTAGGTTCCGGAACTCTCGACACGCTGATCCGGGCGCTGTCAAACATCTCGGATGTGATCGCGCTGGTCGCGCAGCCCCTGCTCTGGGCGTCTGCCGCGATACTCGCGGGCCTGTTCGCCCAAGCGGCGAGGAAGCGTCGGCTCCCCTTCCTGGGCCTTGGGGGCGTGGCTATCGCGTCGATGGTCCCGGCGATTGGTGCCGCGGTGCTTCTGCCGATGAGCGAGGTGCTGGTGCCAGCGTCCGAGATCGCCACAGCCGCGATCGGCTCGGCTGCGGCGGCTACCGGCTTCGCGTTTCTGTGGAACAGGTACTTCCCTCTCGAGGTGATGGATGACGGTCAGTCTGAAAGGCAAGGCTCCATCGCCTCAGAAGACGCTGACGTCGACGAACTGCTGCGCCTCATCGCGACAGCCGAGGAGCGTCTCGCCACTGACCATACGACGAACCGAGTGATCATGATCACGGACATGAAGTCCTTCTCGACGATGACCGAAGAGGATGGAAGCGTGCTCACCGCCAAGGCCATCCAGAAACATCGCGACCTGCTGATACCCCTGATCGAGCGTCACGGAGGTCACGGAAAGTCGACCGGCGGAGATGGGTTGGTCGCCGCGTTTCAGTCGCCCGGCGGCGCGTTGCGCGCAGCCGCGCAGATGCAAGCCGCCCTCGCCGCACACAACGTCGCGCACCCGCATTCCCGCGAGATGACGGTGCGTATCGGTATCGCCGGGGGCGAAGTGGTGTTGGACAGACACGGTCGACCGTTCATCGGCACCGCGTTGAACCTGGCGGCCCGGGTGATGAACCTCGCGGACGGAGGTCAGGCGTTCGCAGCCGCCGATGTCGTGGCGCAAGACGTCGAAGCGGTACCCACCGTCTCGCACGGCGAATTCGTACTCAAGAACATCGCCGAACCGGTGGAGGTGTTTGAGATCCTTTGGGCACCCGACATCATCCCGATGAGTCCGAAGGACCACAAGGCGTGAGCAGCGAGGAATCGTGTGGAGCTGGCGAGGGGACTCGAACCCCTAACCGCCTGATTACAAGTCAGGTGCGCTACCAATTGCGCCACGCCAGCGAGCCCGGTGCAGTGTAACCCGACCCGCCGGTGTGATGCCACGGGAAATTCAGCAGGAACGGCACAGATTGAGCTGTATCTCCATCTTGCGCTTCACCCGCTGCAAGGCGTTGTCGATCGCTTTGGGATGACGCCCGAGGTTCTCGGCGATCCTCTGATACGAGCATCCATCGACGTAGAGGCGCAGGACGGATCTCTCGAACTCTGAGAGAACGCGGGTCATTCCGTCTTTGATGAACTGGGTCTCCCACGTCCCCATGACAATCTCGGCGGGATCGCAGATCTCGCGCACCGCGATGATGTCGGAAAGGAGACGCTCCCCCTCCTCATCGGGCGAGGCGGAACGTGACAGCGAGACGTAACCGTTGAGCGGCGTGTGCTTCTGACGAGTGGCCGACTTGATCGCCGTGATCATCTGCCTGGTCACGCACAGTTCAGCGAACGAGCGAAAGCTGGCTTGACGATCAGGATCGTAATCCCGAATGGCCTTGAACAGGCCGATCATTCCCTCTTGGATGATATCGTCGCGATCGGCGCCCACGAGGAAATAGGTCCGCGCCTTACTGCGCACGAGACCTTTGTAGCGCTTCACCAACTCACAACTCGCGAACTGGTTCCCCTCTTGCGCGGCCCTGACAAGCACCAGCTCGCCCTCACGGCCGCTCCCCTGGCCCGACGTGAAGGCCATCCTCGAATCGCTCACTGCTGATACCCCCCTCGAACCGAATCCCCAAATCGTCCCTGAGGGGAAGGACGGCGCCGCTCTTCACAGCGCGGGAAGCAGAGAACCCCCTGAGCCTATCGGTTGCCGAAGGACGGGTCAACACGTTCGCGGATGATAATTTCATCTTCCGAAAGGATGATTGAGCGTATCTCAGCACGCTCCTGGCGCGCTCAGCGCAATCCGCGCGCCCACCTGTCGAGCGTGGTGCGCACCGCCGGATCTATCGCGTCTTCGATTCTCAGGCGCGCGCTACCGGATGGCGCGTGCTCTCGCCACTCGGCTTCGTTCGCGCGCAGTTCAGCCGCGAACTCGCCTGATGAGCGTCTCGTCACCGAGCCACCCATCACCGCCCACTGGGTCTGTGCGTCACTGGTGACAACGACTACGTCATCACCTCTGGCCTTGGCGGCACTCGCGCGGTTCTCGATGACCGCATCAGCCTCGACACCCCAGGCTGAGAAGATCACGGTGACGCCGAGCATCTCGTGGGGCTCCCCGGTCGACAGGGGATTGTTTCCCCCATCGAAGACAACTGTCGCGTCGAACTCATCGGCAGCATAGGCGGCGACGTCGGCCACGAGTGCCGCGCGCGCGGCGTCCATCTCGTCATCGTCGGCGAGATCGCGATAGGGCGGCGTGAGTCTGATGACGTTGTATCCGTCGACGAGGAGTACCTTCCCTGTCATCTCTCCTCCCTCCGACGCCGGAGCCATTCATAGCCGATCGCGGTCGTCGCCTGAGCCACGTTGAGCGATCCGACCTTTCCGGACTGCGGAAGCCGTACGAGGAAGTCGCACGTCTCGCTCGTCAAGCGGCCCAGTCCATCGCCCTCTGAGCCCATCACCAGCACGAGACGCCCCTCGAGCGGTGCCTCCCACACGTTCTGATCGGCCCGCTCGGAGGCGCCCGCGATCCAAAACCCCGCGTCTTTCAGCGCACCGAGTGTGCGGACGAGGTTGGTCTCCTGCACCACCGGAACGTGCGCGAGCGCCCCGGCGGCGGCCTTCCACGCGGCGGGGGTGATCGCGGCGCTGCGTCTGCTTGGCACGACGATGGCGGCAGCGCCCAGCACCTCTGCCGTGCGCGCGATCGCGCCTAGGTTCCCCGGATCAGTCACGTGATCCAAAGCGATGATCAGTACGGATGTGGCGTCCTTCGTCGCGCGGAGCACATCGCTCAGCTCCGTGAAGCGGTAGGGAGCCGCACGGACGATCACGCCCTGGTGAGCTCCGCGCTCGCTCATCCGGTCCAACTCACGACGTGCGACGCGCTCAAGACCGACCCCGGTCTGCTTCGCCCGGCGCTCTATCTCCTCAATCGACTTGTCCGGCTTGAGTCCTTCGGCGAGAAAAACCCTCTCGAGAGGCATTCCCGCCCGAAACGCCTCCAGAACCGCATTGCGTCCCTCGAGCAGCATCGACATCAACCGTTGAAGATCACGCGCGCACCCTGCGGCGTGTCCTCGATCTGGAAGTTCAATCCGGCAAGACCGTCTCGCACGGCGTCGGCGAACGCCCAGTTCTTCTCGGTACGGGCTGCGGCACGTGCGGCCAACAGAGCCTCGATCGCCTGTTCGGTGTCTTGGCCGTTGTATCCGCTCAGATCCCGAGCTAGGCCGATGACCTCGCTAGGATAGCAGCACTCCACCTGCTCGGCGATACGGATCCCCAGCGCGCCCAGCAAATCGACGACGCAACGCTCTGCAGCGCCTATCGCGTCTTTGTCCTCCTCGCACAGATCCACCTGATAGTCGGACAGGAAGACGTTGGCCGCCTTGGCGAGCTCGAACAGGGCCGCCAGAGCGCCGGCAGTGTTGAAGTCGTCATCCATCTCGCTTTCGAACTTGTGTCGTGCGGAGTCCACATGCAGACGCAGACCCGTGCAGACCTCAGACGGGGCACCCGCGCCCTGAGCGGACAGCGTGCGGGCCCACTTCAGGTTGCGAACGATGTTGGTCAAGCGGTCATACGCGTGAATGATGTCGTCCAGTCTCGAGTCCGAGAAGTCGAGCGGGCTCCGATAGTGCGTCTGCAGCATGAGAAGGCGGACCACATTCGGGTCGTAGCGCTCAAGAACCTCCTTGAGCAGCAAGAAATTGCCCGTGGACTTGCTCATCTTCTCGGCGTTGACCTGCAGCATGCCGCCGTGGACCCAGTACCTCACGAAGGGCTCGCCCGTCGCGGCCTCGGACTGCGCGAGCTCGTTCTCGTGATGCGGGAAGATGAGATCGGCACCGCCGCCGTGGATGTCGAACGGCAGCCCGAGTTCCTGCTCGCTCATCACGCTGCACTCGATGTGCCATCCGGGACGGCCTACTCCCCACGGGCTCGGCCAGGACGGCTCACCGGGTTTGGCGGCTTTCCACAGCGCGAAATCGAGAGGGTCGTTCTTGCGCCCGTCAACCTCGACCCGTGCTCCTGAGCGCATCTCGTCGACGTCTCGGCCCGAGAGCTTGCCGTACCCGGGGAAGCTGCGTACCGAGAAGTACACGCTGCCGTCGACCTCGTAGGCGTGGTCTTTGTCGATGAGCCTCTCGATCATGGAGATCATCTCGGGGATCAGCTCGGTGCACAGGGGCTCTACGGTGGGACCAGCCACCCCTAGGGCGTGCATCGCCGAGGTGAACGCCGCCGAGTACTCCAACGCCACCTCAGCGGCGCTACGCCCCTCTTCATTGGCGCGGTTGATGATCTTATCGTCGACGTCGGTGATGTTTCGCACGAACGTCACCTCAAAGCCCTTCCACTCCAAGTAACGCCTGATGACGTCGAACGTGAGGAACGTCCGGGCGTTGCCGATGTGGATGTGGTTGTAGACCGTGGGACCGCAGACGTACATGGAGACCTTCCCCGGCTCCCGGGTGACGAACTCCTCTTTCGTGCGGGTGAGTGTGTTGTAGACGCGCATCTCTCTCCTTGCTGAGACTTTCGAATACGTTCAGATCTCCCAGTACCAACCAGCGAACTCGATTCCCGTTCGACTCTCGCCGCTGTCGTCTTCACTCTCATTCGCGGCGGCGAAGACAGGCTCGCCCCTCTCGTCGGCCACGCCTTCGTCATGCGCGAGTCGCTGTTCGACGCGATCGATGCGACGATTGACGTGCCGAAACATCTCGATCACGGGGTCAGGGAGGTCCTCGTGATGAAGGTCGATCGCATCGACGCGCTCGCCCGCGCGCACGACGACGCGGCCGGGGATGCCAACGACGGTGCTGTTCGGCGGCACGTCGTCGATGACGACCGCGCCTCCTCCCACCTTGCTCCCGCGCCCGATGGTGACGTTACCGAGCACCGCAGCGCCCACCCCCACCACCACGCAGTCGTCAAGGGTCGGATGGCGCTTGCCCGTCTCCTTGCCCGTGCCCCCCAGCGTAACGCCCTGGTAGATGGTCACGTCGTCGCCCACCACGGCGGTCTCGCCGATCACCACTCCCATACCGTGGTCGATGAAGAAGCGTTTCCCGATGCTCGCCCCCGGGTGTATCTCGATACCCGTGAACCAACGGATGACCTGCGAGCCGAAGCGGGCGATCCCACGGCGCCCGTGCCGCCAGAGCCAGTTGTTCACCCTGTGTCCCCACAGGGCGTGGATCCCCGGGTAGTTCACGAGTACGGACATCGTGGAAGTGGCGGCGGGGTCACGCTCTTTGACCGCGCGTATGTCATCTTGGAAGCGGTCGAACATTCCCGTCCCGTCCACTCGCTGTGTTCACTGTCGTCTTGCCGGTCTCGGCGTGACTCAGTCTAACAGGAGGCGGGCGATCAGGAGCGACTCAGGAGAACCACCGCATGGGCGGCGATTCCTTCCTCTCTGCCCTCAAAACCCAACCCCTCCGTGGTGGTCGCCTTGACGCCCACGGAGTCGAGATCGACCCCGATCGCGCGAGCGAGGTTGGCCCTCATAAGCTCGCGGTGTGCAGCGATTCTCGGGCGCTCGAGCACGAGCACACAGTCGGCGTCGATGATCACGAAACCCTTCTCGCGAACGAGTTTTGCGACTGAGGCGAGCAGCGCAAGCGAATCAGCGCCCTCCCAAGTGGGATCGGTATCGGGGAAGTGGCGACCCAGATCACCTTCACGAGCGGCTCCCAGCAACGCATCCGCAAGCGCATGAGCGAGCACATCGGCGTCAGAGTGACCCTTCAAGCCGCGGTCGTGCTCGATGTGCACTCCGCCAAGAACGAGTCGTCGCCCTTGCTCGAATGCGTGCACGTCGTAGCCGACTCCGATTCTCAGACCCATCATCACTCCCTCTCGCGCAGGCGAAGAAGCATGTCGACGCGAGCGAGGTCCTCGGGGAAGGTCACCTTCACATTGTCCCGAGGCCCTGTCTTCACTCTCACCGTGCCGCCGATCCGCTCAACGAGCGAGGCGTCATCCGTACCCTCGAAGCCTGACTCCCGAGCCGACCGGTGCGCCGCCCTCAGCGAAGATGCGGTGAACACCTGAGGTGTCTGCACGGCCCACAGCGATTCGCGATCGAGTGTCTCGACGACCAGCTCGTCACGGACCACCTTCATGGTGTCAACGGCACTGCATCCGATCACCACGCCATCGGCCCCGCTGGCCTCAAGCGTCGAGATCATCTCCGAGACGAGCGCCGAAGTCACCATCGGTCGTGCGCCATCATGCACAAGCACCGTACCGACGCTCTCGCCGAGAGCGGCGAGACCCGCCTCGACCGAACGCTGTCGCGTCTCGCCGCCAGCCACGACCGTGACCGGCGTGAGGAGGTTCAGCGGGGTCACAGCGACCTCGCGGTACTCGTCGACCCGCTCGGGGTGACACACGACAACGATGAGCGAGACGTCAGCGCACCGCTCCATGGCCAAGAGCGACCATGAAAGAACGGGCCGACCCGCGACCAGCGCCAACTGCTTCCCCGTCGCGGCTTCACACCTCTCGCCGGATCCGCCCGCAACGATGATGGCCGCGACATCTCGACTCACGCCGGGAGCTCTTCCGAGACCTCTCGCGCAACCTGCCCCGGCCGAGCGAAGATCATCCTCCCAGCCGAGGTCTGCAGCACCGACGTGACCTCGATGTCGGCGTCGAGCCCCATGAGGTCCCGTCCGTCTTGAACGACGACCATCGTTCCGTCTTCGAGATACCCGACGCCTTGCCCTTGCTCCTTGCCGGGCCTCGCGATGCGCAACCTGATTCCGTCACCGGGAAGGAAGTTCGGACGCAACGCAGACGCCAGCTCGTTGAGGTTGAGCACGGTGACGCCTCGTACACGAGCGACGTTCATGAGGTTGAAGTCGACCGTGAGAATCGTGGCCGGCGAATCGGACGCCAAACGCATCAGTTTCTCATCGACGCCGGCGATATCCGGATAGTCGATCTGGAGCACTTCAACGGCGTTGTCGGAAGGTAGCGTGGCCAGCAAGTCGAGTCCGCGCCGCCCGCGCGCGCGACGGATGTCATCCGCTGAATCAGCAAGGGCCTGGAGTTCAGCGAGAACGAAGCGCGGAACCCGCATGCGTTGCGGAAGGAATCCCATCTCAGACACGGCGGTGAAGCGACCATCGATCACCGCGCTGGTGTCGAGAACGATCATTGTCTCCTCGTGCTCGATTGCGGTGGAAGGGGCGAAGCGCGGCAGCAGCAGTGCCGCCTCGCGCTTCCGGGTCAAGGCGATGCTCACACCAAGGTAACCCACCACGATCGACAGCATGACCGACGCACCTACCGCAAACCAAGCGGGTTCGAGGAGGCGCAGCGGTTGGGCGACGAGAAATGCGACGAGAAGTCCCGCAAGAAGCCCCACCGTGGAGAGTATGACGTCGACACCCGAGATATCGGCGATGCGCGCCTCAGTTCGGCGCCATAACCCACAGAGCTCCCTGCCGACGATTCCGCCAAGCACGAACCCGATCGACGCCCCGAGAATCACGAAGAGGAAGATGACGTAAGAGGGGTCGAGATCGAGTTCGGTTTGCCAGTCAACCGCCTGGGTGACAACATACCCACCGATGAGGCCTCCCGCGACGAACACGAAGCGGGTGACTGCCTGGATCATTGGTACGGCTGTGCGGCATTCGCGATGGCCGCTTCGCCCTCACCTCCTCCGACACCTAATTGGTACGACTGAGACCACATTTCCAATGCTATCACATGGCCAGACGGTCAGACCGACACATGTGCGCGTACCCGCGCCAAGCCGCTCACGATCGCACGCGCACGTCGTTCGCCCACGCCGTCAACGCGATCGAGGTCCTCGACGGAGGCGCGCACGATCTGGGGAAACGCGGCGAACCTCTCGACGATGCGCCCGACGACGCTGCCGGGGAGCATGGGAATCTGGGCGAGAGCCCGGTAACCCCGCGGCCGGATGTGTTGGTCGGCCAGCTCCGAAGTCGCGATTCCTAGGACATGAGCGATGGCCTCGACCTCGAAGAGCCGTTCCGAGGGCATCTCGCTCAATCGGTCACGAATGCCCGCGACGCGACGGTTCGCGGGCTCGTCGGCGTAGTCGCGCAACACGAGGCTCATCTCCTCGGACACCCCTGCGGTGAGCTCGTCGGATTGCATCTTCACGAGTCGGCCCTCCGTACCCAGCTGCATGGTGAATCGGGCGACCTCCCGTGCCACTCTTCGAAGCATCTCGAAACGCCCGACGACCTCCGTGACATCGCCCAGAGTCACGAGATCCTCGAACTCGAGCAACGTGAGTCGCTCAAGCATCTCGTTCAGTCTGTACCGGTAGTTCTGGAGAGTCTGAATGGCCTGATTCGCCTTGGCGAGGAGCACCTCGATGTCGTCGAGCTGCATCCGCCGACCCATCAGGTACAGGCTCACCGTGTTGCGGCGCCCCGATATCGCAAGGGCGAGTGCTCCGGTCTGGCGACTGACCCTCTCAGCGGTTCGATGCCTCATTCCGGTCTCCGCAGTCGCAAGAGCTGCGTCCGGCACGAGGTGGACATTGGCGCGTAGGATACGGTCGCACTCGGCGTCGAGCACGATCGCGCCGTCCATCTTCGAGAGCTCGAACAACCGCTGGGGCGTGAACGGAGTGTCGACCGCGAACCCTCCGTTGCAGAGGGGCTCGATGGACGCGGTGTCTCCAACGACGATGAGTGCGCCCATCCGTGCGGAGATGATCATGTCGAGCCCCTCGCGTAGGCGAGTGCCTGGCGCGATCTTGCGGAGCTCAGCGCTCATCGCCTCATGAAGAGAGTGTTCCTCTGGTGCCACGGGACTCCTCTCCTACTGTCGGCGCGCGGTTTCACACTGATTCTGCCAGAGAACGCGCAGAGTTGCGAAAACCATCCGCTCAGCGCAGAAGGGAAATGATCTCGCTCACGTCGTTGATGTGTTCGAGTCCTGCAACCGGTGTGGAGCGCGGTGGGGCGCCGAGTACCCGGTCGAACCCGAAGCGAACGGCTTCGCGCACGCGCGCCTCGGCATGCGCGACCGAGCGAACGTGCCCGGTCAGCCCGATCTCACCGAATGCCGCGGTCTCAGGCGGAACGGGGATGTCGCGCGACGCGGAGACAAGCGCGAGCGCCAACGGGAGGTCCACCGCGGGCTCGACGACTCGCATGCCCCCGGCGACCGAGACGAGCACGTCTTGCCCGGCGAAGGAGACCTGCGCCCGGCGCTCGAGAACCGCGAGGACCTGCAGGAGGCGCGACGAGTCGATACCGGTCGAAAGCCTGCGCGGAGCAGGGAGGTAGCTCGGAGTCACAAGCGCCTGTATCTCGAGCAGCAGTGGCCGGGAGCCCTCGACCGCCACCATCACCGCGGAGCCTGGCACCGAGTCGGTCCTCTCGGAGAGAAACGCTGCCGACGGCGCTCCCACGCCACGAAGCCCGGACTCGGTCATCTCGAAGATCCCGATCTCGGAGGCTGATCCGAAACGATTCTTCACCGCGCGCACGATACGGAACGCATGATCGCGGTCACCTTCGAAGTAAAGCACCGTATCGACCATGTGCTCGAGAACGCGTGGGCCCGCGATCGAGCCGTCCTTCGTCACGTGGCCCACGATGATCGTCGTCACGCCCAACACCTTGGCGACGCGGGTGAGACGCGCGGTGCACGCCCGAACCTGCCCTACGCTGCCAGGCGCTCCGGCAAGCTCGGGATCATACGCTGTCTGGATCGAGTCGAGCACGAGCAGGCCCGGACGACAGCGCTCGACGTGTGCCTCGACCGCAGAGATATCGAGCTCGGGGAGTAGCGATACCCGGGGCGACGTCGCTTGGAGCCTGCGAGCCCGCAGCCCCAGCTGGCGCGGCGACTCCTCGCCACAGACATAGAGCACATCGTCTCCTGACGCCGCGATCGCCTGAGCGATCTGCAACAGCAGTGTCGACTTGCCCACGCCCGGTTCACCACCGAGCAAGACGAGGGATCCCGCGACCAGTCCACCGCCCAATACCAGGTCGACCTCGGCCACGCCGGTGGCGCGGCGCTCGACCTCGAAGGCTCCAGCCTCATCGAGCGAGACCGCAACCGCACCGACGGACGGTGCCGGCTCCAGCAACGCACGCTCGATCTCTTCGACGTACGTCCCGAACTCCCCGCACTCGTTGCATCGCCCGATCCAGCGTGGCGCAGCGGCGCCACACGTCTGACAGCGCCACACGGTACGCGACTTCGCGGGAGCCCTCACGCGCCCGAAGCGCCTCCGGCGCTCTGACCGCCACGTCCACGCCCCTTGCCTCTCGAGCTGCGCACGGTGGTGCCAACCGAAGCGACATCGGACTCACGGTTCACGGGCACAGCGACAACGCCGTCGACTTTTCGAAACTGCAGCTCGCCGTCGTCACCCAAAATAGCCTCCGCCACGTCTCCAACCTGCCACATCCCAGCGAGAATCTGCTCTGACAGGGGATCCTCGACCCGACGCTGGATGGCGCGCCGCAAAGGCCGAGCACCCATCGCTGGGTCGAACCCATCGCGTGCGAGTGACTCACGCGCTCCCTGCGTCAATACGATGTTGATGCCCTGCAACATCAACTGTTCGCGGGTTCGGGAGATCATCAAGTCGACGATCTGCTCGATCTCGGCGGCGATGAGATCATGAAAGACGATCACCTCATCGACCCGGTTCAGAAACTCCGGCTTGAAGACGGTCTTGAGCTCGCTCGTCACCTTCGCCTTGAGTTCTTCGTACGCGAGTCCCACCGACGTCGTCGGGGCGAAGCCAAGTGATGTGTTCTTGACGATATCGCGGGCACCCAGGTTGCTCGTCATGATCACGATGGAGTTCTTGAAGTCCACCCTTCGACCCTGTGCGTCGGTCAGACGTCCCTCTTCCAGTATCTGAAGCAGCACGTTGAATACGTCCGGATGGGCCTTCTCGATCTCATCGAACAGAATCACACTGTAGGGCCTGCGCCTGACGAGCTCGGTGAGCTGTCCGCCTTCATCGAAGCCCACGTAGCCCGGAGGCGACCCGATGAGCCGAGAGACCGTGTGCTTCTCCATGTACTCGCTCATGTCGAGTGAAATGAGCGAGTCAGCGCTTCCGAACAAGAACTCGGCCAAGGACTTCGCCAGCTCGGTCTTACCCACACCTGACGGCCCGAGGAAGATGAATGACCCCGCCGGACGTCGGGGATCCTTCAATCCCGCACGGCCGCGGCGGATGGCCTTGCTCACCGCCGTGACAGCTTCATCTTGGCCCACGATGCTTTGATGAATCACGTTTTCCATGCGCAGGAGTTTCTCGGTCTCTTCCTCAGTGAGGCTCGTGACCGGTACTCCCGTCCACATGGAAACGACCGCCGCGATCTCCTTTTCGGTGACTTCGACGACCCTGCGCGTCTCCGGCTTGAGCCACTCCTCCTCCATCGCGCGTTTCTCGGACAAGACGTGCTTCTCCACGTCGCGCAACGAGGCGGCCTTCTCGAACTCCTGTGCCTCGATCGCGGCTTCCTTCTCGGCGCGGACCTGTCTCAGTCGCTCATCGACCTCCCTGACACCCGGAGGTGCGGTCATCATGAGGATCCGCATCTTCGCACCAGCCTCGTCGATCAGATCGATCGCCTTGTCTGGCAGGAACCGGTCTGAGATGTAGCGATCGGCAAGAGTCGCAGCGGCCTCGATCGCGCCATCAGTGATGCTCACGCGATGGTGCGCCTCGTAGCGATCACGCAGCCCCTTGAGAATCTGGATGGTCTCTTCGACGCTGGGTTCGCCCACTTGGATAGGCTGGAAGCGTCGCTCGAGGGCGGGATCCTTCTCCACGTACTTGCGGTACTCATCGAGCGTTGTTGCCCCGATGGTCTGGAGTTCTCCGCGCGCGAGTGCGGGTTTGATGATGCTTGCGGCGTCGATAGCGCCCTCCGCCGCTCCCGCCCCTACGAGCGTGTGCATCTCATCCACGAACAGAATGATGTCACCGCGCTCGCGGATCTCCTTGATGACCTTCTTCAGGCGGTCTTCGAACTCACCGCGATACTTGCTGCCTGCCACCAGCGCCGCGAGATCGAGATTGTAGAGCTGCTTGCCCTTGATCGTCTCCGGCACCTCGTCGGCGGCGATACGCTGGGCGAGGCCCTCTGCGACGGCGGTCTTTCCCACACCCGGCTCACCGATCAGCACGGGGTTGTTCTTGGTGCGGCGTGACAGAATCTGCATGACGCGCTCGACTTCGTTCGTGCGGCCGATCACCGGATCGAGCTTGCCCTCGTGCGCCTGCCGCGTGAGGTTGCGGCCGAACTCATCGAGTATCGAGGGGCCTGCGCCGGCACCGCGTCGTTCCTCGCCGAGCTCAGCCGTCTGCTTACCGTAGTGCCCTGACAAGAGTTGGATGACCGCCGACTTGGCCTTCTCGAGATCAGCGCCCAGATTGATCAATACCTGCGCGGCGACACCCTCGCCCTCGCGGATGAGCCCAAGCAGGATGTGCTCGGTCCCGATGTAGTTGTGACCGAGCTGCAGCGCCTCTCTCAATGACAGTTCGAGCACCTTCTTCGCCCGCGGCGTGAACGGGATGTGGCCGGTGGGCACGAAGGTTCCGCGCCCGATCAGGTCCTCGACCTGGGCGTGCACGTCTTCAAGCGAGATGGACAATGACTCGAGCGCCTTGGCCGCGATGCCATCGTGCTCGCGAATGAGGCCGAGTAGCAGATGCTCGGTCCCGATGTAGTTCTGATTGAGCATCCGCGCTTCTTCCTGCGCGTACACGACGACCCTGCGGGCCTTTTCCGTGAATCGTTCAAACATGCTGTTACTCCCTTATGAGCGAACGGCCGCTACGGAACCGCTGGGACATCTGAAGCGAGTATACCCGTGACATCTGACACGAGACTCGATGCTCCAACAGTGAAGCAAGCGCGGTGCCGATGACTTGAGTGAGACGCGCTTAGATTTCAGAGGGCGTCGCGGTCGGTGACTCCGGACGCATGTGTGGGAAGAGAAGCACATCTCGAATGCTCGGCGAGTCCGTCAGCAGCATCACGAGCCGGTCGATGCCGATACCGAGGCCGCCAGCTGGCGGCATACCGTACTCCTGTGCACGCAGATAGTCCTCGTCCACCCACATCGCCTCGGCGTCGCCGGCGTCTTTCGCGACTGCCTGCGCTTCGAACCGCGCTCGCTGATCGATGGGGTCCACGAGTTCCGAGAACGCATTCGCGAACTCACGTCCGGTGATGATGAGCTCGAACCGGTCGGTGAGCTCGGGATCCTCGTCATTGCGACGCGCCAACGGAGAAGTCTCGGCAGGGTACATGGTCACGAAGGTGGGCTCCACGAGCGTGTGCTCGACGAGCTTCTCGAAAAGCTCGGTGAGGAGCTTGCCCGGTCCCCAGCTGTTCTCGCAATCGATCCCGTGCGATTCGCAGAGTGCGCGCAGTTCGCTCACGGGCGTGTGCACACTGACCGCCACGCCCGCGGCCTCGCTCACGAGATCAGCCATCGTGGCCCGTCGCCAGCCGACGGCGAGACAGACCGAGTGGCCCTGATACTCGACCTGAGTGGTGCCGAGCACTTCGAGCGCCACGGAGGTGATGATGGTCTCAGTCAACTCCATCATCGACTCCATGTTCCCGAAGGCCTCGTACGCCTCGAGCATGGTGAACTCCGGGTTGTGTCGCGGCGACATCCCCTCGTTCCTGAACGAGCGGTTGATCTCATAGACGCGCTCGAATCCCCCGACGAGAAGTCTTTTGAGGTAGAGCTCCGGCGCTATTCTCAGGAAGAGCGGCATGTCGAGCGCGTTGTGATGCGTGACGAAAGGTCGCGCCGCTGCTCCACCCGGAATGGGCTGCAGCATCGGCGTCTCGACCTCGAGGTAGCCCAGGGACTCCATCTTCCTGCGTATCGACGCGATGATGCGAAAGCGCGTCTCGAACACCGAGCGAACCTCAGGATTCGCGATGAGATCGACGTAGCGACGACGGTAGCGGGTCTCGGTGTCCGTGAGCCCGTGGTACTTCTCGGGAAGTGGAGCGAGCGATTTGGACAGGAGCGTGAGAGAGGTGGGCTGGACGGACAGTTCGCCTCGCCGGGTGCGCAGGACCACGCCCGTCGCGCCGACCCAGTCCCCGAGATCGAGATCCTTGGCGGACCCGAATCCGGCGTCTCCGAGAACGTTGATCCGACAGAAGAGCTGAATCTCGCCGGTCGCGTCCCTGAGCACGAGGAATGCGAGTTTGCCCTGGTCGCGCCTGGCCACCAGTCTGCCTGCGATCGTCACCTCGTCCACGGTCTCAGTACCTGCCTCGAGATCCGCGTAGCGTTCCACGAGTTGAGAGACCCTCGCCGTGAATGCGAATCCGTTGACGTAAGGCTCCACACCGGCGGCCCGCAACGCTGCGAGCTTGGAGCGACGCACCGCGAAGGGGTCGTCCTCGATGGGCTCCGCGACTCTGGGCTCGTCAGTCATGTCGTCAGCGCGAGATCTTGATGATCTCGTATCCGATCTCCAAGCCGCGGGGAGTGGTCACCGAGACGACCTCGCCCTTCTTGCGACCCATGATGGCTTGCCCGACCGGTGACTCGTTGCTGATGCTGCCCCTCGTGGGGTCAGCCTCGGCGGATCCCACGATGTGATACTTGTGAGCCTCGCCGCAATCCGTGTCCCGCAACTCGACCCTGCAACCCAATGTGACCCTGGACGGCGTGCTCTTGGGCGGGTCGATGATAGTGGCGTGAGCAAGAATCTGATTCACCTCGATGATGCGGCTCTCAACCCAAGCCTGCTCATTCTTGGCATCATCGTATTCGGAGTTCTCAGAGATATCACCGAACTCCTTGGCCTCCTTGATCCGCTCTCCGACCTCACGTCGGCGCACGGTTTCGAGGTGGTGAAGCTCTTCTTCGAGCTTCAACTGGCCTTCAGGGGTGAGAGCGATTTCCTTGTGCATGGGACAGACTCCTGTTGGTTGCACGGTGAGGGTCGCGAGCGTAGCGCACGGGCTACCCCATGCCAGGAGCAGCCCGTGAAATGTCCACGAGAGTATAGCCGAAGTTCCCACCCTGACAAGAACCCTGCAAGTCGTGCGTTCGAACGAGGCTCTAGACTGTGGAGTCCTCGGTCTTCTTCGCTTCCTCGGAAGGAGCCTCGGTCTTAGCGGCCGGAATGACCGCCTGATCGCCCGACGGCTCTTCCTTCTCTTCCTTGCCGTCCATGCCTTCGCGGAGGTCCTTCATCGCCTTGCCGAACATCCGGCTGAGCTTCGGGATCTGCTTCGGGCCGAACAGTACGAGTACGATCAAGAGGATGATGGCCAGCTCGGCGGGTCCCAGTCCGAAAAAATTCATGTGTTCCTTACCTCCCAGTCGATAAGTCAACAGCCGATACCGGTCGGCCGCGTGTGTACATGCGTAAGGTTACCACCTACGCCGTCGCGTCCGCCATGCCCTCGATCCGAGACAGGTAGTACAGAGTGTGCAGCAGTTCACGAACAGGATCAGTGTTGTGAAGCACCACCTCGGTAGGCACGGACACGAAAGACGGCGAGTAGTTGAGAATCACTCGGATACCCACAGCGCACATACGGGTAGCGGTCTCTTGCGCCGCGTCGGCGGGAACCGCGATCACTCCGAACTGAATCTGTTGCTCCGCGACGACGCGCTCAAGCTCCTGCACATCCCGGACGATCAGGTCTCCGATCCGCTGACCGATCTTTCGACGGTCATCATCGAAGATGCCTGCGACGACGAACCCGCGGTCGCGCAGTCCATCGTAACTTGCGACAGCGGCTCCAAGGTTGCCAGCACCCACGATGGCGACCCGGTGAGCATGATTCGACCCGAGAATACACTGAAGCCGATCGATGAGCAGCGGGATGTCGTAGCCGACTCCTCGCTTGCCGAATGAGCCGAAATAGGCGAAATCCCGACGAATCTGCGCCGCATTCACCACCGTGAGGTCTGAAAGGCGCGACGAGGATACCGTCTGTTCTCCCTCTGTCCTGACATGCAGCAGGGCGTTGAGATACAGAGGTAGTCTCTCAATGACGCCTTGGGGTATTCGCTCTTGTGGCGTTGAATGTGTCAACACACGCTCCGCTCGGAAGCTGTTTCAGTGCAACCGAATCCGTGTCGCATCGTAACAAATGTTACATGGTTGGACAAGTGGTGATACGCTCGGCAGGAACACCTCGGCAGGAACACCCCCGGATCCCCGACGTGGCTGCCTGCACTAGCTGTTCTGTGCGTCCCCGAGGAACGCGAGCACGTCGGCGCGGGTCACGATGCCCGCGAGTCGGCCATCCTTGACGATCAGCAATCCCCCAGGGCGTTCCGCAGACAGCTGCCGGAGTACGGAACTCACCTCTGCGTCGTGTGCGACGACGAGTTCGGTCAGATTCCGCTGTGCCACGTCAATGGTCTGCGTGAACGGCCAGTCCTCCCGCGGGATGCGCTTCACGTCAGGCAAGGAGACCAGCCCCACGATCGAACCCTCGAAGATGACCGGATAGCGGCTGTGTCGTCCTCCCAAGAAGTACTGTTGAACCAACTGCTCAAGGGAGATCTCGCCCGGCACATACTGGGGAGAAGGCGTCATGATCGATGAGACCGGCACCCCCTCAGTTCTCGAGCGCAGCAGTTGCTGGCGATACGACTGCCCTGCGAGTGAGGCGATGAACCAGCCGACGAGCCCTAACCAGATCATGTTCGACTGGCCCCGAATCACCCCCATGGTCGCGAAGAACACCATCGTCCACCCGATGGCTTGGCCGGACCGTGACGCCCAACGCGTCGCCTTGGCGACATCGCCCGTCAGCGCCCAAAGCACCGATCTGAGCACCCGCCCGCCGTCAAGCGGGAAACCCGGCAAGAGGTTGAACACGGCGACGAGGAGGTTGATGCTCGCCAGATACTGAGGAGGCGCCCACGCCCACCACGGAAGACCCCGCGTCACGGCGACGGCATGAACGACGGAGCACACCGCCGCGATCACCAAGCTCATCGCTGGGCCGGCGGCCGCCATCAGGAACTCCCTTCCCGGGGTGCGCGGCTCATCGTCGATCTGGGCGACACCACCGAAGAGGAACAGCGTGATCCTGCTGACCTCGGCTCCCTGCGCCTTGGCGACGAGGGAGTGAGCGATCTCATGGGCGAGAATCGAGGCGAAGAACAGAAGCGCCGTCACCATCCCGACGGCCGTGAGCAGAAGTGCGGACGCCCCGCCAGCCTCATCGAGCGAGGGAAACACCGTTGTGCTGAGAGAGAATGTGAGCAGCGCGAAGATGATGAACCAACTCAGGTTCACCTCTACAGGTATCCCGAATACCCGCCCGATCCGTACCGAGGGAATGTCGAACACAGCCGTCCTCCTCGCCATCCCGCTCAAACGGGCACCGTGGGTTGTCAGGCGATCAGAATGCGGCTCCTTCCAGAGCGGTCGCGCACGGGCACGTTCTCTCAACAGGAAGCGCGGGGATGATTCGGTGGATCAGGTTCTTGACCTTGCTGTTGTTCTCGAGAAAGACCCTCACGACCTCGTCGTTCGTGACCGGGGGAACGCCTTCCATACCCGCGTCGTAATCAGTGATGAGTGAGATGTTCACGTAGCAGATCTCGAGTTCGCGTGCGAGGTAGCACTCGGGGTACTGAGTCATGTTGATGACCTCCCAGCCCTGAGCGGCGAACCACTTTGACTCGGCGCGCGTCGAGAAGCGGGGGCCCTGGATCACAACGACGGTGCCCGCCGGATGTGCGGTGATTCCCAGGTCGACAGCCGTGCTGATCGCGATCTCTCGCATCGTGGGACAGTACGGGTCCGCTGACGAGACGTGAGTGGTGACCGGACCGTCGAAGAACGTGTCCTTGCGCCCCATCGTGCGGTCAACGAACTGGTCGCAGATGACGAAGTGGCCTGGTTCCACATGCTCTTGCAGAGAGCCGCAAGCATTCGGGCCGATGATCCTGCTGACACCGAGTTCCTTCATCGCCCAGAGGTTCGCCCGAAAATTGATGGCGTGAGGCGGGAGCTGGTGCTCCTTGCCGTGCCTAGGGAGGAACGCGACGGTCCTGCCACCGATCTCGCCGATCATCACGGGCGAAGACGGTGCGCCGAACGGCGTATTGACTCGGTACTCTTTCGGGTTGTCGAGCAGCTCGTAGAAGCCGCTACCACCAAATACACCTATTTCAGCCCTTGGAAGCTCGGACATCGCGCTGATACCTCCTGATGAGAGTCGGACACCATATCGTCAGTCAACGACACACAGCGATTCTAGTCGATTCCCCTTGATCCATGGCGTGACTCAGGCGCTCATTCTGTCAGGTGATTCGCCCACCTCGGCGCGACGCTCACAGTTCTGGGATGTCGCACCGCCAAGTAACGAGCTGAATCCGGCCGTCTTGACGTCCAGATCGTCCGCGTGGCGCAAGATGAGCGCCTCGATGGTGGCCGCCCCCGTTGACGCTCCATACTTGAACTCTTCGTGGTGCGACACGATGACATGCTGGAGCAGCACCGCTTGATCGGAGTCCGCGAGCCCATTGGCAAGTGCGGCTTTCACCCGTTGGAGACCGAGTACCACGTGTCCGAGGAGTCTGCCTTGGTCGGTGTGACTGATCCTCGTGTCGCAGGACAGCTCATCGACCCTCCCGACATCGTGGAGCAGCGCCGCCGTGACGAGGAGATCGCGATCGACTCCGTCGTACCTCTGGGCGAGCAGCGAACACACGTCGGCCACCGCGATCGTGTGCTCGACGAGACCGCCTCGGAATGCGTGGTGATGGGAGCGGGAGGCAGGGGCGGCAAAGAATTCCGCACGAAAGGATGCCGGACCGAAGATCTTCCTGAGCACGGACCTCAGTCTGAGATCAGTCACCGATCTCACAAGGGCCGTGAAATCGGCCTCGAGCTCGGTGGCGGGACGAAGACTGCACGGCACGAAATCCTCGGCACTCCAAGCCCGTGCCGGCGCGAGCGAGTCAACCCGCAAACGAAGTGCACCTCTGTAGCGCGCGACGCTGCCGACGACCGACACCGCGGCTCCCACGGGAACAGCACTCGCAATCGCGGTGGGACGAAACAGGACAGCGGGCATCGCACCGGTTCGATCGGCCAATGTCAAAGCCAGGTACGCGTCGCCGGTGCGAGCCATCCTCGCCTCCTTCGAGCGCATGACGTAGGTCGCATCGACCCGCGAGCCCTCCGTCAACTCCTTGACATACCTGGCCCTCATCTCCGCCTCCTGTCCGATTCCTGCCGACGTGACAACCATAGACGCCGGGTCTGACAGAGGTCTCAAGCCGGGCCGTCACACGACGGCGGCGATGCGTACCGCTGCACCACTCTTGATACCGAAGCGCTCTTCGGCACTCGCGCGATTCAGGGCCAAAGTGAGCCATCCCGAAGAGTCGACAAGCACGAGGGGCTCCCCGGGTGCGACGTCTGCGAAGGACACGGCGAAAGGAACTCGGAGCGTGTTGTGTCCGATTGTGATCGCGAGATACGGCGAGCGCAGGCCCAGCGCTCCGAGCTGCTCGACTGGAATGTTGAATCTGACCGAGCCGAACCGGTCCGCCTCCAACGCCTCACCTATAACAGCATCTCGGTCCTTCCGGCACATCTCGAATGGTGGGGGCACCAATCCGTCAGGCGGAATCAGCACTCCGAGTGCGGAGGCATTCACACCGCACACGAGTGCTGCCGCGACGGGAGCCAGGATGTCTCGGGCATGAAACGTCGCGAGCGGGCTGCGGAAATCAACTTTAGCGGGATCTATCGCGTACACCTCGGCAATTCCGCCGCCTCGGTGCGCGCTTGGAAGCAAAACGCCGTTGTCGGGACCCACAAGCCAAGTTCCCTTCACGGTCTTGATGCAGATGTCTCTGCGATTCCCCCCGACCCCAGGGTCAACCACGATCAGATGAACGGCATCAGGAATCTGAAAAACTCCCGCGGCAGCGACGGCAGCCCCTTTGCGAATGTCGAAAGGGGGGATGTCGTGAGCCATGTCAACCACGCGAGCGCTCGGGCATGAGCGGTGAATCACAGCGTGACAGACCCCAACCCACGTATCGCCCGAACCGAAATCAGATGTGAAACAGATGATGGACTGCACCAAGACCCCCGATCACATGTCACTGAGCCTGTCGGATGCCATACTGTGCTAGTACCCTTGAAGGAAGGTGAAACCATGCGCCGCCGCATCGCGATTCTCGCTGTCATTCCCCTCATGGCGCTTGCGGCCACATCGTCTGCATGCGGTTCATCCGCTGTCGAGTACGCAAAAGGATCCTCCGATCACGATACAGCGTCCCTCGAAAGACTGCTTGGGGACACGCGCAGCACGACGTTGGAACAACAGCCCTCAAGCGAGGCCGTAGAGCTGCGTCGTGAAGCCTTGATCGAACTGCGCGGAGCGGGCGAGGACGAGCGGCGAGCGGCAGATCTCATCACCTCCACGTTCCCGGGAGTGACTCGCGCCGTGCCCTACTATGTCGAAACCGCGACCTTTCGGGGTCAACCGGCGCTCATCTTCATCGAGGCGACCGGACGCGAGGGCGCCAACATGAACGAGAGGCGACTGTGGGTCCTGGATGACTCTGGGGGCGTGCTCCTCACGCTGATGAGATAGTCTCAGGCGCAGAGCCGAGCCTTGCACTCAAGCAATACGTGATCCGGGATTCTCTGCCCCCACCCTCGTTCGACCGTCTCCCAGATGCTGTCCGGAGTCCTTCCGGATTCCTTGAGGTCGGCGACGACCGCCGCGAGAAGGAATCTGGCCCTCGCGTCACGCGATGCAGGGTCTTTGGCGACCGAGCGCCTGACGACCGTCCAGAAGTAGGCGCGTGCACGCTCCTGCCGCCGCACATCGTAGTGTCCGGCTCCCACCGCCCTCACGGTGGCCTGCCCGGCCCTCCGTGCGATCTCAGGCGTCGAACCCACTTCGCGCACGGCTACGCGCTCCAGCGCAGCGATGTACGCCTCCGCATCAACGATTGTTGCACGACCCATCACGCCACCACCTCCATCGAACCGATGTTCGATTCGAAGGTAGCGAGAGGGTCTGACATTCACTCCAGCGGGAACACCGCCGAGGCGGTCAGGCGATTGATCGCCACATAGGGCGGTCGCCGCAACTCCTCGCCAGTGACCGCGTCGTAGACGACCGGGTCGGTGACTGCGATGTATTCCTTCGCCCTGGAATTGAGCGCGTCGGTCAACCGACTCCCGGCGACCACATGGATATCGCCCTCGATGCGCAGGCCCCCAACAATCACCATGCAGCGGACTTTGTCCTTCGAGGTGTACATCGGCTCCCCCTTTCGCGCTGGTCAGTACAGAATCTAACGTATCGCCCAACACAAGGATACCTCGCGACTCACGTCAGAATCGAGGACGCCCTCACGAGCAGGTCGCGCAGCGCTCCGGCTCCCCACACCTCAAGGACGGCGAGAACCAGGCTGATCGCACCGGGAGTGAGAAGGTCAGAGACGCCGTGGGCCTTTCGGTCGAACGCCGAGTGCATCGAAACGACCACCAGATTTATCATGGCGAGACTGAACAGAATGGCTCCTGTGACCAGTGCGGGATAGAGCGATCCAAGCATAGGCGCGCCCCACCAGATCGCTGCCCACGTGACCGGGATGGCGCCGATCCACGCCCACAATCGCCATGCGGGTGAGAACAATCGTCCTGCTGACGAACGGGCCCACAACTGATCGTTGAGAATGGGCGCGATGATCGCAGCGGCGCCGAATCCCACGCCGAGGCCCGTGATGAGCCGGATTCCGTTGGTCGTCTCGCGAAAACCGGCGTACGAACTCACGCCGTCCCACCCGAAGACGGCGAGCATCACGGCCATCACGGCCCATGTCGCCGGCCCCGGAAAGCTTCGCGGCCTCTCTCCTCGATGCACCAAGGAAATCACTACGAGGGAGACGATGAACCCGAGGTAGATGCCTGTGTCACGCGCGCAGACGGGCACCTGCACCCCTCCGCCGAAGAAGGAGCGCTCAGGGAGCTGATGGCACAATCCGTACCCGATCCAACGCAAGAGATCCTCGAGCACAGCCAGACCCTTCGTCGGGAAAGATCACGGCGGGCCGCTTGCACGGCCCGCCGCTTCAAATCGATGGTCGGGATGGCGGGATTCGAACCCACGACCTCTCGGTCCCGAACCGAGCGCTCTACCAAGCTGAGCCACATCCCGGCGAGGCGCTATGCTAACACGCCACCGCAGACAATCCAATCCTTTTGACCAGCGAAGATTCGCCGTTCTCTCGCGAGTAGGCGATACCGGACAGGAGCCCGACCAACCAAGTGGCCGGACTCCTGTCCGATGCGTCGTGTCAGGTGCGACCTGCTAGTTCAACAGACCCCTCTTGGCGAGGTTCACGTGACAGTTGGCGCACGAAGTCTGTGCATGACAATCGAAGCACGGGAGCACCCCGTTCTTGCGCACCTCGACCGGGTGACCGGTGATCCACGGCTTACCCTTGACGGCGGCCTTGTGGTGACACGAATCACACATCGCGGTGGCGTGGCAGTTCGCGCACTGCTTCTTGTTGTACTGCTTCTTCTTGAAGGCTTCCTTGTGGGGGAACTTCTGCTTGTCGTCTTCCTTGAGCTCGTGCGGCATCTCCAACTTGTGACAACTCTTGCAGAACTTGGAGTTCGGAAGCGCAGCGGGCTCTCCGGCGTGACAGTAAGTGCACACCCCGGCGTCCTTCTTGTAGAGCTCGGCGTGAATGGCGCGCTTGCTGCTCGCGTCGCGCGTGAACTTCGCGGGCTTGTGCGATGCGGGAATCACCTTGCGAGCGATGTGGCACTTCACGCAGTCATCCTTCTTGTGACACTTCTCCACGCAGCTTGCCGCGCTGTTCTTGTTGACTGCTGGCCCGTGAACCACGGTCCACGGCTTCGTGAGCGATGCGCCCACGTGGTGGCAGTTGCTGCAGAGCTCCTTCCATGAGTGGCACTGCACGCATGGCTTGCTGTTCTTCTTCGAACCGACGTGGTTGGTCTTGAACTCTTCGGCGTGCGGCAAGTCGACCTTGTGACACCCCCTGCAGAAGCTGGCCTTGATGCCTCCGGAACCATGGCAGACCTCGCATGACTCCATCGACTTCTGGGCATCGAGCGCGTGTTTCGCGCTCGGCTCCGCCGGCTTCGATCCGTACGCCGTGAGCGCACCGGGGAACTTCGGCTTCGTCCAGAAAGATGTCTTGTGCGAGACCGGGAAGACCCTCTTGCCCGTGTGGCAATCAACGCAGAACTTGGTCTCATGGCACGAGGTACATGACTTCACGCCGCTCTTGGCGACAGCCTCGGGGTGTTGCTTGGTCGTCCACGGGCTCTTGGCGTCGAACTCCCAGTCGACCTTGACGCCGTGGTGGCACTTGTCGCAGAAGGCGGTCTGCTCGTTCTTGCCGTGACACATGACGCACTTCGCGGCCTTCGTCTTGTCAGACGAGGCGACCGGGTGACCTTCGGCGGCCTTCGGATCCTTCGGTTCCGTGAACTCGGTCGGGTGCGGCATGGCCATGCCGTGACAGTTCGAGCAGAACTGCTCGGTGTGACACGTGGTGCAGTAGAAGATCGACTTGACCTTCGGCAGTTCCTCGCCGACGGTCGCCTTCTCGCTCACACCCTGGTCACGCTGCGCGGCAAGAAGCTGCGGCACGTCCTTCTTGGCCACGGGCTTCTTGCCCGAACCTCCACCGCCCGCATAAGCCTCCTCAGGACCAAGGAAGCTCTGCTTCTTCTCTTCCTCGGACTCCTTCGGGTAGTCGCCCTTGGCAGAGGCCTCGGCCTCGGCCTGCATCTCCTTGGCCATCTCGGCATGACCGCCCGGGTAGAAGTCCTTGGCGTCGTGGTTCGCCGGCTTCAGATCGAAATTCGCCGGATGACACGCGGCGCACGCTCCGGGAGCCGCAGCGCCCTTCTCCAGTCCATGACAACGGAAACACGCGGTCATCGACATGAAATCCGCGTGCTTCTTGTTGGGCTTGTTGGATTCGGGATCGATGAGGGTGAGTTCGAAGTCCTCCTTGTGGCCCACACGGTTGTGGCACACCGTGCAGGCCGCGTTGACCTCTTCGTGCGCCTTGTGATCGATCTTGATGCCCTCGCTGGGTGTGACAGTGCGATTCTTGAGGTTGTGGCACTGCGTACACTGACTGGAGGTCATGGCCAGAGCAACGCCAGAGTCGCCGTTGAGCGGCAACTCGAAGTTGTCCGTAACGGTGAGGTAGAGCTCTCCGAGCGCTTCGGCCTTGTGCAACATGAAAGAGACCGGATCCGCGTTCGGCGGCATGTGACATGCCATACACGAGATCTCGGAATGCGTCGATCGGGTGTAGGCGATGATCGAATCATCCTGCACCTTGTGGCACCCCTCGGAACAGAACCAGAACGTGGATGTCACCCCCAATGCAACGACCATGAACGCTGCGATCATCAAGACTGCGACACCCGTCCAGATGATGTAGCGCGGGCGGCGGGCCGGGTCTTTGAACCCAGCCAGGGAGATCTTCGCCATACACACCTCTCCTCGTTGCGAAGGACACACCTCGACGGCGCGCCCCCTCCGTTAACCCAATTCACATAAACTCTATACAAAAGGCTAACATGTCACAACAGCCAACATTGTGGCGCTACGAACCGAATTCGACTTTCGAAGCCCGAGCCCTGCCTGAAAAAGAAGATCAGCGCAACTCGAGGACGAGGGAGATCTCGACGGGTGAGTCGAGTGGGAGTCGCGCGACCCCGACAGCCTCGCGAGCGTGGGCTCCAGCCTCACCGAACGCGATGGCGAGAACCTCGCTCGCTGCATCGATGACCATCGGCTGGGCGATGAACCCGTCAGCTGACGCCACGTACCCCGTGAGCTTGACCGCTCGGGCCACCTCATCAAGGTCACATACCGTCGCAGCGGCCGAGAGCGCGTTCAACGCACAAGCGCGAGCGCACTCGCGTGCGACCTCCGGATCGACGGATGTCCCCACGAGGCCTGTGGCGATCAAAGCGCCGTCAAGGAACGGCAGCTGGCCGGCCGTGAACACCAACCCGCGCGCGCGCACCGCGGGCACGTAGGCGCCCGCCGGTCGAGGAGCAGGCGGAATCAGCCATCCCGCTTCGCTCAGCCTGTCCGCGACTTCCGACATCTAGCGGACCAACGTGTCGGCGAGACGGTTCAGTTCTGAGATCGCGGCTTGGATCTGCCGAGAGACCTCCGCCGCCTGTCTCGACACCTGAGCCATCTCACGCATTGAGATCACGACTTGATCCGAAGCCGTGCGTTGCTGCTGAGTGGCGATCGAGATCTGCTTGGCGGAGTCCGTGGTCTCCTCGACCTGCTGCACGATGCGATCGAGGGAATCGGCCGTGCGGTGCGACAGGAGCTTACCTTCTTCGACCTTCTTCTGCGCGCGCTCGGTGGACATGACGAGCGCGCTCGCGCTCGACTGTATCTCGCGCACTACCCGGCCGATCTCCGAAGTCGACTCGGTGACCGAGTCAGCCAGCTTGCGGATCTCCTCGGCGACGACCGCGAAGCCCTTCCCCGCCTCGCCGGCGCGAGCGGCCTCGATCGCGGCGTTCAACGCGAGGATCTTCGTCTGCTCGGCGATGTCGTCGATGATCACGAGTACGCGACCGATCTCTTGGCTGCGCTCGCCCAGCTGTAGAATGCGATCCGAGGCCGCCTGAGTGGACTCGCGAATCTCTTCGATCCCTGTTGCCGTGTCGGCCACCGCCTGCATGCCCTCCTCGGCAGAGGCAAGAGTCCGCTCGGCGATCGCGGCGACCGTCTGCGAGTTGTCCGCGATCTGCTTGGACGTCTGAGCAAGCTCCTCGACGGTCGCGCTGGTCTGCGTGACGGCGGCGGCCTGCTGCGCCGCGCCCGACGCCTGCTCCTCGGTGGCGGCCAGCACCTGTGCCGTGAGGGCACGCACGTCGCTGTTGACCGCCTTGGCCTGCGAGAGCATGCCGGTGATGTCTCCGAAGAGCCGAAGGACCTCTCCTTGCATGGCGGTCGTGTCGCCCGTGGACACCACCTCGAGTCCGTACCGGTCACGGGCGTCGACGAGCACCTGCTGGAACACGCCTTCGCCGACACGAGATGCCAAAGCGGCGCATCCTATGCCGAGCAAACCGCCCGCAGCAGTACACGTGATCCAGAATAGGAGATTCGCAGTTGCGCTCTTCGGCTCTACAAAGAAACCGGCGAGCAGAGGAAAGATCGCCCCCAACACGATGCCCGCACCACCCATGTACACGAAGAGCTTGCGACGGGTGTTGCCATTCTTGCCCTTGGGCGCCATCCGATCCTCCACTCGCGTGACCACACCTTCACCGCACATAGTACCAGCACGAACGGCGAGAGGGAGACGGGTTCCGTGCCACGACCCCGTCTTGCGCTCGCAATACCCTATGGGGTATTATCTCATCAGACAGCAACGTCCCCCGGATTCTGAAAGCGAGCAGTGATGCAGACCGTCTCCATCGATAACGCACGATGTGACCGTTCCCCGGCGTGTCCCTCGAGAAGAACATGCCCCTCCGACGCGATCGTCCCGATATCTGGAGGAAAGTACCCGGGCGCGAACGGGTACAGAGTCATCGCAGAGAAATGCACCGGTTGCGGTGCCTGCGCGCGGGTGTGCGCTGGCGGAGCCGTTCGATTCGACAAGGAGAACGCACATGTCTGAGCCAGTCACCGTCGAGGTCTTCGACATCCCGACCGCTTCAGAGTGCTGGTCGGGCGGTTGAGGCCCCTCCTGGTCTCCGGAGGAGATCACGGCCATCATCCGCGCCGAGATGGAGCGTCGCTACGGAGATGACGCACTGGTGCTGTACCACAACGCCGAATCCCCCGAGGTTCGCGAGACCCACTCCCAGCGGCTGTCAGAGATCGCCGAGAAGGGACTGCTCTATCCGGTCACGGTGGTTGATGGCGTGGCAATCTACGACGGTGCGGTGAGCTACCCCGCGATCATGCGTGCGGTCCACGATCGGTTGCTCGAACGCGAGTCGGCTGCCGCCGAGCTGAGCTGAGGCCGTCAGCGCCGACGCAGGTCGTATCTGTCGCGGAGCAGTCCGATGAGTCCAGCCTCCATGAAGCGCTCCCAGGCCTGTCCGCCCTCCGGCGGCAATGAGGCGTCGTAACGGGCGCGCAGCTCAGGGTCTCTCAGCACCGCGAAGGCCTCGTTGATGGACTGCATCCGCTCATGCGCCTCAGCCCGTCGCTTCAGAGGCGCCACGTCGGGGTGATACTTCAAGGCGAGAGCCCGATAGGCCCTCTCTATCACTTCAGGCTCCGCCACACGCGTGACCTGGAGCGTCTGATAGTGATCGGCCCGGCGGGAGTCGTCTCGGTCAGTGTGAGTCACAGGTCTCCTTCGGCACGAGATACGACGCCATGTGCATGTCGGCTCTCCGCGAGCATCTGGTGTTCGCGAGGTTCAGGGAGTCCTCGCATATCGAGACGAGAACCCGCTCCTGCCCCTGAAGCGCGGGAGTCAGCGGCTTGGAGCGCGCGCCGGTCGCCGACTGCATGAAGCTCGCCCAGATCCGTGCGGGATAGCTGCCGCCCGTCACTTTGATCCCCCTGACATTCGTCATGGCGATCTGAGCTTTCGGATAGCCGACCCACACCGCCGTTGACAGGTCACCCGCCCAGCCAACGAACCAGGCGTCTCGGTACGACTGGGTGGTGCCGGTCTTGCCAGCCGCCCACGTGGACACCTTCGCGGCTCGGCCCGTACCGCTCTCGATCACATCGTGGAGTATCAGCGAAGTCTTCGTCGCGACCTCCTTGCTCAACACACGACTCGCTTGACGATTCGGCTGGTAGATGACCTCCCCCGCGTCATCCGTGACCTCTTGGATCCCGCTGGGTGCGACATGCATCCCTCCGCTCGCGATCGTCCCGTAGGCCGAGGCCATCTCAAGCGGCGAGACACCCTCGCGAAGTCCGCCGAGCGCGATCGCCGGATCCGGGTTGACCTCGGTCGTGATTCCCATGCGACGCGCCGTCTCGACGACCTTCTCAGGTCCCACGCGCATGATAAGACGTGCGTAGACGACATTCACTGACCAGCGTGTCGCCGCCTGCAGAGTGAGGGAGCCCTGGGTGCGCTCGTTCTCGTAGTTCTGGACGTGCCAGACGCCGTCTTTCACCTGAACCGAATAGGGCTTGGCGTTGAACACGGTCTCGGGTTTCACGCCGTTTTCCAGAGCCGTCACCAGCACGAAGGTCTTGAACGCCGAACCAGGCTGACGTCTCCCTTGGGCGGCGAGATTGAACTGGTTCGTGCTGTAGTCCCGACCACCGACCATGGCAAGGACGGCTCCGTCCGAATGACGCAGCGCGACAAGCGCCACTTCCGGATCCTTGGGGGCATCCAGCATGCGAACGCTCTTCTCCGCCATGCGTTGAATCTGTGGGTCGAGTGTCGTGTAGACCCGCAAACCGCCGCCGAAGACCCTCTTGGAACCCAGACGCTTCACGAGGTCTTGCTTGACGTATTCAACGAAATACGGTGCCACGAGCGGTGCGTCTTTCAGTACGGCCAGTTCCACCTCGGTTCGCTCGGCCTCATGTCGCTCGACTTCAGTGATCAGCCCCTGAGCGCGCATCTCGCGCAATACGAGGTTGCGTCGTTTCCTCGCCGCCTCAAGCGAGTTCGTGGGGTCGTAGCGAGAGGGTGACCTGATGACACCCGCGAGCAATGCGCTCTCGGCGAGCGTGAGCGAAGAGACGTTCTTTCCGAAGTAGCGGTTAGCGGCGCTCTCGACTCCGTAGGCGCCATTGCCGAAGTAGACGGTGTTGAGGTACGTCTCGAGCACCTTCTCCTTGTCAGCCTTCGTTTCAAGCTCGTAGGCGAGCAGCGCCTCGCGCACTTTGCGGGTGAACGAACGCTCGCCACCCGTGAACAGGATCTTGACGAGTTGCTGCGTGATCGTACTGCCGCCCTGTCGCACCTCGCCCGCCTCGACGTTGGCCCGCAGTGCGCGCATGATGCCTTGGGTGTCCACACCGTGATGCTCCCAGAAACGCCGATCCTCGATGGCGACGACCGCTTGGCGCAGATGCGTGGGCATGTCGTGGTAGCCCACGACGGTGCGGTCCTCCTCGCCATGCCATTCGGCCAACACGGTGCCGTCTGCGGCGTAGACGATGGATGTTTCGGGACTTCTGAGCGCATCGGCATCAACAGCCAGGTCGGGAAGCGTTTGAGAGAGGTTCGCGAGATACAAAGCCGAGGCGAGCGTCACGAACACGACTACCGCCAGCACCCCTGCAACCACGTTGAGTATCATCCCGACGCGCTTGGCCAGCGGCATCGGCGCCTCCCGTGTCGGTCCGTTCGATGTGTCATCGTCGATCACTGCAAGGCGCTGGGGCCGCGAAGACAGCCGGGCTGCATGCGCCTGAAGGAGACGACGCGCACATGGTATCACGCGAGCCCACGGCCAGCGTTCAGGACGGCGCCATCTGGACCTCGCGACTCCCCAACTCGGAGACGACCACGCCGGCGAGCACCAGCGCCACACCCGCCCATTGGAGCGGCCCCAGGCTCTCGTTCAACAGCAGGCCCGCCAGTCCGATGGTGAAGATCGGCTCGAGGGTCGAGACCACAGCGGCCTGCGACGGACCCAGTCCCCGGATACCTTCGAGGTAGAGCACCACCGCGGCGAAGGTGGGAATGACGACGATGCCCCCGAGTAGCAACCATGTCATACGAGTCCACGCGGCGGTCGACAGCCCGTCCGACCCTCCCAGGAGAAGCGCCCCCGCTGCGGGCAGAAGCGCGGCGATGCCGAAGGTGTAGGCCATCATCGAGAGCCTCGAGCGTCCGGGCAGCCACCGATGTGAGAGCAGGTTGAACAGCGTGTAGCCCACTGCCGCGCCAAGGCCCAACACGATCCCCTGCCATGAGGCGTGCATCTGTCCGGAAGCAAGCCCGAGAACCAATGCGCAACCGAGAAAGGTCACGGCCACCGCAGCGACCTTCACCCACGAGATCCTCTCGCCCAGAAAGATCCACCCCGCGATAGTGACGAATGCGGGATAGGCGTACAGAAGCACCGCTACGATCGCGGCGTCAGCGTAGAGAAGCGCGTAGAAGAAGCAGATCGAGGCTGCGCCGTAGCCAGTGAGCGCGAGCACCGCGAAACGACCGATGTCCGCAGCACCAACGAGAAGGGATCGCCGATCTCGCAACGTCGCGACCATGGCGAGAAGTAGCGATGCGATCACGAACCGCCACGCGAGCAACGGCAACGGGGTGGCCCCTGACGTGTAAGCGAGCGGCGTCAGGATCGCGAGCGTCGAGAAGCACGCGGCAGAGATGACGACGGCGATGAGGGAAAGACGTCGGTTCACACGACTCCCCTCTCAGTGGTGTCGGGCCGAAGAACCACGATACCGTGGCACTACCCTCATGAGGCGTCAAGGCGCTTTGCGAAAGGCGCCCGCAAAGGCCACCGCCTGCTAGACTCTGCGGGTGAACTCCTCGAACCCCACCAATCGGACCCATACGGGCATCCGCACGTTTCGTCGTGTCTCAGCGTTCGCTGCGGCAGGTTGGGCGGCCGCCATCTTCGCCTTCTCGGCGATTCCCGGCGGTGCACTGCCGGGGCGCTTCGGGCCCGCGGCCCACTTCATCGTGTTCGCCGTGCTCGGCGCGCTCTTGAGAGTGGCTCTGTCCGGTGACCGCCGATCCGGAGCCGGACTGTTGGCCGCCTCCGCAGCCTCAGCGTACGGCGTGACCGACGAGCTGCATCAGGCGTTCGTGCCGATGCGCACCCCGGATCCCATCGACTGGCTGGTGGACTCCGCAGGAGCCGTGTGCGGAGCGATTCTCGCCGGAGCGGTTCTGCGTCTGCTCGAGAAACGCGCGGCTCAGTAGACGCCGCTTTCAGCGGCCGCGTGGGGGTCGATCCCCAACTGACGGATCTTGATCTTGAAGTCGTGTGCGTTGCTCGCCATCGACACAGCGTCATCGAGCGTTATCCTGCCGTCCGAGTACAAGGACAGCAGCGACTGATCGAACGTCTGCATCCCGTAGTACTGCCCCTCTTCCATCGCGTCCCTGATCATGTAGGTCTTCTCGGGGTCGTTGATGTACTCACGGATGGTCCCCGTCATGACGAGCACCTCAACGGCGGGTACCAGGCCGCCTTGAATCGAGGGGATGAGGCGCATCGAGACGATGCCTTTCAGGGTGGCGGCGATCATGAGGCGCACTTGTTTTTGCTGATAGGGAGGGAAGAAGTCGATGATGCGGTTGACGGTCTCGGTGGCGTCGATGGTGTGGAGCGTCGAGAACACGAGGTTGCCGATCTCGGCGGCGGTCAAGGCGGCGGCGACAGTCTCGTGATCGCGCATCTCGCCGATCAGAATGACATCCGGATCCTGGCGCACGACGTGGCGCAACGCATCGGCGTAACTCTCGGTGTCGATGCCGATCTCGCGCTGGTTGACGATGCACTTCTTGTCCTCATGCAGGACTTCGATGGGGTCCTCGATGGTGACGATATGCCCCTCGCGGGTGCTGTTGATGTGATCGATCATCGCGGCGAGCGTCGTCGTCTTGCCCGAGCCGGCGGTTCCTGTCACGAGGATGAGCCCTCTCGGCTCGTCAGCGAGCCTTCTGGCCACTGACGGCAGTCCCAACTCGTCAAAACCGGCGCGGTCAGTCGCCACCCGCCGAAGCGTCATTCCAACGCTGCCTCGCTGGCGAAACGCATTGACCCGGAATCGACCCACACCCGTAAGCGAATACGCGAAATCGATCTCGCGGTGGTTCTCAAAGGACTGTATCTGCCGCTCATCCATCATGCATCTGGCGAGGATGTCGGTCTGTTCTTGGGTGAGAGGGGGCATCTCATTGATCAACAGCAGCTTGCCGTTGAGTCTGATGGCGGGGGGAGAACCGGCTTTGACGTGTAGGTCGGAACTCCCGTGTTCCGTCATGTAGCAGAGCAGTCCGTCGATTTCGGCCATCGCGAGTTCCCCTTTGTCGTCAGTGCGTCAGGGCCGACACGCGCCGGCATAACCGCCGCGGTTCATCGACGAGATCTTGACCACGTCGCCTGTGCGCGGTGAGTGGATGTACATCCCACCGCCCACGTAGATGCCCACGTGACTGATGGGCGAGCCGAAGAACACGAGATCGCCCGGTTCGAGATCAGAGCGGCTCACCCGCTCGCCAGCATGGATCTGGGTGCGTGACGTGCGAGGTAGCGAGACCCCCACCTGGCGATAGACGAACATCGTGAAGCCTGAGCAGTCAAACGCATTCGGTCCTGACGCCGCCCATCGGTAGGGCGCTCCCAGATAGCGTCGTGCGATGTTGATGATCTCACTGCGAGGAGCGCGTGTGGGCGGCGGGAAGGTCCGATCGGAACCCCCTGCCCATGAGCCTGACGATGCTGCGCGAGCCCGCTCCTCCTGAGCCTCGATCAGACGGATCTCGGCCTCCAGACCCCTGAGCTTCGACTTGCGTCGAACAAGCTGGGCTTCAATCGAGCGCTTGTTTCCCGCCATGATCGCCGCCTGCTTGCCTGCGGCCTTCTCTTTCGCCTTGAGCTCGACCTTGGCCTTGTCAGCCGATACGCGGAGTTCTCTCAGTTCCGCGATCGCCTCGGCATCATCTTCATTGAGGTCACGGAGGATCTCCCACGTCGTGGCGAACTCCTCGAATGACTCGGCGCCGAGCAAGACGCTCATGAAACCCATGGGACCGCGGCGGTACATGCTGTTCGCGCGCGTGCCCAGATGATCCTGCAAGACGCCCATGCGCTTGCTGAGTTTGGCATGACGCGCGGCGGCCTTCTTGCGCTGAGCCGACAGCGTCGCATACCGGGAATGGGCCTCGTTGTAGCGCTCGGCCGCGATCTCGACCTTCTGATCCAGTCGGTCGACCTCGGCTTTGGCTGCTCTGGCCTGCGCGAGCTTGCTCTGAGGCACCGCGTATGCGGGCGCCGCGCTCGAGAGCAGCGACACGGATACGAGCAACACGACGAACACCCTGATTAACCTAGTCAGTTCAGTCCCTCCCTAGCCCGCTAGGGGCGATCATATGTGAAGAATCCTACCACGGCCCACCAGCTCAGTCGAAGACGACGCACAGCGCGTCGAGCAATCGCACTGCGGTTCGCTGCAACTCATGTTCTCCGCACGAACGCGTCAAAGACACCTCGAGAACCACCTCGGCGGGAGCCTCGGGTGACGATTCCGCCGCCGTCACGAGCCGCGATGCGAGACGGTCATCGTCTCGGAACACGACCACCGGCGTACCTGCCTCAGCAGACATCATGCCGCTCTCGCGCACGCGCAGTACCAAGGCGACGCCCGAGTCGACCTCCTCGTCTCCGGCGAGCAGTTCGACGAGCGCATCCGGCGTGGTCGCGCGCGCGAGGTTCACCACCCGCTCGGCGATGTCCCTGCCCATCGCGTCCACGCCACCCACAGCGAACCGCACCCGTGCCAGAACCGCCGCGGCGCGAGCCGGGCCCGCGACTGCGGCCGAATGCGCACCCGAATCCTTGCCTTCCCACACGTGGCGCAGAGAGCGAATCGCCCTGAACGTGTCGTCACCAGCGATTCCGTCGGCGGGAAGGCCGGTGTTTCGCTGGAATTCGAGAATGGCCCCCTCCGTGTAGGCGCCGAGAATCCCGTCGAGATCCCCGCAGGCGAACCCGAGTGAGCTCAGAGCTTCCTGGAGCACATGGACGTCTTGGCCGTGGAAGTGCGGGAGCTTCAGGTACAGCACCCGGTCGCCCAGCGTGAACGTCCGGTCGACGAGAGCCGCCCACGTCTCCTCGCCGACCACCGCGTCATCGGCGATTCCCTCGCGCGACTGGAACAGTGAAACCGCTTCAGCAGTGCGTCCGAGGAACACCCCGTCGACCCCGCTGGGACCCAGGTCGTATCCCAAGGAGAGCAGCCTGCGCTGTATGTCTTCGACGGCCGGGCCGCGTTCGCCCGGTCTGATCGGTCTCATCGAAACGTCCTCCCGACAGACTACATGCCCGCACCGAAACGCCCGCGGAAGCGATCGACCTTGCGGTACAATCCCGACTCGGCGGCATCCGACACGCGAAAGAAACGCCGCACCTCAAGATCGAGAATGGAATCGGGCGAATAGGTGCAATCCTCACGGCCCGGATCGCCGTCGCAGTCTAGCACGCGAGCACCGACGAGCGCCTCGACGACGAGCTCGATTCTGTCCAAGGGAAGTCCTGTCACCCGCGCGATACGCTGGGCGACCACGGGGTCGCCCTTGTGTCCGTCGAGGAACGCCATGACCTTGCGTACAGTCATGACCGTCTCGCGGTCATCGGGCAACACGCCCAGCGCCCGGCGCAGACTCATCCCACCCGTATCCTCTCAACTGGCACGTACGAATCAGCGGTCCGCCGCCGCCACCCGGTTCTTGCCCGCGCGCTTCGCCGAGTACATGGCTCGGTCGGCGGCCTCGAGCAACCTGAGTGCCGTATCCGCTTTGCCAGGATACGAAGCGACACCGATCGACACCGTCCGTCCGACGGTCGTCGTCTCGTCCGTGTGCCACGCGAGCGCCTGGATGCCCTCCCTGATGCGTTCGGCAACGGCGGTCGCACCAGGGGAATCGGTCTCCGGCAGCACGACGACGAACTCCTCGCCACCATAGCGTGCGGCGATGTCCATCTCACGAAGATTCTGCCGGATCACAGCCGACACGCCCTTGAGCACCTCGTCTCCCCGCACGTGCCCGTACATATCGTTGAAGGCCTTGAAGTCATCGATATCGAGCATGATCAGCGAAAGAGGATGCACGAACCGCGAGGAACGCTTGAACTCCTCCTCGAGGCGCTGCCGGAAGTAGCCGTGGTTGTACATCTCGGTGAGGCGGTCGGTGACGGACAGCCGCTGGAGCTCGCCGTGCAGCAGGGCGTTTTGCAGCGAGAGCGAGCTTTGGTTGCCCAGCACCTGGAGCCGCTCCATCTCCGGCGTTGACAGCTCTCGACGTGACGAGGAGGCCACCAGCATGACGCCGAAGACGTTCTCCCCGGCGCGAAGCGGTACGACGGCCTGACTGGCGATGGTTGCCGGCTCGAAAGCCCACGCAGCCGTCGATGAGCCGGGCTCGACATCGGCCTCCTGGACCGAGCCGTCCCTGAACGCCTTGCCGAGAATGGTGTCTGCGACGGGAAGCACCGGCACGAACGTGTGCTCCGGTCTGCCCTGAGAGGCACAGAGGCACAGTGTCCACGTCTCGCGCTGGAACAGATAGACGCAGCTGATCTCCGCACCGAGAATACCGTTGCATCCGTCCACGATGAGTGAGCACACATCGTCGACCGACGTGTAGTGCGTGAGCGCCTTGAAGAACTCGTGGGTGAAGAATATCTCTGCGAGACGGCTTTCCAGCTCCTCGTTCGCCCGCTCGAGAGCTTCTTTCGAAGACTGCAAGCGTCGCTCATGACTCCGGATCCTGTCGTAGGCGACCTGTAGTTCGACGAAAAGCCGCTCCTGCTCTTCCCCTCGCTTCTTGGCGACGAGAAGATCCCAGACGAGCTCTGAGCCCACGGCGCCGATGACGCCCATACCGCTTGGCCGCTGCATCTCGAGTTCGGCCGAAATACGGTGATCCTCTGACATGTCCAGCACCACGTCGACATCGGGTATCTGAAACAGTTCGGTCATCTCTGTGGTCGCGAAGATATCGAGCTCGGCCGCCATCCGCATGACAGGTGACCCCGGCTGAGCAGCACACACCGCCACGACGCTGACGGTCTCGAGATCGCTCATGAGCCTGAGCATCGAAGCGGCTCGGCTCCCGCCGCCCAGAAGGGCGAGCGCCAATTTGCGCCCCGAGCTCCGCGCGTGCGCCACACTGGTCTCCATGCCGTCCATACGACTCAATTCCCCACCTCACGCCTTAGAGTTTACGCATCCCGAACCGATAACTGCGAACGATCGTCTCGCCCGTCTCCAGTGTTATCTCGAGAGTGCGCGCGTGCGCCTCCCCCGTATCTTCGGCCATTACCGGGATGGACATGAGCGCGAGCTGGCGTTTTACCGCTGCAACATTGCGCGCACCTATCGTCGAGACCGACGATTCGCCTCGAAACATCGCGGCCCCACCGGCGATTCGAGCCTGGATCCGGCGCCGGAATGAGCCACGCTCCCCGAGCATCCGAACGAGCTCAATGACCGCATAATCGGCGAAACGTCCGGGGCTGTCATCCTCGATGCCGTTGTGGGGCCCCGGCAGCATGATATGACCAAGGCCCCCACGTCGAGCAAAAGGATCGTACAGCACAAGGGCGACACACGAACCGAGTGCGGGCGTCATGAGCCGTTTGGGAGATTCAGCGATCACCAGCTCACCGATTCCCACTTCGATGAGATCCGGATCATCCTGAAAGAACAGATCCCGTGCATCGACTTGTGGATCAGGCGAGCTCACAGCACCCCCAGGCGGCCTAGGATGACCGCGAGACTGTCCGGATTCGGAACGAAGAACAGCCCTGCCTCGACACACTTGTCTTCGTCAACGAAAGAGGTCCACAGCAACATCGCCTCCGCCGCTTCGACCCCTACCTCGAGCACAACGGCCTCGAGAAGGGCTCCCGCCATGTCGAACGCGAGAACGGGGCCCGACGGAAGCGCATCCAGATCCGCCATGCGCGCGACCGCCGCCAGATACGCCGCCACCAGAATGGTGGACACGTGCTTGAGAAGCGCTTCCTCCTCGTGCCCCATCGACTTGGTACGTCCCACCTCATGCCCGCGCATCAGGTCGACGAGCGCGAGCACGGCATCCCTGCGAGCCATGAAGAGAATCCCACCCGAGATATCGCCGAGCATCCTGGCGTAGACAGCACCGACCAGCGCCTCCGGCCCACCGAACGCACGCGGCACCTCCGACAGTTTCAGCACTTCGATGCGTGGCACCTCAAGGCGTATGGGCCGATTCACCAGCTGGGACAGAGCGGTCGCAGCGTGCCCCGACCCGATTCCGCCCAGCTCTCGCAGGGCATCCAGCTGCAGTTCCGTCAACTCATTGAACCTCATCGTCACGCCTCCGCAGTCGAGAATGCCCTGGGGTCAAGAATCAGCATCACGCGCCCGTCGCCAAGAATCGTCGCGCCCGAGAAACCCTTCTGATCGCGAAAGATCCGAGATAGCGGTTTGACGACGACCTCGTGCCTCCCTACGATCCCGTCCACGTGCAACGCCGCTTGAGCGGCACCCGCCTGGAGGAGAACAACGCTCGTCCTCGGCGCGGGCAGTGCTTCTGGATCAGCTCCGAACAGAAACGCGTCCAGGCGTCGAAGCGCGACCACCTCGCCGTCGCGCAAGAGCACGACCGGGGATCCGTCCACCGTGTCGACGTGAAGGTCCTCGGCGCGAATGACTTCGTTGACCGCAGACAGTGGCAACGCGAAGACTTGTCCGCCTGCCTCGACCAGAAGCGCCTGCACAATGGCGAGTGTCAGCGGGAGCCTCATGATGAACTGCGTGCCGTGCCCCACGCGCGACTTGATCTGCACGGTCCCACCCAGGTATTCGATCTTGCCTTTGACCACGTCCAACCCCACGCCCCGGCCTGAGACGCGCGTGGCTGTCGTGACGGTCGTGAAACCAGGCGCACACGTCAGTTGCAGGATATCGACATCGTTGAAGTCGTCACGTGTGTGCGCCTCCACCAGTCCACGCTCGACCGCCTTGGCCCAGATCCGCTCGGGGTCGATGCCGCGTCCGTCATCGGTCACCACGATCGACACGTGCTCGCGTTCGCGCTCGGCAGACAGGGTGATCGTCCCGGACTCGGTCTTGCCGGCGGCGATTCGCTCTTGTGGGCTCTCGATACCGTGGTCGACGTTGTTTCGCAACAGGTGGACCAGCGGGTCGCCGATCTCATCGAGAACGGTCCTGTCGAGTTCGATGTCGAGCCCGTCCATCCGGAACTCGACTCTCTTGTCCAAGTCGATCGCCAGATCGCGGACCATGCGAGGAAACCGGTTGAAGATATTGCCCACCGGCACCATTCGCGTCTGCATCACTTCATACTGCAGCTCGGCCGATATCCGCTGGAACTCGTGGACCTCGTCGGTGAGCTCGAGGTCCGCTCGTTCGCTGGAGATGCGCTCAAGGCGCGACTTGAGGATGACGAGCTCGCCAACGAGATCCACGAGCGAGTCGAGATGCCCGATCGCCACGCGAACGGTCTGCGCCTCCGAGATCCGGGAAATCTGCTTGCGTCGAGAAACGACCGCGTCGTCGGTGGTGACGATCACGGGACTCGGCTCGGCGACGAAGGGTTCCACGTTCACGCTGGCGACCTCGGTGACGAACGACGCGGCACCCTCGATGGCCGTTGCGCTGGCGCGACTGGTGAACACCACCTGAAGCGTCATGTCGAACTTCTCGTCTTCGAGGTCGCGCTCAGACGGGCGCGTCTCGACCACCGTGCCCATGTGCGAGAGGCGCTTGATCACCATGTAAGCGCGAACGGCCTTCAGGACACACGTGTCTTCCAGGGTCACCGTGACCAGCCACGTGGACCCCGCTGAGTCTCCCTGTCCCGGAGATGCATCCGGCTCGGCGGTCTTTCCGAGCGAGTACCCCGCCGCCTCGGGAGCGACGGTGCGAGCGGCGGCGGCTTCAAGGGCCGCGTTCATCTCAGTCGCATCCACGGTTCGCGTGCCCGCTGCGTCGTCATCGATGAGATCGCGCATGAGATCGACCGCGGCGAGCATCGGACTGGTGACTTCGAGATCGGGAGCGAGACTCCCCTTCCGAACGCGATCCATCAGCCCTTCCATCTTGTGAGACAGATCAGCCGACCGCTCGTAACCCATGGCAGCAGCCATTCCCTTGAGCGAGTGAGTGCCCCGAAAGATCACCTCCACCGGCTCAAGGTCATGAGGATCGGATTCCAAAGACAGCAGTCCGTCTGTGATCTGCTGCAAGAAATCCGCGCTCTCGGCGAGGAACACATCACGATAGGCGTCCATTTCGCTCATCGGAGCATCATCCCCTCGCTTCTCGCACGGACCGCACGTCTGATCTCAGCGGCCACCAGACCGGAGGGCACCACGCGACTCACTGCTCCTACGCGCAGCGCCGCAGCAGGCATCCCCCAGACAACGCTCGTAGCCTCGTCCTGCGCGACCGTGTCGCCACCGGCCTCTCGAATCCGCAAGGCGCCCGCCGCGCCATCCGCACCCATCCCCGTGAGCACGACGCCGATGCCCCTGCTGCCGAACGTAGCGGCGACGCTCTCGAACAAGATGTCTGCGGCCGGGCGCACCCCGTGCGCGGACGGCCGGTCCGTGTATGCGAGACGAACCCCCTGCGGCGACGGCTCAACCACGAGGTGCCTTCCGTGACGAGCGATGTAGCCGCGCCCCGGCTCGATGATCTCACCGTGCTCGGCTTCAGACACCCGAACCGCTCCATCGCCCCCAAGACGTCGAGCGAGCGAGGCCGAGAACCCCGCCGGCAGGTGTTGCACGATGACATAGGCCGCAGGAAGCGACTCTGACAGACCGGAGAACACCCGCTCGAGTACAGGCGGACCCCCGGTTGACGCCGCGATGGCGACGCAGGCCGCCAGCGCGCCTTTCGCGACCGAACCGGAGCACGACGTCCCGTCGGGCCTGAAACCGTCGACGCACGGCCCGCCCGCGCGTTCGCTGGCGGCTGCGGCCGCTTGCCCGGGGCTGATCCTGCTCGCGATCCTGATGGTCTTGAGCAGTTGCTCCGTAAGCTCTGTGATGGTGCTCGCCACACCGGCGGGCTTCACGATGAAGTCGACCGCTCCGAGCGCCAGCGCCCGGTAGGTCGTATCCGGGTCATCCAGGGAGGACAGCATCACACAGCGGGCATCGGTGTGTTTGCGAATGTGAGGCAGCGCCTCCAGTCCGCTGAGCTCCGGCATCTCGATATCGAGCGTGATGACATCCGGGTTCAGTTCGCGGGCGCGCTCGATCGCTTCGACCCCGGTCTTGGCTGTGCCCACGACCTGGATGCGGGGGTCCATCGACAGCGCTCGCAACAACATCTGCCTGATGAGCGCCGAGTCGTCGACCACAAGAACGCGGATGAGGCGTCGCATGACTGCTCCGCCGTCAGCCGGACGAGGCGTGCAGGCACTTCTTCACGGTCTCGAGCACCTTGGCCGGCTGGAAGGGTTTGACCAGGAAGTCAAGCGCTCCGGCCTCGAGCGCTTCGACGATCATCTTCTGTTGACCCATCGCGCTGACCATGAGGACACGGGCGTTCGGGAACTCCGTTCGAATCATCTGCAGTGCCGTGATGCCGTCCATCTCAGGCATCGTGATATCCATCGTGACCAGATCGGGCCGGATCTCGGCGTACTTCTCGACAGCATCGCGTCCGTTCACGGCCTCGTGGATGAAGTAACCCTCTTTCGCGAGGATGTCGCGAATCATCATCCGCATGAAGGCCGCATCGTCGACCACGAGGATCTTCCTAGACATGCACGTCCCCTTCCACACCCTCGGCGACCGCTCCCGCGTATTCGGACCGGGGCACCGCCTCATCGAGATCGAGAAGTATCACCAGTGAACCGTCGCGCTCGACAACGCCCTTGAACGCTCGCGAGGTGTCCGCCGACAAGACGCCTTCCGGGACCGGTCTGCAGGCCTCGGGAGGAAACTCGCTGACTTCATTGGCGAAATCAACCGCGACCCCCACGACCCCGGAAGCCCCTTCCGCAATCACGATGCGAGACAGCGGACCCGGCTCGAACGGACGTCCCTTGAATCTGCGCATGAGGTCGACCACCGGCACGACGCGGCCCCTCAGGTTTATGACGCCAAGAACCGCCTCAGGCGAGCGCGGGACGGGGGTTGCCTGCTCGTAACGGATGATGCTGTGCACCGAGGTCACGGGCAGCCCGTACTCCTCGGCGCCCAGCCGGAAGATGACGAAGCTCGATTCAGCGGCCCGCATCACCACGCCCCCTAGTCCGCCCGGAATCGGTGCACGGCGTCATCGAGACGTTGCGCCAGGTCAGACAGGTCCTGTGCGGATGCGGCGATCTCTTGCATGCATGCTGTCTGCTCCTGGGCCGCGGCCGCCGTCTCTTCGGCTGACGCCGCGTTCTCCTCGACGACATCGGCGATCTCGTGCATCGCGCGATCGACTTCAGACGTGCGGCTCGCCTGCTCGGTCATCTGCAAAGCGATCTGTTCCGAGAGCTCGGACGTGCGAGCGACCGCATCGTTGATGAGCCGCAACGCGCTGCCCGAACGGGACACGACCTCGGCGCCCACCTCGACCTCGCGAGATCCGATCTCCATGTACTTCACGGCCTTTACCGTCTCGGACTGGACTTCCTTGATGAGCTCGCCGATCTGCTCGGCTGCTCGGCCTGAGCCCTCGGCGAGCTTGCGTACCTCTTCAGCGACCACCGAGAAGCCCCGACCGGACTCGCCGGCACGCGCGGCCTCGATGGCGGCGTTGAGCGACAGGAGGTTCGTCTGATCGGCGATGCTCGTGATGACGTCGACGATGCCGCCGATCTGTTCGCTGCGCTTGCCCAGCAACTCGACGGATATCGCCAGGGTCTCGATCGCCTGCTGCACCTCACCGATCTTGATGACAGCCTGTTCGGTGGCGAGTTCGCCTTGGCGAGCGACGCTTGCGGCCTCCTCGTTGGTGCGCACTGCCATCGTCGCCTGTTTGGCCACACTCTCGCTGGTCGCCGCGATCACTTCCATCGAGCGGCTTGTCTCGTCGACCTTTCGTGACTGGAGTTCGGCGCCATGTGCGATCTGTTGCACCGACGAGGATATCTCGATGGTTGAGGAGTTGATCTCTTGCGAGGACGCGGACAGCTGAGAAGCTGCGGCCGAGACCGACTCCGCGCTTCGGCGCACTTCGCTCGCGATACTGCCGATGGACGTGATGAGAGCGTTGCACTCATCGGCGAGAAGGCCGATCTCGTCATCTCGAACCTTCACGGCCCGCACCGTCAGATTGCCGGTACCCACATCGGTCATGGTGCCGCCAAGGTCTCGCAACGGACGCAAGACGCGGTCCTTGAACTGCCACCTCCACGCAAGCGTCCCAGGGACGCCCGCCACTATCATGCCGATCGCCCCGACCGCCATGACCGGAATCATATCGGCCAACGTGAGCTTCAGATACCACCACGCGAACACGGCCGTCGCCGCGAGGCCGATTGCCACTGCGGGACCGATCGACAGCCATGTGAGCACGGTGAACGTGGATGACAGACCCCGCTTCATGCTGCTGTGCCGATGTTCCTGGACCATGCGGTGCTCCTATCTCGCCAGGGCTCGCGGCCCCGAACCTCTCACGGCCTCTCGGGCTTACGGTAGATACGCTCCTTACCGTCAACACACTGAAACCTTCGCGCCGCCTCTGGGGACAGCTTCTCGCTGCGTCCCAGCACGAGATACCCTCCTCGGGCCAACGACGTCCAGAACCTCTCAAGCGCCCGCGCCTGCTGGTCGCGATCGAAGTAGATGAACACGTTACGACACATGATGAGATCGATGACCCGAAGCGGAGTCTCATCGAACAGGCTCAGTCGCTGGAACCTCACGAGTCGCCTCACCTCGGGCGCTATCTCAAACTGCGAAACACCGATGCTACGGGTGAATCGTACCTGATAGCCGGAAGGAATGCGCTTGCGCTTCGAAATGTCGTAGACGCCCTTCTCGGCGAAGGCCAGCGCCTCGGGATCGAGGTCGGAGGCTATCACCGAGATCAAGTAGCGCGACGCGTCCTCGCCCAGGATGTCGAGGAGCGCCATGGCGATCGAGTAGGGCTCCTCGCCGGTCGCGCATCCCGCAGACCACACACGGATGGTCCTGCTACGACCGGACTTCTTGTCGCGAGCCATGTCATGCAAAACGCGTCGGCGCAACGCGTCCCACACCACCTTGTCCCGGAAGAAATCCGTGACGTTGATGGTGAGCGTATCCAGCAGGCGGTCGTACTCAGAAGGGTCACTGCCGAGAAGATCGGCGTACACCCGGTAGGAACGCAGACCCAGCGTACGCAAGCGAGCGGCGATGCGCCGCTCGACGTATGCGCGCCGATAAAACGACAGATCGATTCCCCGTGATTCGTTGATCTTGGAGATCAGCCTGTCCAGGCTGCCGAAAGCGACATCTGGCGAGCCGTTCTCGGTCACGGGCGATCTCCTCCCCAGCCAGGCCCAGGATGACGGAATGTATCCAGCGCCTGTATAGTACCGCGTGCGAGACGACGTTTCTCAAGAGGAATCGGAAGCCGGATGAAGTCATCGTCAACCGCCTCACGCATCACCACACTGGTCGTCGCGACACTGCTCTTCGTGCTGACCTCGTCGATGGCGTGGGCCACCCTCCACGACTTCGGTTCACGAGGCACGATACCCGCAGGGGTGACTCTCGCCGGAACCGAACTCGGCGGAATGTCTTCCGGTGAGGCCCGCGATGCGATCAGAACCGCGGTCGCAGCCCCGCTGCTGAAACCGGTCGTGGTCACGGCCGACAGCCAGACCGTCATGTTCGACCCCCGCAGCTCCGTGTCGATCGACGTGGACGCGATGGTGGACCAGGCATTCTCGTCACGCCGACGCTCGACATACCTGCAGCGAGTCGTCCACGATCTGACAGGCTCTTCGCTGCCGCTGGCGGTCCAGCCGCGATACTCGATCGACGAGGGCGCACTCGACTCCTGGCTTGCGGATGTCGCCACGCGCATCGACACGAAATCCCGCGATGCGAGCGTCACCGTGGCGGATGGTGTCGTGCGGATCAAGCCGTCTGTGGTGGGCCGCCGCACGGACGTCGAGGCGGGCGGCCGCGCACTGCGAGCCGCGTTCACCTTCGAGGGCGCTACCGCTGCTGAGGCCCGCAGAATCGTGGTTCCGGTCGAGACGATCCAGCCGCGAATCACTGAAGGCGACGTGGGCAAGACGATCGTCGTCGACCTCTCGCAGCGTCGCATCCGCCTCTACGACGGCGACAAGCTCGAGAAGACCTATCCGTGCGCGATCGGCGCTCCGAGTTACCCGACACCGCAGGGCGTGTTCGTCATCACCCAGAAGCGCTACATGCCCACGTGGGTCAATCCCGCTCCGAACGGGTGGGGCGCTGACATGCCGCGCTCGATCCCCCCCGGGTGGGGCAACCCGCTTGGTACGCGCGCCTTGAACCTGTCCGCCTCGGCGATCCGCTTTCACGGTACCGCCAACATCGGTTCGATAGGCACGGCGGCGAGCAAGGGATGCATGCGGATGCGCATGGCCGACATCGAGGACTTCTACCGGCGCGTCAGAGTCGGGACCAAGGTCCACATCCTCCCCTGAGCCTGACCGGACGCTTCCCAAGCCTTCTGCTATGGCAGGAGCTTCACCACATCGACCACCGATGCCGTGAGCGACGCCGGATCGACACCGCTCTTGGCGGCAAGCTCAAGCACGATGAGAATCGCCCCGTCGGTGTACCCGGCGAATGCCGAGCCGCGCCCGTCGTTACCGAGCATCACCTCGACGCCATCGATTCGCTGGGTTGAAGCCGACTTCGGCGTGACGACGCGCATCGCCGCTTCCAACCGACGCTTCGCCTCTGCGACCGTGCGGAACTGCTCCGCCTGGATCACGAGAAGCAACGCCTTGGAGCTGGCATCGGGAACGTAGTCGCGAGAGATCACGAGCGTGTCGACGCTCGGGCGCCGCGCACTGTAGCCGGCAAGCGTGTCCGGAACGTACTTCGCAAGCGCTCCCACCGGGCCGGAGATGTCGCCCTCGCCCGGGTTCGGTGTCGCAGTCGCAGGCGATGAGCCCCCGCCCGGAGATCCTCCGTCAGGTGCGGGCTTCTCGCCCCGGGCGAGCGCGTCGGACTGCTCCCGCGCGCGTCGAAACGCCGGGTCGTCTGCGACGATGAGCGCGAGCTTGGCCCTCGCCGTCTCCGTGTCGCCCGCAAGAAGCGCGGCCTGAGCCTCGGCGTAGAGCTTCTCGAGAGCGATATGGCGATCACACGTGCGCGTCTCCAAGCGCACACGGTAGGCGCTCGCGCCTCTGGCCGGCACCTTGATGATACGGACGTCGTCTGAGATCTCGTGCCCGTACGTGCACATGACACGGGTGCCCGCCTCGACTTCGACAGAGCGCTGACAGCCCGCGAGCGCGAGCGTTGCGACGAGAGCCGCTACCACAACCAGGGCGAGACGTTTCATCGTGCGACCTCCAAGGCCTCGGGCCTGTCGGGTGAGCGAAGCAGAACCGCGAGCAATCCGATTGACACCAGAAGCACCAGACCCAGGGCGCCCAAGCGCACGGGATCGTGAATGGCAGTAAACCCCAAGCGAGCATATTCCGTGCCGTAGGACTGCTGAACATCGGCGGGGATCCACAGTGTC
>CAMTUW010000016.1:0-7074 GCA_947085035.1 uncultured Actinomycetes bacterium
ACCGAGAGCCACACGATGATGGTGACGTGCGTCGATTGCCACGGTGAGGTCACAGGTGCCACTGGACCGCACGGCGCAGCGATGAGGGTGTTCATCGCGAGCGGCTACACCAACAACTACTCCACCGGCGGGACCTACATCGATGGCACAGCGATCGTCGGCAACGGCATCTGTGTGAAGTGTCACCAGGTCGTGAACCTGTTCAACGGTACGACCAACGGTAACGTCCACAACAGGAATGACCACAAGGGCGTGACTGGCGGTCGGTGCATCAACTGCCACGTCAAGACACCGCACGCATGGAAGCGTCCGCGACTGATCGGCTACCGTAGCGATCCCGCGCCGTACCAGTCGCTGATAGTCAACAGCATCACTGACAAGGCGTACACCCCCACCGGATGGGCCGAGGCGAACTGCGGTGTGACCGGGTGCGGCTCTCACCCCGTGAACGCGACCACGCCGTTGTGGCCGTAAGCACGACCGCTCGAGAGTGTCTTCAGAGGGGCGGGCCCGTGCCGGGTCCGCCCCTCTTCTTCGGGGCCGCCGCTGGCACGAGACCTGCAGTGCTAGGATGAATGATGATGAAGAACCCGCACCGCATAGCGACGTTGCTCGTGACGTTCTCTTTCGTCGCGGTTTCCTGTCTCGCGCTGTCAGCCACTCAGGTGTTCGCCGCAGGCTATCACCCCGTCGGTGAGTGGCAGCCGGTCTCTCGGCTGACCGGCCCCACGGGCGTGACTGTGGCGCTCGACGGTGAGGTGTTCGTCGCGGATTCGGGGGGTGCGCGCATCGCCGTCTATGATTCGACGGGCGCGCTGTTGCGCGAATTCGATGGCCGAGACGTTCCCGGCGAGCAGCTGGTCGAACCGCTTGCGGCCGTGCTCGGGCCTGATGCGTTGCTCTACGTGGCAGACCGGGGCACCAACCGGATCTCGGTCTTCGAGCGATCGGGATCGTTCGTTCGGTCGTGGGGCGGTACCGGATCGGGGAATTCGGGGTTGTCCGGGCCGTTCGGCCTCGCGTTCTCCGCGACGGGACACGTTCTTGTCGCCGATCGGTTCAACAACAGGGTGCAGGTGTTCACGAACCAGGGCGCGTACGTGAGGACGCTTGCGACCGTCAATGGCCCATCAGCCGTTGCGGTCCACGGCAACGACGTCTATGTCGCTGAAGCGACTGACATGCGGGTCCGGGTGTTTCAGTTCGACACAGGCGCCGTGATCAAGGAATGGGGGCTCACCACTTCAGGGAGCTCGACCACCAGTCGCTATTCGGCCAGTTTGAGCGGGTTGATGGTTGACGCTGGAACGGGCAGGGTCTACGTGAGCGACGCGGGCCGCAACCTCATCGAGCGATGTGATCCGAACTCGGTTCCCGCAGGCTCCGTCGAGGTGACGATCGGTCCGTTTGCCCAGCCGGCGGGTATGGCGCTTTCCGCGGGCTCGCTTTATGTTGCCGACAAGTTGGCCAACCGCGTGGCTAGGATGAGCGTCACGAACCCGACCGCCGTGCCCACCACCTTCGCACCCGCACCCTCCGGCTCGCCCGCCTTCTTGACTCCGAGAGTCGTTGCCGCCGGTCCTGACGGCTCGCTCTACGTCGCAGAGACCGGCGCGAACAGGGTACGCAAGTTCGATGCGGAAGGGCGATTCCTGATCACGTTCGACCAGCCTGCTCTGCCGATGTCGTCTCCATCGGGCATTCTGGCCGATCATGACGGTCCCGCTGGAGAGGTCTACGTCTCCGACACGGGCAACAACCGTCTCCTGGCGTACTCTCCGGACGGACGACTCCTCGCCATCGTAGGGTCCGTTGGGACGGGCTCGGGGCAGTACATGGCCCCGCAGGGTCTGAGCAAGGCGTTTTCTGGCTACATCGCGGTAGCTGATACGGGCAACAGGCGGATTCAGTTGATAACGCCTGCCCAGTTCGAACCGTACGAGTACGGAGTTCCCTCGATGCAACAGCCCTTCGGGAGTACGCTGTCGTCCCCGACGGCCCTGATCGCTGATACCGTCAATTTCAGGTTTCTCGTGTCCGACGCCGGCAAGCACTCCGTCGTGATGTTCAACAGTGGGGGCGAGCGAATCCGGGACATCGGTGCTTTCGGTTCCGCCCCCGGCTCCTTCTTCTCCCCGCACGGTATCGCTTCCGATGTCGACGGGAGCGGCTTCTTCGTCGCTGACACCAACAACGACCGGGTTCAGAAGTTCTCTCTCGCGGGGCAGTTCATTGAAGTGCTCGGGTCGCGGGGATACGGGCGCGGGGGACTGATGCGTCCCACCTCTGTCGCCGTGATGCCAGACGGGCAGGTCGTGGTGGCCGATACCGGCAACAACCGCGTGGTGAGGTTCGGCTACGACTCAGCGCCTCCGGCTGTCGCGCTCGGCGGCGACGTCGGGGTATGGGTATCGCGGTCCGCCACGATCTCGGTCACGGCGACTGACACCGGCTCCGGCGTCGCTTTGGTGGAATACCAGGTCAGGCGACCTTCGGGTGCGGTGGGGTCATGGATCACCTATCGCACACCTTTCGTTATCTCAGACGAAGGGACCTCTGTCGTCGCCGCCAGGGCCACGGATCGCACCGGTAACGTCGCCCAAGAGGTTGCGTTCGTCACCATCGACCTGACTGCGCCCTCTGGGACCGCGGTGTTCGCGCAAGGCACCTCGACCGTCAGGTCCGGCGTTCTCTCGGTCCTCTCGTCGGTCGCATCGGCCACCGAGATGCGACTTGGAACGACTGTCGATCCCGGCGCGTGGGTCCCGTACGCGACACATGGCTCGATCGCCGTGAGCGGCGAGGGCACGAAGACGCTTCGCGCGAGCTATCGCGACCTCGCCGGGAACACCCACACGGTGACGCGGGAGATTGTGGTCGACGACACCGGGCCGGTCACCACCATCGGCGGTATCCCGACATCGGGACTCGCCACCAGGACGGTCACGGTCACTGTCGGTGCGTCGGACGCGTACTCGCCGGTAACGACGCGCAAGTACCGGCTCAACGGCGGCGCCGAGACGACCTACACGGCCGCGTTCGCTGTGACCGGGAACCGCGCGCACACCGTCGAGGCGTGGGCGATCGACTCGCTTGGCAACGTGGGTTCGGCGGTCGTCTCGACGTTCACGATCTCTGAGCTCTCGGCCGGTGGGGCACTCTCCCTTGCAGACGGCGCGTCGGTGGTCGGCACCACCACCACCTCCGTCTCGACCACAGCGCGCGGCGCTACCGAGATGCAGCTCGACACCGGATCCGGGTTCGGCGGCTGGATGCCGGTCCCTTCGCCGTGGCGCGTGACGTTCGCCTCGGAGGGCACGGCCACCCTGAACGTGCGCTTTCGCGACGGCAACGGCATCGAGCTTGGCTTGAGCGACTCGGTCGTCATCGACTTGAGTCCGCCCGTGACCACGATCCACGGTGTTCCCGCACGAGGTGGAAGTCCCGATCCTGTGACATTGTCGTTCATCGCGTTGGACCGCCTGAGCGAGGCGACGTGTACCACCATCTACACCGTGAACGGTGGTCCGCCGACTACCTATGTCAGGCCCGTCACCATGAGCGCCGATGGCGCCTATTCGCTACATTTCCGGTCCTTCGACCGGTTCGGGCACGCCGAGGAGACCCGGACGGCGAGCTTCGTCATCTCGAGGGCCCTACCCACGGGAACGTTCTCTGTCGCGACGACGCACGGCACGTTCGTTGGAACCAAGGACCTCACTATCACGAACACCGTACCTGACGCGATCGAGATGCGTTTCAGGTTGAACGACGCCGATTTCGGAGACTGGGTTCCGTACTCCTCGACCGCGACGCTCACCGCGCCTGGTGAGGGCATCTTCTGGCTGGACGGCGATTTTCGCAGCATATCGGGCATCGAGAGCCAGATGCCGCCGCGCCGAGTCGACGTCGACCTCACGAGCCCACGCATCTCATCTGCGACTTTCGCACCTCGCCGGTTCACCGTCGGTTCTGACGGCGTGGTGCGGACTGACTTCCGTTTCACCACCCGTGGCAAAGACCCTGAGCCGCTCTTCGGTCCGCCATCGGGCGTCTCGACGTGGTCGTGGCGCATCGGACGCGCCAGAACCATGGGGCCAGCCGCAACAGATGTGCCGGTGGCCGGGGAAGTGAAGAGGATCGAGACGGGGTACCATCGCGTATCCGTTCATCTCTTTGACCGAGTTGGGAACGCGGGCTATCGCACGGGATCCGTGCGTGTCGCTGCGGGCAACGCACCTACAGTGCCTACTTCGGCTCTCAGGAACAAGGGCTTCACGGTATCCGGGCGCGTACCGGTCGCCGGCGCAAACGCCACCTACGCGCTGCAGATGTATCGACGCGATGCACTGGGTCGCTGGGTGCTCTACAAGTCCGTCGCCACACGGCCGGTGATATCCGGTCAAACCGCAGATGTTCGGACACGCGTTGCCGTGGGTGCGGGTTCGTATCGAGCGGTGCTCTACTCGTCAGCCGGGCTGAACAAGGTCATGGGTCGCCCGAGCAGGGTCATCAACGTGAACTGACGATTGTCGCTGACGATTGCCGGTATCGGACTCGGGTCGTTTGCGGCACAATGTGCCGTGCGGTTTTGTAGAGCCGCACTGGTGGATCGTGGCGATGAGCCACGTCAGCGAGTCTTATGGGAGCGAACCGAATGGCGAAGCGCAAGAAGCCCGCATCGAACTCGAAGACGACGGTTCAGGCTGCCGTGCGACCGGCTGAGGACTCGTGGGGCATGGGGCGCCACATCGCGTGGTGGTGCATTCTCGCCATGGTGTTCATCACGCCGATCATCATCAGCAATCTGAGCTTCCTCGGCATTCGGATGCCGTTGTCCTACGATCAGTTCGATATCATCAAGCTGTTCTCCCAGCGCGTGCTGTCGCTCGCGGCTCTGGCTGCATGGTCGTGGGATATCCTGTTGCGAGGGGGCCGCATTCGCCGGACCCCCGTTGACTGGCTCATCTTGGCGTTCCTTGTGTGGGTGGCCATCTCAGCGGTCCTATCCATCCACATGCCCACGGCGCTCTTCGGCAAGTATCGGCGCTTCGAGGGCTGGTTCTCGTTTCTGAACTACGCGGTGATGTACTTCCTCGTGCTTCAGCTCGCCGACAGACCCCGCCGCATCCTCCGGCTCGCTCAGACCATCTTCTTCTCGGGTCTTGTGGTCGGAGCGTACGGGGTACTGCAGGCACTCGGGGGAGATATCCTTTCATGGGGACAACTTCCCTTCGAGGCCAACAGGTCGTTTTCCACGTACGGCAACCCCGATCTTCTCGCCGGGTTCCTGATGTTCGGCGCGTTCGTGTCGTTGGGGCTCGCCATCGCCGAGAAGAACCTCGTCTGGCGCGGAGTGTACTGGTTCGGCTTCCTCCTGAATGCGCTCGTCATCGTCACGGCGTTCGCGCGAAGCGCGTGGGTGGCCTCGATTCCGGCGCTCGCGTTCTTCGTGTTGCTCGCCATTCGCCAGAAGGCCTCGTGGAAACTTGAGGATTGGGTGTTCGCTGGTGTCGCGGGTTCGGGAGTGACAGCGTTCATCGTGCGTAGCCTGTCGGCGGATAACGATGTCATGAACTTCGCGAAACGCGTGGTGTCGATCTTTCAGTTCGACCAAGGAAGCGCCAAGACGCGTTTCCAGATATGGTCGGCCGCGTGGGAAGCGATCAAGGACCGACCGATCTTCGGGTTCGGACCGGACACCTTCCGGCTCATCTTCCCCAAGTACAAGCCCTATGAGTACGTCAAGGACGCTGGCTATCTGTCGGTCGCCGACAACGTCCACAACTATCCGTTGCAGCTCGCCGCCGGGATCGGTGTGCCGGGTGCCGTGATGTTCTACTCGATCATGGGGTGGGCAGCAGCGCGCTCCTTCAAGGTGGTCTGGAGCCGCGAACAGGGCCCCAATCGCATGGTGCTCGCCGGTCTGTGGGCCGCGTGCGCGGGCTACATCGTCCACTTGATGTTCGGTTTGTCGGTGACGGGTACCTCGTTCTTGCTGTGGGTCTGCATGGCCGCTGTGCTCTCTCCCACGGCGACGAGCTTTGAGGTGAAGCCCCCGCGGTGGGGAATCGCGCCTGCGGCGATCATCCTGGTCCTCGCGCTTGCCGGCATCGGGTATCAGATCGTCTACATGCAGGCCGATCGCGCCTACCTGGAGGCTCGAATCGCCTCGCAGGGCGCCGACCGCACCCTCAACACTCAGCGCGCGGTCTCTCTCAACCCGTATAACGACATGTACCGCGCCGAGGTGGGGCTCGCGCTCATGGACGAGACGATCGCCGGCGTCAACGCATTCACGCAGGCCCAGGGAGATGAGCAGCAGATCCTCTACACCCAAGCTCAGGAGACCTTCAGGCGCGCCGAAGCGTCTCTGATCGAGACGATCGAGTTCGTGCCCTGGGAGTACGACAACTACGTGTTCCTCGCCAACCTCTACAACTTGGGCGCGCAGTTCTTCTCGCCCTCCTATTACGAGCAGGCCCTCGCCATCGCGGAGAAGGGCGTGGAGGTCTCGCCCCACGGCCCCGCTATCAGGCTCCAGTACGCACGCGCGCTCCAGGGTGTGGGTCGCAACGACGAGGCGATCGAACAGCTTGAAGTGGCGGCGCCGATGGACCCCGCGTACCACGAGGTGGCGTTGATGCTCGCCTCGCTTCATGAGGGCAAGGGTCAGATCGACGATGCCATCAGGGTGCTGCGCGCGACCCAGACGTACAGGCCGGGTCTGCCGGGCGTCGCCGAGAAGCTCCAGTCGCTCGAGTCGAGTGTCACCACGCCGTAGGAGGTCGCGGATCTCACCATGAGCGAGAACGCAACCGAAACCGAAACTGACCTGGAACCATCTTCTCCCGAGGGGAATTTCATCCCCGCGTGGCTCGCCGTGGTGGTCCTTGTGCTGGTTCTCGCGGTGATGGGGCTTGGCGGGTACGTCATTCGTGGCGCCGTCTCTGGCGTGACCAAGCAGCCCGACTTGGCCGACGAGCAGATAGTACGCTGGCGAAGTGCGGTCTCGGCGAACCCTGATGACCTCGATGCGCGTGTGCAACTGGGATACGCGTATCAGCTTGCCGG
>CAMTUW010000017.1:0-103267 GCA_947085035.1 uncultured Actinomycetes bacterium
CGGTGCTCGTGGAGCGGATCGCAGTCTTGCCGGTGGAGTCCGATAGCATCGCACGGCTCACAAGGTGGGTGTCCATCACGATGGAGGATTTGGCCTCCGCCTGACGTGACACTCATTCACCAAGCAGTTCCTCACCAAAGACCCTGCCGAGGCCGATGGCGAGGAGTCGGCCTACCAGTACTGCGCCGGCGATCCGATCAACCAAGACGACCCCGACGGTGAGTTCGCTCAAGTGGTATGGGGTGCCGTGGGCGGAGCGGCGTGGTACGCGGGTGCTGTCGCGCGGCAGCCGCTTTGCCAACAAGGTCTCCAGAGCACGTATCCCCGCCAAGACGTACTGCTTCGTGGCAGGTACACTCGTGCTCACCGCGAGCGGCAGCATGCCGGTCGAGGCTGTGGCGATCGGCGACAGCGTGCTTTCCCGCGACGCCGTCACAGGCGAGCAGGTCTACCGACAGGTCACCGAGACCTTCGTCAACTCAGCGACCGAGCTTATCCAGGTACGTTCCGCCAAAGACACCACCCACGCTGCTTCGAATCGTCCTCATGGTGGTATACTTTTTGCAGTCAGTCGCCGCTATTTCGCCGACACCGATGGACCGCGGAGGGGGATGGGTTCGTGGATCTCTCGCAACGGCCTGAACTCAAGCAGAAGATCACTCTGTCCCCGCAGGTCTACCAGGGGTTGAGCATACTCGCGATGCCTGTCGGCGAGTTACAGCAGCTCATCCAGGTCGAGATGCTCGAGAACCCGCTCCTCGAGATGGATGAGCCGGACTCCGAGTCCGAACAGAGCGAAGACGGCCCCACGGAGCAAGACGATATCAGCGGGGATGAGCGCGCGTGGGACGAGTGGCTCGAGATGTACGAGGATCTCGACCAACTGGTCACCACCGCACCGCGCGACCCGAACGCCGAAGACACGAACACCGACGAGTTCGTCGGAGGTGTTCAGAGTTTCGATCAGTACCTCGTCGATCAGCTGTCGCTGCTGGAGATCTCTGAAGAGGTCGAGCATGCGGCGCGTGCCGTCATCGGATCTCTTGACGACGACGGGTTCTTCACAGGCTCATTCGCCGAGGTCGCCTCGCTCGTCGGCGTATCGATTGAGGTCGCCGAGGCCGGCATGCGTGCGGTCCAGCAACTTGACCCCCCTGGAGTCGGCGCTCGTGACCTTACCGAGGCGCTGTGTCTGCAACTCGAATTCCTCGGCATCGACGAGCCGCTGATCATGCGGATCGTGCGCGAGCATCTCGATGATGTCGCGACCAATCACTTCAAGAGAATCTCCCGTGCCCTGCATGTCGATGAGACTGAGACCCGACGGCTTGTCGAAGTGCTCCGTGGACTCAATCCGCGTCCGGCTGGCGCGTTCTCGCCGGGGGCGTCGCCGGGCTATATCGTGCCTGACGTCACGCTTCGCCGCTTCGATGACGAGTGGCTCATCATCCCCAACAACGAAGCTCTGCCGACGCTGAGGGTCTCTCCGCGCTATCGCGCCATGTTGAAGAGCGGCTCGAGTGCCGACGACGACACTCGTCGCTACCTCAAGGAGAAGATCCGCTCAGCCGAGAGCTTCATGAAGAATGTCGACCGGCGCAAGGACACAGTCAGTCGTATCACTGAGATCATCATCGAGACGCAGAGGGACTTCTTCGAGGACGGCAAGGGACCCTTGCGTCCGTTGCGACTCGAAGACGTGGCAGTGGAGATAGGCGTCCACCTGTCGACCGTTTCACGCGGCGTGACCGGCAAGTACATGGCAACGCCGTACGGCCTGTTCGAACTGAAGCATTTCTTCAGCGGTGGGTACAGGACCGCGAATGGCACGGACGTGGCCGCCACAACCATCAAGCAGCGACTTCGCGAGTTGGTGAAAGAGGAGGATTCGGTCAAGCCGCTCTCTGATCAGCGGCTCGCCGAGATGCTGTCGGACGAGGGAGTGAAGGTTGCGCGGCGAACGGTCGCCAAGTATCGCGAGGAGCTCGGGATCGACCCGAGTTGGGCCAGGCGACGTCGATGAGATCTGACGGAGTGGGCCTCGTTGGCCGTGAGTCTGGTCAGCTCGACGAGGTGCAGGATGCCGAGCAAGGGCGCGCCAGAGCCGGGCGTGACATCGCGCTTGTGGCCGTTATGCTCAGCCTGGTGACGATGCTACACCTGATCACCGACACCTCGACGTCGAACGTACCACTCCACCTGCTGTTTCGCCGCCTCTACTACGTGCCGATCATCTACGCCGCTTGGATGTTCGGTAAGAAGGGAGGGGTGTTGACGGCGCTTGTCGCGATTGTGCCCTTTGCCGCACACGCTCAGATCTCGATGGGAAGACCGCTTGGAATGGGGTTCGACAACTGGCTCGAGATGGGCTCGTTCGTTGTCGCTGCGCTGTTGTTCGGAGCGGTGCGCGACATCGAGGAGGCCAAGACCCGCGATCTTCGGCAGGTCTCGTCTCAGTTGGAAGAGGCGTACCGCAAGCTCGAGGAGCGAGCGATCCAGCTCATCAACGTTCAGGACTACACGTCGTCGATCCTGCGTTCGATCACGTCAGGGGTGTTGACCGTCGGACCTGACGGATCGCTCACGACGGCGAATCCTGCAGCGGAACGGATGCTCGGCATGACCGAGTTCGAGATGGTACCCAAACCCATCGGGGCCCTGTTCCTCGACGCGGAGGATCTTTCGGGCGATGTCGCGAAAGTCCTCTCGGGTCGTCTGCCTTTCGCCTTGAGAGAGGCGACGCTCGAAACGTCTGCCGGACTCAAGCTGCACGCTCAGGTTTCGACGTCACGCATGCGAGCAGTCGCCGGAACCGTTCTCGGTGCCGTCGTGACGTTCGAAGACGTATCCGATATCCGGGCGTTGACCGACCAGCTGATCAGGGCCGACCGACTCGCCGCCATGGGCGAGTTGACTGCCGGTGTCGCGCATGAGGTGCGAAACCCGTTGGGAGTCATTCGTGCGAGTGTGCAACTTCTTGAGGATGCACAGTGCGATCAAGCGAGGATCAGGGACGCGGCAGAGGTCATCAAACAGGAGATCGATCGTCTTGACAGGGTGATCAAGGCGCTGCTTGATTTCGGGCGCCCAAGCAAACCGACGCTTGTCACCACGGATCTGGGATCGGTCATCGAAGACGTGGTGCTCTTCACGTCCCGGTTCGCCAAGCAGGCCAACGTGACGATAGATCTGCTTCTCGCCGAGGATCTTCCGTCCATCTCGGGCGACCCGGATCAGCTCAAGCAGGTCTTCTTGAACCTCGTCACCAATGCAGTTCAAGCGATGACCGAGATGGGCGGCCACATCCATATCGAAGCCCGGAGCGAACGGGACTATCTGGTGGTCGTGGTCAGCGATACAGGTCCGGGTATCGCCGAGCGCGACCTTCCCAAGGTGTTCGATCCCTTCTTCACAAAGCGGGCCGAGGGAACGGGGCTGGGGCTCACGATCGTTCACCGAATCATCGACGAGCATGATGGGCACATAGAGGTTCAAAGTTCTGAGCACGGCACATCGTTCACGGTTGCTTTGCCCGCCGCCTACGAAGAGTGAGGGACGTTCACATGGGTGATCGGATTCTGATCGTCGACGATGAGAAGAACATGCGGTGGGTGCTCAACCAAGCCCTTTCGTCCGAGGGGTTCGACGTTGCCGAGGCATCCGATGGCAAGGAGGCCTTGTCGGCGGTCGCCGAGCAAGAGCCCGACGTCATGATCCTCGATCACCGGATGCCTGCTCCCGACGGCATGGAGGTTCTCGCGCGCATCAGGGCCAAAGGCCTGACGTTCCCGATCATCATGCTCACAGCGCACGGTAGCGTGCAGACGGCCGTCGACGCCATGAAGGCCGGCGCGACCGAGTACCTCACCAAGCCGTTCGATCTCGAGGAGCTCAAGATCGCGATCGGCAAAGCGCTCGAGTACCGCAATCTCGCCAACGAGGTGCAACGGCTGCGTGCGGAGATCGACCGCGAGTACGATGTGCACGGTATCGTCGCCTCAGATGCGGGAATGCTCGCTGTGCTCGATACGGTGAGGAAGGTCTCCCCGACGAGTGCGACCGCCATCATCTACGGTGAGTCGGGGACCGGCAAGGAGCTCATCGCGCGAGCGATTCACAATCTGTCAGACAGGGCCAACAGACCCTTCGTCTCGGTGTCAGCGGGGGCGCTCCCGGACACGCTCCTCGAAAGTGAGCTCTTCGGATACGAGAAGGGTGCGTTCACCGGCGCGGTGACGGCCAAGCCGGGTCGCTTCGAGATGGCCAACGGCGGCACGCTGTTCCTCGACGAGATCGGAGACATCTCGCCCGCCTCGCAGGTGAAGCTTCTTCGCGTCTTGCAGGAGCGACGATTCGAGCGACTGGGGGGCACGCGCAGCATAGAGGTCGATGTGCGCTTGATCGCAGCCACCAATCAGGATCTGCAGCAGCTCATCGCCGACGGAGAGTTCCGGGAAGACCTCTTCTACCGCCTGAACGTGGTGCCGATCACGTTGCCACCGCTTCGTCAGCGGGCCGGTGACGTGCCCCTTCTCGTAGCGCACTTTCTGGAGAAGTTCAAAGCGGGTTCGAAGAGCATCTCGTCAGATGCGATGAAGGCACTCGCCACCTACCAATGGCCGGGCAACATCCGAGAACTCGAGAACACCATCGAGCGCATCGTGATCCTCACGCACAACGACGAGATCGGTGTCGAGGAACTCCCGATCGAGGTGCGGATGGGTGGCGGTCATGCAGGGCGAGGTCCGAAGGGCTATCCGTTACCTACAGACGGGGTGAATCTGGAAGACGTTGAACTGGACTTGGTGAGACAGGCGCTGGATCGCTCGGGCGGCGCGGTGCCCAAGGCGGCCAAACTCCTCGGGATGACCGCAAGGACGCTGGAAGCGCGGATGCAGCGGCTGGGACTGTGACCGGCTGGCATGCAGCTTGCACCTGACGAACCTTGGACCTGTAGATCCTGCGTCGTGAGAGTGAAAGCTGATGACCGTTCTTCGAACCTTGGCGGTTGCGTCGGGTGCAGCCATCACATTCGTGTTGACGACGATCGTAGGACCACTCAGTGGGACGGGCGCGTTGGCAGTCGAACGGATGGGAGCGCTCGCGTGGATCGGCCCCGTGTTCGCGGCGACGGTCGTTGGCGCGATCATCTACGCTCAGGCACACGGGAGTCGACGTGATGACTCTTACCTGCCGCTTGCGGGTGAGTGTGATTCCTGTGGGGGAGTCGTGAGGGCGGACTGGCGGTTGTGCCCACATTGTGGGATGAGCCTGCCCGATTCGATTCGAGACGCAGAACTCTGATTCGGTTGCCACCGTATACCCCATGGGGTATAGTGACACCGTAGCACACTGGGCTCGGGTCTCGTTGGAGGTCGATGATGTCGGATCTGCTCGCCGTGGGGGTCGCGTTTCTCGCCGGGATCGTGTCGTTCACTTCGCCTTGCGTGTTGCCACTCATTCCCGCGTATCTGTCATTCATCACCGGACTGTCGAGTACTCAGCTGTCTGAAGGTCGCGACCGCGCGCGAATCGTCGTTCCGGCCATTCTGTTCGTCGTTGGATTCAGTGTCGTGTTCGTGTCGCTGGGGGCGACCGCGTCTGTACTCGGGAAGCACCTGTTCGAGTACCGAGACGTGGTTGAGAAGATCGCCGGAGTCGCAGTCATCGCCTTTGGCGTGTTGATGCTGGGCATCATTCGGGTTCCGTGGCTCTACGGCGAGGCCCGTGTCGATATGGGACGTTCGCGCGCGTTCGGGCGTGGTGCCTCAGTCGTGATGGGGGCGGCGTTCGCGGCCGGGTGGACTCCCTGCGTCGGACCGATTCTCGGAACGATCCTCACGATGGCAGGTTCATCAGGCAGCGTGGGACGCGGATCCCTGCTCCTCCTTGTCTACTCGCTTGGCTTGGGGGTCCCATTCATCGCGGTCGCGATCCTGTTCGGGCGCCTCACTGGTGTCTTGCGCTGGCTCAATCGACATGCCCTCGTGATCAATCGAGTCGCCGGAGTGTTGCTGATCGCAGTGGGCGCCCTCATCCTGACCGGCCGGTTGTCTGCGGTGGCCGCATGGTTCGTGCGGTATCTGCCTTCCATCAACGTGAATCTTCCCGCAGTCCTCGGAGGGTGACTGAGGTGCCGTGGGGCCTCTCATGAAGTAGGATTGTCGGACGGGCTCGCGTGTGTGGTGCCCGTCTGAACTCGGGAGGCTCATCATTCGACGCTCGCGCAGAACCGGGGGACTAGCGGCGCGTATCGTCCGCTTGGCCTTGGCTGTCGGTGTGACAACCTTCTCGATCGCCGGAGTTGTCGCGGTGATCAGCGCTTCGAGGCTGGCCTCAGAGCGGGGAGTGAGCCGAGATCTTCTCGTCGTCCAGATGGTCGAGGGCGCGATAGAGGACCGGCTCGCGACCGCAGAGGGCATGCTTGAGCGCGTGAGCATGCTTGTTTCGTCTTCCGAGAGTCAAGAGGACGCCGCCAAGGGCGTCGCCGTCCTGTTCGCGGGAAGCCGTTCGATCTTCGACGAGATGGTTCTTGCGGACGCTTCGGGACGCACTCTTGCGGTCTCGCCTTCGATTCTGCGTCAGAAGAGCGTCGCGTTGCTGCCGGCGTTTCAGCGCGCACTCGCTGGCGCGAGCGGATTCGTCGAGATCGAAGACGGCGATGAGCGCGACCGCGTGTGGGTGGTCAGGTCGACGTTCTCGGCTGATGGCACGCACCTGGTCATCCTCGCTCGCATGGATATCCGGTTCATCGCGGCCACACTGGAGCGCGCGGCCGACGTTCAGGGCAACCGCACGGTCTTTCTGATCGACAGCGGTGATCTGCTCGCGGCGGTTGACTCCGAACACGCACCGCAGCTCTCGACTGCCGAGTGGCGCTCTGAGGGAGAGGGTACAGGACGGGTGTGGCTCTCGCTGTTTGACGGCACTCGTGTGAGGGGCTACTACAACGACATCGAGGGCGTCGGGAACATGGACTGGCGAGTCGTCTCAGTCAAGCCGCTCTCTGTCGACATCGTTGACGTCATCGGCGCAGTCGCACCGTCGCTCACGGTACTCATACTCGGCGGCCTTGCGGGGGTGATCGTGGCGTGGGGGGCCTCGTCCCGGCTCGTGCGGCCTCTTCGCGAGCTCGAGCGCACGGCTCGAAACGCGGCGATGGGCGCCTACGTCAAGCCGCTTACGGTGACAGATGCAGACGAGATAGGCCGGGTCGCTCTGGCATTCAACCAGGTCGCACTCAGGCTCAATGCCCTTCACGACCTGTCACAGCTGCTGGCGAGCGCGTCGAGACTCGATCAGGTACTCGACGGCATCCTCTCAGCCGTGGCGCATATCGTCGGGCAGGGATCGGCGGCCATCTATCTGCTCGACTCGTATGGCGAGCGTCTTGAGCCCGTGCGGACGAGGGGACTCGGGTTGTCCGCCGCACGCTCGGTACCCTTGCGAGACCACGGCTGGTTGGCTCGCACGCTCTTCGGCTCAGAACCCGCGGTGCTCACAGCGGAACCGGCGGATCTCATTGCGGAGGTGCCGGGACTCAAAGGCGATCATCGCAGCGTCTTGGCGGCTCCGCTCATCGCCGGCGGAGACGTTCTCGGTCTCGTCTTGGTCCTGAAGGACGAAGAGGTCGGAGTATCCGAAGCTGAGCGTGAGATGGTGAAGACGTTTTCCGCACAGGCATCGGTCGCGGTCCAGACGTCGCGCCTGTTCGAGGTCGAGAGTGAATCACGGCGCGTCGCCGAGGCGCTCCGTGAGGTCGCACAGGAGCTCGTGCGTCCGGTAGAGCTCTTCGCCTCGCTCGCGAGAACACGCGAGATCGTTGCCGACCTGTTCAACTCACCTTCCGTTCGCATCCTGATCGCGAATCGGGAGGTCTTGGGATTGTCGCCCGCGAGTGACGATGGAGAGGCTGGTGCTTCGGAGAGTGATGATCTTGCCGCGGTCACCGACGTCTTGAAGGTTCGTGGGGGCCACGCGCAGATCATCGAACGTGGAGTCGACTCACGGGTGGAGGCGATGCTGGTCGACAGCGCTTCGGCCCTCCTTGCGATTCCGATCGGACACGAGGATGACCGCGGTGGCATGCTGCTCATCATGCTCGCTCATGGGCGAATCGGATCCGAGTCCGTAGAAGTGGGGCGCGCACTGGCAGACGAGATCGCACTTGCGCTGGACAACGCCTACTTCTATGAACGCGCGCTTGGCAGAGCGGCCAACTTGGAGACGATCTTTCGAATCAGCCAAGCGGTTGGATCGTCGCTGCAGATCAACGTCGTGCTCAATCGGGTGTTGGATGTCGTACTGAAGATCCTATCGGCTGACGCGGTCATGCTGTGGTCCTACGATACCCGCCGCAAGACGCTCGGTACGGCGATGGTGCGGGGGGCTGTGCCTGCGAGCGTGCTCCACTTGGAACTCGGGCCGGGCGAGGATCTGCCGGGTCACATCTTCGACTCGGGGGATCCACTCCTCATGCGGGATCTGTCGTCGGCGATGGGAGGTGTCGCCGGAAGTGCCGCATCCCAAGGTCTCTGCTCGCTGCTCGGGGTGCCGCTACTCGCGCGTGGTAGGCCGATCGGTGTGCTGATGGTACTGTCCTCGGCCAGTGACGCGTTCACCGACGAGGAGACGAACCTGTTGCAGACGTTCGCCTCACAAGCGGCGCTCGCTATCGACACCGCTCGTCTCTACAGCAAGGAGCACGAGGTCGCATCGATATTGCAAGCATCGATCCTACCCGAAGCGCTTCCCGAGTTTCCTGAGTTGGAGACGGCCAGTGCGTATGCCCCAGCGGGCGCTGATGTCGAGATCGGCGGTGACTACTACGACTTGTTCCGCTCGAAGAGCGGCATCTGGCTCTCTGTTGCCGATGTGTGCGGAAAGGGAGTGCAGGCGGCGACCAAGACCTCGATGATCAAGTACGCGGTCCGAGCGTTCGCCGCCGCCGGACTGTCGCCGGCAAGGGTCGTCAGTGAGCTCAATGACATGGTCGTCGGAGCTGGTGAGGCGAGTGACATCGTGACTCTGTGGGTCGGACGCTACGATCCACAAGTCGGTCGCTTGACGTGGGCGAATGGCGGACATCCCCCGGGATTGCTTCGGCGCGCGGATGCGCAGCTCGAGAGGCTCTCGGTCACAGGTCCGCTGCTGGGTGCGATGGTCGGCGTCGAGTTCAAGGAGTGCTCGACCGCAATGGCTGAAGGCGACAGGATCCTGTTGTTCACAGACGGAGTCACCGAGGCCAGAAGAGGTCGCGAGTTCTTCGGAGACGAACGGGTGGTCGAGTCGTTCATGGCGTCAGGCTCTGCGCAAGACGCTGTGCAGAGCCTGCTTTCTGACGTGCGCTCATTCGCTCGATCAGACCTGAAAGACGACGTCGCGGTGCTGTCTGTCACCGCTTTGGGTATGCAAGAACCCAGACACTCGGCGATAGAGACAGTGACGTGAATTGACCGATTACAGCATCGACAAAGAGGTCGGCAGTCGCGCCTGCGTGGTGACGCTGTCCGGAGACATCGACATCTCGGTGGTGCCGGAGCTCAAGGAGAATCTGGAATCTGCGATCAGTGCAGGTTGCGGCAACATCGTGTTGGACCTGAAGGACGTCGACTACGCAGACAGTTCCGCACTGGGTCTGTTCATCTGGCTGGACCATCGCTTGCTCCCTCGCGGGGGTCGTTTGGTGTTGGCGGGAGCGAGTCGTGACGTGACGCGCATCCTTGAGCTGTCCGGTCTTGTCACGGTGGCGGCTTCGATCACGATGTCGCCGCACATCACCGCCGCGCTTGAAGGTCTCGAACTGCCGCTCATCGCGTCTGAACCGCTCTGGGAGCACGAGGTCGACCTGGTTCCGGATGCCGATTCACTGTCCGACGCGAGAGAGCGTGTCGCGACGGTCATATGGCCACTTCGATTCCCCGAATCCTCGCTGTTCGACATCAAGGTCGCGTTGGGAGAGGCCCTGGCCAACTGCATAAAGTACGGAATCCCCGAGTCCGCCGAGCCCATCGTGCGCGTCCATGTCATCGCCTACGATGACCGGGTGGTTCTCGAGGTCATGGACAACGGACCCGGATTCGACGGCGTTCACTGTGGCAGCGATGACGTCTACGCCCCGAGCGGGCGAGGAGTCATGTTCATGAAGGCGCTCATGGACCGTGTCGAGTATCTTCCGTCCCCCTTGGGCGGTACGCTCGTTCGCATGACCAAACACCGTCCCGGTGACAGGTGATGCCGAGAAGACGGCTCGCCAAGACGAGCGTCCTCATTCTCACCGCCTCGTTCGGCGGTCCGCATCGCGGGACGGCTGACGCCCTATCACGTTACCTGCGCACGCACCATGACCAAGCGGTCGAGGTGCGCGTCGTCGACCTGTTCGAAGACACCATGCCAAGCCTGAACGTATTGGCTCGGTTCGCCTATGACAGGGATGCGGAGTTCTTCCCCAAGGGGTTGACGACATGGCCTCCGCTGGTCTCGTCGTCACATTCCTCGGCGATCATGACCGAGTTCCAAAACGTCGGACTCGCGCGGCTCGCCGAGATGCTCGCGCAGTACTCGCCACAGGTGGTGATCTCCACGTTTCCTGTCGCTGGGGCGGCCGTGGCCCACCTTCGGCCTCAGGTCCGTCCATTCCTCGCGGCGACGGTCCTTTCCGAGTGGAGCGCTCGCCACGCGCTGCTTCACCCCGACACGGACCTGTACTTCGTCTCATGTCGAGAGGTGCGCGACGAGCTGGTGGTCGCAGGGGTGTCTTGGGATCGCGTTGTGGTCTCCGGCGTGCCGGTCCTTGGCGGGCGCGAGTGTACTCCTTGCGCTGGCGCCGGTGGCGACTCCAAACCGGAGCGATTCACTGTCGTCATCGATGCCGCGGGTACCGTTGACACGACCGCTCGCTTGGTGGCCTCCATGGCTGACCTGGGAATCCGCGTCGTGGTCGCGCCCACGTCAGGCGACAGACCGCGTCGTGCCCTCGAGTCGCTGGTTGCGCGTAGCCCGCTCGTGACCCAGGCTGACTCGTCGAGCGCTGTGCCTGATGCCCTCGCCGGTGCCGATGTGCTACTCGCTCGCGCTGGATCGTCATGGATCGCAGAAGCCGTTGCGACCGGGTGTCCCACCATCATCTATACTCGTGTTCCGGCGTTCGAGACGCACAATGTCGATTTCCTCGTCAATTCTGGTGTTGCGTTGCTCTCTCGGGAAGACGACGACGCGATGGACAAGGTGCGTTTTCTCTTTGAACATCCACAGCGATCAGCCCAGATGGCAGAGTGCGCCGCACGACTCGGCAGATCGATGGCGGCCCGGACTGTGTGCGAGCGAGTGTTGGCCATGGCGTAGGAATCGACGGAGGACTCATGGAGTTCTGGGACACCATCACCAAGAGACGTTCAGTCAGGGAGTTCAGTCCTCGACCGGTGGATCGAGAAGTGATCGAGAAGTTGCTCTACGCGGCGATCGCTGCCCCGTCGAGCATGAACTCGCAGCCCTGTCGGTTCCACGTGTGCACAGGGAAATCACGAATCGAGTTGGGCGAGATAGTCTCGCAGGCAACGGTCCACCTCATCGAGTATATCGACGTGCTTGGTCAGGAGCGCTACGAGGAGGCAGTGGGTTGGTTCTCGTCTTTTGGGGAGGCCCCCGTTGTGGTGGGTGTCTCTGCGCCCTACTCCGCCTCCGAATCCGAATCCGACGTGTTCAACAAGTTGTTGTCCGTTGGCGCCGCAGTCGAGAACCTTATGCTCGCCGCCACAGCTGAGGGACTCGGCACCTGTTGCGTGACCTTCGCGTGGTGGGTCCGAGATGAGCTCGCTGAGCTGTTCGGCATCGGTGATGATCGCAAGGTGGTCAGTCTCATCGTGCTCGGACATCCCGGAGACACGGCTCCAGTGGCGCCTCCAAAGCGCGAGGACGTCGTGGACTGGCTCGGCTGAGCTGCCATGATCACGGCGGTCTTCTTCGATGTCGGCAACACGTTGCTCTACCCTCATCCGAGCGTCTCTCACGTCGTGTTCGAGATTCTCGCTGAAGAGGGTCATGAGATCGCACTCAGCGCGATCGAGGACCTCATGCCGCTCGTGGATGAGTTCTACGAGGATCGGTATCGAAGTGATGACACGTTTTGGACGAACGAGGCCGAGACGTCTGCCGTATGGGTCGGCATGTACTCTCTGCTCTGTCGTCAGCTCGGGCTTCACGCGGATGCTGAACGCCTTGCGCTGCGCGTCTACGATGAGTTCGGGCATGCGTCCCGCTGGCGAGTCTATCCCGATGTGGCACCTGCCTTTGATCGGTTGGTCGCCCGGGGCCTGCGAATCGGGCTCATCTCCAATTGGGATCGCAGGCTCAGTGGCATCATCGAAGGGTTGGGACTCTCAGAGTCGCTGTCGACTATCGTCTCGTCCGCCGATGTCGGTCTGCACAAGCCGGATCCCAGGATCTTCGAGTTGGCCTGCGCACGTCTGGGCGTGTCGCCCGCCCACGCCGCCCACGTTGGAGATCACCACTACGCGGACATACTCGGAGCCAAAGCGGTTGGGATGAAGCCGGTTCTGATTGACAGACACTCCGGTGAGGAAGCTGATCACTGGTCCGGTGGAGCACCCATGATCCGGTGTCTTGATGGGCTCGAAGCGATACTCGGACTGGAGGGATGAGATGATGCGTACCGTTTTGAGGTGGTTCGTGTTGACGCTGGTCATGGTTGCGGCCGTTTCCGCCGCTGCAGGTGCCTACCAGCTGGCGGGCCGCGCGTGGGACGGTGTCGTGAACTACAACTCGCCCTTCGCCAGGGTCGAGCTGCCCGCGTCTTCAATCGGGCCTGCGTCGGTCGACAGAGTCGTTCTGGTCATCATCGACGGCCTGCGCATGGACGCGTCGAGGAGGATGTCTTCGCTTGAGGCGTTGCGCGGCTACGGCGCGGACCTCACGCTCCTGGCGCCTCAGCCGTCTCTCAGCTACCCGAATTGGACGACGATCCTCACAGGAGCGGACCCGGACGTTCATGGTGTCGTCACGAACTGGCATGAAGGGCAAGTCCCTGTCGAGACGATTCTCGACACCGCCAAGGCCGCCGGTGTGCCCTACATCGTCGTGGGCCCGAGCGACCTCGCCACTCTGTACCCGGCGGCTGTGCTCGGGCAGGGATCGTTCTTCCTGGATTGGTCGTCTCAGTACCTGGGCGATCGCTACGTGGATGAAGCGTTGCGCCTGATCGCGGCGAAGAACCCGCGCCTCGTGGTACTTCACCTCCCGGACGTCGACGAAGCCGGTCACGCCGCCGGAGGAGCCAGCGCATCGTATGCACAGACCGTCGCCCGGGTCGATGCGGACGTGCGGCGGCTTGTCGAGAAGCTGCAGGACACACACACTGCTTTCGTGGTCGTCGCCGACCACGGTCACATCGACACGGGTGGGCACGGTGGATGGGAGCCGGAGGTTGTGTCAGTCCCCGGCGTGATGTCCGGTGCGGGAATCCGACCCCTCGTCGGCGAGTACCACCTGAGCGACATCGCGCCCACCGTCGCGGTTCTCGTGGGAATCCCGGTGCCGCGTTATGCCACGGGTGAGGTACTTCAAAGCGCGCTGGCTTCGCCGACCACCGACGCCCTGCAGGCGGCGTCTCGCCATCGCCTGCTCGCCATTGAAGCATTCGCAGGCGTCGTTTCAGGGTCCACGGGCGAGACGGATTCCCCTCTGTCCCCTGACGCGCAAGCCGCTACCGTGACCAAGCATCTGCGCGAGGCACGCGAGGGGCGTCTGGCGTTCGATCGAGCGGAGCGCTCCACGGGACTCGCGTTGTGGATCGCGCTTGCGGGAATCGCGATCATCATCGCTGTCGGCGTTGCTTCGCCAAGAGCGCTTGTGGCCTCTCTTGCCGGCGCGGGGGCGTATTACGCTGTCTACAACGCACTGTTCTTCCTGGTGCGCGGGAATCACTGGTCGCTTTCGGCGTTCAACTCAGAAGACATGATCGAACTCTGGATGAACACCCGGCTGGCTGATGCAGCCGTCTCGGGACTCGTGGGGGTCGCTGTCGCCGCACTCGTCTATCCGTTCTTGAGGGCGCAGCCGAAAGCGCCACGCAATCGCTACCTGCCTGGCTGGCTCACTCTCGGGCCGCTCGTCGTTCTGGTGATTCAGGTCACGCTCGCGTTTCAGGTGGCGTGGTTCATCTGGGCCTGGGGTGTTGAGCCCGTGTGGGGGATGCCTGATCTCAAGTGGGGCTTCAAGTTCAACCTCGACCTCATCCAGATGACGGCGCTCGGGGCGGCCGCGCTCCTCGCACCGGCTCTCTCGTACGTCATAGGGCGGTATCATCCACGTATCCGAGTCAGTCGCGCTTCCGAGTAGTGAGGATTCACCTATGGCATTGAAGGACCTTCGTGAGTACATGGCGCTGCTCGAGCAGCGAGGTCAACTGAAGCGGATATCGGCACAAGTCGATCCCAACCTCGAGATCGGCGAGATCACCGATCGCGTCAGCAAGGCGTATGGTCCGGGCCTGCTGTTCGAGAACCCGGTGAACCGCGAGACAGGCGAGAAGTACGCGATGCCGGTCGCGATCAACCTGATGGGCAGCTACGACCGCATGGCGTGGGCCATGGGCGTCGATGCCGAGACAGGCACATGGCGCGATCTGGACGCGAAGGCCAAGCAGCTCATGGACCTGCTGCCGCTCGACATGCCCGCGGGTGCGATGGAGAAGCTCGGGGTCATGAAGAACCTCGCCGGGCTCGCCGGTGCGGGCGCCAAGACCGTGAAGCGCGCGCCGGTCCAAGAGATCGTACTGCGTGGCGATGAGGTCGACCTGACGAAGCTTCCCGTGCTCACCACGTGGCCCGAGGACGGCGGACCCTTCATCACACTTCCCATCGTCGTGACGAACGATCTCAAGGGCAAGCTGAACCTGGGCATGTACCGGCTCCAGATCTTCGACAAGAACACGACCGGACTGCACATACATGAGCACCACGACGGCAACAAGAACCTGCGCGCGTGGCGTGAGTCTGGGGCGAAGCGTGCGCCCGTCGCGGTGGCGTTGGGTGCCGACCCGATCACCATCTTCTCGGCGACAGCGCCCGTGCCGCCGATCATCGACGAGTACCTGTTCAGCGGCATTCTGCGCGGTGAGAGCGTTGAGGTCGTCAAGTGCCTCACGAACGACCTGCTCGTACCTGCCCACGCAGAGATCGTGCTTGAGGGCTGGTGTGACCTCGAGGAGATGCGCTGGGAGGGTCCGTTCGGCGATCACACGGGCTACTACTCGCTCGCAGATGATTTCCCCGTGTTCCACGTTGAGTGCATCACCATGCGCAAAGACGCGATCTATCCCACCACCATCGTCGGCCGTCCGCCCATGGAGGACTGCTACATGGCCAAGGCCACGGAGCGCATCTTCCTGCCGGTCATCAAGGCGATGATGCCCGAGGTGATCGACTACGATCTGCCGCTTGAAGGCGTCTTCCACAACTGCGCGATCTTCCAGATCAAGAAGGAGTTCGCGGGACAGGCGTTTCGCGTCATGAACTTCGCGTGGTCCATGGGGCAGATGATGTTCACGAAGTACGTCATCGTGGTCGATGCAGACGTCGACTGTCACAACTACTCCGAGGTGGCGTGGCGCTGCTTCAACAACGTCGACCCCAGTCGCGATATCCTCATCAGCAAGGGTCCGCTCGACAAGCTCGACCACGCCAGCAACCTTGAGAGCTTCGGCTACAAGATGGGCATCGATGCGACTCGCCCGATAGCTGGTGAAGGGTACGATCGCGAGTGGCCCGAAGCGCTCGAGATGGACGCGGACGTGAAGGCGCGCGTCGACGCGATGTGGTCGGAGCTCGGTCTTGGGTAAGGTCCGCGAGAGAGTCGGAGTCTTCCTTGAGCTTGTGAAGTTCGAGCACTCCATCTTCGCGCTTCCGTATGCCTACATCGGTGCGCTCTACGGGGCATCTGAGTGGGTGAGTACCGCGTACTGGCCCACCTGGCAGGCTCTCGCTTGGATCACCCTCGTGATGGTCGGCGCTCGGGCCTTCGCCTTTGTGGTCAACCGCGCCGTGGACAAAGAGATTGACGCGCGGAATCCGCGGACGGCGGGGCGCGCGATCCCCGCGGGGCTCGTGAAAGCGTGGGAGCTCTGGCTGTTCGCGGGGCTGATGCTCGCGGCCTTTCTCTTCGGTGTCTGGCAACTCGCACCCATCACCAGGGTGCTGTGGCCAGTCGTTCTTGCCGTCTTCGTGATCTATCCGTACACGAAGCGCTTCACGCCGCTGTGTCACTACTGGCTGGGACTGTGTCTGGGCCTGGCGCCGGTGGGAGGTTGGGTTGCAGTGGGCGGCCCGGTCGATCACATCGCACCGTGGCTGTTTGGCGCTGCGGTGCTCCTTTGGACTGCGGGATTCGACATCATCTACGCAACCCAAGACGTCGAGTGTGACGTGCGAGACGCGGTGCACTCCATGCCTGCTGACTTCGGAATCGCGCGGGCGTTGCTGCAAACGAGGGTGGCGCATCTTTTGACGATCGTGCTCCTCGCGGCCGCCGGATTCGCTGTTGGGGCGGGGTGGCCGTGGTTCGTAGGTGTTACCGTGGCCGCAGGGTTGCTCGCATACGAGAACGCGATCGTCCGCGTGGGCGACCTGTCGCGGGTCAATGCAGCGTTCTTCACCGTCAACGGAGTGATAGCGGTCGTCGTGGGCCTCGGTGCCCTGTTCGACCGCATCATCGGATAGGAGTCGGTATGGCGAGAATCGCTGTGATCATGACCGGTGCATCGGGAAGTGCGTATGGGATGAGGTTGACCGAGCAGCTCGTGACGCTGGGTCATGAGGTCGTCTTCTGCGCGACTCCTGCTGGTCGCGACGTGTGCGCTTTCGAACTGGGTTTCGAGCTTCCCCTCGGCAGCGCTGATGCCGCGGCGATAGCACTCACCACGTTCCTCGAGATCCCGAGTTCGCAACGAGTACGTGTCGCGTACGCCGACGATCTCTTCGATGGGATAGCGAGCGGTTCTCACCCGCTGGATGCGGTGATCGTGGCGCCTGCGAGCATGGGTTTTTGTGCGAGCGTCGCTGCCGGGCTGGGTAGCGATCTGCCGGAGCGAGCTGCCGACGTCGCCCTCAAGGAGCGGCGTCCCCTGGTACTCGTCCCGCGCGAGACGCCCCTGTCGCTCGTGCACCTGAGGAATCTGACGGCGCTCACCGAGGCAGGAGCGGTCATCGTTCCTGCAATGCCGGCGTTCTACACCAAGCCGGAAAACATCGATGACCTGATATCTTTCGTTGTGGGCAAAGTCCTTGACGTGTTGGGCATCGAGCACGAGCTGATCAAACGATGGGGCAATGATGGCTGATATCGAATCGAAGATCGCCCCCGAGACCGTGACTGAGACTGAGCTTCGCTTGAAGAACACGCTTGGCAAGAGATTGGTGGCGTGGACCCGATACTTCGTCGTCGTCCCGGTCCTCGGACTGTTTGTGGCCGCAGTTGTACTGACAGGCAAGGCAACGTTGGACCTGGTGTCTACGGTTACGGGAATTTTTCAGGATGCCGTCTCCACGAAGGACGCCCTCGTGAACTTCGTCGAGCTGGCCGACGTCTACCTGCTCGCTGTGGTGCTCTACATCATCGCCCTGGGGCTCTACGAGCTCTTCGTTGATGATGATCTCCCGCTGCCGTCGTGGCTTGAGTTCCACCACCTCGATGACCTCGAGAAGAAGCTCCTCCAAGTGGTCGTGGTTGTACTGGCGGTCTACTTCCTGGGACAGGTGCTCAAGGCCCGTTCCGATGATTTCGTACAGGTGGCGTATCTTGGTGTGGGAATCGGTGCGGTGTTCGCATCGATCGGGGTCTTCCTGTGGGCGATGTCCAAGCTCAAGAAATCGTGACTCACTCCGATTCTTTGAGCCTTGCCTCGGGAATGTAGAGCGGTAGTTCCGGTCGCCGTCTTAACGGTGGCCGTGTCCGGCCGGACGCACAGAGGGAGGCACCATGACCGACGAGAACAACAATCCGATGCCCGAGACGCCCGTAGCCCCTGAGGCCGTACCCGTGCCACCTGCACCACCGGTTGCGCCACCTGCGCCTCCGGCGGCGCCGACGCCCGGATACGCACCGCCTCCACCTGCACCCGGCTATGTGCCTCCCCAGGTGCCGAGCTATGCGCCACAGGCCGCCCTCGCAGGCGACAAGAACAAGATCGTAGCGGGGATCCTCGCGATTCTTCTTGGCGCCCTCGGTATCCACAAGTTCTACCTCGGTTACACCAAAGAGGGGATCATCCTTCTCGCCGTTTCTCTGATCTCGTTCGGTATGTTGGCGTGGGCAACGTCGATAGTGGGGCTTATCGAGGGCATCATGTACCTCACGAAGACCGATGAGGACTTCTACGCGATGTACGTCGCAGGTCGGAAGAGCTGGTTCTAGGGGCACAACAGGGACCCGGGGCACTCCCGGGTCCCTGTGCTTGACGGGACTGAACTTCAGGTTCAGACTGAGGGTTGTAGGGTCAATTGAATACAGCACATCGTCGTAGCAGTAGTCGCAGCACAAAGGAGCAGTCATGACCCTGTCCCAGGCGCGCAAGCGCTTCCCGAACGTACCCCCAGAGATCGTCAAATGGGCCGTCGAGAACATCCGCGACCCGCGTGATCTCGAGCGGGGTCTCAACCGCCTCGAGCAGGCCAAGCAGATTCAGCTCAAGTACTCCGTCTGATCGCTTGCCTTGTTGCGACGACGCGGCAAGGCGAGACGGGGCAACACGCGCCGCGGGCTATACGTCTCGATGGCGCGGGAGTAGTGCTGCTCAAGCAGCGCGGCTTGGTGCTCGATCGAGAAGTTGCGCGAGCGCGTGAGCGCCGCTTCGGCGAGGGACGCTCGGCGACCATCATCTGCAAGAAGTCGGTCGAAGGCGGCGGCGAGGTCCTCGGGTCGTCCGGGTACGACGACGCCCGTGCGGTCGTCGAGTACGAAGTCCTCGACGGCGCGGTCCTCGACCGCGATCACCGGCAGACCGGCGGCCATCGCTTCGCCGATGACGAGTCCTTGCGTCTCGCTTGTTGACGCGAAAGCGAATGCATCCGCGAGGCGGTACGCCGCAACAACGTCGTCAGGCTTGAGATAGCCCACGAAACTCACGCGGTTCTCGAGGTCAAGCTGTTTGGCCAAAGACTCAAGCTCAGCTCGTTGCGGCCCGTCACCGGCGATGACGAGACGGGAATCGACTCGCCGCGTGTGCCACAGAGCCCTCAGCAACAACTCGACGTTCTTCTCGCGGCCGAGTCTGCCCATGTAGAGCAACGTCTTCTCACCGGGAAGAATGCCGGCTTTCGAGCGGAGCGCTTCGACGCGGACCGGGTCGGCGCTCCTGAAGCGCTCGACGTCGACGCCGGTCGCGATGACGTCGATCGGCACGGTCACACCCCACTCGCGAAGATGTCGCTCAATCTTGGTTGAGGGGGCGACGATCGACGAGCATGCCTCGCAGAAGTCACGCGAGAGTCGTTCCGCAAGCCTGCGAGTCAGCCTGGTCTCCCACACGTAGTGAACGTACTCGGGATAGAGCGTGTGGTACGTGTGGACGTAGGGGAGTCGCTTTCGTCGCGCGTAGGTCAGTCCGTAGAAACCGATGCTGAATGGGTCGTGTGAGTGGAGGACGTCGAGGTTCGCCGCGTCGAGTACGCGCAAGGCTTCGATCGACACGGGGGAGGCGAGTCTCATCTCGGGCTGGAACACGAACGGGACTGAAGGGAACCGAAACGTACGGTTACTGTCGTCTGTATGCTCCGGCGTCGGGGCGAAGACGTAGACCTCGTGGCCACGTTTCTCAAGAGCGGCCTTGAATAGCAGAATCGATGTGACGACCCCATTGATCTGAGGCGTGTAGGTGTCAGTGAAGAAACCAATCCGCATGCGTAGTGGTCTCCGTACGTCGAGGTGGGGGACGTATCGCCGCATGTGAGTGTAGCAAACGGGCGCCGGGCGTCCCGGATACGGCAACGGTCGACCGAGTGACTCGGTCGACCGTAGGCGTGCGTTGGAGGCGACGCCCGGATTCGAACCGGGGATAAAGGCTTTGCAGGCCTCTGCCTTACCACTTGGCCACGTCGCCGTATGGGCGGCACGCATGTGCCGTGTCAAGCATCGAAGGCCGACCCGTGGGGCCGTGTTTGAGCCACCTGGGCCGACCTTCGGTGAGCGTCGATGGAGCGGACGACCGGATTCGAACCGGCGACCCCAACCTTGGCAAGGTTGTGCTCTACCAACTGAGCCACGTCCGCGCGCAGGGGCTAGTCTAGCGATAGACTCGGGGGCGTGCAATAGTCATTTCCGCCGATTACCCCCGCTCGCCGGATTAGGGTCTATGCAGCACTACGGGCTTTGGTAAACTATCGTTCGCTGTTCTCCCGAGGACGGCGGTTGACACAGATGGGCGATTAGCTCAGGGTGAGAGCACTTCCTTGACACGGAAGGGGTCAGAGGTTCAAATCCTCTATCGCCCACCATTGGTACTGATGACCCGCTACCTGCGGAAACCAAGGTAGCGGGTCTTTCTGTTTCCTGTCGCAAGACGTCGCCGGAGCGAGCGTTTGATATCATCACCCCAGAGAGTGATCGCCACTTAGACCCCATGCAAGGGAGCCCCACATGTCACGTTTCTCACAGATGGCAACGGTAGTGACAGCCTTCGCCATGGCGCTGGCGCTCGCGGGGTGCTCCGGCGCGTCTCAGCCGTCGGTCACTCCACCGCCTGCCACGTCCACGCAACCGACTGATCCTGACCGTGAGCTGGTCGATCGAAAGTGTTCGATGTGCCACAGCACCGATCAAGTGTACTCCGCCACCTATGACGTCACGGGTTGGACGACGGTCCTTGACCGGATGCAGAAGAACGGCCTTGTGATCTCGAGCGACGAGCGCGCCCGTGTCATCGAGTATCTGGCTGGGAGGTAGGCTCGGTTCTGTACTGCGAGTCTTCGGGCACGAGCAGGGTCGTTGCGCCCGGCAGTACCCGAGCGGCGAACGGGGTGAGCACGTCGAGCACATCTCCGTCAGACTGCATCCGTAGCTGCGGGTAGGCGCTGACTTGGACTTCAGACGCGCTGTAGACGTCGACGCTCGGTGCAGGTTCCGGGGTCTCCAGCATCTTGTCGAGGACCGCCGCGAATACGACAGGTATGAGGCCGGCGACACTTCGCGTCCTCAAGACGATCACCTCGAACCGACCGTCTTGCGGATCCCATCCGCGTGTCACATCCAAATCGAATTGAATTCGCCCGAAGTTGACCAACAACACCGCGATGCCGTCGGTGTGCACATGTTCGCCGTCCAAGACGAGCTCGAACTCCGAGACGGTTGGCGCGGGACTCGTCACGGCCGCGAGCAGATAGGCTGCGGCTCCGAACGCGGACTTCAGCGGCTTCGCGTTCTCCATGATCGCGGCGTCGAAGCCGGCACCGGCCATGAGTGCGAAGCCTGTCCTGCTCGATTCGCTCGACGTCGACGGATGTTCAAGCTCTCCGAGGTCGAAACGGGCCGCGTGCCCAGCGAGGACGATGCTCGCCAGACTGGGGGCATCGAGGGGCAACCCGAGGTTCATCGAGATCAAGTTCGCGGTGCCCGCAGGATATGCGAGGATCGGCACACCGGTGTCGCGGGTCGCGTAACTGATCGCCGAGATGGTGCCGTCACCGCCCGCGGCGACGATCCGGTCGAACTCGCTCGCGTCGCACACGAGACTCTCAAGCACATGCGGTTGTGTCGCGAATCGCATCGTCACCTCGGCGCCATCCAAGCCCAGCGCTTGAGCGAACTCATAGAGCCCGGAGTCAAGCCCGCCGGAACGGGTGTTGATCACGATGAGCACTCTCACCTGCGCCTCCATCATGTCGCTAGTGGTCATGGTCTCCTTGGTGGGCTACCCTCACATAGTAGGCGAGAATGAAGTAGAGGTGACCGACGAACCCTGAGAGGGGCCGTGTTGTTCGTAGCTGACGCTCGAGGACTCCGTGAAGTGGTCACGCGACTCAGAGCCGCACCCGCGGTCGGAATCGACACCGAGTTCATTCGGGAGCGCACGTATTTCGCACGCCTGTGCCTCATCCAGGTGGCCACCGACGACATCTGCGCGATCATCGATCCGCTCGCGATCGATGACCTCTCTTCCTTCTGTGAGTTGCTGACTGATCCCGCCGTGACGAAGGTGCTTCACGCGGGGAGCCAGGATCTCGAGATATTCTTTCGGATGTGCGGCAAGGTCACCTCGCCGCTGTTCGACACGCAGACGGCTGCCACGCTCGCCGGATTTCCCCAGCAGGTGGGGTATGGGGCGCTGGTTCAAGAGATGCTGGGAGTACAACTCGACAAGGGTGACTCCTACACCGATTGGGCCAGGCGACCGCTGTCGGAGACGCAGGTGGCCTACGCGCTCAACGATGTTCGATACCTGCCAGAGATGTATCGCCGCCTCAGGGACGGACTCGAGGAGAACGGACGCGTAGCCTGGCTCGCTGCTGACTTCGCGAAGATGGCGGACCCGGCTGTCTATACCGTGAGCCCGCACGAGCAGTGGCGTCGAGTCAAACGCGTCTCTTCGCTCAACCGGCGCCAGTTGGCTGTTGCGAGAGAGGTCGCGGCTTGGCGTGAACTTGAGGCGATTCGATGTGACTCGCCGAAACGCTGGATCCTGGGTGACGAGAGCGTCATCGAGGTCGCACGTCGCGCCCCGCGCACCTACGACGAGCTGGTCGACATCCGCGGGGTGCCCCACAAGCTGGGTCGGGCCTCTGCGCGCGGTTTGATCGAGGCTGTTGAACGAGGCTTGGCCACACCCGAAGATGATCTGCCCACGCTCAACAAGCGACGCAGACCTGCTGGTGACACTGATGGGGCGGTCGATCTCATGGTGGCGCTGGTGCGCAAACGTGCCCGCGACAACGGTGTCGCTATGCCGCTCCTTGCCGCGCGAGATGATCTCGAGCGCCTGGCGGCGGGTGAGCGCGAAGGGCACTCGCTACTCGAGGGGTGGCGAGCCGCGATGGTGGGAAACGAGCTGTGCGAGCTGCTCGATGGTGCGCTCACGCTTCGACTCAAAAGTGGAGAACTCGTGGTAGAGGGCGACTAGGGGGTAGAGCGGCACGGCACTCGCTGGTTGACAATTTCGGTCTTACCGATAATTCAGGAGGTTCTGGTGCCATTTTTCGAGTCTGGCTATCTGCTGATCATGCTCGTTTCCATCGGCTTGGGGTTGGCTACGCAGGCATACATCAAGGCGACCTTTCGGCGATGGGGTCGTGTTCCGCTTGACAGCGGGCTGTCCGGTGCCCAAGTGGCGCGCCGTATCCTCGACGGTGATGCATTGCATTCCGTCGAGATCGTTCGCGTACCCGGCACGCTCAGCGACCACTACGATCCGCGCTCGAAGCAGGTTGGTCTCTCGGACGCGGTGTTTGCTGAGCCCAGCGTTGCCGCGGCGGGAGTCGCGGCGCACGAGGCAGGGCATGCCATCCAAGATGCCCGCGAGTACGTGTGGAGCAATATACGCACGGCGCTCGTGCCGGTCGTGAGCTTCGGATCCTCATCGGCGGGCATCCTCATCATGCTTGGATTGTTCGTGCAGGTCAGCAGCTTGTTGTGGCTCGGCATCCTTGCGTACGCGGGCGCTGTGCTGTTCCAGCTGGTCACGTTGCCGGTCGAGATCGACGCTTCTCGCCGAGCGATGGTCAGACTGGAGCAGAGCGCCGTCATGGGACCTCAGCAGCTGTCGGGTGCGCGCCAGGTGCTCATCGCGGCCGCATTCACCTATGTCGCAGCAGCCCTGATCTCAGTCTTGAACCTTCTCTACTACGTGGGGCTTGCCCGTCGTAACTGACAGTGTCGATGTCAGGGTCGGCTGATAGAATCGCTTCAGTCGCCGGGAGAGGGTCAATGTCTGAGGAGCGCTCGCTCTCCGTGACCGAAGCGATGTCCTTGGCCAAGGGCGCCCTCGAGGGTGTTCGAGTCAGGGTCGTTGGCGAGGTCTCGGAGTTCAACGACAAAGCGGGCTACAAGGCCGCCTACTTCACTGTCGCCGATGCCGGTGCGGCTATGTCATGCCTCATGTGGCGCGACGCGTACGACGCCTCAGGCGTGGCGCTTCGTTGCGGAATGCTGGTCGAGCTCTCCGGCAACTTCTCGGCGTACGTCCCGAAGGGTCGCATGCAGTTCTCCGTGCGACGACTCACTCTTGCCGGTGAAGGAAGACTGCGCATGCAGGTGGCCGAGCTGGCCAGACGGCTCGAAGCTGAAGGGCTCATGCGCGCCGATCGCAAACGCACCCCGCCTCGCTACCCCGAGACGATCGCGGTCGTGACCTCGCCTCGCGGCAAAGCCGTGCATGACGTGCTGTTGACCTTGCGCCGCCGCTACCCGCTGGCCCGGGTGCTCGTCGCCGGCGTGCCGGTCGAGGGTGAGTATGCCGAGCACAGAATCGTCGAAGGTCTTCAGGCAGCGGCCGCCGCAGCACCGGATGTGATCCTTCTCGTCCGCGGCGGAGGCAGCTACGAGGATCTGATGCCGTTCAACTCCGAGATGGTTGCGCGCGCCATCGCCTCGTGCCCCGTGCCGGTCGTCAGTGGGATCGGACACGAGCCGGATACTTCGATCGCTGACATGGTGGCTGATGTCCGGGCATCAACGCCCACTGCTGCGGCCGAAACGGTCACCCCCTCGCGAGGTGAGCTTGAGCGGATGCTCGTCAAGGAGCGCCGGGCGCTCGGGCACGCCCTTCAGCGGTATCTGGCCGCAGCGGCCCATCGAGTTTCGAGCATCGCTTCGAGGCCACCCTTCGCAGATCCTCACGCGCTGATAGGCCCTGCCGCTCAAGCGCTCGATCTTGCGGGTATACGGTTGAGACGGGCGATCCCGCTGCGCCTGGAACGTGACCGTGAGAGAGTCGAGTACTTCGAGGGGCGACTGCGGGTGACAGGGCCACGGCTCGTCGAGAACGCGGCGACGAGAGTCGCCCATGATGCAGCGAGGCTCCAGGATCTCTCGCCGCTTGCGATTCTCGCGCGTGGGTACGCAGCGGGTTTCGCGTCAGACGGGCGCACCGTGGTGCGAAGTGTCTCGCAGGTGTCTCGTGGTGACCGTATCGTGATTCGGGTGTCCGATGGTCGCATGGACTGTACGGTGGACGACATCGAGAGGGAGGGCTAGATGCAGCAGGCAGATCAAGCGGTTGTCGAGGAGTTGGCGTTCGGTGAGGCGATGCGTGAACTCGAAAGCATAATCGCGCAGCTTGAGAGTGGTCAGCTGGAACTCGAAGACAGTCTTGAGCGCTACGAGCGGGGCGTGTCGCTGCTTCGCACGCTTCAGTCGCGTCTCAGCGATGCGCAGCAGCGAGTGACAACGCTGATGGGAGAGATCGACGCGGTTGACCTTGAGAGCGGATCCGGGGAGGACTGAAATGGGCGAGTGCGTGTTCTGCTCGATTGCCAGAGGTGAGATTCCGGCGAAGCTCGTCTACGAAGACGATCTGGTCGTCGCCTTCGACGACTTGGCTCCACAGTCACCGATCCACACACTCATCATCCCCAGGACCCATCACGTGGATCTGGGTGATGGGGTCGACGCGGGAATCGCTGCAGCGCTTCTCGCGGCAGTGCCGGTTGTCGCGCGCCTCAAAGGCGTCAACAGCAGCGGTTACCGTGTCATCGTGAATTCAGGGGCTCACGCGAATCAGACCGTTGGCCACCTTCACCTGCATGTTCTGGGTGGAAGAGCCATGTCTCACGGCATGGTGGTATTCGAGGACGAGTGATCTCTCAGATGCGGGTTCCCGTCACCTTCCTGCCCTCGGGGGTATCTGTTTGGGTCCAGCCCGGCGGTACTGTCCTTGATGCCTCCGTAGTGGCGGAGGCGGCCATTCCCGCGTCTTGTGGTGGCAGGGGCGTGTGTGGCGGCTGCGGTGTTCGTGTGGTGGAGGGCGTCCTTCAAGACCCGGAAGAGGTCGAGTCGAGCGGGTTGCAGCGCGCGCCTGAGGGAGTGCGTCTGGCCTGCTGCGCGCGCATCGACACACCGGTGACGATCAAGCAGATATTCCCGCACGACCGCTCGTCCTCGACGGGCGGTATCGCCGTTGACTCGGCCGAGGTTGTCGCCGGCGTTGATCTTGGCACTACCACCGTCGCCGCCGTGGTCGTCGACCCCGCGGCCGGCCGCGAGGTCGGGCGGGCGTCAGTACCCAACCGACAACAGTCGTGGGGCGCTGACGTCTTGTCTCGGCTGGGTGCCGCCATCGACGGCGCTGGGCCTGAGCTGAGCCGTGCGGCGAGAGCTTCCGTGCATGAAGCGCTCACTCTCGCCATGGGGACGTGTCCTGCGCGGTTGGACAGGATCGTGATCTCAGGGAACAGCGCCATGGCATCGCTCTTCTCGGGAGTCGACGTATCCGAGCTTGCGGTCGCGCCTTTCAGGGCACCGTCGGCCGCTCTCTTTCAGAACACGCCCGACGACTGGCTCGAAATCGAACCGTCCATCAGCGTCATCGTGGTGCCGCCGATTGCGTCCTTCGTCGGTGGCGACACGCTTGCGGGTATCGCGGCCGTCGGGCTTGCGGGAGGTTCAAGTCAGGCGCTTCTGGTGGACATCGGCACCAACGCCGAGGTCGCTTTGTACTCCGGCGGCCAGCTGTTCGTTGGTTCAGCCGCCGCTGGTCCTGCGTTCGAGGGTGCCGGCTTCTCGTGCGGGGGACCGGCAGTGCCGGGTGCCGGTGTCGATGTGCGGGTCGTTGGTGGTGTGGTCGAGATTGACGCGATAGGGGGGAAACCTGCGGAATGGTTGAGCGGCGCGGGTCTTCTCTCGGCGGTGGCCGCCCTTCGCGCGGTCGGTCACATCGACGAGACCGGGCTATTCCGAACGCGCGGGCCGCTCGAGGACCGTTTTGAGCGCGACACCCGGGGTGTGCTCGGTGTCGACCTCGGCGATCAGGACAGGCCGATCGTCCTCACCCAGCTAGACGTCCGCTCGCTCCAAGTCGCTAAGGCTGCTGTGCGCGTGGCTGTGGAGGTGGTGCTCGAGACAGCGGACATATCGGCGCGTGACCTGTCTGTCGTGAATATCGCAGGCGCGTTCGGGGCGGCGCTTCCTGCGGATGCTCTCATCGGGCTCGGGGTCGTTCCGAGTGACGCTCGACCCCGGATACGGTTCTGTGGCAACACGTCGCTCCAGGGTGCGGTGGCGTTCGCCTGTGACCTGGAGGCGTTGACAGCGGCGCTTGAGCTCGCGAGGAGAGTCGCTCACGTGGACCTCGCCAAAAGAGCCACGTTCGGCTCGGCGCTCATGACGGCCATGGCCCTGGAGCCCTACGACGTGTAGACGGGTGGTAGCTCACCCCAAGGTAGGCGTATCCGAGAAGAAGCGAAACCCCGGCCTTCGGGCCGGGGTCTCTCAAACCTTCCCTGTGCTTCTACCCCTGAGCTTCTGTAGGACGAGCGGTCGATGTGACCGCACCACACGGCGATACCGGTCGCCTTCGCCCTGTGCCGGTTGTCGCCCGGATTCCCCGGATGCGACGTCTAACGAGGGAAGGAAAACATGTCGATGACGCCACACTATACTCTTGCCTGCGGGTGTGCAACCACTCGAGCTGTGATTGTGCTGGCGGCTTACGATTGTGTCCGCGCCTGCTCCTCTCACCGTGTGGCGCACCGCCCACCGACCTGTGAGGGCCGCCCACCCGGCTTGTCGCGCCGCACGCGGAACACGCTCGTACTATAGGCGAGTGGCCCGTACAGGGGCTTTTGTGTTGGAGTGAGCCAGGCGCGGGCGTGAAAGTGGTCCGATCGCCTCGCCGTGAGATATGAGGGAGGCCTTCCGTGAGTGAGGATTCTGTTTCGATCAAGTCGATGGCCGGAGAGTCGCAGGTCATCAATCCGCCCGCGTGGTTGTCCGAGCGTGCGTGGATCAAGTCCATGGACGAGTATCAGGAGATGTACGACCGTTCGGTGAGCGACCCCGAGGGGTTCTGGGGCGACATGGCAGAGGAGTACCTCTACTGGCACAAGAAGTGGGACCGCGTTCTCGACTTCGAGTTCGATACCCCGCGTGTCGAGTGGTTCAAGGGTGGGCTGACCAACGTCGCGTACAACTGTCTCGACCGTCACCTCACGACGTGGCGGCGTAACAAGGCGGCGATCATCTGGGAGAGCGACGAAGGTCGGAGCAAGATCTACACCTATCAGTCGCTCTACTACAAAGTCTGCCGTTTCGCCAACGTGCTCAAGAAGCATGGCATCAAGAAGGGCGACCGTGTCGCGATCTATATGCCGATGATTCCAGAGCTTCCCATCGTCATGCTCGCCTGCGCGCGAATCGGCGCGATCCATTCGATCATCTTCGGCGGTTTCTCGTCGCAGTCGCTGCGCGACCGCATCCAGGACTCCACGTGCAAGTTGCTCGTGACAGCCGATGAGGGCGTGCGCGGCGGACGTATCGTGCCGTTGAAGTCGATGGCCGACGACGCTCTTCGCGAGTGCCCCTCGATTGAGAGCTGTATCGTCGTGTCTCGTACACAGAATCGCGTCGACATGCAGCCGGGACGCGATTCTTGGTATCACGAGGAGGTTCGCAGTCCCGACATTTCCAATCACTGCGAGGTCGAGTGGATGGATGCCGAGGACCCGCTGTTCATTCTCTACACTTCCGGCTCCACTGGTAAGCCGAAGGGTGTGCTGCACACCACCGGAGGCTATCTCCTCCAGGCGACCATGACTTTCAAGTACGCATTCGACTACCACGACGAGGACGTCTTCTTCTGCACTGCGGACATCGGATGGGTCACCGGACACAGCTACGTCGTGTACGGACCCTTGAGCCTCGGTGGGACGTCCCTCATGTTCGAAGGCGTCCCGACGTACCCGGACCCAGGCCGTTTCTGGGCGATCGTGGAAAAGCACGGCGTGAACCAGTTCTACACCGCACCGACCGCCATTCGCGCGCTCATGAAGTCGGGTGAGGAGTGGCCGTCGAAGTACGACCTGTCGAGTCTGCGCGTACTCGGGACTGTTGGTGAGCCGATCAACCCCGAGGCGTGGCTGTGGTACTGGAAGAACATCGGCCGCAGCGAGATCCCGATCGTCGACACGTGGTGGCAGACCGAGACCGGCGGCCACATGATCATGAACCTCCCGGGTGCCACTCCCATGAAACCGGGCTCGGCGACGAAGCCGTTCTTCGGCATTCAGCCGGTCATTCTCAACGAGGATCAAAGCGAGACCGCCCAAGGCGAGGGCGGACGCCTGTGTATCAAGTTCCCTTGGCCGGGCATGCTGCGCGGCACATGGGGCGACCCCGACAACGCGCGCGTCAAGGAGGTCTACTTCACGACCTTCCCGGGCAAGTACTTCACGGGCGACGGTTGCCGCCAAGACGCCGACGGTTACTACTGGTTGCTCGGTCGCGTTGACGACGTGATCAACGTCTCTGGACACCGCATGGGCACCGCAGAGGTCGAATCGGCGCTGGTCAGTCATCCAAAGGTCGCCGAGGCTGCAGTCGTCGGATTCCCGCACGACATCAAGGGTGAGGGCATCTACGCATACGTCATCCTCAAGGGTGGCGAGGAGCCCTCGGCGGAACTGAGGAAGACGCTCGTCGGTCACGTTCGCAACGAGATCGGCCCGATTGCCTCGCCCGATCGCCTGCACTTCGTGCCGGAGCTGCCCAAGACCCGCTCGGGCAAGATCATGCGTCGCATCCTGCGCAAGGTTGCTGCCGGTGAGCGGGAGCTGGACGCCTTCGGCGACATCTCGACGCTGGCTGACCCGTCGATCGTGCAGATCATCGTGGACACGGCGCCGGACCAGTAGGGCGGACACACGTCTGACGATACGGCCCCTTCGCTGACTTTCGGCGGAAGGGCCTTTTCAGCTCGACGGAGAGTCCAGGGTAGCTGCGAAGCTGGTTCTCGGCGTGGTATCATCCCTACTTGCGCCTTCGGGCGCCTTACCATGCTCGCTCCGTGAAAGGAAACGAAGACAGATGGCCTTCAACGACCTGTTCCTCCGCGCCGCCCGTCTTGAGCCCACCGAGCGTACGCCCGTGTGGATGATGCGACAGGCCGGCCGCTACATGGAGGAGTACCGCGCCATCCGCGCCAAGCACGGCTTCCTCGAGATGTGCCGAAATCCTGACCTCGTCGTGGAGGTCACGCTTCAGCCTGTCGATCTGGTCGGCGTCGACGCGGCGATCATGTTCTCAGACATTCTCGTCTCGTTTCCCGGGATGGGTCTTGATCTCGAGTTCGCCAAGGGCGAAGGCCCGGTCATTCACAACCCGATCAGATCGGTCGCCGACGTCGAGAAGCTCGTTGTGCCCGATCCTTACGAGGCCACCGGCTACGTCATGGAGTCGATCAAGATGCTTCGACGTGAGCTTGAGAACAAGGTTCCGCTCATCGGTTTCGCTGGTGCCCCGTTCACGCTGGCGAGCTACGCGATCGAGGGACACGGCACCCGTGACTACGAGTACACCAAGGCGCTCATGTGGAGCGAGCCCGAGGCATGGAACCAGCTTATGACCAAGTTCAGTGACACCACGATCGCCTACCTGAAGGCCCAGATCGACGCCGGTGCTCAGGTCTTGCAGCTGTTCGATTCCTGGATCGGCTATGTGGCGCCGAGGGACTACGAGCGCTCGGTCTTGCCGCACACCGCTCGCGTGCTCGCCGAAGTCAAAGCTCACGGAGACGCGACTGTCGACGGGGGCATTCCGCTCATTCACTTTCCGAATGGGGCCACATCGATGCTCGATCTCGCTCAACGGGCTGGTGGAGACATCATCGGCGTCGACTGGCGACTGGACATGAAGAAGGCGGTCGAGATCATCGATCCGGCATTCGGCATTCAGGGCAACATCGACCCGGTGGCCCTGTTCGCTCCCGACGATGAGCTTGAGGGGATGGTGGTCGAGATCCTTGAAGCGGTGGGTACACGTCCCGGCCACATCTTCAACCTCGGTCACGGTATCCACAAGACGAGTGATCCGGAAAAGGCCCGGAGCATGATCCGCTTCGTGCATGAGCATTCCGAGCGAATCCGAGCCGGAGCATAGTGAGGGTCATGGGCACTACAGGTGTACTCATCACTGGATTCGGCGGACCGGACTGTCTTGAGGCAGTAGAGCCGTTCATGCGCGATCTGATGGGCCGAGAGCCGGATGCTGATCTGTTGGATCGCGTGCGCAAGCGCTATCTGACGATCGGTGGTTGCTCGCCGCTCAACGAGATCGCTGCCTCCATCGCGAACAAGGTCGCAGCCGCGCTCGCAGAGGCGGACACACCCATGCCGGTCGCTGTCGGCATGCGCTATTGGAGACCCTACATCGGCGATGCTCTCGCTCAACTCAAGGATTCGGGGTGCGAACGGGTCATCACCGTGTCACTCTCGCCGTTCGAGAGCAAAGTCGCGCACGGCGCATGCAGAGAGGCCGTCGCTGAGGCTGCGGCCCGGCTCGGTGGTATCGAGATCATCGAAGCGCCGCTCGTGTCTTTGCTGCAGGAGTACGTTGATTACTTCGCGACTTCCGTCGCCGCCGCCTTGGAAGAGATAGAGGCTGACGAGGGGACCGTCATCGTCTTCACGGCGCACAGCCTGCCCGAATCGGATGATTCCGCAGAGGGCGACTATGTCGCCGGTGTGCGTCAGGTGGCAGACCAAGTGGCCGAGCTGCTCGGTTTGGAGTCCGGCACGGACGGCGTTGGCGCCCCAGTACTCGAGGGATTCTCGGCGTACGGTAGCGTGTCTGAGCCGCGAGCGTGGTTTCTCGTGTACCAGTCGAAGGGCTCTCGACCGGGAACATGGCTGAGCCCGGACATCTCAGAGCTCGTCGAAGCCGCAGGCGCAGCGGCGGTCACGGGACTCGTCGTGGTTCCGATCGGCTTTCTCACCGACCATCTGGAGACGCTCTACGACCTTGATGTCGACGTCGCTGATATAGCCATGCGAGCCGATCTGGACTACGCGAGGGCCCCGGGTCCCAACGACGACGACTCGATCATCAGTGCGATCGCCCGAAGCGTGATCGCACTCACCTGAAGAGGCTGCGCGCCGGCACGCGCTCGCCCCGAATCAAGAACGAGGGAGCCCAGCGCACATGAAACGGATCATCATCATCGGAGGGGGCGTTGCCGGTCTCGGTGCGGCCTACAGGGTTCGCCGTGCGGCGGATGCGGGCCACGAGGTCTCTTTCGTTCTTGTAGAGAAAGACGATCGTCTGGGGGGCAAGATCCACACCGACATCGGGCATGACCCTGACGGCGGAATCTACATCGCAGACGGCGGCTCGGACTCTTTCCTCACCGACAAACCCGCAGTGCATCGCGTGGCCAAGGAACTCGGCATCTTCGAAGAGGAGACCGGGACGCTTGACGACAACAAGAAGACGTTCATCGTCAAGGGCGGGCGTCTCGTCGAGATGCCCGACGGCATCATGATGTTCGCTCCCACGAAGATCTTGCCGATGGCCACGACGACGTTGTACTCGTGGTCAGCGAAGCTCAGGATGGCGCTTGATCTCGTGTTGCCCCGACGCGTGAGATGGGCTGCTGGTGAGAGCGCGCAAGCACACGACGAGAGTCTTGAGAGCTTCGTCGTGCGTCGCATGGGTCGCGAGTGCCTCGATCGGCTCGCAGAGCCACTCGTGGGCGGAGTGAACGGCTCGGATCCGAAAGAGATGTCACTGGCGGCGACCTATCCCATGCTTCTGGAGATGGAGCAGAAGTACGGCTCGCTGGTCAAAGGTTTCCTCGCACAGAAGAAGAAGGTCGAGGAGATGAGGCGCGCGCACCCGCCGAAGCCGGGTGTCCCGCAGCGAACGTTCTTCAGCTCGTTTCAGGGCGGACTCCAGCACTTCACCGACGCATTGGCTCGTGCGTCCGGGCGCGAGCACATCCGCACCGGCGTGCTCGCGACCGCTCTGGCGCGGACCGACGACGGCTGGCGCGTCACGCTCAGCGACGGTGAAGTGCTTGACGGCGACGCCGTGATCGTGGCGACAGAGGCGTGGGCGGCTGTGGTATTGGCGCGAGCTGCCGACGAGCGGATCGCCGCGCTGATCGAATCGATTCCGTGTTCCTCGTCGGCAACGGTCATCATGGCTTTTCGCGAGGAGGACTGTCCGTTTGCGAAGGATTGGCACGGCATACTCGCACCGGCTGTCGAGAACCGTCCGCTCACCGGCGTCTCTCTCATGTCGTCCAAGTGGCCCGGACGTGCGCCGGAGGGGCGGGTGTTGCTGCGAGGGTTCTTGGGCGGCGCACGCGATCAGGCGGTGCTTCAAGGCAGTGACGAGGAACTGATCGAGCTCGCGCGGACGCAGTTCGTGGACCTTCTGGGTGTCGAGTCGGAAGCGCGACCCCTCTATGCGAAGCTCTTTCGCTGGGAGGGCGGCATGCCGCAATACACGTTGGGGCACATGGATCGCGTCGATGAGATCGAGTCGCTGCAGTCATCGGTGTCCGGCTTCGCACTCGCGGGTAACGCGTATCGCGGCGTGGGGGTACCCAACGCACTTGAGAGTGGCGAGCGTGCGGTGAGCAAGGTGCTGGACGACTTGGGTTTCGAGTTGGCCGAGCAGTCGGTCGAACAGGGGCGGAGGTTCAACGCGTGAGACAGGTCATCATCATCGGGGGCGGACCGGCTGGCTTGGGGGCTGCCTACAAGATCAGACGCGCGGCCAAGGACGGTCACGATGTCGATTGCGTCCTGGTCGAGCGGAGCCAGCGGCTTGGGGGCAAGCTCGCCACCGATATCGTCGAGGATCCGGAAGGCGGCTCCTACGTCGTCGACGGCGGCTCTGACGCTTACGTCTCGACGAAGCCGGCGATCGCGCGTATCGCAGGCCTTCTCGGCATCACGGATGCCATGACTCCCGCGTGCGACGAGAACAAGAAGACCCTCATCGTCAAGGATGGGCGCTTGGTCGAGATGCCGGACGGCATCATGATGTTCGCTCCCACGAAACTCGTGCCGATGGCGACAACGAAGCTCTACTCGTGGTCGGCGAAGCTCCGCATGGCGCTCGACCTCGTCATTCCTCGCAAGGTGAAGTGGGCTCCCGGCGAGACAGCGCAGGACCATGACGAGACGCTCGAGAGCTTCGTCGTGCGGCGCATGGGTCGCGAGTGTCTGAATCGTCTCGCCGAGCCGCTCGTCGGCGGGGTGCATGCCTCGGATCCCGCCCAGATGTCGCTCGCGGCCACGTTCCCGAACTTCCTCGAGATGGAGCAGGAGTTCGGTTCTCTCGTGCGCGGTATGCTCGACCAGCGGCGCAAAGTCGAGGCGATGCGCGAAAAGCATCCACCGAAGCCCGGCGAGAAACCGCGCACCTTCTTCAACACCTTCTATCGCGGGATGCAGCAGTTCACCGATGCGATCGCTGACGCCGTGGGTCGTGACCGGATCAAGATGGGTGCGGCAGCGACACTCGTCGAGCGCGCCGACGACGGTTCCTGGCGTGTGACGCTCGAGAGTGGCGAGGTGTTGACTGGGGATGCAGTCATCATCGCGACTGAGGTGTGGGCCGCCGAGAAGCTCACGCGCAGAGTCGACGTCGCGACCGCCGACCTGCTCGCGACCATTCCATGCTCTTCTTCAGCCACGGTGCCCATGGCGTTTCGCTCCGCCGACTTCCCCGAGGATCGCGCGTGGTTCGGCATCCTCTCGCCGCTTCTCGAAGAGCGTCCGTTGCTCGCCGTCACGCTGTCGTCGTCGAAATGGCCTGACCGAGTGCCCGCTGATCGCGTGTTGCTTCGAGGATTCGTGGGAGGACCGCGCAATCAGCATCTGCTCGAGCAAAGCGATGAGGAGATCATCGAGATCGTCCGCGCGCAGATCGTCGAGCTTCTCGGTATGAGGCCGGACGTCCAGCCGGTGATGGCGAGGGTCTACCGGTGGAAGGGCGGTATGCCGCAGTACACGTTGGGCCATCTCGATCGAGTCGATCGGATCGAGGCGTTCGTGAGCGAGATCCCCGGGTTCGCCCTTGCTGGCGGCGCGTACCGTGGAGTCGGGATTCCGAACTGCATCGAAAGCGGCGAGCGCGCCGCATCCAAAGTGCTTGAGGAGTGGGGCGTCTCGTTTGACGAGGTCGTTCAGTCTCCGGCGCGAGCGCGCTGACCCGAGGCTGACGCGATCACTTCGAGCATGCGTGGATGCAGGATGGGGTTCGCCACGCAGATCGAGCCGCTCTCGATCGACCACGGGCGACCGTCGACATCCGTGATGATCGCGCCGGCCTCCTCGCAGATGAGTGCTCCTGCTGCCATGTCCCACGGCTTCAAGGCGTACTCCCAGAAGCCGTCGGCGCGCCCGCCGGCCACGTGGCAGCAGTCGATCGCCGCTGAGCCGTCACGGCGAATCCCGTGGACGGGCGAGCGCAGGAACGCTGCGAGCACTGCTAGCTGAGCGTCAAGCGGCGCGCCGCGGTCGTAGGGGAATCCAGTCACGAGCAGCGCTTCGGGAACGGTCGCCGCACTCGAGCAGACGATCGTTGTGCCGTCGCGAGTGGCTCCTGCTCCCCGGCCCGCGCTGAACAGCTCGCCGGAGGCGGCATTGAAGACGGCGCCGACGATCACCTGCCCGTCTTGGACCAAGGCGACCGAGACCGAGTAGCAGGGGAAGCCGTGCAGGTACGATGTGGTCCCGTCCAAGGGGTCGATGACCCATACGGCGGAGTCGTCGAGACGACCGGGCTCGATACCGAGCTCCTCGCAGACCTCGGGCTCCTCCACGAGGACGCGCGCCGCCGGATCAGACTCGCGGATCGCTCGCACGACAGCCAGGCCGGAGGCGATGTCGGCGTCGGTGACGAAATCGGTGCCCCAGCCCTTCGATCGTACCGTCCCGAGATCGCCGATGCGTTCTGTCAGGACCACTCCACCTGCGCGCGCCGCTCTTCGTGCGGTTTCCAGTGAGTCGGTCACTCGGGCTCCTCCTCGGGGATAATCGTTCATGCGACCTTCAGTGTACCCGCCGGCCTCACGAACAGGAGCTCGAATGCTCAACAGTGGATGCGATGCAGCTCTTACGACTGAGGACTTCACTGAACTCGACAGGCGCGCGAGCAGCGCGCGTGCGACGGTGCTCACGGCCACAACGGTGGCGGCATCCGGTCATCCGGGGGGCTCGTTCTCGTCGATGGAGATCCATACCCTGCTTCACGGGACCGCCCGGCTTCGCCCGCAGGAGCCACGTTGGGAGGGGCGCGATCGCATCGTCGTCTCACACGGGCACACCTCGCCGGGTGTCTATGCGGCACTCGCCCATGCGGATTTCTTCGCGGCGACTCAGGTCGAAGCCCATTTCCGGCAGGCCGGAAGCGTGTTCGAGGGACACGTGGAGCGTTCGGTACCCGGCGTCGAGTGGTCGACGGGCAACCTGGGTCAGGGCCTCTCGGCCGGCGTGGGTCTCGCGCTCGGGGCCCGTCTGACGCACGCGACCTGGCACACCTACGTATCGATGTCAGACGGTGAGCAGATGAAAGGACAGGTCGCCGAGGCCAGAAGACTCGCCGCCAAGGAGCGACTCGGGTCGCTCACCGCTATCGTCGACTGGAACCGTATCCAGATATCCGGTCGGACTGACGATGTGATGCCGGTGTCGATTCCTGAGCTGTGGGAGGCCGACGGTTGGCGAGTCTATCGCTGTGACGGACACGATCTCGTTGCGTTGCATGAGGCGCTGGCGCGCGCGGTAGACGACGGCGTGCCCAGTGTCGTGCTCGCCGAGACCGTCATCGGCAAGGGGGTGTCGTTCATGGAGGGCCAAGCGGAGTTTCACGGCCGGGCCCTTCGCACCGATGAGTACGCGCTTGCGATGGCTGAGCTGGGGATGCCTGTCGACGCGCTTGAAGCCGCACTGACCGGCCGCGCGACACTGTGCGCAGTAGCCGCCCTGCCGCACGAGACACCGCCCGTGCTGCTCACGTCCGGCTCCTCGCGCCTCTACCCGCCTGGCGAGCAGGTCGATTGTCGTTCGGCGTGGGGAGCGGCCCTCGTCGATCTTGCCGAGTCGAATCCTGAGCTTCCCATCGCGGTCTTTGACTGCGATTTGGCCGTCTCGGTGAAGACCGACGGGTTCGCTGCCGCGCGGCCCAGCGGGTTCGTGCAGTCCGGGGTTGGTGAGCACGGCGTTGCGACCGCAGCCGGGTCACTCTCCACGATCCCGGGTACTTTGTGTTTCTGGTCCGATTTCGGTGTGTTCGGCATCGACGAGGTGTACAACCAGCAGCGATTGAACGCCCTCAACGGCGCCGCGCTCAAGCTGGTCGTGACGCACTGCGGACTCGACGTGGGCGAGGACGGCAAGACACATCAGTGCCTTGACTACGCGGGCGCTTTCAGAAACCTGTTCGGGTGGGAGGTCATCGTTCCCGCTGATGCCAATCAGGCCGATCACGTGATTCGGGCCGTAGCGGCCATGCAGGGCTGTGTTGCCGTGGCGATGGGCCGCAGCAAGCTTCCGATGATCACCGGTGTGGACGGATCCGCGCTGTTCGGGGAGGCGTATCGGTTCGTTTCGGGAGAGGTGGCGTGGGCGCGCACGGGAGACGACGCGTGCGTGCTTGTGATGGGAACGCTCGCCGGTGCTGCCGTTGCAGCCGCAGACGCGTTGCGCGATGAGGGCGTGACCGTGTCTGTCGGGATAGTCTCGACCCCCCTCGCCATCGACGACGCTGCACTCGCCGTGGCCGCGAATCATCCGGTGCTGCTCACCGTGGAGGACCACCATATCCAGACGGGGCTTGGTGCGACTGTCGCACTATGGCTTGCCGACACAGGTGGCGCTACTCGTCTCAGACGGTTGGGTGTCGAGCGGTTCCAGTCGTCCGGGTCCGCAGTAGACCTGTTCCGGCGAGCCGGGCTCGACGCTCACGGCATCGCCGCAGCGCTTCGAAGTCAGCTGGGTGCCTGACCTGGGTTGCTACTGGGAGATGGGGGAGTAGCTCCGCATAGCCTCGATGATACGGGCGCCGACATCCTCGCCACCGACGCGCGGCGTGGCTTCGACACCGAGGTTGCGCAGCTGGTCGAGCACCGCAGCCGCTGCGATGGGTAGCGCGGACTCGCATTCCGGAGACAACTCGAGTACCCACTCCTCAATCGAATCGATCTGCATGCCGATGCACACAGTCTCGGGAGCGCGGTCGATGAGCGCCGCCGCCTGCAAGACATCGACGATGCGCAGATCGTGCAAAGAGTGCAGCACCTGACTTGCGGCCAGATCCTCAGGGGCGAGGATGAGAACCGTGCCGGCGGGGTGCTCCGTGTCGCGCAGCGCGTCGACCACCACCAAGTGATCGATACCGCGAAGCATGTCGAGGATCACGTACCCCATGGTGCCGGCGTCCACGACTTCAACGCGAGAAGGGAACTCGTAGCCGGCCATCAGAAGCTCGACAACTCTGGGACCGATTCCCTCGTCACGCATGAGGGGGTTGCCGACGCCCATAACAAGTATGCGGCTCTCGTTCTCGTTCACAGTGGCGTCCTTCGTTCAGTGGGAAACATGCAGTGTAGCGCACCGCCGATCTCAGCTTGCCACGCGAATCGGTTCGGAATCGAGCAGCGCTGAAGCCTCACCTTCGAGCAGCAGAATGCGCTCCTCGAGCGGCAGTTCCTCGCGAGCGCGGTCGCGTGCGTCGTTGGAGAGCGCAAGGGTCTCTCGCATCATCACCAGCAACAGGTAGCGCCCTTTGTCCGTGAGGGTGATCTCCTCGCGCGTGTGGGATGCGATGCCGCCGACGGCGGTCATGAACGCGAGTTCGGCGGCCAACCCTATCTCGACCGGCACACCGAAATCACGCCTGAAACGGCGCTTGTCGAGGCGCAGCCCGAACAGGTCGGTCACGAAGCGGTAACGCATACGGGCGAACAGATTGTAGCGACGCCCGCGCTTCACGACTCCCATGTCTCCGGCGTTGATGCGCGCATGGTACTCGCCAAGGGAGTAGGTGTTCCCGTAGACGGTGTCGCCGAGAAACGAGAGGGCACCCGATCCGATGCCGACATACTCCGGGTAGTCAACGATGTACTCGTCGATCATCGAGCCCTTGTCACGCGAGAACGTCCATGCGCTCGTCGGCTCGAACTCGGGGGCGAGCGTTTCGTTGATGATCTCGTAGTAGTGAGCTTCGCGGGGGTAGTTGATGTCGCCGACGGTGCTGGCGAGCTCCCGACGTCTGAGCGGAGAGGCCATGAGCGGGTAGAACGTCAGCTGGTTCGCACCGGTCTCTTTCGCGAGTGTGATATCGCGGAGCAACACATCTTCGCTTTGGCTGGGGAAGTTGAAGATCATATCCACGTTAAACGATGGGAAACGATCCGCAACGGACGCGACGCGCTCGAATACCTCAGAGCCGGCTCCGTACTTCTCGAGACGGTCCATCTGCATGAGGAGTCGGTTGTCGAAGCTCTGAATCCCTACCGAGAGCCTCTGGACCCTTCCGCCGAGAACTGACACGAGCTCCGGTCCCAGATGGTTCGGACTCGTCTCAGAGGAGACCTCTCGCAATGAAGGGAAGAGTTCTCTGGCAAGGTCGATCGTCGCAGCCAGTTCATCGAGCAGGATGGTCGGAGTGCCACCTCCGACATACAGGGACGTGAAATCGTATCCGAGGTCCGCACACATCCGCATCTCGGCTCGGAGGTTCCGGAAGTACTCACGGGCCCGGCCCTCCTCGAAGAGAAAGCGATTGAAAGAGCAGTATGTGCAGAGGCGCTCGCAGAACGGCACATGCGCGTAAAGAACGTATCCACGTCCCGGTTGAGGCGCCGGGATGGTGGAGAGCTCCACGGGCGCCGTGGAAAGATACGAGCGGTTCAGCAGCCCGAGTGTCGTTCGGACGATGCGCTCTGAGAGCAGGTCAATCACCTCGTTGGCTAGTGAAGAAACGGGCCCCGGCGGGTTGCTGGGGCCCGTTTCGTCGAATTGCGTCGTCATTCTTGCGACTGGACTAGTGCTCGTCGGACTCTTTCCACGCGAAGATCATCTTCGACGGAGAGAAGTTGTAGATGTTCGCGAGGTAGACGTGGGCAGCGGTGAAGATGAGGATGACCCACATGATCCAGTAGTGCAGGATCCTCATGGGCATCAGCGCTGCGCCGCCACCGGAGTTGAAGAGTTCGGCGACCCAAGTGGTTCCCGCAAGGAAGAACGGCCAGTCCGCAGTCGGGACGTACAGGCAAAAGCCGGTGTATGCCGCCGCCAAGGTGATGGGCACCGTGGCCAGGTACGCGATCTTTTGCAGCACGCCGTACTTGCCCGAGATCGGGTGGTCCTTCTTCAAGAACAGGTAGTACTTGAGCCACGGGATCATCTGATGCCGGTTGGCTGCCTGGGGAAGCCAGTTCTTGATGTCGGTGTCAACCTCGCGGGTATCGGGCATGTTCGCCGACTTGACGATGAATGCGAGAGCGATCCTGATGACGAGGTTGATGATGAGCACGAACATCCAGAAGAAGTGCGTGCCCCTCGCGACACCCATGAACCCACCGAAGATCGGGAAGTGGATGTAGAGGCCCGAGAGGGCCAAGAAGCACATGGACAGCAGGTTGATCCAATGAGTGATCACGAAGGGCATCGGATGAGCTTCACGGTAGAGTTTGTGAGCCATCTACCTCACCCCCCACTGACGCGTGTAGACGGTTCCGGTCTTGCCAGTTTTGCGTTCAATCACGTGAACGCCGCATCCGATTCAAGGATCGAAGCTGCGTGCGACGCGGGCAGGCTCCATGGGGCGCTCGACATCCATGACAGGAGTGCCGACAAGCGCCTCTTCCATCGGGCCACGAACACCGTTGTCGTCGCGTGGACTGATGTCCCACGTGGACGGCGTGACGACCTGGTAGTTGGCGATCAGCCCGTTCTCGACGTTCATGAAGTGAGCGAGCGCGCCGCGAGGGGCCTCCCAGAGTCCCGCGCCCTGACCAGTTTCCTTCTCGATGGGTTTGAACAGCTCGACAGGACCTTCCTTGATGGCCCCTATGAGCTCGTTGACCCACTCGAGCGACCAGTCGGCGATGACTGCGGTCTCGAGATTTCGAGCAGCGATGCGTCCGAGCAGCGAAACAAGAACCTCAGGCTTGCCTGGTGCACCGAGCGCGGTCAGCGTGGCGTCGATGATGTTCTTGACCGGTTCGACGCCCTTGAGGTAGGCGACCAACATGCGAGCAAGTGGTCCGGCCTCAGTCGAGCGGCCCTCGTAGCGGGGCGCCTTGGCCCACGTGTACTTGGCTTTGATGTCGTAGCCCGGGAAGGTGTCGACCGCTTGGGTCTTGCCGTTTTGGGGGTGGAGTCCGGTCTCAGACTTGAACCACGCATGCTGGACATACTCGGCGACGTTGGCGACGTCTACCTCGACCGCTTTGAGTCCTTGGTCGACGAAGAGGGCACCACTGGGGAGGTAGCGGTCCGTCATCGCGAGCGTGTCTCGGTTGAACACACCCCACGAGAGGAAGTTGCCGGTACCGCCGCCATAGCCAAGCGCATCCGAGTAAAACGGTGCGATGGCAAGCGTGTCCGGGATCATGGTGTTGTAGACCCAGTCGCGAACCCGCGCGAGTCGAAACATCACGTCGTCGAGCTTCTCCTCGGTGGGCACCCATGCGGTGCCTCCAGGAATAGACGTCATGAAGTGCGGGAACTTCCCGCCCATGATGGCGATGACGCGCGCGGCCTCCGCCTGGATCTCCAGCGCCTCGAGGTAGTGGGCGACGGCAATCAGGTGAAGCTCGGCGGGCATATCCTGCGCGTAGGCGGGGTGTCCCATCCAGCCGTTGGTGAAAATGGAGAGCTGTCCGCCCTCGACGAGGGTCTTGAGCTTCTTCTGAACACCACCGAAGTCGGCGGTCGAGGTGCCGGCCGCCTGCGCGAGCGAGTAGGTGTCGGCGATGTTGGCTTCGAGCGCCTTCGCGGGGTCCACGTAATCGAGAGCGGCGAGAGTGTAGAACCACAGCACGTGGCTGTGGAGGAACTCGGCGGCTTCGATCAGGTTTCGGACGAGCCGTGCGCCGTTGGGGATGGTCACATCGAGTGCGGCCTCGGCCGCCATCGTCGCCGCGTGACCGTGTGAGACCGGGCACACACCGCAGATGCGCTGCGATATGTAGAAGGCGTCGGACGGTTGACGTCCCTTCATGATCGTCTCCAGGCCTCGGTACAGGCCACCCGAGACCCAGGCGTCGGTGACGACCCCGTCCTCTACGGCACACTCCACACGGAGATGACCTTCGATCCTGGTCAGGGGGTCGATGACGACGTTTCCGGTACTTGTTCCAGCCACTATTTATCGCCTCCCTTCTTCGTTCGTTTGGCGTCGTACTCCTTCATGTCCTCACATGCTGGACCTTCGCCGATGCGGCCGGCCGCCTTCATGCCAAGACCGTGGACCGCGAGAGCTCCAACGACCACGCCGCCGGCTGCAGCGCCGAGAACGCCGGGGTTGAATCCACCCTCTTGGGGTCCCATGCCGATTCCGACCTTGCGCATGCGTCCGAGGAAGGGGGCGTTGTTGTCGACCCAGTTGTAGTTGGCGCACCCGATGCACGGAGAACCGGACTCGACACACCAGCTGGTCTGGTTGTTCCAGCGCACGATGGGGCAGTTCGTCTGGGTCTGCGGGCCCTTGCAGCCGAGAGGGTAGAGGCAGTACCCCTTGGCTTCCTCCGCTGAACCGAACTGGTAGACGAACTCGCCGTTCTCGAAATGCCCACGACGTGGGCAGTTGTCATGGATCGTCTGGCCGAAGATGAACTTCGGTCGACCCTGGGCGTCGAGCTTCTTCAGGATCGATCCATCAGCGAGCCGACCGAGCAGGATCGCGTCGATCACGATCGCGACGATCCACTCAGGATTCACCGGGCAGGTGGGTAGATTGATGACCGGGGTCGCGATGCCCTTTTCCTTGAGGTACATCGAGATGCCGGTACCGTCGGCCGGGTTCGGCGCCGCCTTGACCCAACCGCCATCCACAGCGCACGATCCCACTGCGATGATGGCCGCGGCCTGGGGCGCGATCTCGTCGATGATGTCGTTGAAGGGCTTGCCGGCGACCCTGAGCGTGTTGCCCTCAAGACCCTTCATGACAGTACCCTCGAAGATCATCACGAACTCGTTGGGGAACTCCTTGGCGGTGGCATACATCGCCTCATCCGCCGCATGGCCGGTGGCCATCATGATGGTCTCCATGTAGTTCATCGACAGGATGTCGAGAACCACTTGGGCAACGTCAGGATAGGTGGCCTGTGCCATCGACTCCGTGCAGCCCGTGCAAGCGCCAGCGTTGAGCCACAGTGCGGGGTAGAGCCTCTTGGTCGATGCCGTTCCGACAGCGCTCGCGATGGTCGGAGCCATCGTCTCGGCCAAGCCGAGCATCGCGGCAACCGAGCCGCAGTACTTCAGAAAACTGCGACGTGTGACGCCACGCGCCGCGAGCTGCTCGTAGAACTTCTGTTCGTCTTTCGCCATGCCATACACCTCCTCGTCATCTTCCGAATTACGTGGTGCAGGTTCGAATCGTGTCGCCACGCCGCATCCTTGAGGCGGTCGCAACGGGCGTCAGGCTCAAACCACTGGCGACCCCCCCTTTCCGGCCTCACCGTACTGCTGAATTCCACCCGCGTGCCGATACGTCGTGATTCGTGACGCTGGCACAGCGCTCCCTGGGTAAGTATTCTACATTCGTTCGAATTTTAGCGCTAATCATTCATCAGGAATGATTGCGGAATGATCGCGAACACTTTTTGGGTACCGGGAGGGGGAGTATGTCCGTGAGGCGCTCGGGGGGCCTGGTCGTTGACATCCGCGGATTCGAGGCGTCAAAGAGGCGGGCGATGGTCTTCTCGATCGTGGACAAGCTCATCGCGATGGAGTGCGATGACAGACTCATTCTCATCTGCGACCACGAACCAGCGGGTCTCGGTTATCAGATCGACCTGCGACGCGAGACTCGCGGGCGGTTCGAGTTCGGCTACGACAGGCGCGCTGATGGCGCGTGGGTGGCCGTGATCACTCCACGGACGAACGGTTCAGCTCGCGACTCGTGAGATCAAGTTGGCGAAATCGAAGAGGTCGCCGTTCCAATCGGCGGTCACGGGGTGAGCGGCTCCGACATAGAATGTGCGCATGCCGATGTCTGCGGCAGAGATGTCCAGCACAGGGTCATCTCCGACCATGACGCACCCCGTCGGCTCGACCCCGAGATCCTCGGCGACTCGTCGGAAGTACAACGGGTGCGGCTTGCATGCCTCACAGGTCTCGTAAGAGGTCACGAGGTCGAAGTCATCCGGATCGAGCTTCGCCCAGCGCATCCGTTCGTGGACCGCCTGAACCGGGAAGATCGGATTGGTCGCGATCGCGACTCTCATGCCTGCGTCGCGTGCCGCCAGAATCGCTTCGGTCGATCCGGCGCGTGGTCCGTGATCGCGCTGCAGCGAAGGGAATTCCTCTGTGTAGAAGCGCTCCAAGGCCAACACGATGTCTGCCGAGTCAAGCTCAACGCCGGTCAGTTCCAAGAACCGCTCGTTGAACACTTCGCGGTTGGTGCGCGTGGCATGAGGGGCATGCATCGCTTGCGTCCCAGACACGACCGCTTCGATCGCTTTGGCGGTTGGGATGCCGGTGATCCGGGTGAGTGCGGGACCGAGAAGGCCGAAGTAGTCACGCAAGAAGCCCTCGAGATCGATATCGAGCAGCGTGCCATCGAGGTCGAACAGTACCGCCGTGATCATCAATGACCTTCCTCGAGATTCGGGGAATGGTATCACGGGGCTGCGAGCTGTTGACACCTGTTATACCTCTGGGGGTATCATGTGCGTGAAGAATTACCCCAAAGGGTATTGTGGACACATCGGGACCGGGCGTCCCGTTCATCCGAGAAAGGATGCTGATCGCGTATGGCCGCTGTTAATCGACGCATCGAAAACGCTCTTGTCGAGCTTTGTGGGGAGGATCGTGTTCGAGTCGACCGGGTTCAGCGCAAGATGTACTCGTTCGACATCGGGGCGATGCCTCGTCTTGTCGCTCCGTTCGTTCCTGCAGGAATCGCTGGGGCGGTCGTTCGTCCTCACACCGAAGAGCAGCTGATCGGACTCGTCAGTCTCGCGAGAATCGAAGGTTTCTCGCTCGTGCCTCGCGCATGGGCGACGAGCGGCTACGGTGGCGTGCTGCCCCGCGAAGGTGCGGTCGTCGTGGACTTCTCGGGATGGCAGAAGGTGCTCTCGGTTGACGCTTCGAGCCTCACGGTCCGGACGCAAGCGGGCGCCACCTGGGAGAAGGTCGATCGCGAGATCAAGAAGCGCGGCCTTACGCTCCGGATGTATCCGTCCTCGTATCCGAGCTCGTCGGTCGGCGGTTGGCTCGCGCAGGGTGGGAGCGGTTTCGGCTCTTACGAGTACGGCACATTCAAGGAGAACGTCGTATCGGCGAAGGTCGTTCTCCCCACGGGTGAGGTCAAGGAGTTCTCGGGCGAGGGGCTTGCCTCCTATGTCGCCGATGCCGAAGGGACGACCGGCTTCATCACCGAAGTCGAATTCCGCGTGCGCAGCCTTGAGGAAGAGGTGCACCGCCTCGTCGCGTTCGATAGCGCCGCGGGTCTCGGGAAGGCGTTGTCCGCGATCAGCGCGCGCAAGCTCCCGATCTGGTCCATCACGTTTCTGAATCCGGAGTCGACGCGGCTGAAGAAGAAGCTACCGCATCGTCACGGACACCCATGGGAAGAGGCGAACCGGCACGCGGACCCTGAGATTCCCGAGAGCTTCATCGCGCTGATCGCGTATCCGGAGTCACGCCGCGAATCGGTCGATGCCGAGCTGGTCGCCATCATCGAGGACGCTCGAGGAACCGAGCTCGACAGCCAGGCCGCAGAGCACGAATGGGAGCAGCGTTTCGCGCCGATGCGCCTGAAGCGTCTCGGCCCCTCGATCGTGCCCACTGAAGTCATCGTGCCGCTCTCTGAGATGCCGGCGGTTCTCGCCGAGATCGATGCCGGAATCGACCAACCGTTCATTCTGGAGGGCATGGTCGGTAAGGGTGATCACGTCGTCTTGCTCGGCTTCATCCCGCACGACGAACGCTCGTTCAACTTCAATCTCGCTTTCGCGCTGTCGCTGTCGGTCATCAGGATCGCGAAGGCCCATGGCGGCGCTGCGTACTCGACGGGGCTCTATTTCCGGCGCGAGGCGCCGCATGTCCTCGGCACCCAAAGGCTCGAAGCGCTGCGGGCGTTCAAGAGAACGGTGGACCCCAAAGACGTCATGAACCCCGGGAAAGTCCACGGCACGGGCGGCATGCTCGATCTGCTCATGGGTGCAGCCGCGCTGTTCGAGCCGCTCGTGCGCCCCATCGCCAACGCCGCGAAGCCGCCGGCGGGCCCCGGCGACCTGAGTAGCGACGTGCGTGGCATCCCCGGTGACGTCGCGTTCATGGCGTACGCATGCTCGCGCTGCGGATACTGCGTTCCCACCTGCGAGCAGTACACAGGACGCGGCTGGGAGAGTCATTCTCCGCGTGGCAAGTACGCCTACCTTCGAGAGGTCGTCGAGGGCAGGGAGTCGTGGGATCGCGCCGCCATCGACACGATGCTCGTCTGCACCACCTGCGAGCTCTGCAACACACGCTGCCAGCTCCAGCTTCCCGTCGAGCACAACTGGATGGACATGCGCGGCAAACTCATCAACGAGCAGAAGCGGGGCACGTTCCCGCCGTTCGAGATGATGGCTGCGTCGTTGCGCGGCGAAAACGACATCTGGGCCGGGAAGCGGGAGAACCGTGACGCATGGGTTCCAAAAGATGTCGCCGAGAAGATTCCTGAGCAGTCCGACATCCTGTACTTCGCCGGATGCACCGCGAGTTACGTCGAAACTGACATCGCAGAGGCATCGATCCGGTTGCTGCAAGACGCCGGGTACTCGGTCGGCTACATGGGCAAGGACGAGGCCTGTTGCGGTATCCCCATGAAGGTCGCCGGGAAATGGGACCTGTTCGAGGAGATCTACGAGCACAACGTCGCTGAGGCCCGCAAGCGCGGGGCCAAGACGATCGTGACCTCGTGCCCCGCGTGCGGCTTGGTCTGGAAGGAGCTCTACGCCAAGCTGGCAGCAGAGCGTGGCGAGGAGTTCGATTTCGAGGTCCTGCACTACTCCGAACTCATCGCACCTGCGCTCGCAGATGGCAGAATCGAGCTCAAGCGCGATCCAGGCGTGGGCAAGATCACGTTCCACGACTCGTGTCACATGGGTCGCGCCCAGGGCAACTACGAGCCCCCTCGCGACATGCTCAAAGCGATACCGGGCATCGAGTACGAGGAGATGGAGCACAACCGCGAAGAAGGCATGTGCTGCGGATCCGTGCTCACGCTCGTCGGAGAGATGCCGGTCGCACCTGTTCTGGGCAAGCATCGCCTGCAAGAGGCGATCGATATCGGCGCCGACACCGTCGTGGCGCTGTGTCCGTGCTGCCAGGTGCAGTTGCGCGATTCGGTGATCAAGAACGATCTGCCCCTGAAGATCGACGATCTGTCGAGGGTGGTGGCGCAGGCCGCGGGGTATGACATTCCCGAGACGACCGAGTTCTCCATGTACATGTGGGGCTACTTCGAGAAGTTCATCATTCTGATGAAGCCGGAGAACATGGCGAAGTTCATGACGCGGATCTTCCCGCAGATGATGGATGCGATGCCCCTGGGCATGAAGCCGATGATGCTTGCGATGAAGCACGTACCCGGTGGTCTGGTTCTGATGGAGAAGATGATGCCGCTGATGTTTCCGGCGATGGCGCCGGGGATCCTTGGGAAGGTCATGCCGGAGATGGTTCGCGAAGTGGAGGATTACATCGGCGTGATGCCAGCCGACATGGCCGAACTGATGCCGGATCTCCTCCCCAAGACCATGGATTCGCTCATGCCGACGTATCTGCCTCAGTTGATCCCACATCTCGTTCCGCTGTGGATCGAGTTCCTGCGAGGCGCCGACGTGCCATCGCGTGACGCGGCCTGACGGTTTCGGTAGCACACAGGTGAGGGCGGGGATCGACATGGTCTCCGCCCTCATTGACGTCAACTCATTCAAGCAGCACCCTAAAGTCGTACGCTGTGAAGCCGATGAGAGTCCCATGGATGAAACTGTGACCAAAGAACAGATCATGTCTCGTTTGGCCTCGATTCCGATGTTCTCTGATCTGGTACCCGAGAGCATCGAGACTCTTTCGGGCATGGTGAAGTATCGACGCTATCCCAAAGGTGCCTTTGTCATCGGCCAGAACGAGACGGGCACATCGATGTTCCTGCTCGTCTCTGGTCGGGTGAAGGTTTCGCTCGCGAGCCCCGATGGGCGCGAGCTCGTTTTGAGCCATCTCGAGGCGCCCGCACACTTCGGCGAGATGGCGCTTGTCGACGGGCAGCCGCGCTCCTCCGATGTCATCGCAGTGACAGACGTGGAGCTGTTCGCGCTTGAAGCCAAGGACCTGACTGCCGCGATTCAGCTGCAACCGAAGCTGGCCCTCACCATCATCGCGACGCTTTCCAAGCGATTGCGCCTCACGATACACAGACTCGAGGAGATGGCGTTTCATGATGCCACCCACCGCGTCATGCGCGTGGTCCTGAACGTCGCCACGGCCGGTCTCGAGACCCGCGGGGTGCCGGTCGTCCAAGGGATGACGCACTACGATATCGCCACCCTTGCAGGGACCTCCCGAGAGACGGCGAGTCGGGTCATCTCGCAACTCGCGCGAGACGGCATCGTCACGACCCAGGGCCGACGGATTCTCGTCGATCTGTCAAAACTCACGGATCGTCTCGAACGAGACTGAGGGTCGTTGGGAAACATACACCTCAGGACCACTGAGCAAGAGGAGGCACCGTGAAGGAGTTCACCGCTGAAGACCTCAAGACGTTCGACGGACGGGATGGCCGTTTCGCCTATGTGGCCTACGAGGGTACCGTCTACGACGTCACTGAGAGCGCGATGTGGGATGACGGCGATCACGAGGGGATGCATCAGGCCGGCGAGGATCTGAGCGCGGCGCATGAGGACGCTCCGCACGACGTCCACATCACGGATTTCCCCGTAGTGGGACATCTCGTCTGAAGGCCGCCGGCGTGCGCGAGAGCCGCGGGCGCGCCACAAGGGCGTGTCACGTCGGCTCGAACCTGGCGACCGTCTCGATATGGAACGTCTGCGGGAACAAGTCGACCGGTGTCGCAAGCGTGAGCGTGAAGCCGACCTCACGCAAACGGGACGCGTCGCGCGCGAGTGTCGCGGGGTCACACGAGACGTACGCGATCGCCCGCGGGCGAGCTACGGCCAGCGCGTCTATCACGGCCGCGTCAAGTCCCGCGCGCGGCGGATCCACGACCACAAGGTCGAATCGGCCGAGACCCGCGATCTCGCGTGCGGCGTCTCCGCCGACCACTTCAGCCCACGAATCGTTCGCTTCGAGATTGCGGCGCAGGTCTCGAACGGCGCTGCTGGCCGACTCGACGCACACGACTTCGGCGGCGCGTGCAGCCAGCGGCAAGGTGAACGTCCCGGCACCAGCGTAGAGGTCGAGCACGCGATCGGTACCGTCGGGCTCAAGAGCCGCGAGGACGAGGCGTATGAGTTCTTCGGCGCCAGCGGTATTGACCTGGAAGAAGGATGGGGCGGAGACAGCGTAGGAGAATCCGGCTAGACGCTCTTTCCAGTGCCCCTTGCCCGCCAGTACCTCGACACCGCTGACGCGGCGCTCCTTCGCGGACCCTTTCGTGAGTACACGAACGAGGCTGCTTGACGGCAGCGCAGGTCCTAGGGTGCGAGCAGCTGCCGCGCGCGGAAACGGGCCCGGCTCGGTCCACAGCGCGATCTCGACATCGCGCGTGTTCGCAGCGCACCGCACCGCCACTCGCTTCAGTCCAAGGTCGGAACTGCCGGCCAGGTAACGCAAGGCTCCGCCCAGCGCCTTCGGAGCTTTGCGAAGTCTCTTGGGGAGAAGAAGGCACTCATCCACGGGTATCAACTCATCTGAACGGGAACGATGAAAGCCAAGAAGGGGTCGCGGGGAAGTCGCATCGTTGAGGAGTTCAACCTTGTTCCGATACCCGTACTCCGGTCCTGGCGACAGTGTGTCGGCAACGACATCGGACGCGTTGGGAATGTGTCCGATACGCGCAAGCGCGTCGACCACGGCGTCCCTCTTCGCTATCAGTTGGGCCGAGCGCGCGACATGTTGCCACGTACAACCACCGCACGCGGTGAAGTAGGGGCAAGGAGGGGTGATTCGATCGGTCGAAGGTGATGTCACTTCAAGGATGGACGCACGGACGAAACGTTCTCGATCCTCCGTGACCGTGATTGCCAGGCGATCGCCAGCGACGGCTCCGCTCACGAAGACGGTGCGGCCGTCGGGTAGACGTCCGATACCGTCGCCTCCGTATGCTAGGCTTTCGATGTCGACTTCGATCATGTGGCCGCTTCCATCAAGGGATTTCCACCGATATCGTAACTGACTGGGATGGCGTAGTTGTTGTCGGCGTTCCTAGCAAGGGGGTCCGCTTCGTGTCCAAGAAGATTCTCATCGTGCATGACGATGCGACGTTCGTCGACGAGATGACCGCCGCTCTCACTGCCACGGGTGAAGAGTTCCGGGTGGCAAGCGCTCTTTCTGCGCCACGAGCCTTGGGAATGATCGGTCAGGTGCCGCCCGATCTCGTCGTCGTTGATGCTGAACTCGTCGGTGTTGACGGATACAGCTTCACCGAGCAGCTCAAGTCCGATCCAGTCACCGCGAAGGTACCGGTGGTGATCGTGACACTGTCTCCGAGCGAGGCGTCGGCCTTGCGTGCGCGCCAGGTCGGGGCGTCAGCGCACTTGTCCGCCACAGGTCCGATGGAGTCGATCGTAGGCAAGATCGTCGTGTTGACTCGCTCCGTCGTGTCGGCGCCACCGGCGTTCAGCGCTGCGTCACCGCAGGTCACCCCCGCGAGCGGTGCGGCTCCAGCCGCGCCCCGTCCGATGACGATGCCGTCCGCGATTGCGGACCCGGGTCCGGGAGAACCGCTGCCGACGGTAGGGGTTCATTCACCGATGGGGGCGACCGCTGAGCCCTTGGAGCCTGCGCCTGTGCCGACTCCTGTTGCGACACCCGTGCCGACACTCGACCCCGAGTCGGCCCCCGAGCCCGCGCCGACCTCGTCCATCCCCGCGACCCCATCCTCTGCGCCGTCTCAAGCGACATATGGAATCCCGCAGCCGGTCAGCGCGGGTGCGCCCTCGCCGGTCGGAGCCGGATCCGTGGGCGCGAGTGACTCCCCGCACATCGATGACCTGCTTCGTCTGATGCTGCAAAGAGGCGGATCAGACCTTCACATCACTGTGGGTAGCCCTCCGGGTATTCGCCAGCGCGGTGAGCTGGTCACAGTCGAGAACATGAAGCCGCTCACGCCCAGGGATACGCAGGAGATGCTTCTGAGCCTCCTCTCCGAGGAGCAGCGCAGACGCTTCGAGACCGAACTGGAGCTCGATTTCGCCTATTCGATTCCAGGGGTCTCACGCTTCCGGGCGAACGTGTTTCAGCAGCGCAACTCGATGGGCGCGGTCTTTCGGGTGATTCCTATCAAGATACCGACGCTGGAAGAGCTCGCGATGCCGAAGGTCTGTAAGTTCCTCGCCGAGCGGCCCCGGGGCCTGGTTCTCATCACCGGGCCGACAGGTTCAGGAAAGTCGACCACGCTTGCCGCCATGATCGATCACATCAACACCACACGTTCGTTGCATATCGTCACGCTCGAAGACCCGATCGAATTCATGCACCGCAACAAGAAGTCCTTCGTCAACCAGCGCGAGATCGGCGAGGATACACACTCGTTCTCGGCAGCGCTCAAGCGCGTTCTTCGCCAGGATCCCGATGTCATCCTGGTCGGAGAGATGCGTGATCTCGAGACGATCTCGGCCGCCATCACTGCAGCCGAGACCGGCCACCTCGTGTTGGCGACCTTGCATACGACCGGCGGCCCCGAGACAGTGGACCGCATCATCGACGTCTTTCCGCCTCACCAGCAACAGCAGGTGCGCATGCAGCTGTCAAACACGCTGGAAGGCGTCCTGTCGCAGGTTCTGCTGCGCTCCACGGATGGCCGAGGGCGCATTCTCGCGATGGAGATCATGCTCGGGATCCCCGCCATCGCGAACCTCATCCGCGAAGGCAAGACGCACCAGATGGCCACGATCATCCAGGGAGGCTCTGACAAGGGGATGCAGACCCTGGACCAACACCTCAGAGGACTGCTCACTCAGGGGAAGATCACGTTCGAGGAGGCCATCAGCAAGGCGAAGAGCCCCAGGGAGCTCGCTGATCTCGTCGGACGCAAGATATGACTCGTCGCGCGTCGCGCACGGGGCACACAGGCTCACCAGGTCTTCTTCACGGTCGTGGAAAGGTTCGCTTATGGATATCGCGCGTATAAAGTGGACCGGCAATCGCCAGTTCCTCGGCGTCGACGAGGTCGGTCACGCTGTGGTCATGGACGCGAAAGCCGAGTACAAGGGTGAGGGAAGCGGCATTCGCCCGGTGGAACTCGTCTTGCACGGCTTGGCAGGATGCACGGGCATGGATGTCATCTCGATCCTTGAGAAGAAGCGGCAGAAGGTGACGCACTTCGAGATCGTGGTCTCCGGTGTTCAGCGTGAAGACGAGTTCCCGAAGATCTACACCGAGATCGGCGTCGAGTACGTCGTGACCGGTCACGGGATCGACCCGAACGCTGTGAAGCGCGCCATCGAGCTTTCCGAGAAGAAGTACTGCTCGGTGAAGGGCATGCTTGGCTCCCAAGTGTCGGTCACCACTTCCTATCGCGTTCTCGAGGCGGGGGCTGTCGCCGCCGTCGCGGAGTAGGCATCAGTGTCCGACGCCGTTGTCATGCCCGTGTTCAACGAGGCGGAGACAGTCTCTGAGGTGCTTGACCGGGTCGCTGAGCACTTCAGCGGCGATGTCATCGTCGTCGACGATGGTTCGACCGACGACACGCCCGTCTTGCTCGCGAAACGGGGAGATGTCGCCATCGTCCGACTTGAACGCAACTGCGGCTATGGTTGCGCGCTCAGGATCGGTTTCAGCATCGCGCGCGACATAGGTATCGATCGGATCGTCACAATGGATTGCGACGGACAGCACGAGCCGGCGCACATACCGGATTTTCTCGCCGCGCTTTCCGGGGCAGACATCGTCTCTGGGAGTCGATACCTGCCTGAGAGCGGAGAGGTGGGACAGGCACCGATGGACCGACGCGAGATCAACGCTCGCGTCACGACTCAAGTGAACAGGGTCACCGGCTGGTCGCTCACCGATGCTTTCTGCGGATTCAAGGCGTATCGCACCGAGGCTCTCTCGCGCCTGACCCTCACTGAGCCCGGTTATGCGATGCCGCTCGAACTCTGGGTACGTGCGTGGCAGGAGGGACTCACGGTGACCGAGCTTCCCGTGGAGCGAATCTACTGTGACCGCGACCGCACGTTCGGGGAGGATCTTGACGACCCCGAGCGGCGATTCGCCTACTACATGAGCGTCTGGAACGCCGCCTTGCGAAGGGACGAACAGTGAGCGGACACTATGATGCGGTGTGCGTCGGAGCTCATCCGGACGATGTCGAGATCGGGATGGGCGCCACGATCGCCAAGCTCACCTCCGCGGGGGCCCGAGTCGCGATCGTCGATCTCACGGATGGCGAGCCGACCCCGTTCGGCACACGTGAGATCCGCGCTGCGGAGGCTGCCCGGGCGGCTGAGCTGCTCGGCGCATGCCGACGTACCCTCTCGCAGCCGAATCGGTATCTGTTCGACTGCGTCGAGGCGCGCACTGAGCTCGCAGGGGTGCTTCGTGAATTCAGACCCCGGTTGTTGTTCGTACCGTATCCGGTCGACAGCCATCCCGATCATGTCGCCGCCGCTCAGATCGCCAGTGCCGCACGGTTCTACGGGAAGTTCTCGAAGACGGACATGCCGGGAGAACCGCACTACGTTCCCAGGGTCTTTCGTTACATGGCGGTGCATCAGCGCATCATCGCGCAGCCCTCGTTCGTGATCGAGGTCAGCGACCACCTGCCGGTCAAGCTCGCGGCTCTGAGGGCCTATGAGTCGCAATTCGGCGCGAACCCGACGAATGCCAATGTCATTCCGATGGTCGAGTCCGCCGCCTCGATGTGGGGCGCTCTTGCCGACGTAGCGGTGGCCGAGCCGTTCTTCGCGCTTGAGACGGTGGCGCTGTCCGCGTTCGACGCTGTTCTTTAAGGGGGCGGCACGAGTGCGGGCGCGTCCGGTTCTGCCATCCGGCAACGGAGAACTGCTCGTAGAACCGGCGTTCGCGCAGTGGGCTGACCTCGCGCGGGAGAATCACGACGCCGCGTCCGCTTGGGAGTTTCCCGTCGGAGGCGTTGATGCGCGCAGCGTGTGGCACCTCGCGCGCGAAGAGGCGCTGGATGCCGCTTCGGAGTTCTCGGCCCGTCTCGGAGTCGCCGTGAGACCGGCAGGCCCTGCGGATGGTCTCGTGATAGCCACGGGACACCAGCCCGAGTTGTACCATCCCGGTGTGTGGGTGAAGGACTTCTTGTTGCAGCGGCTCGCCGATGAGACCGGGGCCACGCCCGTCGATCTCGTGGTCGACAGCGACGGCTTCGAAAGCGTCTCTCTCGTTTCTCCGTGCTTGACTCCGCAACCCGCGCGCTGTCGTCAGTATCTCGTCTCAGGAGGTGCGGGCGCATGCTATGCGCTCACTCCGGTTCCGGATTCTGTCCACGTCTCGCAGTTCTGCAGTGCGGCCCTGCAAGCGCTCGACAGCTTGAGCTCACCGGCTCCGGCGCGGCACTTCCGCACATTCTGCTCTCACCTGGAGGGGGCTCTCGCAGACGCGACGAGCGTGGCCGAGCTTCTCACGTTCGCACGACGTCGTTTCGAGGCCAGCGCCAAGACCGACTACCTCGAGCTGCCTGTGACCCACTTGGCCCGGAGCGAGGCGTATGGTCGCTTCCTGGTCCATCTCGCATTGAACGCGAAGAGATTCGCCACAGACCACAACGCCGAACTCGCCGACTATCGCACGTTCAATCGGACCCGGTCGGTGGCGCAACCGTTCCCGGACCTGCGTATGGAAGGCGACCTCATCGAGATCCCGTTCTGGAGGCTCGCCGCCGGACGTCGCAGCGCTGTTTTCGTACGTGCGGATTCATCCGGAGTAGCGACGCTTGCCACCCGCGACGCGGCGTTCCTTCGTCTTGGACAGACCCCCGACGACGCGCTCACCGCTCTTGGGGCTTCCGGAGAGCTGCTCGTTCCGAAGGCGCTGGCGCTTACCGCGTTCGTGCGGTTGTTCGTGGCCGACCTGTTCATTCACGGTGTCGGCGCTGGGCGCTACGAGACCATCACCGACGGCGTGATCAGGCGGTTCTTCGGTATCGAGCCGCCGAAGTTCGTTGTCGCGTCCCTGACGGTCCACCTCCCGCTGGGTGCTCATACTGTTGACGAGGGTGAGATCAGCGCCGCGAGAGAACGCCTGAACCGACTTGACCACAATCCTGACACGGCGCTGGGTGAGGCGCAGTTCGATTCGGTCGAGGAACACGATTCCGCGCTCGCGCTTTCCGAGGAGAAGAAACGTCTGATCGAAGCGATCTCACATCCCGACGCTGACAAGAAGGCCCTGAGCTCGCGCATTCGCATCGTCAACACCGAACTCGCTCGACTGATCACGCCTTTGCGTCAGGTCATGGAAGACGACCTCGAACGGTTGGAGTCAACACGCGCCCTCGGCGAGATTCTGACGGATCGCACGTACCCCTTCTGCTTCTGGAATCCCGCTGACATCGCGGACAGGATATGGTGACGCGGGGCTGATTGTTGCTGGCGCGTACAAGAGGGTATGATTCCCAGACCAGTATGTGACCGATCGCTCCGCTGAAAGGATCTGACCATGTCGATTCCTGTTGTTGACGCCGATCTGTGTACCGCATGTGGCATCTGCGTTGACGAGTGCCCTACCAGCAGCTACGACCTCGGCGAGGTTGCTGAGCTGAACCGTCCGGATGATTGCACCGAGTGCGGCGCGTGCGTGGATGCCTGTCCCAGCGCCGCGATCACGATGAACTGAGCTCGTTTCGACGAGTTCGCATCACGAGGGGTCGGATCTCGTATCCGGCCCCTCTCGCGTGTCCGGGGGCGGTCGCCTCAGCCGCGCGGCCCCATACGGTCGTTGATGTAGAGCTTGGGCTCTTGCCCACGGAGCAGGCCGAGGAATCGCTTGTGGTGCGCGAGATACACGATCGCGCTCATCAGTAGCGCGAAGGGCCAGTCAGGCGAGCGCAGGGCCAGTGCCGCAAGCGGAAGGGACCACGCAGCCGCGACCTGTCCGGCCATCATGTAGCGGGTCACGGCGATCACCGTGAGTCCCACCACGAGCACCACGAGGAAGAGGCGCCAGTCGTAGGCGAGAAGCGCGCCGCCGCCGGTCGCGAGCCCTTTCCCGGTGCGCACGAAGCGCTTCTTGATGAGTGCCATCCACACCGAGTAGTTGTGTCCAGTCACTGCTCCGAGTATCACAAGTGGCTGCAGGAGGGCCCTGGAGGGCACCCACACCCCTTCGTACTGATTCAAGGCCCAGAAGATGTTTCCGCTGTGGGACTCCGTCATGAGCACCACGGCCAGGGTCGGCACCAGCCCTTTGAGAGCATCGGCGAGCATCGCCAGGACGAACCACCCCCACGAGCCGGTCGCACGCCTCACGTTCATCGCTCCGATGTTTCCCGTGCCGTGGGTCGTGATGTCCTCGCCCGTCACGAGTTTCACGATGATGTAGGCGAAAGGAATCGAGCCGATGACGTACGCGAGCACGAATCCAGCGAGAAGCGCTGGCCACGTGAGCGACGCGGAGGAGAACGCCATCGCGTAGAAATCGCTCACCAGCTCGTCCTCCTCGGCACGACGCATTCGATCGCACCGGGGTCGAGAGATAGCTCATAGCGGCTCGCGAGCAGGACTTCGCCGTCGATCTGGGCGGGTAGCGGATACTCGCATTCGATGACCAGGGAGTGGTGTCGACTCATATGGACCGGCTTCATCCGCGTGTGTTTGCCAACGATGATGAAAGGAAGCCGTGCGAGTGCCTGGGGAAGTGACAGCGGGTCGATCATGCAGACGTCGAAGAGCCCATCATCGGGGATGGCATCAGGGGTGATGTGAAACCCGCCCCCGTAGGTCGGGCCGTTCGTGACGGCGACGATCAAGGTGTCGTGGCGTTCAGGCGGTTGATCGTCGAAAGCTATCGAGAGATCGAAACTCCCCAGTTCATTGAAAAGTACGTGAAGCAGGGCCGTCAGGTAGAGCCACAACCCGTCACGCTTCTTGGTGACCTTGTACTCGACCGCTTTCGCCGTGACCTTCGCGTCCAGGCCAGCGGCGAAGGAGTTATTGAAGTACACCCCGTTGCACACCCCGACGTCGAATCGCCGCCTTTGTCCGGTGGCGATGGTCAGTACGGCCTCTGACAGATCCACAGGGACGCCGAGGGTCCTGCGAGTGTCGTTGCCTGAACCGGTGGGCAAGACCCCGAGAGCCGGACGATTCGAAGCGGGAATCGACATGAGTCCGTTCAGTACCTCATGGACCGTGCCGTCGCCACCCACCGCAACGACGAGGTCATAGGAATCGGCGTTCGCTGCGAGGCGCGTGGCGTGCCCCGTGGATTCCGTCAGAACCGTTTCGTGGGGAAGGTCGGCGAGAAGTTTCTCGATGACGGGAACCAGAGCGGCCGTGTCGCCGTGCTTTGCAGCGGGATTGATGATGAGCAACACCTTGTTTTCATCCACACGGACACCTCTCCTTAGCCGAGAAACGTAGGATAACCCACGAGTCCTCGACGTGTTGGTGGGCTTGGGCCGGTGTGGTAGAGTGCGTGTCCGCGTGAGCACATGCCCTCTTAGCTCAGTGGATAGAGCGTCTGCCTCCGGAGCAGAAGGCCGCAGGTTCGAATCCTGCAGGGGGCACCACACACAAAAGAACGAGGCCGGTCTCCTCAGGAGCCGGCCTCGTGCATGTCGTTCATGAAGGGCCACTCGGTCTAGTGTCCTTCCGCACGTACTTTCTGGTATGCGTCGACGAGTCGTTTCTGGACGTCCCCGGGAACCGGTTCGTACGAGTCGATCGAGATGGTGTACCCGCCCGTTCCGCTCGAGATGGAACGCAGGTGTGGCGAGTAGTGCACGACCTCTGCGTAGGGCGCTTGGACCTTGATGAGCTGGATGCCCGCATCGGGCGAGTCCATCCCCAGCACGCGCCCTCGGATCGAGCTGATGTCGCCCATGATCGCGCCGGCGTATGCGTCGGGAACGGTGATCATCATCGTGGCGATAGGTTCAAGGATGATCGGATCGGCCTTCTCGGCAGCGGCTCGAAAAGCGATGCGCGCGGCCGTCTTGAACGCGATCTCAGATGAGTCGACGGCGTGGTACGAACCGTCATAGACAGCGACTTTCACGTCAAACACCGGGTAGCCGGCGATGACGCCTTGGGTCATCGTGTCTTGAACGCCCCTGTCGACGTGCGGGATGAAGCCCTTCGGTATCTTGCCCCCCACGATCTGGTCAAGGAACTGGTATCCCGCACCGGGATTCGGCTCGACGCGCAGCCAGCAGTCGCCGAACTGTCCGGATCCACCGGTCTGCTTCTTATGGCGACCCTGCGCACTCGCTGTCGAACGTACCGTCTCGCGGTAGGCGATGCGCACGCTCTCGGTCTCGGCCTCGACATGGAAACGGTCGTGCAGCCGGGAGATCACGACGTCGATCGCGGCATCGCCCATGCCCGAAAGCACCGTCTGGTGGGTCTCCTCGTCACGTCTGAGGTGCAGCGAGGCGTCCTCGTCTACGATCGACTTGAGCGCAGTGCCGAGCTTGTCCTCGTCGGCCTTCGTCTTGGCGACGACGGCCACGGGATACAGGGGCTCCGGCAGGGGCAGCGCGTCAAACGTGACCCCGCCCTTTGCTGATAGCGTGTCATTGGTGAAGGTGTCGGAAAGCTTTGTGAGAACGGCGATGTCGCCAGCGGGGGCACCGCTGATGTCGGTGGTCTCCTTGCCGGTCATCTTGAAGACGTGCGAGACGCGCTCCTTCTTGCCGGTGCGGGAGTTGACGACCTCGGTGTTGGGCGTGAGCGTCCCTGAGACGACCTTGACGAACGACAGCCTGCCCACGTAGGGGTCCGAGAGCGTCTTGAAGACGTGACCGGAGAAATCGCCTTCGACCGAGAACGGCACTTCCTGGCCGTCCACGGTGTGCATCGGGCCGTGAGCCGTTGGCTCGGGAAAGAAGGTGACGATCTCGTCCATGAGGTCTTCGACCCCCTGAAGCGTGAGCGCGGAGCCGACGAACACGGGAATGACTTTGGACTGAGCGATGGCCAGACCGAGCAACTTCTCGAGATCCTCCTGAGTCAGAGGCTCCCCCTCGAGGTACTTCACCATCAGGTCGTCATCGGCCTCGGCGGTCATGTCGGCTAGTCGCTCGCGCGCGGCTTCAACGGCGGCGAGCATGTCGGCCGGGACATCGAGGATGTCTTCGTGATCGTCTTCGTGGTGGTACGCCTTCATGCGGATGATGTCGACGACTCCGCGAAAATCGGCTTCACGACCCATTGGTATCTGAACGGGAACCACCCGCTCACCGAACTTCTCGGTAAGCATCGTGATCGCGGCGTCGAAGTCGGCGTGCTCCTTGTCCATCCGGTTGACGAACACCGAGCGAGCGATGCCCATCTGACCGGCGATGCGCCACAGGTGGGCGGTCTGTACTTGCGGGCCCGCCACCGCATCGACGACGAAGAGCGCCATCTCCGCCGCTTCCATGCCGGCGATCGCGTCGCCGATGAAGTCGACGTATCCGGGGGTGTCGATGAGGTTGATCTTAACGCCGTCGTGAACGACGGGGGCCATCGAGAGATTGATGGTCATCTTGCGCTTGATCTCTTCAGAGTCGTAGTCGAGAGTGCTCTGGCCAGCATCGACCGATCCAAGCCGTTTGGTGACCCCTGACAGATGGAGCATCGCCTCGGCCAGCGTGGTCTTACCGGCTCCGCCGTGTCCCACAAGGACGACGTTGCGGACCTTGTCAGTGCTCGGTGCTCCCAAGTACATCGCCTCCTCAGACATGTCCGCGCACCGCCCCATAGCGGCGCACACGTGAAACGCGGAAGGCTTCGACCCGCCCCCGCGGGTTCCTCGCCAGACAAGTCTACCCGTAATGTTCGCGCGTGAGGCGAGGTAATGAGACATTCAGGGTGTGCGATAGCCTCCGCGGGTTCCTCGCGAGGGCCTCAAAACGGGCAGTCCTTATCAGCGGCTGACATCGCTGTTAGAATCCGGTGAGCGCTGTCTGCGGGCGAGAATGCGCCCGCGACCGACCAAGGAGGTTCGGCCAACGTGAATCCAGGCACTCGCAAACTGTATGTTTCGATGCTGGCGGCTCTGCTCGCGATCTCGTTCGTGATCGCGGGGTGCGCTGCGCAGCACCAGCCCGTGGAAGAACAGCCGGCGGCGGAACAACCCGCCCCCGAGGTCACTGAGGAGGCAGGATTGTACACTCCCATCTACAAGCCCAACGGCAAGGAGACCGCGGTCTTCAAGACCAGCAAGGGTGACATCACTGTCAAACTGCTTGGCACTGATGCCCCGATCCATGTGGGCAACTTCATCGAGCTCGTACGCAAGGGCTTCTACGACGACACGAAGTTCCACCGCTATATCGAGTCGTTCGTCGTCCAGGGTGGAGACCCCGACACCAAGGATGCCACGACCGAGTTCGTCGCTGAGGAAGGTGCCAAGCCCGATGGTCAAGGCGCCTTCGGCACAGGCGGCCCCGGATACTTCATCAAGGGTGAATTCGACCTCGAGAAGAACCCGAACAAGCACGTCGAGGGCGCTTTGGGCATGGCGCGCTCGCAAAACCCCGACTCAGCGGGCTCGCAGTTCTACTTCACGCTGGCCCCGGTTCCCAGTCTCGATGGTGGGTACACGGTCTTCGGTGTCGTCACTAGCGGAATGAACGTTGTGAACAAGCTGCGTGCGGGCGACGTGATCGAGAAGATCGTCTTGTCTGGCATGACCGAGTAGGCGCGCCCAGACCCGTGGACCATAACAAGTTCCAAGAAGCCAAACAGGCATACGAGGCCGCTGACTACCGTGCGGCCACGAAGCTCTTCCTTGCCGCCGCCGACAGGGGTGTGGCTGGAAATGGCGCTGCGTATCACATGGCCGCGAACGCGCTCATGCGTCTGCGCCGCTTTCCGGATGCGGCGATCGTTTACGGGCATGCGCTGCGTGACGACACCTACGACAGGCGCGGGGCCGTCTATGTGAACCTCGGGCAGTCGTTGAGCGCGATGGGCGAGTACGCCCAGGCAGCCGCCGCGTTCGAGTCGGCGTTGGCTGAACCCGCCTACCAAGCGCTCTACAAGGCGTGGCAGGGGCTCGCGGCGACACTGGTCGAGCGTGGGCGAGTGGACGAAGCGGCGAGCGCGTATCACAAAGCGGCGGTCGATCCCGGCAACTCGGATCCCGGCCGTGCGCTTGTGAATCTCGGACTGTGTTTCATGGGGCTCGGCAGGCCAACCGATGCGGCGGAAGCGTACCGCGCTGCTCTGGGAATCGAAGGGTATCAGGCCCGAGGTAAAGCGCTTTCGAATCTCGGCATGGCGTACGCCCTGAATGGCGAGCACACCGAGGCGGTCAGGGCTTTTGAGAAGGCCGTCCAACTGCACGGTCATCGACTCTCTCCCTCGGCTCAGCAGACGTATGAGGCCGTGCTTGCGTCAATCAGACCCGACACCGAGAAGGTGGAAGGGTGGGAGACGGGCGACGTCAGCGGAGCTCGGGAGGTGACCCCGGTCGCTGACGGATGGGCCACAGGTGATCTTGCCGCGCTGTCCGGTGACAGCGTGCCCGCAGTCGTGGGGGGTGCTGATGATGTCGGTTCGTTCGCCCTTGACGCCTCCGCCGCTGCACGCGATCTCGGCTTCGGTGACGCCGAGGCCGTTACCACGTACTTCAGCATGACCGAAGATGAGATGCGCGTGCGGGACAACGCCGAGCGTCGCACGCGCAGAGCTGAGGGACGCACCTTCGCTTCCGTTGCACGACGGATCGCTCTCGTGGCGGTCGCGGGTCTCTTGTTCGCAGGAGCCATCGGTGCTGCGTTCTGGATGGGCTTCGGGTGGCCCACCCAGGAGACAACGACCAAGAGCTTGCTTGAAGCGTATCGAGCTGGTGAGGATTCGAGTGGGTTCTGGGTCGCGGTACCTGAGAAGGACATCGCCAAGGAGATGGCAAAGGTTCCGCCAGTCGAGTCCTTCGTCGTCTCCCGGGTTGAGCGCGGCGCATGGACGTCCGCAGTCAGGGTCACCGTGACGCCGAAGAAGGGCGCGGCCCTCCATTACAAGGTGACCCTCTCGCGCGAAGGCGTGGGATGGAAGGTCTCAGGGATAGACAACGATTGGCGTTCCACCGGCGGCTAGAGAAGCCGTGCGGTTCCGACAGCAAGGAAGGATTCGAACGTGAGCCAGAAGACCTACATCATGATCAAGCCGGATGCGGTTCGACGCGGATTCGTTGGTCGTATCGTCACCCGCTTCGAGGAGACGGGCCTGAAGATCGAGCGCATGGAATATGGACTCGTCACCAGCGATCAGGCTGCAGCGAACTACGCCGAGCATGAGGGCAAGCCATTCTACGAGGGACTTGTTGCCTACATCACCTCCGGCCCAGTCGTGAAGATGGTGCTGTCCGGCGAGGACGCTGTCGCGGTGTGTCGGAAGCTCATGGGAGTCACGAATCCGGCTCAGGCTGCGCCCGGAACGATTCGCGGGGATTTCGGTCTGACGCTTGACGAGAACGTGATACACGGTTCGGATTCTCCGGAATCCGCTGCGCGCGAGATGGCTGTCTTCTTCGGCGCGTAGTGTCAACACTCAGGTAGTGGAAGTTGGGCGGTCTTCGGATCGCCTTCTTCATTTCCGCGGTGGTGCCGCAGTTGGAAGAGCAGGGATAGAGACTGATAAGACCCAGGGGGCATCATGGACGCACGCATACGGAATCGAAGGAGCCACCATGCCACCGCGGACAACCGTCGCCTGTGGGGATCCAAAGCACACCTTGCTCACCGGACGCGCTGAGTCGGTAAGCGACGAGGACCTGCTCGGCGTCCTCGTCGGCGAACAGGGGGCTCGCCACCTCGGCAGTATCATTTCGGGAACCACCACCGTTCGAGAGGGCCTCTGGCGGCTCTCTCCCGACGAGCTCATCGGCGTGCACGGCGTCGGTCCAGCGGCTGCAGCACGTCTTCTCGCCTGCGTCGAGATGAGCAGGCGGGCGGGCTGCCCCGGGCGAGAAGCGCGCCCCGTCATCTCAACAGCCGAGGATGTCGTCGCCATCTGTGGACCACAGCTTCGGGGTCTTGATCGGGAGCATTTCTGGGCGCTCGCACTCACGACCAAGAACCGGTTGCTCAGGATCATCGAGGTGTCAGTAGGGTCACTGAACGCCTCGATCGTGCACCCCAGGGAGTTGTTCAAAGATGTGCTCAAGGTGTCTGCGGCGTCCGTGATCGTCGTGCACAACCACCCCAGTGGCGATCCCGCACCTAGCGGCGCTGACATCCAACTGACACGCAGGCTCATGAAGGCGGGAGACGTCTTGGGCGTCGAAGTCCTCGACCACATCATCATCGGCGGAGATGGTGAACACGCGAGTTTGAGAGAGCTCGGGCTGATGTGAGCCGTTGATGGCCGTTGATGAATCGAAAAGACCTGCTCGCACAGGGTGCTATGGTAGACTTCATCCTACTCAGGCATGCTCGCCCCCGCTTGAGACGCAGGGTCGTTTTGACGTGCGGTAGGTTCGCCTCATCGGCCATAGGTGCCGTGGGGCGACATCGAGACAGAGATGGAGCGACCGTGTCGCTTGTGGATATGTTCTTCAACTCGTGGGGCGGCGACATGGCCGTCGACCTCGGCACCGCCAACACGCTCGTGTCGGTGCGTGGCAGGGGAATCGTACTGATCGAGCCCTCGGTGGTCGCCGTCGAGCGTGACACGAAGCGCGTTTTGGCCGTGGGTGTTGAGGCCAAGCGTATGATCGGACGCACACCGGCGAGCATCGTGGCCATCAGGCCGCTCAAAGACGGGGTCATCGCGGACTTCGAGGTCACCGAGGCGATGCTTCGCTACTTCATCAACAAGACGCGCGTGAAGCGCTTTCCGTGGCAGCCGAAACCGCGGGTCGTCGTGTGTGTTCCCTCGGGTGTGACCGAGGTGGAGAAGCGGGCGGTGTTCGAAGCCACCATGCAGGCGGGCGCCCGCCAGGCCTTCCTCATCGAGGAACCGATGGCGTCCGCCATCGGTGCGGGTCTTCCCATTCAGGAGCCGACAGGTTCCATGGTCGTTGATATCGGGGGAGGGACCACGGAAGTCGCGGTTATCTCACTCGGTGGCATCGTCGTCTCTCAGTCGATCAGAATCGCGGGTGACGAGTTCGACGAGGCGATCGTCATGTACGTCAAGCGTGCCTATAACGTGCTGATCGGCGAGCGCACCTCCGAAGAGATCAAGTTCGAGATCGGTAGCGCGTGGCCTCTTCTCGAAGAGATCGACGTAGAGGTGAGGGGGCGCGACCTGCTCACCGGTCTGCCGCGGACGATCACCATGGAGTCCGAAGAGATTCGCGAGGCGATCGAGGAGCCGATTCTCGCCATCATCGCAGCGGTGAAGGGCACGCTGGAGCAGACACCTCCCGAACTCGCGAGCGATCTCATGGAGTACGGCATCGTACTCACAGGCGGCGGCGCGCTCCTGAAGGGACTCGATGAGCGGCTACGTCACGAGACGGGGATGCCCGTTCACGTCTCGGAGAGTGCTCTGACCAACGTGGTCGACGGGTCGGCCCAGGCTCTCGAAGAGATCGATGCTCTCAAGAAAGTGCTCCAAGGTGGGCGCTAGTCGCCCCGTCACCTGATGAAAGTACACCGCGACACGCGCAGCCACGCACGCCCCGGTCTGCTGATGGTTCTTGTGGCGCTGGCCGTGGTCCTCATGACCGTCTGGTACCGCGAGGGTGATTCGGGACCACTTCACAGGGCGCAGAGCACCGTGTCAGCCGTGGCGGCTCCGGTGTCGGCCGCAGGCGAGATCATCACGCGCCCGGTCAGGGGTTTCTTCGCATGGACCGGTGACTTGGGTGTGTCTCGTAGCAGACTCGAGCAGCTTCGTGCGCAAAACGCCCGTCTGCGCGCGCGAGTGGCCGAGCTCGAGGAAGCCCGACTCGAGAACGAGAGGTTGACTGACCTTCTGAAACTCGTTCCGACAGAGTCGCACAAGGCTACCGGGGCTCGCGTCATCGGTCGACCGACGAATGCGTGGGAAGGCGTCATCACCATCGACAGGGGCTCTGAAGATGGCATCACGGTGGGCATGCCGGTTGTGGGCCCACTCGGTCTGCTGGGGCAGACGATCCAGGTGTCGAAGGGTTCTGCCAAGGTCCGTCTCATCACTGACCATCGTTCCGGTGTCGCGGTGATGATTCAACGTAGTCGTGCCGAGGGCATCTTGAAAGGCTCGATCGACGGTCGTCTCACCATGGAGTTCGTGAGCGCCGAGACGACCCTGAGCGCCGGTGACGTAGTCATCACGTCAGGCATGGGAGGTGTCTTTCCCAAAGGTCTGGTGGTCGGAGAGGTCGCCCAGTCCGGTCAGGGCACGTCGGGATTCCTCCAGTCAGTGCGGGTACTTGCCGCTAGCGCCCCGTCGAGTCTCGAAGAGGTCTTGGTGCTGATCGGCGAACCCCCCTCGGTCAAGACGGGAGGTGGAGAGTGAAGAGCCACCTGATTCCACCGCTGCTCGCAGTCATCGTCGCGACGGTGCTCCAAAGCGGTTTCGCCTCCCACGTCGCGGTGGGTGGGGTCATGCCCAATTTCTTGTTGCTTGTGGTGGTGACCATCGCGCTGGCCACCGGGTCGAACGAAGGTGCGAGTGTGGGATTCGCCGCAGGCGTCGTGTTCGATCTTCTCGGAACGGGCCCGGTGGGCACCATGGCACTCGTGCTCACAGTCGTGGGCTATGTGGCCGGCCTACTCCACACTGCGATGTTCGCCGAAGGGTGGCTGTTGCCGCTCACGGTTCTGTCGATCGCGGCTTTCACGTCTGAGGTCACGTACGGTGTCCTTCTCGATCTGTTGGGTGCCGAGCTTCCCTTCTGGCGCACGCTGTTGACCAAGATGTTACCGGGTGCCGTGTACAACACGGCCCTCGCTCTGCTGGTCTATCCGTGGCTGGCGCGGTTCTTGCGTCAGGATCGACCCATGAAGACCTTTCGCCGGCTGGCGTAGGAGCGCGCCATGTCGACGTTTCAAGAAAACCTCAAACCACGCTTCGCCATTCTTGGCGGAGTCATCATCGCGGTGCTGCTCGTGTTGCTGTTCCGTCTGTGGGCGATTCAGGTGCTCGACGGTCGTGAGTTCGCAGTGCTCGCCGACAAGAACCGCGTACGTGAGATCACGACAGTCGCGCCTCGTGGCAGGATCCTTGACCGCAACGGTGTTGAGCTCGTGGGAAATCGGGTGACTCTGGCCGTACTGGCACCGTCCAGAGCCGCGGAAGACACCGAGATGCTCACCAAGCTCTCGGCCCTCCTGCAGGTTTCCGTGCCGGAGATCAAAGAACGGCTGCGAAGCCGCAAAGAGGCGGCGTTGGCTCCGCGCGTCATCGCCTTGGACGTTCCGATGAGCGCGGTCGCCTACCTTTCCGAGCACTCCGTCGATTTTCCCGGGGTCGAAGTCCAAGCGCATACGGTCAGGCAGTACCCGAAGGGATCTCTTGCGGCTCATGTGCTTGGTTACACCGGTGAGATCTCCGAAAACCAGATCGCCTCCGAGGATTTCGTCGGCTATGACCCTACCGACACCGTTGGCAAGGCAGGAGCGGAGCGCGCGTTCGAAGGTGTCTTGCAGGGCGATCGCGGTCGCAGGGTCATGGAAGTGGATGCTTCTGGGCAACCCAAACGGATCATCGAGGAGGTCAATCCGGAACCCGGTCGAGACATCAGGTTGACGGTCGACAGCAAGGTCCAGGCGATTGCCGAGGAGGCTCTTCAGCGCGCGATGCAAGATGCTCGGGCGGACGGTTTTCGCAACGCGAAAGCGGGCGCCGCTGTGGCAATGGACGTCAAGACCGGCGAGATACTCGCCATGGCGAGCCTGCCCACCTACGACCCATCCGTCTTTTTGGGTGGCGTCTCGAAGGAGCAGTGGCGTTCACTCACGGGCACCGCTTCGGCGTACCCGCTCACCAACCGAGTGATCATGGCGCAGTACCCGCCCGCGTCCACGCTCAAGGCTTTCGTTGGCTTGGCGGGCCTGCAGTACGACATCACGCGACAGTGGCAGGTGTATCGCTGTGAAGGAACGTGGACGGGGATGGGCGCTCAATGGAAGAAGCGCTGCTGGTTGCGAACCGGTCACGGCCCACAATCATTCATGGACGGCATCGAGAACTCGTGCGATGTGGTGTTCTACGAGATCGGACACTCGTTTTACAAAGAGGGCGGCGAGCGGCTGCAGAAGTTCATGCGCGAGTTCGGCTACGGGGCGCTTTCCGGCATCGATCTGCCAGGTGAGGCCGATGGCCGGGTTCCCGACGCCGAATGGAAGAAGGCGTACAACGAGGACTACCCGGAGTACCAGCGATGGAATCCGGGCGACACGGTCAACATCTCCATCGGTCAAGGCGATGTTCTCTCAACACCGCTGCAGGTGGCGACCACCTTTGCGGGAATCGCCAATGAGGGCAAGGTAGTCAGACCCCACGTGCTGAAAGACGTGCTCGGCAGTGACGGCGAGCCAGTCTTGTCCATCGCACCGGAGGTCACCTTCGAACCCCGCGTGTCCAAAGCCAACCTTGCAGTGATGCATCGAGCCCTTGTGGATGTGACCAGGAGCGGCACTGGTAAGAGCGCATTTCGCGGTTTCGGGCCCACGGTCGCCGGCAAGACGGGTACCGCAGAGGTCGCAGGGAAAGACAACCTCGCATGGTTCGTTGGTTATGCACCGGCCGAGAAGCCTCGTTACGTTGTCACCGTTGTGATCGAGGAGGGCGGGGGCGGCGGCGCGATCGCCGCACCTGCAGCACGTCAGATACTGGCGGCACTTCTTGGCCAGAAGAGCGTCCACGTCAACGCCGAGGATCCTTCGAGGTGACCGCGTGAACGAGCGCTCCATACTGAGCAGGATCAACCTTCCGCTGTTCGCCGCAGTGGTGTTGCTGGTCGTGTTCGGAAGCGTCATGGTCCGCTCGGCGGTTTCCGGGATGGATCTCGGGGAGGCGATGTTCGAGCGGCACCTTCTCGGATTGGCGATTGGGGTCGGAGCGCTTGGATTCGCGTGGGTGCTCGACTACCGGCATCTTCGCGGCTGGGTCGGTCCGCTGCTCTTCCTTGTGCTGCTGCTCATCATCTCTCCACGGATACCGGGCCTAGGGGCCACCGCGAAGGGTGCGACGCTTTGGCTCGAGGTGGCTGGGATCAGACTGTTTCAGCCATCGGAACCCGCGAAGATCGTCTTCATCGCGATGCTCGCGGCGGCCATCTCTCACTACAAGGGACGCATCGACTCGCGGCGCGAGGTGGGTCGAGTCGTTTCGCTCGCCCTCGCGCCGGTGTTGCTCGTCATCGCGGTGGGTGACCTTGGCACAGGCATGGTGTTTCTTGTGGTTGCAGCAGGCATGTTGTTGATCGGGGGGTTGACCGGGCGCTGGTTCGTGGTTCTGGGTCTTGCCGCTCTGCTCAGCGCAGGAGCCCTGTTCGGGGTCAACGAGATCGCGAATCGGGTCCTTGAGCGAGGACCGTACGACCCGGCATACATCTCGGCGACCGATAAGGCGTCCACACGGGACACAAGCGTGTTGATCAAGCGCTATCAGATGAATAGGCTCCTGGTGTTCGTGGACCCGACGCTCGATCCGACCGGTGCGGGATACAACCTCGCGCAGAGCCGAATCGCGATAGGGTCCGGGCAGATAGCCGGGAAAGGACTTGGATCCGGTACGCAGGGCAACCTGAACTTCTTGCCGGAGCGCCACACCGACTTCATCTTCAGCGTCTTGGGGGAGGAGCTCGGCTTCGTGGGGGGAGTCGTGCTTCTCGGCCTGTACTTCGGACTCCTGATCACATCTCTTGAGATATCGGCGTCCTCGCGAGACCTGTTCGGCGCGTTGATCGCGACCGGCGTGCTCAGCATGTGGACCTTCCAGATACTCGAGAACGTCGGCATGACCATCGGCCTGATGCCGATCACCGGCATCCCTTTGCCTTTCATGAGTTATGGTGCATCGTTCATGGTCACCAACTTCGCGGCCACGGGTATGCTCCTTTCCGTGTGGGCGCGTCGCTACCTCTAGGAGATCAAATGGCTTTGCCACTGGACATACGGGACCTGCTCAGCTCCAGCGCCCGACTGCGCGGCGATCGCGAGAAGTCGGTGCGCATCGCCGTCTACATCGACGCCGCCGCGCCTCAAGAGGCGGTTGACGCGCTCAAGGCCGCGCTGCGCCCGCAGATGAGCACCGCACGCTTGCATGTCGAGGCGGTCTTGCCGGGAGACATCCTCGTGGTTGATGATGCAGCCGACGTCGTCGTAGCGCTCACGGGACCCGCGGACACGCTTCTGTCGTCGCTTTCGCGGGCGCGTGACCGCTTCGTTCCTACGGTGCTCCTGTCGCTTGGCGAGACCCGCGAGGTCGCGTCTCGTCGTCTGGCGCACCCCCTGCTCGACACGCTCGTCGCCGACGCTCCGCAGGAGCTTGTGGAGGCGCTCGGGGATTGGCTGGCCGACCGACTCTCAACCAAGCGCCTGGCGCTCGCCGCGAACTTCGTGTTCGTGAGGCGCGCTGTTGCGCTCGAAGCGGTCAAGGCGACTGCGTTTCAAAACGCCTTCATCGGCGGTGTGGTGTTCATCCCGGGCGCGGACATGCCGCTCATGACGGCGAACCAGGCAAAGATGGTGCTTCAGGTGGCAGCCGCTTATGGCGAACCTGTCGGCGCCGAACGCGTCAAAGAGCTCGCTGCAGTGGTCGGGGGTGCGTTCGCGTTGCGCGCCGTCGCGCGTCAGGCGGCGTCTCTCATTCCGGGATTCGGTTGGGGCTTGAAGGCCGCTATCGGGTATTCGGGCACGCTCGCGATGGGGTATGCGGCTATCGACTACTTCGAGCACGGGGGAGACGTGAGCGGGCTTGGCGCCAGATTGCGTGAGGCGCGGAACAATGTCCTCTCGGTCGCTCGTCGACGCAGTGGCAGGCCCGACCCCATTCCCGCCCATGCATGGGTCGTCGAACCGGAGCCGCCGTCGGATGAGGTCTCGAGCCTGTGACGCGAACCGACCTGTGGCCGAGAATCGAGCCGCTCTTGGCTCGCATCGAACGTCCCGCGCGCTACATCGACCGCGAATGGGGCGCTCGGCACGATGAGGATGCACAGTACCGGGTGGCGCTCGCATATCCTGACACCTACGAGATCGGTCAGGCGAATCAGGCCATCGGCATCCTGTATGACGTGTTGAATTCGCTCGACGGAGTTGCGGCAGAGCGTGTCTACCTGCCATGGGCCGACCTCATCGCGCTGATGCGCGAAGAGGGCGTCGAGTTGTTCTCGCTTGAGTCGTGTGCCCCGGTCGCCTCGTTTGACATTATCGGCATCACGGTTCCCTATGAGCTCACGTGGACGAACATCCTTGAGATGCTGGATCTTGCGGGCCTCGCGGTTCGGGCTTCGGATCGCGCAGAGGGCGATCCACTGGTGGTCGGAGGCGGCCCGTGCGCCTTCAACCCCGAGCCGTTCGCACCGTTCTTCGATGCCATCCTGATCGGAGAAGGCGAGGTCGCGATCGCTCAGATCGTCGCAGCTCACCGCGCTGCGAAGGACGCCGGACTCTCGCGGGCAGAGACACTCCAGCAGCTCGCGCTCATCCCCGGCGTCTACGTACCGTCGCTCTACGTCTGCGAGGGGGGCGCCTCGTCGGTGTCGGCACTTCCGGGCGCGCCGTCGGTTGTCGTTAAGCGAGTCGTTGAAGAGCTTGGCGCCCACCCCGCACCAACCTGTGGTGTCGTGCCGTTCATGGATGTGGTCCACGATCGGTTCACTCTCGAGGTCCTTCGAGGGTGTACCCGGGGATGTCGCTTCTGCCAGGCGGGGATGGTCTACCGGCCCGTGCGTGAGCGCAGCGCTGACGACATCGTGCGCGACGCATTGGCGGGAGTCGCCTGTAGCGGTTACGACGAGATCTCCTTGACATCGCTGTCGACCGCGGACCACAGCGTTCTAGAAGAGGTTCTTCGTCGGCTGGGCCGACGCCTGGCCGGTTCAGGCGTGTCGATATCGCTGCCCTCGTTGCGGGTGGATGCGTTCTCGGTCGACATGGCCCGACTCATCGCGGGAGGTGGTCGCAGGACCGGACTCACCTTCGCGCCGGAGGCAGGCACCCAGAGGCTGCGAGACGTGATCAACAAGAACGTCACGGAAGAGGAGCTACTCGAAACCATCGACAACGCGTTTCGTGCAGGATGGCGGCGGGTCAAACTCTACTTCATGATCGGACTGCCCACCGAGACCGACGAAGATGTGTTGGGAATCGGCGAACTCGTGGGGCGCGTGATGAGCGCTGCACGCGCCGCCACCCCCGCAGATGCTCGGGGTTCCGTTCGTCTGGCGGTCAGCATATCGACGTTCGTACCAAAGGCCCACACGCCGTTTCAGTGGGAGCCCCAGATCTCGCTTGACGAAGTCCGCCGCCGCCAGGGCCTCATCCGTTCATCCATACCCCGCAAGGGAGTCGACCTGCATTGGCACGATGCGGACGTCTCATCACTCGAAGGCGCACTTGCGCGGGCGGGGCGAGAAGTGGCCGACGTGATCGAGACGGCGTGGCGCTCAGGCGCGATCTTCGACGCGTGGACTGAGAGATTCCGCATGTCGCGCTGGCTGGAGGCCTTCGCTGCGCACGACCTGGATCCAGCCGAGATCGCCACTCGCACGCGCGCGATCGACGCGCCACTGCCGTGGGACCATATCTCGGCCGGAGTCTCTTCCCGATACCTCGCACGGGAAAGAGCGCGTGCTCTGGAGGCCTCCACCACACAGGACTGCAGTTTCGAAGGATGCACCGGCTGTGATGTCTGCCCGAAACTCGGAGTCGAGGTCCGTTTGGCCGGTGTACGTCGATGAGCGCCAACGACTTCAGGCTGCGCATCTGTTACGGCAAGATCGGCCGTTTGCGGCATCTTTCGCACCTCGAGGTCGTTCGCGCCCTTGAGCGCTCGGTCAGACGGGCGCGCCTTCCCTATGCGGTGACTCAAGGCTTCAACCCGCACATGAAAGCCGCGTTCGGGCCGGCGCTTCCCGTTGGCACCGCTGGCGAGCGGGAGTATCTCGATGTGTGGCTGACGCGCTACACTGACCGCAGTGCGGCACTGGAGGCGCTTCGCGGAGCCACCCCAACGGATCTTGCGCCCCGCGAGATTCGCTACGTCGCACGTAAAGCGCCCTCGATCTCGGCGGCGTTCACGATAGGCGTCTACCGGATCGAGGTCGATGGAGAGGCGGTCGATACGGAACAGGTGCAGGCGGATCTCTCTCGGATGCTCGGCGAGGGCGAGTTCGTGATAGAGCACAAGGGCAAGACCAAAGTTTTCGACTTGGCGCAAAGCATCCCGAAGGAGCCATGCGTCCAGGTCAGTGATGGTGGGGTGTACATCGAGCTCACCGTCCGCACGGCCCCTAGCGGGTCTCTTCGCCCAGAAGTGTTCGCGCGAGCTGCTCTAGCTAAGTCAGCGACGTCGTTTTCCGCCATGCGCACGACAAGGCTCGACATCTTCATCGAAGACGATGAAGGTGGCTGGTCGCGTCCCGTGTGACGGGAGAGGACAGATGACTGACACAGCCCGCGAGATGCTCATCTCGCACGATAGCAATGAGACGCGCGTCGCGATTCTCGAAGATGGCCAGCTCGTGGAGCTCTATATCGAGCGGCCCAAGCGAAGCGTCGTTGGAAACGTCTACCTTGGTCGGGTGAGTGATGTGCTGCCCGGCATGCAGGCCGCATTCATCGACATCGGGATTGAGAAGAACGCCTTTCTCTACGTCGACGAGATCGTGACTCCGGAGGGGCTCGAAGGAGTTCAGAAGCGAGACATCTCCCAGTTGCTCAAGCCGGGACAACAGCTCATGGTCCAAGTGCTCAAGGATCCCATGGGGACCAAGGGCGCACGGGTCACGACCGAGATCACGCTTCCGGGCCGGTTCCTCGTGCTCATGCCGTTCTCGCGATCCGTGGGCGTCTCGAAGAAGCTTCCCGACGTCGAGCGCGAGAGACTTCACGACATCATCGCGCCAAGCGTCCCGGACGACGTCGGGGTCATCGTGCGCACGGTCGCCCAAGGCACCTCCGAGCGCGATTTGAAGGGCGACCTCGATTTCTTGTTCCGCCTCTGGCGTCGCGTGAAGATGCTCTCCGGAGAGGCCTTGGCGCCCGAGGTCATCTACACCGAGATGGACCTCGCTTTGAGGTTCGTACGTGACGTGCTCTCGGAGGATTTCCGTCGCCTCATGGTCGATGACAAGTCCACTCACGAGAAGATCGCGTCCTTCCTCAAGAAGACGTCTCCGCAGCTTTCGAAAAGGCTGTACCTGCACCGGGATCGTGAGCCCCTGTTCGACGTTCATGGATTGCAGCCGACCATCGACTCCGCGATGGTCCGCGTCGTTGGGCTGAAGAGCGGTGGGCACATCACCATCGACAAAGCTGAGGCTCTGACGGCGATCGATGTGAACACCGGCAGTTTCGTTGGAAAACGCAATCTCGAAGAGACGATCCTCAAGACGAACCTCGAAGCGACGGACGAGATCGCACGACAGCTTCGGCTTCGAGACATCGGGGGTATCATCGTCATCGATTTCATCGACATGGAAGAGCAGGCAAGCCGAAACCAAGTCATGGCGCGTCTGACCCGGGTGCTTGAAAATGATCGAACCAGGACCCGTGTGGGAGAGATGTCGAGGCTGAACCTCGTTGAGGTCACGCGAAAGAACGTCACCGAAGGCCTCTACGAGCTGCTCACGGAGGAGTGCCCGTGTTGTCACGGTGAGGGACGCGTGGTCTCGCCCGCGACGCGGCGCATCGCCGTTGAGCGTCGTATGCGTGAGGTCTTGCGTCAGGGCAAAGCGGACGCGTATCTGTTCGGCCTGGAGCCGGAGACGTACCGGCTGGTCTGTGAGCCGGGGCTCAACATCGTCGCCTCGCTCAAGGCAGAGACGGGCCGCCAAGTCACCATCGTGAGTGATGAGGATGCGGCACCCACCGAGGTTCGAGTGCTCGTGGAGGGGAGAACGGGACTGATCCCGAAGCGTCTGCTCACGAGGTGACGCTATTTGTGATTCGATAGATACACCCGGTACCGTGTAGACTGGTCCCAGCTTTGAATACTCTCGTTGACTACCCCAGGCAGGGCTGTTAGCATATCTCCTCGCGTGTTTATCAAGCGATAGGAAGGTTCCCGATGTACGCAGTCGTTGCAACCGGTGGCAAGCAGCTCAAAGTCGTAGCCGGCGACGTGGTCACCGTGGAGAAGCTGGACGCGGCTCCCGGCGAGACCGTCAAGTTCGATGTCATCTTCCTCGCGGAAGATGGTGAGATCACCGTTGACACCGAGGCGCTCGCCGCGGCTACCGTCACCGGTGAGGTGCTCGAGCACTTCAAGGGCGAGAAGGTGATCATCTTCAAGTTCAAGAAGCGCAAGGGCTACAAGCGCCTCAGGGGTCATCGCCAGAACCTGACCAAGGTTCGCATCACCGATGTGCTCGCCGGAGAGGCCAAGAAGGCAGCGCCGAAGAAGGCCGCCACGAAGAAGGCCGCGCCGAAGAAGGCAGCCGTGAAGGTCGAAGTGCCGGTCGCGGAAACGGCCGAGTCCGCTCCCGTCGAGTCTTAAGGTCAAAGGCAGGGATTGAGAAATGGCACATAAAAAGGGTCTTGGCTCAACCAAGAACGGTCGCGACTCAAAGTCGAAAAGGCTTGGAGTGAAGCGTTTCGACGGCCAGCAGGTCACCACTGGAACGATCATCGTTCGCCAGCGGGGCACCCGCTTTCATCCCGGCGAGGGTGTGGGCCGGGGAGGCGACGACACGCTGTTCGCTCTGCGCGAGGGAGTCGTCGACTTCACGCGTGGTCTCAAGCGCCGCGTGCATGTGCGACCGCTTGAGGGCTAGCCAGGCCCGGCACTGCGCAGTTTCAGCGCTAGATCTCGAGCCCTCCGCCAGGATGTCCCGGCGGGGGGCTCGTTCGCTTATCATGGGCGCAAAGACGCCCGAGAGGACCGGTGCCACAGCGTGTTCATCGACGAGGTCACCATCCATGTCAAATCGGGGGACGGCGGCGCTGGCTGCATGTCGTTCCGGCGTGAGGCGCACGTGCCGAAAGGCGGTCCTGACGGGGGAGACGGCGGCCGCGGCGGCGATGTCGTCTTGTGCGCGGACCCTTCGCTGTCATCGCTGATCGACTATCGGTTCAAACATCACTTCAAAGCCCTCAAGGGCACCCACGGCAAAGGCAGTCGTCTCGACGGTGCACGGGGCGAGGATCTCGCGTTGCGAGTTCCTCTGGGCACTGTGGTTCGTGATGCCGACACCGGCGAGGAACTCGGAGATCTCACTCGCCCCGGGCAGCGTCTCGTCCTGGCTGAAGGGGGCCATGGCGGCCGCGGCAACCCTCACTTCATGACCCCGACACGCCGGGCACCTTCCTTCGCCGAGCTCGGCGAGCCCGGGATGGAGCGCTCGTTGGTCCTTGAGCTCAAGTTGCTCGCCGATGCCGCGCTCGTGGGGATGCCGAACGTGGGGAAGTCCTCGATTATCGCCCGGATGAGCGCTGCTCGCCCCAAGATCGCCGACTACCCCTTCACGACGCTCGTTCCGAACCTGGGTGTCGTCACCACCGGTGAGCGCAGCTTCGTGCTGGCTGATGTGCCTGGTTTGATCGAGGGCGCCCACGAAGGTAAAGGTCTCGGACATGCGTTTCTTCGCCACATCGAAAGAACGGCGCTCATCGTACACGTGGTCGACCTCTCCGGCGGTTGGGAAGGGCGCGACGCGCTCGAAGACTATGACACGATCGAGCGCGAGCTCTCCTTGCACGGCGGTGAGCTCAGTGGCCGCCCGCGTATCGTGGTGGGCAACAAAGTGGACGCGGAAGGTTCGCAGGAACGCTCCGTCGTATTGAGGGCCAGGGCTTCTGCTGAAGAACTCGCTTACTTCGAGGTCTCCGCCCTCACCGGTGTGGGAATGGGTTCGCTCTCGCGATACATCGCAGAGCGCGTTCACGAGCTGCGCACACTGGCCCCACGCGAATTCGAGGCCGAGGTCATCTATCAGCACAGCCCCGTTCGCAGCCGCGGATTCACGGTGCGAAACCTTGGCGGCGACGTGTTTTGCGTTGAAGGTCGCGGGATCGAGCGCATGGTGATCATGACCGAGTGGGACAATGAGGAAGCGGTCGCGTTCCTGCAAAAGCGCCTGGTCAGAGCCGGTGTCGAGAAGGCACTCATCGAAGCTGGCGCGCGTGACGGAGACGAGGTCAGGATTGTCGAGCGCTCCTTCATCTTCGATTCCGGGATAGAAGATGATCCCGAGGTCGAGTTCATCGAGGGGGAGCCCCAGGAGGACGACCAGTGCGAGTGAAGCGAGTTGTCATCAAGGTCGGTTCGTCGACGCTTGCGCCTGACGGAGAACTCGACATCGCCTATATCCGCACGCTCGTCTCGGATGTCTGCGACTTGATCGAGCAGGGCATCCAGCCCCTCGTCGTGACCAGTGGCGCTATCGCGGCTGGGGTCACGCGCCTCGGGCTGTCCGCGCGTCCCACCGACATGCCCTCGCTTCAGGCTTCCGCATCGGTGGGGCAAGTCGCTCTCGTGCAGTGCTACGCCGCGCTCTTCGCCGAGCGTGGCATCACCGTGGGGCAGGTGCTCCTCACACGGCATGACACGGGACATCGCGAGGCGTATCTGCACGCGCGAGACACGCTTGAGCGGTTGATCGAACTGGGTGCGGTGCCGATCGTCAACGAGAACGACACCGTCGCGGTGGACGAGATCCGCTTCGGTGACAACGACACGCTCGCCGCGCTTGTCGCGACGATGGCCGGTGCCGACCTCGTGGTGCTGCTTTCCGACATCGACGGACTCTACGATGCAGACCCCCGCACAAGCGATGAGGCCCGTCTTCTCGAGCAGGTCGACACGCTCAGCGATGACCTGATCGCCGCGGCCGGCGGCGCCGGCTCTGTGGCCGGAAGCGGGGGGATGGCCACCAAGGTGGAGGCTGCTCGCGTGCTGATGAAGGCGGGCATACCGCTGGTGGTGTGCGACGGTCGCCGTGATGGAGTCGTCGCCGATGCGGTCGCGGGACGTCGGTGCGGCACGGTGTTCTCGCCGAAACAGGGCTCGATGGGGGCTCGCAAGCTCTGGATCGCCCTCGGGCGGCGCCCTGCGGGCGAGATCGTGATCGACGAGGGTGCGAAACGTGCGCTTCTCGAGCGGGACGCCTCCTTGCTCCCTGCGGGCGTGGTTGGCGTCAGCGGCTCGTTCTCGCAGGGAGATGCGGTAGTATTGAAGGATACGTTCGGAGCCGTCGTGGCGCGGGGCCTCACGGGTCTTTCATCAGGCGATCTTGATCTGGTGAAGGGCATGAAGACCCACGAGATCACCACCGCCTACCCGGGGCTCGCCGGTGTCGACGTGGTTCACCGAGACAGTCTCGCCGTGTTCTAGATGGCGGGTCGAGATATGACCGAGAGGAGCTCGCAGATGTCTGAGGTGCTACGTCTCGCCAAGCGTGCACGCGAGGCAGCGCAGTCGCTGGCTGTCACGTCAACGGGTCAGAGGAACCGCGCGCTGCTCGTGATGGCTCACGCACTCATCGCTCGTCAAGACGACATCCTGGCGGCCAACGAGGCCGACCTGGCCGACGCGCGTGCGAAGGGTACACCTGAAGGGCTGCTCGACAGGCTTGAACTGAACCCGGCTCGGCTCAAGGGGATGTCTGAGGCGCTCAAGGCGCTCTCGCTCCTTCCCGATCCGATCGGTCACGTCGTGGAGGGTTACACGCTGCCCAACGGCATCGAGATCAAGCAGGTCAGGGTACCGCTCGGGGTCGTTGGCATGATCTATGAAGCCCGCCCGAACGTCACCGCTGACGCGGCCGGCTTGTGCCTGAAGACCGGTAACGCGGTCATTCTTCGCGGTGGCTCGCTCGCGCACCAGAGCAATCTCGCTCTGGCCCGCGTGTTGTCCGAATCGGCCACGAGCGCCGGGATGCCGGATGGTTGCATCCAAGCGATCGAGACCACCGATCATGCGGCTGCTGAAGAGCTCATGGGGCTGCACGGCTACATCGACGTGCTGATTCCTCGCGGCGGCGCGAACCTGATCAGGACCGTCGTCGAGAACGCGAAGGTACCGGTCATCGAGACCGGCGTTGGCAACTGCCACGTCTACATCCACGAGGCAGCCGACGCGCAGATGGCCAAGCGCATCGTCGTGAACGCCAAGTGTCAGCGTCCCAGTGTCTGTAATGCAGCCGAGTCTCTTCTGATCGACGAGAGCATCTACGAGCGGGTGTTGCCTCCCATCCTCAAAGAGCTCGAGGAGAACGGCGTCACGATGTTCGCCGATGACAAGACTCGCTCACTCGGTGCTGTGATGCGCATCCACCCGGCAACCGATGAGGACTGGGGGACCGAGTATCACGATCTCAAGATGAGCGTGAAGGTCGTCTCCGGCCTTTCAGAAGCCATTCAGCACATCAACCGGTACGGCACCAAGCACTCTGAAGCGATCATCACCGCTGACTACGCGGCCGCGCGACGCTTCCTGCATGAGGTCGACGCCGCGGCTGTCTACGTGAACGCCTCGACTCGCTTCACCGACGGCGGTGAGTTCGGCCTGGGCGCCGAGATCGGCATCTCGACACAGAAGCTTCACGCGCGGGGGCCGATGGGACTGGCGGCTCTCACGTCCACGAAGTACCTGTTGATGGGAGACGGGCAGATTCGAGAGTGATCAGCGGCACGAGAATCGGCATCATGGGCGGGACGTTCGATCCCATCCACTTCGGTCACCTGGTGACCGCAGAGGAGGCGCTGGTCCAGTTCAACCTGGACACGGTCGTGTTCATGCCCACGGGCGCCCCCGTAGCCAAGACGCATATCGTGGTCTCCTCGGCGGAGCACCGCTATCTCATGGCGGTTCTCGCCACTGCGGCCAATCCCGACTTCCATGTGAGCCGCATGGAGATCGATCGACCGGGACCGACCTACACGGTGGACACGCTCAAGGCGCTTCGGGCGCAGCACGGCCCTGCCGCCGAGCTGTTCTTCATCACGGGCGCCGATGCGGTCTTTGAGATCGTGACGTGGAAGGACGCCGTGCACATCGCCGACCTCGTCACGTTCATCGCCGTGACCCGTCCCGGCTACGACTTGGAGGCGGCTCGCGCGACGTATGAGCGGGGCGAGATGCCGTTTCGCATCGAGTACATCGAGGTGCCTGCGCTCGCGATATCGTCGACCGACATCCGCCGACGCGTGGCGCAGCGCCGACCGATCCGCTACCTCCTGCCCGAGGCGGTCTGTTCCTACATCGACAAGCACGCGTTGTATCGTGAGGTCGGCTGAGCGACATGTCGATCGATCTGGACATCGCAGGCGCCATCGCGGCGGCGCAACTGAGCGACGAGGCACTCGCGCACTCCGAGCGGGTGGCTGACACCTCGGCAGACCTGGCTTGCATCTACGGCGTCGACGTCGGAGAGGCGATGCTCGCCGGCTTGTTGCACGATTGGCATCGCGACCTGAGCGAGGAAGACCTCATCGGCGCTGCGGTTCTATATGGTATCGAATTGACCGACGCTGATAGGGTCGTTCCGTATCTGCTCCACGCCAGAACGGGCGCGCGTGCCGTTGCCGACGTGTTCCCGGGAATCGCTGACGGGGTCGTTTCCGCGGTTGCGGTTCACACGTTGGGCACCTGCGAGATGAGCCCGCTGGATATGGTGGTCTACGTTGCTGACATGATCGAGCCGGCCCGCGCGTTCAAGGGCGTCGATGATCTTCGCGAAGCCACCGGTTCCCTCTCACTGCAGGAGCTGTTCGCTCTGGCGTACCAGCATACCGTCTTGCACGTGATCCGCTCCGGTGGCCCTCTGCATCCCAGTACCGTCGACGTGTGGAACGCGCACTGTGTGCGAGGCCGACCATGAGCGCGAACAAGCCGCGCCGCGCGAAGCTGCGAGAGGCCCCTGAGGCGCCGCGAGGTTACCGCCAGTCGCGTAGGGGCTCAGGAGCCGTCAAGGCAACCAGGCGGGCCGAGCGCAAACATCGCATGCTCGTGGCGTTCGATCAGGCGTGGGGTGGGTTCAAGAACGTGCTCCACGTGATCGTGCAGGGGTTTCTCGCCATGGTCGCCGTGGTCATCGTGTTGTTACTGCTGGCGAACACCATCAACACCGTCGTGCGTTGGAACGCCGAGCGTCAGGTCAAGCACCTGGCCTCTCCTGAGGGGCGAGAAGAGTTGGCGCGGGAGAACATCCTTGTCGTTGGGGTTGAGGGATCGCGAGCGATCGGCTACCTGGCGATGAGGGTCGACCGCAAAGGCGGCCAGGTGTTCGGCATCGCGATTCCGGACGGCGCGTTCGTAGACATCCCGGGAAGGGGTTTCGAGCGGATAGGGGAGGCGTACTCGCAGGGACCGGATGTCGCGCTCGCCACGGTCTCGAACTACTTCTCGGTGCCCTTCTCGAGCTACATAGCGGTACCGGCGACCGCGTACAAAGACGCCCTCAAGACGATGTCGGTCAGCGCGCTTCCGGGGGTTTCGACGTCATCGAATCTCACAGACGCGGAAATGGTGGCGCTCTCGAAGTCCTTGGCAGCGATCACGTCGGTCAACACCGCTATCGTCCCCATGCCGGTCAAGCCGATCAAGCTTGGCGAGCAGACGTATTTCGAACCGCAACGGTCAGAGATCGCTGACCTGTTGAGCCAGTGGTGGAACGTAGATCCCACCAAAGGCGAGCAGGTCACTCGTGTGATCATCTACAACGGGGCCGGCAAGCCTGGGATCGCCGGTGAGGCTGCCCAACAGCTCATCCGCGCAGGTTTTCGCGTCGTGGACACAAAGAACGCGGACCGCTTCGACTACGCTACCTCAAAGATCACGGTCAAACGCGGCGACATCTCGCGTGGAGAGGCGGTCATGCGCGCTCTGGGCGTGGGAGAGGTCACGGTTGAACTCTCATCGGCTGACGTCACCGACGTCATCGTCATCATCGGAAAGGACTATCGGCCCCCCGGGGCCGTGAAAGGAGCACAGTGATCTCTACAAGCGAGTTCGCGCTCATCGCGGCTGAGGCCGCAAGTGACAAGGGTGCGACCGACGTCGTTGCTCTCGACGTCGCCCAACTGCTGGTCGTGACCGACTACTTCGTCATCTGCACGGGTCGCAACGCTCCGCAGGTGCGAGCGATAGCCGACGAAGTGGAAGACCAGCTTCGCGAGAAGGCAAAACTCAAGCCGATCGGGCGCGAGGGAGTCGACCAGAGCACGTGGATCCTTCTCGACTTCGGCGACCTCGTCATTCACGTGTTCCAGCCTGACGAGCGCGAGTTCTACCGCCTCGAGAAGCTGTGGAGCGACGCACCGCGCCTGCCGCTGGGTGAATCGATCACCGGGACGGTTTCTGTGGATTCAGACGTGGCAGGCGAGTAAGTGCGCTTCGTTGGCGGTCGCTTCGGGGTGCCAGCCGCCCTGGTCGCCGTGGCTGCCATGTGGGGCGGCACGTTCGTCATCGTCGCTGATGCCATCGCGCTCTACCCGATGTATGGGTTTCTTGCATGGCGATTCGGTCTTGCCGCGCTCGCGTTCGTGATCTTCTTCCCGCGGGTGCTCAAGCGTCTTGATAGAGCGAACCTGCGGATGGGGCTGATCGCGGGGGTGTTCCTGACGGCCGGCTACGTCTTTCAGACGTGGGGGCTTGATGGCATCACGCGCACGACCCCTGCGCGCGCCGCGTTCATCACCGGTCTCTACGTCGTGTTCGTGCCGTTCATGCAGGCTGTGGTCCTGAGGCGTCGGCCGCGTGGCTCGACGATGCTCGGCGCCGCCCTGGCGCTGGGCGGATTGTGGGTCCTTGCCGGTGTCGGTGCGGGCGGTGGTGGCGGCTGGGTGCTGGGCGACTCGCTCGTCGTGGTCTGCGCGTTGGCGTACTCCGCTCACATGCTGGTGCTGGGCTCGACGGACGAGCGTCACGACACCGGAGCGCTGACGTTCGTACAGCTTCTCACCGTCACGGTGATCACCGCCGCGATCTCGGTCGCTACCGAGAAGCCCGGCCTGCCTACCGATGGTAGCGTGATCTTCGCCATCGTCATCTGTGGTGTTTTCGCCAGTGCACTCGCGTTCGTCATACAGACGTGGGCACAAAGACGGATGCAGCCGGCGCGGGTCGCGCTCATCTTGGTGTTGGAGCCGGCCTTCGGCGGAGTGTTCGGATGGGCCGCCGCCGGTGTGTGGCCCCTGCGTGAGATCGCGGGCGCGCTGATGATGCTCGGAGGCATGGTCGTGAGTGAGGTGGTCTCGGCGTTCACGAAACCGGGAGAACGCATCGGGTTCGAGGCGGCGATGGAAGGCATGCCGGTGCCGCTCGTCGTGGACGATTCAGGTGCCGCGCCGCTGTTCTCAACGCCGTCTTCGACTGAGACGACTATTGACCAGCCACAGGACCCTTTGTAGACTACCGTCTTGCCGCTCAAACGGCACTCAGATGTGGGGCCTTAGCTCAGCTGGGAGAGCGCCTGGCTGGCAGCCAGGAGGTCAGGGGTTCGATCCCCCTAGGCTCCACCATCGAACTCACGAGACGCCCGGCATCATGGTGGGCGTCTCTTTGTCTTTGTCACCCCTTGGAGGAGGACGATTCGATGATTCGACGACGCGGCGCTGGGGTCGTGCTGATGGTCGCCCGCGGGACGGCTCTGTTCTTCAGCGTCTTCTCTCTGGCAAACGCTCTAGGTGCTGCGCTGTCCCGTCGAAGCGAGAACGTCTGGTGGTTGGACCTGAGCTTCCTGCCGGGCCCACTGCCGTGGATCGCGGGGCTGATATCGGCTGTCGTGTTGCTTGAGTTCGCACTCAGACCGAGGATGGAGTTCGCGCGGCGCCAGCTCACCGCGGGCGTGTGTGCCGCTCTCGCTGCGGTCGCACTTGCCAATTCGATCGGGTTCTATCGAGCGATCGCGGCAGAATCGATCGAGCCGGGCGTGCCGGTGCCGTTCTCGCTCGTTCTTGCGGTACTGTTCGCGGGGCTTGCAGCGGCGGTCTGGAGGTCTGGGGCCACAGAAACGCGTCGCGTGTACTGGATCGGTGTCGGCGCGACCGCTCTCGCTCTGGTCATGCTCTTTCCGCTGGCGCAGGTCGCGTTCTTCGGCACGACGGATTATCGGCGCCCCGCAGACGTCGCCGTGGTGTTCGGAGCCAGGGTCAACGACGACGGCAGGCTCTCGGGCTCGCTGTATGACCGGGTGGCCACCGCAGCAGAGCTTCAGCGCTCCGGGCTCGTGCGCACGCTCATCATGAGCGGAGGCACCGGCTCAAACGGCGTCGCCGAGGCCGAGGCGATGCGGAATCAGGCGTTGCGGCTTGGGGTCCCGGCCTCTGCGGTCCGCATCGATTCGCAGGGGGTGGACACCGACTCGACGGTCCGCAACACCGTGTCGATGATCGGCGCGGACGAGAGGGTTCTCGTGGTGAGTCAGTTCTACCACCTGCCCCGCATCAAGCTCGCCTACCGTGCGGCAGGACGTGACGTCTTCACGGTACCTGCCCGCGAAAGCCTGCCCATCCCCAAGACGCCGATCTTCGTCGCGAGGGAGATACCCGGCTTCTGGGTCTACTGGGCTCGAGCTCTCGCGCGCGACCTGCGTGTCCTCTGAGAGCGGATGGCTTCACGGATGCGGAGCCTCTTCGGCTAGAATCTCTCGTACTGCACCACATCCGGGACGGGGCTTACCCCTCCAGGGAGGACACCTGTGAGCGAATACAAGTACCGGCCGCTGGATTTCGAGACCAAGTGGCAGGGCGTCTGGGAGTCGAACCGCGCTGATAGCGCTGTCGAAGACTCGACCAAGCCGAAGAAATACGTGCTGGAGATGTTCCCGTACCCTTCGGGCGACATCCACATGGGCCATGTTCGCAACTACACGATTGGTGATGTTGTCGCTCGGCAGGCGCGCATGAAGGGGTACAGCGTGCTACACCCGATCGGGTGGGACGCATTCGGTCTTCCCGCCGAGAACGCCGCCATCAAGAGCTCGTCTCACCCGGCGACCTGGACGCACGCGAACATCGAGACGCAGGCGGCCTCCTTCAAGCGCATGGGGTTCAGCTACGACTGGGACCGAACGGTCAAGTCGTGTGATGTCGACTACTACCGCTGGGGCCAGTGGACGTTCCTGGAGTTCTGGAAGCGCGGTCTGGTTGAGCGCAAGTCCTCGCCGGTGAACTGGTGTCCGAGCTGCACGACCGTGCTCGCCAACGAGCAGGTTCTCTCGGACGGAGTGTGCTGGCGCTGCAAGAGCGCGGTCATCAAGCGTGAACTCGAGCAGTGGTACTACCGGATCACCGAGTACGCCCAAGAGCTTCTCGATGATCTGGACAAGCTGCCCGGATGGCCCGATCGCGTCAAGACCATGCAGGCGAACTGGATCGGCCGAAGCGAGGGCGCCGAGGTCGTGTTCGAGCTCTGTGATGCGGACGGCGAGCCGTGCGGCGAGACGATCACCGTCTTCACGACGCGTCCGGACACGCTGTTCGGCTGCACGTTCTTCCTGCTCGCTCCCGAGCATCCGCGTGTACGCGAGTTCGTTGCTGGAACCCAGCATGAAGCGACGGTGATGTCAGTCGTTGACAGGGCCGCACGTGAGACCGCCGTTGAGCGGCAGCAGGGCGATCGTGAGAAGAGCGGCGCGTTCACCGGGCGATTCGTGATCAACCCGGTCAACGGAGAGAAGGTGCCGGTCTGGGTGAGCGACTACGTGTTGATGGAGTACGGCACCGGGGCAGTCATGGCGGTGCCCTCAGGCGATCAGCGTGACTTCGAGTTCGCCCGCAAGTACGGTCTTGAGATTCCCCCGGTCGTGCTGGCCGAAGACGACCCGCTGTTTGCCGAACTCTCGGGCGTCTCCGAGCGGGTGCGCACCGAGGTGCCGTGGGAAGCCGCGTTCGCGGGCGACGGCGTGATGGTGCAGTCCGGCGAGTTCACCGGGCTATCCACCGGCAAAGGCGGCGAGGGGGTACGAGCCGTCACCGAGTGGCTCGTCGCACGCGGGAAGGGCCAGGCGGCCATCAACTTTCGCCTGCGCGACTGGCTCATCTCCCGGCAGCGCTACTGGGGCAACCCCATTCCGGCCATCCACTGCCCCGCTTGCGGGGTCGTGCCGGTTCCGGCTGAAGAGCTGCCGGTCGTTCTCCCCATGAATGTCGATGTCACCGCTGGCGAGACGCTTGCCGACCACCCGGAGTTCTACCAGACCACCTGTCCTTCGTGCAGTGGTCCTGCTCGGCGCGAGACCGACACCATGGATACGTTCACGTGCTCGAGCTGGTATTACCTGCGCTACTGCGATGCCCGCGACGAAGCGGCGATCTGGGAGAGGGACAAGGCCGATTACTGGATGCCGGTCGATCAATACATCGGCGGCATCGAGCACGCGATTCTTCACCTGCTGTACTCGCGATTCTTCACGAAGGTCTTTCGCGACATGGGGCTTGTGGGCTTTGACGAGCCGTTCACGAACCTGCTCACCCAGGGCATGGTCAAGAAGGACGGCGAGATCATGTCGAAGTCCAAGGGTAACGTCGTGGCCCCCGAGGGAGTGATCGAGCAGTACGGTGCCGACACGCTGCGTGCCTACATCCTGTTCATGGCCCCGCCCGACAAGGATCTCGAGTGGAGTTATGAGGGCGTCGAGGGTATGTACCGCTGGCTCGGTCGCGTGTGGCGCTTCGTCTGCGACGCGGTTGACGAGGCTCGCGAGCACGGCGACGCGCCTCCGGGAACCGAGGCTCCGGGCAAGGCGCTCCATCGCGAGATGCATCGCGTCATCGGCAAGGTGACCTTCGACATCGAGCGCTTCCAGTTCAACACGGCCATCGCCGGCCTGATGGAGCTCACGAACGCGGCCTACGAGTACCGCAACGTGGTCGCGCCCGGTATGCGCGACACCGCGCTTCAGCGCGCGGTGGCCGTCCGATTGGTGTCGCTACTCGCTCCTTTCACGCCGCACATGGCCGAAGAGCTGTGGTGTGAGGTTCTTGCCGAGACGGGCTCGGTGCATGGTGCGCCTTGGCCGACGTTCGACCCCGCTGCTGCAGCCGCTGACGAGGTCGAACTCGCGGTGCAGGTCAACGGCAAGGTGCGGGGCCGCGTCGTGGTTCCCGCAGACGCGTCGACCCAAGACGTGCAGGAGGCTGCGCTTGTCGCAGTTGCCGAGTGGATCAAGGATGCCGAGGTTCGCAAGGTCGTGGTCGTGCCCGGCAAGATCGTCAGCGTGGTGATCGCCGGGTAAGAGCCCGGTTCGAACCCGGTAAGCCCCGCCCGCTACCGTGTGATGTGCGGGCCGCGGGTGAAGGCGCGGTCCGCGCGGTCGAGATGATGCGACGCCCCCTCCGTCCTCTCAGCGGAAGGGGCGTCGTTTGTATGTGGGAATCCGTTGAACCCAAGCTGCGCGAGATCGCGAAGCGAGCCGGGTTGGGCAGTGCGCCCACCAGCGTGATCGTGGTGGCGTTGCTGCTGTGCGTGTTCGCCTGCGGATGGGCTGTATGGAGGTGGTGGCCCGCGCAACCGTCGCTGCCGTCGGCCACGGGCCAGGTCGTCGAGTCAGTGCTACCCTCGGCACCTGCTGACGTGGCACCCGCCAACGAGGTCACCTCGCTCATCGTGCACGTCGCCGGTGCCGTGTTTCGTCCGGGCGTATTCCAGCTCACGGCTGGAGCGCGCGTGGTCGACGCCGTTGAGGCTGCGGGCGGGGCGCTCCCTGACGCTGTGCTCGACGGAGTGAACCTCGCGCGTCCCCTGACCGATGGCGAGCAGATCATCGTTCCCGACAAGGAATCGTATAGCGCTCCTGCGGTGTCGGCCGGTGCGCTTGCGGGAGGCGGGGGCGGTGCCGCTGGCGCCAAAGGCGGGCCTTTGATCAACGTGAACACCGCAGACCAAACGGCGCTGCAGACCCTTCCGGGCATCGGTCCGGCCACCGCGACCAAGATCGTCGCTGATCGGGAGGCGAACGGCCCCTACGCGACCGCTGATGACCTGCGTCGGGTCTCCGGAATCGGCGAGAAGAAGCTCGAGGCCATTCGTGATCTCGTCACAGTCCGCTGACGAGCCACGTCTCGTTGTCAGACCTTCGATCCCGTTGGTGGTGTGGTGGGCGGCGGCGATCTGGGTCGGGGTGACGATCGCAGAGATCATCGCGTGGGAGAGCGCGCTCGTGGGCGAAAGCGCCCAGCGGGCCTGGGCGCTCGTAGTGGTGACCCTTCTCCTGACGGTGGTAGGGGCGGCAAGGCGGTTCGGCGTCGCCGTGCTTCTCGGGGCCGGGTTGGCCACGGGGCTCATCGCGGGGACGCTTTGCTTCAGCGCATGGCGCGCCGAGGTCTACCGGATCGAGCAGATGAAGCCGGGGCCGTATGACGTCATCTGTATCGCAGACGCGAAGTCGGATCGCTTCGGGACGCGCTTTCGGGCGCTGGCGATGCTGCCCGGTGGTGATCAGCGTATCGAGGTCACTGTGCCGAAGGGTGCTTCTGCACCCGAGATCGGACAGAGAGTCCGGACCTTCGGCGCGCTCGTCCCGTCGAAATACGATGAGCGTGGCAGATTCTCTCATCGAAACGGTGTGGTTGCGCGACTCTCTGCACGGACGCTCAGTGAGCCGGATTGGGCACCGGGATTCAGGGGGTGGGTGGGACGTCTGCGCCTTTCGGCTGTCGAGCGAGTCGAGCTGATCGCCGGCGATGGGGGAGCTCTTGTGGCCGGAGTCGGTCTGGGAGACCGGCGTCGTCTCGCGGATACGGAGCTCGAGGCCGACTTTCGCACGACGGGGCTCTCGCACCTGATCGCCGTGAGCGGCACCCATCTCGTGGTGGTCGCGGCACTTCTCTCGCGGTTGCTGATCGCGATTCGCACGCCACGGTTGTTCGCGATGCTTGCGACGGTGGCGATCACCGGCTGCTACGTGCTGGTGACCGGCGCGCAGGCATCCGCTACGCGGGCGTGGCTGATGTGCGTGGTGGTTGCGCTTGCCGGATTGAGTCGACGTCGCTCGGACGCAGCGGCCGGGCTTGCGCTTGCTGTCGCGTACTCTCTCGTGCAGTGGCCGTATGTGGCCTTCGACATCGGCTTTCAGCTCTCGGTGTCAGCGGTCGCGGGTCTGGTGCTGTTCGCGCGCTTCGCCGAGGCGTGGCTGGCAAGCGCCCTACCCGCACAGGTTGCCCGCCTGATCGGTCCGGTCGCACTGACACTGGTGGCCCAGACGGCGACACTGCCGGTCGCTGTCCCGGTCTTCGGGGTGCTGTCGCTCGTGGCACCTGTGGCCAATGTCGCCTGCGCGCCGCTGGTCTCGGTCGTATTGACCCTCACCGTCGTTGGGCTGGCTTCGGGTGCGGTGATCCCTGCAGCCGGGACGCTGCTGCTCAGTGTTGCTGGGGCGGTGGGGGCTGGCGTTGCCGATCTGGCGAGAACGCTCGCCTCGGTCAATGGCGCCGCGATCCCGGTGAACGCACGATCGGACGTGACGGCCGCGCTGTGTCTGCTCGGCGCTGCTGCGGTGTGGGCCACGTGGCCGCGACCTGAGCGCTCGCGCGCCCGGGTAGGGCTCGGTGCCGCCGGTCTCCTGTTCGCAGTGATGCTCTTCGGTGCGCCCGCGTCGCAGGGTGTCCGCGTCGTTGTGCTCGACGTTGGACAGGGAGACGCGATCCTCATCCGAGACGGGCCGCACGCCGCGCTGGTGGACACGGGTCCGTCGCCCGGGGTACTGCGCGAGGCGTTGTCGCGTTTCGGAATCAGAGACGTCGGCGCGGTGGTGTTGACCCATGCGCACGACGACCACACTGCAGGAACTCCGGCGCTTACCGGCGTGCATCGCGTTGGAACACTGTTCGTCCCGGCCGAGATCGAGCGCTCCGCGTTCGCTCGCCAGCAGGCGCAGGTGCGGACCGCCGCCGTTCCCGTCACGTCGGGACACACGATCACCGTTGGTGAGGTGGTCGTGACGGTGCTGTGGCCGATGGCTCCCGTCGACGACGCCGCCGAGAACGATTCCAGTGTCGTGGCGCTGGTCGAGTACGGCGCAAGCAAGGTGCTTCTGACCGGTGACGCCGAAGCGGAAGTGCTCGACGAGCTCGCGCGGCGCGGGATGCTCACTGACATCGACGTCTTGAAGGTGGGTCACCACGGAAGTGATGGCGCGGTGAGCGAGGCCAGCATGCGCATTCTTCGTCCCGAGATCGCTGTGATCAGCGTGGGGAAAGGCAACAGGTTCGGTCACCCGCGCGCCGAGACCCTCGACATGCTGACGGCATTCGGCTCAACGATTCTCAGGACCGATCGCGACGGAGACGTCGAGTTCGCGCTGGATGAGCACGGCGTCTCAGTTTCGCATGGCTTCTCGCAAGGTCGCTATGCGACACTGGGAGGCGACCAACGTGCATGCGAGGAGTACTTCGATGGCTGGCAAGACCGACGACCTCAAGCCCGTCTACCTCATACTCAGCGACCAGACGATGCTTCTCGACCAAGCGCTCACCAGGCTGCGCGCACGCGTGGCCGAAGTCGCGGACCTGGACTTCAACTCAGAGATCCTCGATGGCGAGACGGCCAACCCCGATTCGATCGTTGCGGCAGCCAATACGCTGCCGTTCGCGAGCGAGCGCCGCCTCGTGGTGGTTCGAAACATCGACAAGATGGCCAAAGACGGGCTTGATGCGCTGACCGCGTATGCCACAAACCCCTCGCCCACGACGGTGATGGCGCTGTGCGGTGCGAAGCTCGCGAAGAACACCCGGCTCTACAAGGCCGTCGACAGACTCGGCGGGGTTCTCGAGCGCAGTGCGCCGAAGGGTCGCGACTTGGAAGCGGCTGTGCGCAGCATGTTCGCTGATCGAGGCCGAAGCCTTGACGCCCGAGGGGCGGAGCTGCTCGTGCAGTCCGCAGGGAAGGACCTGCAGCGGCTGTCGGTTGAGATCGACAAGATCGTCATCTTCGTTGGCGACCGCACGAGCATCACCTGTGCCGACATCGAAGAAGTCGTGGTTCGGACCGCAGAGGCGAGCGTCTTCGAGTTCGCGGAGGCACTCGCCGATCGTGAATGCGCACGAGCGCTCACGCTGCTCGACCGGTTGCTGGCTGACGGCGGAAGCACGGTCTTGGGTGTACACGCCATCGCGCTTCGCACGATGCGCGACCTGATCGCAGCGCGCTCGCTGCTCGACAGGGGGCTTGGCTCCGCCTCGGAGCTCGCCCGCGCCCTCGGGCGCCCCGAGTGGCAGCTGCGAAGGCTGCCTCGACAAGCGAGGATGTTTCGCAGCGACGAGCTCGTCGGTCTCCTCAAGGCAGCGGCCTTGGCCGAGGCGGAAATGAAAACGAACCGGGATGCCCGGCTCGCTCTCGAACGCTGGGTTGTGCGGGTCTGCGGCACCTAACCGACGGTGTTGGCTGCCTTCATGATGCCCGACTTGCGATTCGCTGCCTGATTGGCGTGAATGACGCCCTTGCTCGAGGCCTTGTCGTAGAGCTTGGACGCGTCGAGAGCGGCGGCCTTGGCGGCGGCTGCGTCTCCTGCATCAATCGCGGCGTGGACCTTCTTGGTCGCCGTCTTGAGTTCCGACTTGACGGCCTTGTTACGCTGGTGCGCCTTCTCGTTGGTGAGGATGCGCTTCTTCTGGCTCTTGATATTCGCCACGGTGGCCTTACCCTTTCCATTCAGATGATGCCCTCGACAGTGGGGTGTCGACGAACCGGGATACTTTAGCACACGCTCCCGCGCGTCGCCAACTCGCGATTGAGGAGACTCCTTGCTAGACTGTCGCGCTATGACCACGAATCCCGAGTACATACGCAACTTCTCGATCATCGCTCATATCGACCACGGGAAATCCACCCTGGCCGACCGCATTCTGGAACTGACGCACACCGTGCATGAGCGCGACATGATGGAGCAGCTCCTCGACTCCATGGACATCGAGCGTGAGCGGGGCATCACCATCAAGGCGCAGTCCGTCCGCGTCATGTACGACGCTAAGGACGGCCACACCTACCAGCTCAACCTCATCGACACGCCCGGCCACGTCGACTTCACCTATGAAGTGTCGCGTTCACTTGAGGCGTGCGAGGGTGTGCTACTGGTCGTTGATGCGGCACAGGGCGTCGAGGCTCAAACGGTCGCGAACGCACTCATGGCGATGAACGCCGGGCTTGAGATCATCCCGCTCATCAACAAGATCGACCTGCCGGCCGCAGACGCCGAGCGTGTGCGCCACGAGATCGAAGAGGGCCTCGCGATCCCGGCCGACGACGCGGTGCTCACCTCGGGCAAGTCGGGCATCGGCGTGCTTGATGCCCTCGAGGCCGTCATCGCTCGCGTCCCGGCACCCGTTGGCGATTCGACCGCACCCCTCAAGGCGCTCATCTTCGACTCGTACTTCGACGAATATCGCGGCGTGGTCGCTCTCATTCGGATCATGGACGGCTCGGTTCGCAAAGGCATGAAGGTTCGGATGATGGCGACCGACACGGTGACCGACGTCGAGGAGGTCGGCGTGCGTCGACCCGCGAACCTGCCGGTGGACGAGCTCACCGTTGGCGAGGTCGGCTACCTGATCACCGGCCTGAAGGACCCATCACTCGTCAAGGTCGGCGATACGGTCACCTGGGCCAAGGGCGGAACCACCAAGCCGCTCGCCGGGTATCGCGAGGTCAAGCCGATGGTCTACACGGGCATGTTTCCCATCGACGGAGATCAGTACCCCGAGATGCGAGACGCGCTCGACAAGCTCAGACTGAACGACCCGGCACTCGTGTACGAGCCCGAGTCGAGCCACGCGCTCGGCTTCGGATTCCGAGTGGGTTTTCTCGGATTGCTCCACATGGAAGTGGTCAAGGAGCGTCTTGAGCGCGAGTTCGATCTCGATCTTTTGGCCACGGCGCCCAGTGTGGAGTACCACGCATATCTCCTGAACGGCGAGATGAAAGCTCTCCACTCGCCACAAGACATGCCGGATCCCTCGAAACTCGATCGCATGGAGGAGCCGTACCTGAAGGCCACGGTTCTGGTGCCGCCCGATTACGTGGGCGCGGTGATGGAGCTCAGCCAGCGCCGCCGCGCGACGTTCGTGAACATGCAGTACCTGTCGGCTACCACTGTCGAGATGCACTATGAGATGCCGCTGTCCGAACTGATCATGGACTTCTTCGATCAGCTGAAGAGCCGTACGAAGGGTTATGCGAGCCTTGACTACGAATACATCGGCTACCGACCCGGCAAACTCGTCAAACTCGACATCCTGCTGGCTGGCAAGCCCGTCGATGCGCTCTCATTCATCGTCCACAAGGACAAGGCGTACGAGCGGGGCCGAATGCTCACCGAGAAGCTGCGCGGCATCATTCCGCGCCAGATGTTCGAGGTACCGATCCAGGCGGCGATCGGCGCGAAGATCATCAGTCGCGAGACGGTGCGCGCCAAGCGAAAAGACGTTCTCGCCAAGTGCTACGGCGGTGACATCAGCCGCAAGCGTAAGCTACTCGAGAAGCAGAAGAAGGGCAAGAAACGGATGAAGAACATCGGAAACGTGGAGGTGCCCCAAGAGGCCTTCATGGCGATTCTGAAGGTCGACGAATAGGCGTCGAATGGGCGCCCTCACGGGGGTCTGATTCGCGTTTTGCCTCGTAATCGGCTACGGTTACCTCTATTGCGCTGCGTCTTGCGGCGTTTCAGCCAAGACTCACGATGGTTGTACTCCTCTCACTTCTCCTGCTGCCGGGCGAACCTCAAAGTTCGCCGTCGGCCCACGTGCCGCTGGGGGCGCGCCGCACCGGAGAGGTCCCGACGTCTTACACGTCCGCTACGCCCCGCCACGCTGCTCAGAGGCCTGGCGTCGGTTCCGCGCTGCATCGATGTGGCGCCGCGCCGCGACGCTCGAGGAGCCAAGATGCGCCGAGTCACCGAAGCACGCGATGAGCGTCCCAGAACCGCCCTGCTGCTGGCGGCCGGTATGGGAAGCAGACTCTCACCCCTGACGGACGCAACCGCCAAGTGTCTGGTGAGTCTGAGCGGCGTTTCGATCCTAGAGCGCCTTCTCCGCACGCTGAGTCTCTATGATTTCACACGGTTGGTCGTCGTTGTGGGCCACGAGTCGGACTCGATTCAAGACTACCTCGGCGACCGCTCGGGAGACATCGCCATCGAGTACGTGATCAGTCCGTGCTATCGGACGACCAACAACATCTACAGCCTCTGGCTCGCACGAGACCTCATCGACGAGCCGTTCCTGCTCATCGAAAGCGACCTCGTCTTTCGCCCGCCACTGCTTGAGGAGATGCTGTTGCCCGACCGCGTGGCCATATCTCGGCAGCTGCCATGGATGAATGGTACGACCGTCACACTGGCCGGGAAGAGTAGCGTGTCGGCGTTTTGCCTCGGCGAGATGAGCCGCCCCGATGCGACGCACTACAAGACGGTCAACATCTACAGTTTCTCATGCGACACGTGGCGCGCCGTCTGTGCGAGGCTCGACACCTACATAACGCGCAAGCGAACCGGTGACTACTACGAGTCCGTCTTCGCTGAGATGATCGCCGACGGTAGCATGGCGCTGACGTCCGTCGTCTTCGATGCGAACAGCTGGTACGAGATCGACACGCTTGCAGACCTCGCTGCCGCGGAACTGATCTTCCCGCGCCACTCGGAGACGATGCGGGTTCGGACGGCGCGTGAGGTCAAGCTGGTGGCAGTGTGATCGAGCCCCTTACGCGCGATGTGCGAACCTCCAGAGCGAACAAATACCAAGAGATTCAGTCTGAGCATGGCGGTTACTGGCGTCACGGATTCGTTGACCACGCCTACCTGTACAACCTGCACTTTCCGCCGCAGTGGCTGTTTGACGAGTTCGGCGCTCAAATCCATGAACTCGTACTCAACTATCCCGTTGCGCAAGACGTCTTGGCCGGCCTGGTCGGCACGCTGATCGGGCAGCCGCCCGGCAGAGTCGTCGTGGGCAACGGTGCCGCTGAACTGATCAAGATTCTCTGCGGCCACGTGGCCAAGAAGCTGATCATCCCCGTTCCGTCGTTCAATGAATACACGGACGCTGCCCCTGAAGGTGTCGCAGTCGAGTTCGCACTGGATGCACCCTCATTCGAGCTCGATGTCGACCGCTTCGCTGCCCGAGCCATCAGCTCCGGTGCGGACTTCGCGGTGATCGTCTCGCCGAACAACCCCACGTCGCTCCTTGTGCCACGCGCGGACTTGTTGCGTTTGCTGGCTCTGCTCGAAGGGCATGACTGCACACTGGTGCTCGACCAGTCATTCATCGACTTCGCTGATGCCGGGGCGGCCGAATCGCTGGAGCAAGACGTCGCTGAGCACCGGAATCTCGCAGTCATGAAGTCGATGAGCAAGGCCTACGGCATCTGCGGCATCAGAATCGGCTACCTACTCACCGCTAACGAGGACCTCGCGAAGCGGATGCGTGATGGCCTGCACATCTGGAACCTCAACGGGTTCGCCGAAGAGTTCTTGCGCCTCGCGCCGGACCTGCGTCAAGAGTTCGTCGAGAGTTGCGAGTTGGTGCGCGCTGAGCGCTCAGCGTTCTTCGAGGGGCTTGGGGCCATACCGGGGCTGACGGCCTACTCGCCCCAGGCGAATTTCGTCATGTGCCGTTTGCCGGATTCGTCCCCTTCAGGTCCCGACATCGCGAAACAGCTGTTCATCGAGGACAACATCTTCATCAAGGACTGTGCCGGCAAAACGATGCCCGAATCGGAGCGCTACGTACGCATCGCGAGCCGCACGCACGGGGAGAACGCGACGCTCATCGCGGCGCTGACTCGGATACTGGCTGAATCGGAGGAGCGATGACCCAAAACACACCCGTCGAAGAGCCCCAGTCCATGCTTTGGTACGCCTGGGATCTGCCCAATCGCTTCTCGTTGGTGGGGCTCATCTGCGCTGTCTTGGGCATCTACTTCGCGATACTGGGGAACTTCCCGGCTGCGATGATCGGGCTCGTGTGGGCCGTGACGTTTGACTGGCTCGACGGCCGCATCGCCCGGCGCATTAAGAACCGGACCGCCGAGCAGCGCGAGTACGGTGGCCAGCTCGATTCGCTCATCGACGTGGTGAGTTTCGGCGTTGCACCTGCCGTGCTGTTGTTGTCGGTGGGAGGGTTCAGCTCGTGGTACCTCCCCGGCGCGATCGTCATCTTCTCCGCGAGTGTCGTGCGGCTGGCCTACTTCAACGTGTTCGGGCTTGTGGAAGGCTCGACGTACCGTGGACTCGCGCTGGACAACAACGTGATCATCCTAGTGGCGCTGTTCGCCTTTCAGGGGGTGCTGGGCGCGCCAACCTTCGGGATTGTGCTCTACGCCGCGCTGATGGGGCTCTCGGTGCTCAATATCGCCCCCATCCGGACTCCGAAGATGGGCGGGAAGTGGTACATGGCCGTCATCGCATACGCGGTTGCGGCAAGCGCGTTCTACGGCTGGCAGCTCCTGACGCTCGCAGGGTAGGGCCGGTTGGGCGAGGTTCGTCAGTAGTGGTACTTGAGCTGCGCGATTCTGAGTTCATCGCCCGCGACTTCGTACACCATGCGGTGTTCTTGTATGATGCGGCGCGACCAGCAGCCGGACAACGTGCCCCTGAGCGGTTCCGGCTTGCCGATCCCCTCGAACGGGCTGCGCTGGATGTGGCAAATAAGCTTGTTGATCCGCTGGACGATCTTGCCGTCGTCCTTGTGCCAGGCGACGTACGTATCCCACGCATCCTCGTCGAAGACGACCTTCACTCGAAGAGCTCCCTTTCGATGCCCTCACCGGCTCGAAGCCGGGCGATCGAAGCGAGCAGCCGACGCGCGTTGTTCGGGCTGCGGAGCAGGTAGTTCGTCTCTTCGATGGACTCGTAGTCAGCGAGCGACATCATCACCACCGAGCCCGACCCCTTGCGGGTGATGACGAGCGGAACGTGGTCCTCGCAGACACGATCCATCTGGTCCGCGAGGTTGGCGCGCAGTGTGGTGTAGGGAATAGAGTCCATGTTCTACCTCCAAAGCTCGTACCTGTACAGGTAATAGTACAGGTACGATCCGCTCATGACAACCCCGCCCGCTCGGGATACTCTGCCCTGCATGACCTCGAATCCCATCACAGACATCCTGCATGCGAACAACGTGCTCCTCGCGCCCATGGCGGGCGTGACGGAGGCGCCGTTTCGCGGTATCTGCAAGCGCATGGGCGCCGGGCTCACGTACACCGAGATGGTCAGCGCGATGGGCCTGCACCACCACCCGGACTCGCCCACAGCGCGCAAACTGCTCGCGTATCACCCGCTCGAGGTGCCCTATGGCGTCCAGCTGTTCGGTGGGAACCCTGAGCTCATGGCCGATCAGGCGGCGCTCATCGTAGAGCGTTACGGGAAGAACGTCGCGCTCATCGACATCAACATGGGTTGCCCGGTGGCCAAGATCGCGAACAAGGGCGAGGGTGCCGGCCTCATGCGCGACCCGGAGCGTGCGGCCGCGATCGTCCGGGCAGTGGTCGCCGCCATCGCGCCGCTCTCGGTCACGGTGAAGTTCCGAAAGGGGTTCGCCGCCGAAGACGACACAGCGGTCGAGTTCGCGCTGGCGATGCAGGATGCCGGTGCAGCGGCCGTGGCTGTTCACGGTCGGACTCGCTCGCAGTTCTACCACGGTCAGGCTGACTGGGATGTCATCGCGCGCGTCAAGGCGGCGGTGAAGGTGCCGGTGATCGGCTCCGGCGACGTGCTCAGTGCCGCGAACGCCAAGGCGATGCTGGAACAGACCGGCTGCGACGCCGTGATGGTCGCGCGCGGGGCGCAAGGCAACCCGTGGATCTTTCGAGAGGCCCGCGCACTGATCGACCGTGGCGAGGTTCTGGCACCGCCCACGCACCGTGAGCGCATCGAGGTCGCGCGCGAGCACGCCTCGGCGTTGGTCGAGTTCGCGGGTATCCATGCCGTGGCGCGCATGCGAAAGCACGTCGCGTGGTACGTCCACGGCATGCCGGGCGCGAGTCATGTGCGCGAGCGCGTGAACTCGGCGAAGACGCCGCAAGAACTCGATCAGCTGCTGGTTGACTACCAGTCGTATCTGGCGGCGTTGTGAACGCGCCGACCGCCGTCGAGGATGTCTCGCTCTACGTCCATGTGCCGTTCTGTGCGTCCAAGTGTGCCTACTGCGATTTTCTCTCCTCGTCCGCAGACCCCGCTGACCCGGCGTGCGCGTCTGTGTTCGATGCGTTCTGTGACGCTGTGATGGCGGCCGTTCAAGCGCATGAACGGGCGGGGCTGCTCGCCTGCGTTCCCACGATCTACGTGGGTGGCGGGACGCCTACGCTGCTGGGCGCGCGGCTGCCCACGCTCGTGCGTGAGTTGCGCGCGCTGCCCGGCGTCCCGAAAGACGCCGAAGTCAGCGTCGAGGCCAATCCGGATTCGCTTGATGCGGCCCTCGTGGCCGAGCTTTGTGCGGCCGGAGTCACCCGGGTGTCGCTGGGCGTTCAGAGTTTCGACGATGACGTGCTCACGTGGTTAGGGCGCCCGTACACCGCGAGCCGTGCGCGTGCGGCCGCGAATCTGCTCTCTGATGCGGGGATGTCCTTCTCCGTCGATCTGATGTGCGGCGTACCCGTCCAGTCGAACGCTTCGTGGGAGCGGACTGTCGAATCAGCGATCGCCACGGGCGCGCAGCACGTGAGCGTCTACCCGCTCTCCGTCGAGGACGGCACTCCACTATCGCTGAGCATCGAAGCCGGAGAGGTTCCCGACACCGATGCCGATACAGCTGCCGAGCAGATGGTTCTTGCCGCCATTGCTCTTCGGGCGGCAGGCCTTGAGCGCTATGAGGTCGCGAGTTACGCGCGAAGCGGACATGAGTGTCGTCACAACCTGAGGTACTGGACCGGCGGCGCATACCTCGGCGTGGGACCGGCCGCCGCGAGCATGCTGCCAGCGCCACCCGATGGTGCGCGCGTCCGCTTCACGACCCACGCCGACATCGAGGCCTTCCTCGAGGCGCCGACGTCGGTCACGCCCTCTGCCGAGGAGGTTCTCGGACCCGAAGCGACTCTTCGCGAAGACGCGATGCTGGGGCTTCGGCTCACACGCGGTATCACGGCCAGTGACGCTGATGCCGCCGGCGTCACTGCGGTTCTCGAAGAGCTCGCCCGCGAGGGACTCGTTGAGCGCGCCATCTCTGACACGCCCGGCCCGGCAAGCGACCGTTGGCGCACCACCGAGCGCGGCTGGCTGCTCGGCAACGAGGTCTTCGGCAGGGTGTGGTGGCACTCGCTATAATCGAGTGCCAGAATCCGACCTCGTGGGTCACGAGTCAGGGAGTCAGTCTCGCTCATGCTGAACGATCGCCGCCGCCGAGTGCTGCAGGCACTCATCGAGGAATACGTCACCAGCGCCTCGCCCGTGGGCTCGAGGACGCTTGTCGAACGCCATGATCTGGGCTGTAGCCCAGCGACGGTGCGAAACGAGCTCTCGATTCTCGAGGAGACGGGCTTCGTGGTGCAGCCCCATGTCTCTGCGGGTCGCATACCAACGGACACGGGGTACCGCTCGTTCGTCGATGACCTGCTGGAACACCCGGACTCCACCGCCTCCGTCGAGAAACCCGCCCCGTCACCGCGCACCAACCGCGTCGAGATAGACGAGGTCATGCGCGATACGACCGTCGCACTCACGCAACTCACGCGCTGCATCGCGGTGACGATCGCGCCGAGCATCACCGTGGCCCGTCTGAAAAGGCTCGATCTGCTCTCCATGGCACCGCGACGCGCGCTGTTCGTGTTGATCACCGAGACGGGCCAGGTCGTGAATCGCTCCATCGATCTGCCGCTTGACGTGTCGCCCGAGCGGCTCTCCGAGGTCGAGCGTGCGCTCAACGCCTCGGTCGTTGGCAAGCGCGCCTGCGAGATCAGGCCGATCAAGAACGCGCTTGACCAGGGCTCCGCTGCTGCATCGGCTGACGAGGCGCTGCTCGGGTGCGTGGTCGACGAGATCATCGACGCGCTGGCCGAGGCCGCACGCGACCGGCTGCACCACGCCGGGGTTCCCGCGCTTCTCGCGCATCCGGAGTTTCACGACGCCGAGCGGGCGCGACCGCTGATCGAGTTCCTGGAAGACGGCATCGCCGTGCTTGAGTCGCTCTCGGAGGTCCTCACGACAAAGGACCTCATCGTGCGCATCGGTCATGAGAACCAGCGCGTCGAGTTGGGCAACGTGAGCATCGTCGCTTCGGCCTACTCGGCGGGAGACGCGAGTGCAGCCGAGGGACTCGTGGGAGTCGTGGGGCCAACGCGGATGGACTACCAGCACACCATCGGAGCCGTGCGCGCGGCTTCGGTCAGGCTCACCGAGACACTCTCGGATCAATGACCAATCGAGTAGGGAGAAGGACACGTGCCAGCAAGTACCCGAGATTACTACGAGACTCTGGGAGTCGAGCGTTCGGCCAACGCTGAAGAGGTCAAGCGCGCGTTTCGGCGCAAGGCTCGCGAGTTTCACCCCGACGTGAACAAGGCAGAAGACGCCGAGGACCGCTTCAAAGAGATCAACGAGGCCTACGACGTACTGTCCGATCCCGGCAAGCGCGAGCAGTATGACCGGTTCGGCAGCGTTGGTCGCGGTGCGGGCGGCTCCGGCCCCGCGGGTGGCTACGTCGATCTGAACGACCTGTTCGGCGGCGGTCCCGGCTTTGACATGGGTGACCTGTTCAGCGCGTTCTTCGGGGGCGTGTCAGGTGCTGCGCGTGGTGCTCGACGCGAGGGCCGCGACATGTCCATGACGCTGGGCATCACGCTGGAAGAGGCGGCCACCGGCGTCGAGAAAGACGTCGTGATCGACCGCCTTGCCACGTGCGACGTGTGCGACGGAACGGGCTCTGCCGAAAACGGGGGAGTCACGACCTGTTCTGACTGCCGCGGCTCGGGCCAGCGCATGGCGGAGCGCCGGACGTTCATCGGTACCATGCAGACGGTCGTTCCCTGCGAGCGTTGCAGTGCAAGCGGTCAGGTGATCGAGCAGCCCTGCGAGGAGTGCCAGGGTTCCGGTCGCGTCCCGGATCGCCAGCACATCAGCGTGAAGATCCCGGCTGGTATCCGTGACGGCCAACAGATCCAACTGCGGGGAGTAGGCGAGGCGGGCATTCGCGGTGCGCTGGCCGGCGACCTCATCGTTGCCGTGCGTGTCGCACCTCACGACTATCTTCATCGTGAGGGGGATGATCTGCACTGCAAGTCGAGCGTCACGATCACCCAGGCGGCACTGGGCGCCGAACTGACGGTGTGCGGGCTGCTCGAAGACAACAGCATCAAGGTTCCGTCGGGCACCCAGCACGGCGACACCGTCCGCTTGAGAGGCGGCGGTATGCCACGTCCGGGTGGATCCAGCCGAGGCGACCTGATCGTGCACCTGGGTATCGATGTGCCCAAGAAGCTCTCGAAGCGCCAAAAGGAACTCCTGAAGGAGCTCTCCGCAGAGTTCGGTGACGATGCCAGCGAAGTGAAGAGCACTCTCGAGAAACTCAAAGATTGGCTGAGGGGCTGACGCGACATGTCCGCCCACCGATTCTTCCTGACAGCGCCGCTGCCGGTCTCGGCCCATGGCTCACCGGTCACGGCGCCACTTTCGCTTGAGGACCTGCACCACGCCGTGAACGTGTTGCGCGTGCGCTCCGGCGAGGTGATCGAGCTCGTCGAGCCCAACGGTGCTGTGTTGCGCGTTGAAGTGGTCGACGCCTCGGTCGCTGTGCTGACGGGCGTGGCCGTCGAGCAACTGCCGCAACTTACGCGCGAGCCCGCTGTGGTGCTGGTCCAAGGCGTCGCGAAGGGCGAGAAGATGGACGCGATCGTTCGCCACGCCGTGGAGTTGGGCGCGACTGAAGTGCTGCCGTTCATGGCTGCGAGGAGCATCGTGCGCCTGGACGCCGCGAAGCGCGCCGAGCGCGGCACGCGCTGGCGACGCATCGCGAAGTCCGCGGCCGAACAGGCGCACCGCAACAGCGTGCCGGTGGTGCACGACCCCGTGAGCGCGAGCGTGCTGCCGGAGCTGCTGGCCGACTTCGATCGCGTGGTGGTGCTGTGGGAAGAGACGAGCAGCGAGGGGCAGGGTCTCGCGACCGCGCTGGCTCCTGTGCGCGGGCGGGCCGATGCGCGCGTGGCGGTTGTGGTGGGCCCCGAAGGCGGCCTGACCGCCGAGGAGGTCGAGGAGCTGACCGACGTCGGCGCTGTGACCGCGACGCTTGGTGTGAACGTGCTGCGCGCAGAGACCGCCGCGCTGATCGCGCTGGGACTTGCGATACATGAGCTGGGTGGGCTGGGGAACGCTCGGTGAGTGCTGCGACGTCCGGTGCGCACAACCTCGCGGTCGCGTTCAAGACGCTGGGCTGCAAAGTCAACCGCGTCGAGAGCGACTCGATGGCCGCCGAACTGCTGGGCCGCGGCTGCCGCATGGTCCAGGAGGACGAAGCCGCTGTGATCGTCGTGAACACCTGCACCGTGACCGGCGAGGCCGACGCCAAGGCCCGCAAGGCAGTCCGGCATGCGCTGAAGGCGGCAGGGGAGCCGGTGGTCGTGGTGACCGGGTGCCTGGCCGCAATCGACGCCGAGGCGCTTCGAGCGCTGGGCGAGCGGGTCCTGGTCGAGGCTGACAAGGAGGCGGTCGCTGTCCGGGTAGCGACTGCGCTGGGGCTGGCCGCAGCCGACCCGTTCGCGACTCCCGCCCCCGCGCGCGCCCCGCGCACCGGCGAGGGCTTCCGCGTCCGCGTGCCGGTCAAGATCCAAGACGGCTGCGACAACTTCTGCACCTACTGCATCGTCCCGTATGCTCGCGGGTTGCCCCGCTCCATGCCCGTCGCCGACGTGATCGCCGAAGTCGCGGCGCTGGCCGCCGAAGGTGTGTGCGAGGTGGTGCTGACTGGGATCAACCTAGGGCGGTATTCAGACGGCGACATGGGCCTGCCGGGGCTGGTCGGTGCGGTGGCGCAGACCGGCATCTCGCGACTGCGCTTGTCGAGCATCGAACCGCCGGATGTGACCGATGAGTTGCTCGCGGTGATGGCGAAGCACGGCGATGTCGTGTGCCCGCATCTGCACGTGCCGCTGCAGAACGGCTCGGATGCGGTGCTCGAGGCGATGGGGCGCCGGTACACGGCGGCTCAGTACGTGGAGCGCATCGAGGCGGCGAGGAGCGCAGTGCCCGGGCTCGCGGTGACGACCGATGTGATCGCGGGTTTCCCGGGCGAGACCGACGATGATCACGCGGCGACACACGCGTTGTGCGAGCGGGTTGGTTTCAGCCGGCTGCACGTGTTCCGGTACTCGCCGCGCGAGGGAACTGTCGCCGCGGCGCGCACCGCACGGGTCGTGCCAGAGGTGAAGGCAGAGCGTGCCCGGACGTTGCGAGCACTGGACACGCGACTACGCGAAGCATTCGCAGGGGCGCTGTTGGGATGCGCCGTTGAGGTTCTAGTGGAGCGAATCGACGGAGAAGAGGCGGCTGGCACCACGCTTGAGTACCTGGATGTGCGGTTGCCGGCGGCCGGTTTGGTCGCGGGACAGACGGTCGTGGTCACGTTGGGTGAGGGGATGACCGGGGCGTGCTGAGCGGCTGCTGGACGAGTTGCTCGGGGATACTTCTCCTGTGCTAGAGCGAGGACGCGCTGTCGAACTTCAAGCTTCAAATCCGCACCACGGTGCGTGTATTGCAGGAGCGATCATTCTGAGAAACACCTGCGGGACTCCTTGCGTGACGCGTCACCTGCAACCAAGCTTGTTCGCGGATACTTCCTATAATATCAGTTGATA